>NZ_JBIBJK010000022.1:0-182723 GCF_042958635.1 Streptomyces sp. NPDC007971
ATCACCCAGAAGCAGCTGCTCCAGGAGGTCTGGGGCGTCTCCCAGAGCAACAAGACCAACTACCTGCGGGTCTACATGGCCCAGCTGCGCCGCAAGCTGGAACAGGACCCTTCCCACCCCCGCTATCTGATCACCGAGCCCGGCATGGGCTACCGCTTCGAGGGATGACATGGCACGTGGCAAGCTCCGGATCTACCTCGGCGCGGCACCCGGCGTCGGCAAGACGTACGCGATGCTGGCGGAGGCCCACCGCCGTGTCGAGCGGGGCACCGACTGCGCGGTGGCTTTCGTGGAACACCACCATCGGCCGCGCACCGAGGTGATGCTGCACGGTCTGGAACAGGTTCCGCGCAAGGAGATCCAGTACCGGGGCAGTACGTTCACCGAGATGGACGTGGACGCCGTCCTCGCGCGCCGTCCTCGGGTGGCCCTCGTCGACGAACTTCCGCACACCAACATCCCCGGCTCCCGCAACACCAAGCGCTGGCAGGACGTCGAGGAACTGCTCGCGGCCGGCATCGACGTGGTCTCGACCGTCAACATCCAGCACCTGGAGTCGCTGGGCGACGTGGTGGAGTCGATCACGGGGGTGCGGCAGCAGGAGACCGTCCCGGACGAGGTCGTACGCCGCGCCGACCAGATCGAGCTGGTCGACATGTCCCCCGAGGCGCTGCGCCGCCGCATGGCGCACGGCAACATCTACAAGCCGGACAAGGTGGACGCGGCCCTCGCAAACTACTTCCGCCCCGGAAACCTCACGGCGCTGCGCGAGTTGGCGCTGCTGTGGGTGGCGGACCGGGTCGACGAGTACCTGAACGAGTACCGCCGTGAGCACCGGGTGTCGACCATCTGGGGTTCGCGGGAGCGGATCGTGGTCGGCCTGACCGGCGGCCCCGAGGGACGCACCCTGATAAGGCGTGCCGCCCGGCTCGCCGAGAAGGGCGCGGGCGGCGAGGTGCTCGCCGTCTACATCTCCCGCAGCGACGGCCTGACCGCTGCCTCCCCGAAGGAGCTCGCCGTCCAGCGCACGCTGGTCGAGGACCTGGGCGGGACCTTCCACCACGTGGTGGGTGACGACATACCGGTCGCGCTGCTGGACTTCGCGCGTGGCGTCAATGCCACGCAGATCGTCCTCGGTGTCTCCCGCCGCCGCAGCTGGCAGGTCATCTTCGGGCCGGGGGTCGGTGCGACGGTGGCCCGGGACTCCGGTCCCGACCTCGACGTCCACCTCATCACGCACGACGAGGTGGGCAAGGGCCGCGGGCTGCCGGTGACTCCGGGAACACGCCTCGGACGTTCCCGGGTCATCTGGGGCTGGCTCGTCGGCGTGCTCGGCCCCGTCCTGCTGACCTGGCTGCTCACCAGCGCCGCCCCGGCCGTCGGCCTCGCCAACGACATGCTGCTGTACCTGACGCTGACGGTGGCGGCGGCGCTGCTGGGCGGCCTCTTCCCGGCGCTGGCCTCGGCGGTGGTGGGTTCCCTCCTGCTCAACTGGTACTTCACCCCACCCGTCCACACCCTGACCATTGCCGACCCGAAGAACATCGTCGCCATAGCGATCTTCGTCGGGGTCGCCGTGTCCGTGGCCTCGGTGGTGGACCTCGCCGCCCGCCGCACCCACCAGGCGGCCCGGCTGCGCGCCGAGTCCGAGATCCTCTCCTTCCTCGCCGGAAACGTCTTGCGCGGCGAGACCACCTTGGAGGCGCTGCTGGAGCGGGTGCGCGAGACCTTCGGCATGGAGTCGGTGGCCCTGCTGGAACGGACCGGCGAAACCGCCCCCTGGACCTGCGCCGGAAGTGTGGGACCGGGGCCCGCCGGGATCCCGGAGGACGCGGACGTCGACGTCCCCGTCGGCGACCACATGGCACTCTCCCTGCGCGGCCGGGTGCTGCCCGCCGCCGACCGCCGGGTGCTGGCCGCGTTCGCCGCGCAGGCCGCCGTAGTCCTGGACCGCCAGCGCCTGCAGAGTGAGGCCGACCGGGCCAAGGAACTGGCCGAGGGCAACCGTATACGGACCGCCCTGCTCGCCGCCGTCAGCCACGACCTGCGCACCCCGCTCGCCGGCATCAAGGCCGCTGTCACCTCGCTGCGCTCCGACGACGTCGAATGGTCCGAACAGGACCGGGCCGATCTGCTGGAGGCCATCGAGGAGGGCGCCGACCGGCTCGACAACCTGGTCGGCAACCTGCTGGACATGTCCAGGCTGCAGACCGGCACCGTCACCCCCATCATCCGCGAGAGCGACCTCGACGAGATCGTGCCCATGGCGCTCGGCGGGGTGCCCGAGGACAGTGTGGAACTCGACATCCCCGAGACCCTGCCCATGGTGCACGTCGACCGGGGGCTGCTGGAGCGGGCCGTCGCCAACGTCGTGGAGAACGCGGTCAAGTACAGCCCGGCGGGGGAGCGGGTGCTGGTGTCCGCCAGCGCCCTGGCCGACCGCGTCGAACTGCGCATCGTCGACCGTGGGCCCGGCGTCCCGGACGAGGCCAAGGACCGCATCTTCGAACCCTTCCAGCGGTACGGCGACTCGCCCCGCGGGGTGGGTGTCGGTCTCGGCCTCGCGGTCGCGCGTGGCTTCGCGGAGGCCGTCGGAGGCACCCTGCACGCCGAGGACACTCCGGGCGGCGGGCTGACCATGGTGCTCACCGTGCCGACGGCACCGGACCGGCGTCCGGAACAGCCGGACCTGTCGGCGGCGGCCACGTCCTGAGGTCCGCAACCCCGCCGCTTCAGGCGGCGGGCGGCACGGCCTCGAACTCCCTCTGCAGGTCCCGCGTGTTCAGCCGCAGCCGCCAGGTGTTGCGGCGGTGTACGGCCGTCAGCGCTGCCTGCAGTGGGGACGGCGGTACCGCGAGAACGGGGCAGGTGGCGTGGCCGAGACAGTAGCGGCCGGCCGACGGCGACAGCATCCGGTGCACCAGGCTCCGCTGTCCGGCACCGACCACCAGGATGTCGTCCTTGCGGTCCGCGATCTGTACCAGCACCGGTCCCGGGGTGCCCCGGACGACGAGTCCCTGCCCGGGCAGCCCGGTGTCCGGGCCGCCGAACACCTCGCTCAGTGCCCCGACCAGCCTCTCCCGCGCCAGCCGCTCCCATTCCTGGACCATGACGGCCGAGGCGGGGAACCTGCGGGCAGCATGGTCCCCTCCGGGCGGCTCCCAGGCCAGCACCGGCCACAGCTCGGCCCCGCGGCGCCCGGCCTCCTCGGCGGCCCGGCGCAGGGCGGTGAGACTGCCCAGCGAGCCGCTCACTCCCACCACGACGCGGGCTGCTGGAGGCGGTTGGGACTCGGACATCTCTTTCACCGTTCTGCACACGCCGGCCGGGGTTCCCGTCCGGCGATCCATCTTGGAACCACTGCAATCTCACCGCGCCCGAGGGGTTTCGAACAGTCCGTACGCCAGTTCTTGGCGCCCTTCTGACGACCTTTTCCACGCCTCTGACCAGGCGCGTCAGCATCCCGTCAAGGGCGCGCGGATCGTCGGCGTGCCTCGGAAGGGACGCGTCCCGGAAGGGCATGCCGGGATCACAGACACGCCGGGCACAACCCCTACGGCGAGTCCTGTTCCGCCTCCGTCCCCTGCTGTCCCGCAGGAGGCAGGAGGCAGGAGGCAGGAGGCAGGAAACAGGACTCAGGACGCAGAAGAGATGGGTGGACACGTGCCGGCATCCGGTCGTATCGGATCGCTTTCGAACGCTCCCGTCCGGTACGGGGACGTGTGCCACTCGACCGCATCACATCGGCCCGACGTGACCGGTGTCCGCCTAGACGTCGATGTGCGAGCCCATGATGACGGTGCGATCGCGGGGGAGGCCGAAGTACTCGGCGGCGTCGGCCGTGATGTAGGAGGTGGCGACGAACAACCGCTTGCGCCAGGGAGCCATCGTCGGTGAGTCGCCGCGCCGAAGGTCGATCTTCGACAGGAAGTACGACGTCTGGTCGAGCTGCAACGCACCCTCTGTGCGGGCCGGGTCCAGCATCGCCAGGGTGCCGGGCACGTCCGGAGTCTCCATGTAGCCGAACCGGGCGGTCACGTGGATGATCCCGTCGTCGCTGTAGCCGAGTTCGTCGACGACGACCCGCTGGTCGTCCGGGATGCGGGGCACCGGTTCGGTCTCCAGGGCGAGGATCACGACCTGGTCGTGCCGGACGTGGTTGTGCTCGACGTTGGCCCGCATGGCCAAGGGAGCAGTCTGCTTGCCCCGGTTGAGGAAGACGGCCGTACCGGGTACCCGGAGCGTCGGCACCTTCCCCGAGCGGAGGTCGTCGACGAACTCGGGCAGCGGACCTTCGAGCTGGGCCCGCTGGGCGGTGACGAGCTCGCGGCCGCGTTGCCAGGTCGTCATGACGGTGAACGCGGTGATGCCGATCAGCAGCGGCAGCCATGCGCCGTGGACGAGCTTGGTCAGGTTGGCCGCCACGAACAGCAGGTCCACGAGGAGCAGCACAGCTGCGCCGAGGGCGACCAGCCACCTCGGCGTGCCCCATTTCGCGCGGGCGACGTAGAAGAACAGCAGGGTGGTGATGGTGATGGTGCCGGTGACAGCCATACCGAACGCGAATGCCAGCGCCGCGGAGCTGCGGAAGGCGAAGACCAGGGTGAGGACCGAGACCATCAGCAGCCAGTTGATCCAGGGAACATAGATCTGGCCGATGGTGGATTCGGAGGTGTGCGCGATCCGCAGCCTCGGCAGATAGCCGAGCTGGGCGGCCTGTGAGGTGACCGAGTACGCGCCGGTGATCACGGCCTGGGAGGCGATCACCGTGGCCGCCGTGGCCAGCACGACCATCGGCAGCCGGCCCCAGTCGGGTGCGAGCAGGAAGAACGGGCTGCTGATGTTGTGCGGATCGGCGAGGATCAGGGCGCCCTGCCCGAAGTAGCTCAGGACGCACGCCGGGAAGACGCAGAACAGCCAGGCGCGGTTGATCGACCGGCGGCCGAAGTGCCCCATGTCGGCGTAGAGCGCCTCGGCGCCGGTGACCGCGAGTACGACCGCGGCCAGGGCGAAGAAGGCGGTGCCGAAGTGACCGAACAGAAAGCCCAGGGCATAGATAGGGGACAGCGCCCTGAGGATGGCCGGGTGATCGGCGATGCCGGCGACACCACAGGCGCCGATGACCACGAACCAGACGATCATGACCGGCCCGAACACTCGTCCCACGGCCGCGGTCCCCCGGCGCTGCACCAGGAACAGCAGCACGATGATCACGGCGGTGATGGGCACGACCGCGCTCTCCAGCGAGGGCTGGACGACCTTGAGCCCTTCGACCGCGGACAGGACCGAGATCGCCGGGGTGATCATGCTGTCGCCGAAGAACAGCGAGGCGCCGAAGATGCCCAGTGCGGCGAGGACGGCCGCCGCGCGCCGGCTCCGCTGCGACCCCCACCGCCGCACCAGGGTGATCAGCGCCATGATGCCGCCCTCGCCGTCGTTGTCGGCGCGCATCGCCAGCAGCACATAGGTGACCAGGACGATGACCACCACCGACCAGAACACCAGCGACACCACCCCGTACACGTTCTGGACGGTGACGGGGACGGGGTGCGGGTCGCTCGGGTTGAACACGGTCTGGAGGGTGTAGATCGGGCTGGTCCCGATGTCACCGAAGACCACACCGAGCGCGCCGATCACCAGCGCGAGGCGCACCGTGTCGTGCGCGCCCGTGCCGTGGGGCTCGGGCGCATGCGCCGCGGATCCGTCGCCGGGCGCGGTTCCCCGCGAGCGATCGGCCATGGTGATCCTCCTCCACGCGGGCGGTCGCGCAGCAGACCCGGTGGGGCGGACGATACCGATCGCCGGAGCGAAAACCGGTGCATGGCTGCGGCCCGGCCGCAGGGTGCCGGTGGCGGACGCCCCGTTTGCCCGCTGCAGCGTGGGGTCGGGCACGGCGGCGTCGGCGAAGGCCTCTCGTGAACGCATTCACCGCTGCCTTCCCGGAAAATGACGCGCCGTGAGAACGGCGGACGAGTTGTCACTGGCCGCCCTGTCTGCAGCGAGGCGGGATTCTCTCCACGCAGTCATGCCGTGGCCGATGACCTCATCGGCCTGCTCAGCCAGATCGCCTCCGGGCTGTGCGTCAGCCTCCTGCCCGAGCCCCTGCGTGAGCCGCCACGCCTCCACGTGAGAGGCCCGGCGGCTCGCGGGTGAAACGCCACCGGCGTTCCGGTGGCGAAGGCCGAGAGGGCAGCCGCCGACACGCCCTGGCGCGGTGTCGACACCCGGGGCCGCGGCGTGGTCGCCGCCGGGTGCACGTAGATCAAGCCATTCCCGCTGCCGCTCAACCACGGGACGACGCCCAGCGATTCGAGAATCCTTTCTTCCGGCTTCGGCCCAGGCCAGGGGCTGGGCGCCTCCCGCCGGCCCACCGACGGGGCTCGCCCGCGGACTGTCCGGAACGCGGTCCCGTTCCCCGCTGATTGTCAGTGGTGTGCACGAGGGTGCCCGTACGCAGACCACATCCGCACCTCGCCGAAGGAGTCCCGTGCACTCGATGCCGTCGTGCCGCAATCCCCCGCTCGGGCTACGGCCGCATCGCCGTCCCCTTGACGGGTGAATCGAACGCGCAGGTGCCAGCCGGTCAGGCCGAAGCCACTTGACCACCCCGCCCTGCATGGAACGTTCATTCGATCGTTCGCTCGATGCGACCCGTATCGGTCCTGTCACCAGGGCCGTTGTCCGGAGTGCTCAACCCCATTCCCCAACCGAGGAGAACCCGTGAATCCCGTGCTCGTACTCACCGCCCCTCAGCCTGTGTTCGAAAACCCTCCGGCCCGGGCCATCTCCCCGACCGTGCTCCGGCGCCCGGCTGACGCCCGCCGTGCCCTGTTCGCATCCGCATCACGCCCGTCCACGAGGTGGGGTGCATGACCGACCCGACCCTGCCCTCGCCGGCCCTGCTCGCCTGGGCCGCCAAAGAACTCGGTGGTGAAGTGTCCGCTGCAGAGGATCCTTCACACCCCCGGGCGAACTCCCGCGTCCGGGCCCTCGGCCGCCGTGATGGCGTCCGGTTCTACCTGAAAGTCTCGCCGAAGCCTGCGCTGTACGAGCGGGAGACCTTCGCCCTGCGTCACGCGGTTCCCGCGCTCGGCGCCGGCCGCGCACCGCAGCTGCGAGCCTCCAGCGCCGAGCACCTGGCTCTGCTGCTGACCGCCGTCTCCGGTGCTCCGCCGACGATGCTCACGGCGACGCCTGCCGAGGAACGCCGCGCGCACCGGCAGGGCGGCGCTCTGCTGGCTCTGCTGCACGCGGCCGGAGACCTCTGGGGCCCCCGTCGTATCGAGGCCGAGCAGGCGCTGCAGGCCGCGGCCGACAGCGCGGACAAGCTCCTGCGACAGGCGGACGACGTGCTGACACCGACGGAGCACAAGCTGGTGCGCTTCCTCGCCGACCAACTGCGCGGTCTGCCACCACTGCCGCTGGCGTTCATCCACGGCGACGCGCGGCCCCGCAACCTCCTGTGGTCCCGGCAGCTGGGGCAGGCCGCCTGGATCGGCTTCGAGCGGTCACGGTTCGCGACCGCGGTCCAGGACTTCGTGGTGATGAGCTGCGGGATCTGGGCGGATCGGCCCGACCTGCGCGCTGCGTGGTTCCAGGGCTACGGGCGCGATCTGGTACCCGAGGAACAGCACGCGCTGAAGGGGCTGGCGGCGCTGGATGCCGTGCGCTGCCTGATGCGGGGCCCGGCGCACGACGATCCCGCTGCTGCCGCGCGTGGACGGCGCACCTTGGACCGGCTCACGACGGGGGTGTTGGTATGACATCGCAGCAGGACAACGACGTGGTTCCCACAGCCGAGGCGATGCCCGACGCCGGTGAGGCGGTGGCGGTCCCGGCGGCGCGGGCAGGGACTCCGCAACCGGCAGCGCCTCCCGAACTCGACTACAACGGGCGCAAACACCGGCGAGCCATGGACGACGCGACCCTGTGGGACATGGCCCGGCGGATCCCCATGGCGCTTGCGCAGACGGCCCGGCTCGCCTGGGCCGTCGACCGGCGCATGGCGATCACGATCGTCGTCTGCCAGCTGCTGTCCGGCGCGGGGACGGCCGTGATGCTCGGCGCTGTCGCCAGTGCCCTGCCGAAACTGACCGCCTCCCCGCCGCGCCAGGGGCTGGTGCACGCGTGGCCGGCGCTGACCGTCGCGGTCCTGGCGATGGCCACCGGGGCGATCATGTGGATCCTCGCGGACTGGGCGACGCGGCGCCTGAATCCGAAGATCGCCTCGGTCGCCGACCTCACCCTGGTCGACCTGCACATGCGCGCCGAGCTCTCCGCCTACGACACGGAGGGCTTCACCGATCGCAGCCAGGCCGCGGAGATCGGTGCGCTGCGCGCCGTGGACCTCGCGGACGACGCGAAGACACTCACCAACGGCCTCGTCCAGCTGGTCTCGGCGGCGAGTGTCCTCACGTCCCTTCATCCGCTGCTCCTGGGCGTGCTGCTGCTGTCCGTCGTCCCGCGGGGCCTGGGCGGTGTGATCGCCGCGCGCATCGACTACCGCGTCCATGACCGGACCATCTCCGCCCGCAATGTGAGAGGCATGATGCGCTGGTGGCTGACCACCGCGGATCTCGCCGACGAGCTGCGCGCCAACACCATGAGGCCCTACCTGCACTTCTGGTACCGGACGATGTGCGACCGGGTCGAGGGCCGGGAACTGGAGGGCGCTCGCCCGTACCTGCTCGTGACCCTGCTCGCCGCCTCGCTGGCCGGTGTGTTCACCCTGGGCATGTGGGCTTCGCTGGCTGCGCTGGTCCTCGCGGGCGCCATGTCCGCGGCGATCGCGGGCACGGCCGTCGTCGCTGCACAGACCGCCGGGCGCGCACTCAACTCGATCGTGCGATACGGAGCGGTCATGTTCCATCACGGGCTCTACCTCAGCGACTACTACGAGTTCGTCGACGAGGTCCGGTCCATGGCCATGAACCGCGGCACCGCGCAGGTCGAGGCACCCCAGCGGATCCGACTACAGGCCGCCGGCTTCACCTACTCGTCCAAGGACACCCCGGCGCTGCATCCGATCACCCTCACCCTCAACCGTGGCGAGGTCGTCGCCCTGGTGGGCGAGAACGGCGCCGGCAAGTCCACGCTGATCCGGCTGCTCACCGGGCTGACCACGGCCTCAGAGGGCGCGGTCCTGTGGGACGACACCGACCTGGCCACCGCGGACGCGGAATCGGTGTGGCGGCATGTCGGTCTCGTCCCGCAGAAGAACGGTCACTGGCCGCTGGCGGCACGGGAGAACATCACGCTCGGCCAGCCTCAGGAGCACAGCGACGACCGGGTCTGGGCGGTCGCGGAACAGGTCGGCATGGGCGACGCGCTACGAGCGCTCCCGGGCCGACTCGACACCTTGCTGGCCCGGTCGGTCTGGGGCGGGCACGAGTTGTCCGGCGGGCAATGGCAGCGCCTGGCGTGCGGGCGGGCCGTGTACCGGGAGCCGGCGGTTCTCGTACTGGACGAGCCGACCAGTGAGATGGACGCCCGCGGCGAGCACCAGATCTTCCGCGAGCTGCGTGCGATGGCCCCGGGCCGCATCACGATCGTGGTCACCCATCGGCTCGACAACGTGAAGATGGCTGACCGGGTCATCGTCCTCGACCGGGGCCGAATCCGCGAGGAGGGCTGCTTCGAGGACCTCGTCGCCACCGAGGGAAGCCTGCTGGGCGAGCTGCACGCCCTCGCCCAGGACCGCTGACCATCCATCCACACCACGGGGCCGTGCCACACCGAGGGCACGGCCCCTCCTCCAGCGGTACGGGCAGGTGCAGGCACCAGCGCCGGAACTGGACCGTACGGCGCCTGACCCACGGCAGGCAGCGCCTGCCGCACGGACCGCTGCCTGCCCAACGGATGGACGGGCGGACGGCGGATGGACGGGCGGATGGAGGGGGGCCGGCGAGAACGGGCAGGCGGATGGGCGGAGCCTGTTGTCCCTCTGCCACGGGCCGTACTCCACTGGCAGATCGTGCCATCGCACTCCCGTCTGTACGCGCCGGCGAACCCCCATCGATCAGCATGCAGCGCCTCCCAAAGACGCAATCCGCCTGTGTGATGGGATATCCACCGACCTCGCGGTGGGCGCACCGGGCACGTAGTGGCAGCCACAGGAACGAGGGGAGGGGGAAGAGGGGACCATGAAGCGTGGGCACGAGATTCACGAGGCAGCCTGTGGCCCGGGGCCGTTGCAGACACGCTCTCTGACCCGTGAGGTCGGGAGGGCACGGCACCTCCTGTCCGCCGGGGAGTGGCGCCCTGCTGCGGCAGACTCCGAAGCGGCAGCAGCCGTCCTGGACCGTCTTACGGCCCCGCTTCCCTTCCGGCGGGGAGCGACCGGCCGGACAGCGGCCGTAGACCGGGACCGGCGACTCCAACGCCTCCTGCGCACCACCCTCCACCACCTCGACGCCGGCGCCGTCACCCCGCCCGCGGCCGCGCTCCTTGCCGCGGTCGCCCGCGCCTTCCTGCCCTGGCACGCCACCCCGAACCCACCGCGCGCAGCGGCGGCCCCGAGATACGGGACCCCTGCGGAGACGGCGGACGGCCCGGGCGTACCACCAACAGAGGCGGGCGAGGCACTGCTCCCGGACCTGATCGCGGTGTTCGCCGCGCTGGCCTCGACGAGTCTGCCTGGGACCGTCCCGCTCACGCCCCCGGTCGAGCCCTGGCAGGTCCTGTACGCGGGATGCTTCCGTCGTTACCGCAGACCCGATTTCGGAGTGTGGACGGCCGAGACGGTCGGCTGCCCGGCGTGTGGTGGCAAGGGCGGGCCGTGGACGGTGACCTGCGACTGGCGCGTGATCTCACTGGGCTGCCCGTGCGGGGTGGTGACCCATGACCACGGCCTAGCCTTCTCCGAAGTCTGGCTTCTCCTCCCGGACAGGTGACCGTGCGTCGTGTCGGACTGCCGAACGAAGACGACCAGTTGGCCAATCGAGCACTCGTCGGCTTCCAGCGGAGAGGTCAGGCTGTCCTGCCCGGAGAATGCTTCCTGCCCCCGCCCTCCGGCCCGAGGGGGGCGCTCGCGTCCCTGTTCCAGGCGGGTGTAGTAGTCCGAGTTCATCCCGGCCAGGACGGCGACTTCTTCGCGGCGCAGCCCGCTCACTTCGCGTACGCCGTGGCTCGCGATGCCGACGTCCTGCGGCTGCAGGCCCGCCCTGCGTGCGCGCAGGAACTCTCCCAAGTGGTTGTCGGTCATGCATCCAGGCTGGGCCGCAGGCAGCACACGCCCTGGAGGGATGCCCGGGACCTGCGCAGACTCGGTGTCGCGGGACCCCCCCCGCAGCACAGAAGGCCGAGCGGAGACGGCCGTTACGCCCCCGAACTGGCCGATGCCATCTCCGGACCCACCGTGCGAGAGGCGATGAAGACGTGATGGCGGCGCAGCGGCGGCGCAACGCGCTATGGCGCTGCTTGCTTGCTTGCTTGCCTGCCTGCCTCCGCCGTCGTAGAGGCCACTGCGCACGCCCCTTCTGAGGCTGCGCAGGTCGACGGGAACGAAATCGTCGTCCGGTCCGCGGTGATCGTCCTATGACCCATCAGGAAGGAACAGGAACAGGCATGACGAACGGTGTGCGCGAACTGGATGCCCTGGCCGACAGGCTGCAGGTGCTGGAGGACAAGGAAGCCCTGCGTGGTCTGCTGATCCGCGGGTGGCGGGCGCTGGACCGCAAGGACTGGCGGACCTGGATCGACTGCTGGGCCGAGGATGCGGTGCTGGAGTTCGGGCCGTGGGAGACGATCGAGGGAAAGGAGGCGATCCGGGCGAAGGTGGAAGAGGCGGAATCGCCCTACGCCAGCATGCAGCACCACATCCTCAACATGCATGTCGACCTGGAAGGAGACCGGGCAACGGGAATCGGCTACATGTGGTTCGTCGCCGTCACCACACCCGGCCGGACCTCCTCTCCCTATGCCATGGGCGGCCCCTACGACTGGGAATTCCGCTCGGGTCCCGACGGCTGGCTCCTGGTCCGCCAGCGGCTCGGCGTCTGGTGGACGGACGGCGAGGACGTCTTGAGGACATTTGCCTGAAGACGCGTCGCAGGGTCGGCCGTGGCGCCCGGGCGCCGAGTTCACTGTTGCCGCCGCCGATTGACCTCGGTCGTTGCCCTCGCGGCACCGTCGTGCCGCGCCCTTTTCGTCCAGCGCCCAGACCGCGTCGAACGGCAGCTTGAGATGCATGGGAGGTCCTTCCCACACGGCTTCTCGAATCACGGGGCCCCGTGCTCATCGCCCATTGTCTTGGCCGACCGTCAACGATCGCCTCGGGCCGCCAGATACTGGCGAAGGGCTTCACTGCTGTCCGGAGTGAACGGTCGCTGTTCCATGAAGGCGAAGAGTTCGCTCTCTGTCAGCCATTCATGCCACACGACCTCGTCATGATCCGGCTCTACTTCGACCGAGATGAGCGCCTCGTGGATACCGAGCCAGTGAGGACTGAGACCATGCTGATTAAGGAATGTGGTCACATGGCGGACAGATACTCGAACGCCGAACTCCTCCGCCAACTCCCGGACAGCGGCAGCTTCATATGACTCACCCACAGCGACGGCCCCGCCGACCACGACCTCGTAGTGGCCAGGGAAACGAGAGGCCCGTTCGGACCGTCGATGAACGAGGATCCGTCCGCCGGGATCGCGGCACAACGTCACGGCGACGCGGTGCAGCAGGCCCCGCTGGACGGCCTCTCGGCGGAGCACCACCCCACATACCTGGTCGTGCTCGTCGACCTGCTCGACCCACTCATCCATCTCATCCATGAGCCAACCATCGCAGGCCCCTCCGACAACGAAATGCCGTGCACACGGGGAGCGAATCCGCCTGGCGGCACGAGAGGGGGCGGCGACTACCTCACCCCGGCAGGCCAGGGAATCTTCATGTCCTGCAACTGCTTAGCGCCGTTCCGTCGCCTTGCAAGCCGTTCGCCGACTCTGGGACAGCCCGCAGCAGGGGGCTGTCGCGGCATCGGATGCACAACTACGTGGACAGCAGCGCCGTTTGACGGGGGCCCAGTGGCGCGCAACAGACGTCGGTGAGTCAGCAGATGCTCCTTCGTCGGTGAAGAGGGGGCTCTTGCGTCGTAGCGTGGCAGTGCATATCTTGTCGATGCATCTGTTCGATATATCGCATCGATAGCTTGCGCGCCCGGACGATGTGAACCCTGTCCGACTGGCCGCGAGCAGTGCACCTCGCACAGACCGCTGGCAAAGGAGCTGCGATGAGGCGGACCGGCGACGGCACGGAGCACCACCAGGACTTCGCGCGTGGTCGTGGGCCCACCGAGCAGAAGCTTCAGAAGGACGAATGGCTGCTTCACAGCTCGTCGTTCGGTGCCGCGGCGGGCGCCTACGCCGAGCACCGCCCGGACTACGCGCAGGCCGCGGTGCGCTGGGCACTTGAACCCGCGCCCGGCCCGCGAGTGCTGGACCTCGGCGCCGGGACCGGCAAGCTCACCGGCACACTGGCCGCGCTGGGCGTCGACGTCGTCGCGGTCGAGCCCGATCCGGCGATGCTGGCCGAACTGCGCCGCGGCCTCCCGGACGTTCGCGCCCTGCAGGGCAGCGCCGAGGCGATACCGCTCCCGGACGCGTCCGTCCATGCCGTGCTGTCCGGCAACGCCATGCACTGGTTCGACATGGACGTCGCGGGACCCGAGATTGCCAGGGTCCTCGCACCCGGTGGGGTTCTGGCGGGTCTGTGGAACGTCTTCGACGACCGGGTCGACTGGGTGGCCGCGCTGGCACGGGTCAGCGGGAGCGCGGCCATCGGCCCGCGCGACGTGCCCGCCGGTTGGCGTGCCGCGACGGCCGGCATGGACCTTCCCAGGACGGGCGGGGGCGCCCGGTTCGACTCGCCGGAACGAGCAGAGTTCCCGCACGGGCAGCGCCGGACCGCCGACTCCCTCGTCGCGACCCTCGGGACGAAGGCGGGCATGCTCGTCATGCCGGAACAGGAACGGGAGGCCGTGCTGGGCCGGACCCGCGCCTATCTCGCGAGCCGACCGGAGACCGGCGCCGGCGAGTTCACCCTCCCGATGCTGACCGGCGTGCTGCGCGTCGGGCGGCGGAGAATCCATCGACCGTCCGACAACGGGCCGACCTGCAATGGGACGTGGGACGTGGGACGTGGGACGTGGGACGTGGGTCGTTGAGCGCTGAGCGCTGAGAGTTAGGCTCTGGGTGGATCGTGGCTGCGAAGAGGGGGATTCCGCACATGAGTGGGGTAGTGACGGCGGTCAGCAGCAACAGCGAGTACTCGTTCACGAAGCCGAACAGGGAGAGCATCACCCTGCTCGTCGGCCTGGGTGTGGAAGGGGACGTTCACGCTGGTGTGACGGTCAAGCACCGCTCACGTGTCGCGCAGGACCCCACCCAGCCGAACCTTCGCCAGGTGCACCTCATCCACGAAGAACTCTTCAACGAACTCGGTGAGGCAGGTTTCCGGGTGGCCCCCGGCGAGCTCGGGGAGAACATCACCACCCGTGCCATCGATCTTCTCCGTCTGCCGGTGGGCACGCTGCTGCGCATCGGCGCCGAGGCCGTGGTCGAGGTCACCGGCCTGCGGAATCCCTGTCTGCAGATCGACAACTTCCAGGACGGGCTGCTGAAGCAGGTCGTCGGTCGCGATGACCTCGGCAACATCGTGCGCAAGGCGGGAATCATGGGCATCGTGACAGAAGGAGGCGTGGTGCGCCCCGGAGACGTGATCAAGGTGGAGCTGCCGGACGGGCCGCATCGGCCGCTGGAGCGGGTCTGAGCCACCGTTCCAGGCAGGCCATGACAGAGGGATGGCCGCGTGGGTTCTTGTGGTGTGAAGATCAAGCAGGCCCGGGCGGCCATGGCTCGTCCTGTCCTCTGCGGCGTCGCACACCAACATCTCGGCGAGCTGTCGCCCTTGCGTGCCGGCAGTTCTGGGAAGAGCGCCGTCACTGGAGTCACCACGACTCCGTCCGCGTCGAGCTCCGGTGCACGGCCCCCGCAGGGTGCGGTCAGCGGACGGGGCTAGTGTGCTGCCGCATGAAGATCGAATCCCTTCTCGCGGACCTGGAGAGCGGCGACGCCGCGCGCGTGGACGCCGCGGCCGCAGAGCTGACGGAGCAGGCCGACAGCGTGGTGCCGACGCTGCTGCGGGGTCTGGCCGGTGTGCAGCGGACTGCTGATCTGGAGCCGGTCATGCGGGTGTTGAGACTCGTCGGGCCGCCGGCCTTCGACGCCCTGCTGGAGGCATGGGGCCGCAAGGAAGTGACGGACTGGCAGGCGGGCCGCCTCCTCGGGGTGTTCGACGAGCGCTCCGCCGACCAGTACGCGGCCCTGGCGGCCGATCCGAACTACGGAAGGTCGGGCAACGGCTTCCAGGGGCTGCTCAGGCTGCGGACGGACTCTGAGGCCGGACTGCGGGCCCTGGTGCAAAGCCATGCCCGCGGCCGCCTCATCCCCTACAAGGCTTCCGACTACGCCCGCCTGCTGCACGAACCCTTCCGGCCGCGGCTGCGCTCCCTGCGCCGCGACCCGGCCGCGTCCCCGCGGATCCGGCGGGGCGCGATGGCGGCGCTGGTGGCGGGCGGCGGCGCCGACGCGCTCGACGACCGCGATCGCGCGGCGATCGAGCGGCTCATACGGGTGAAGATCCCGCACGAGACCCCGAGGCTCCCGTCGTCGACCCTCAGCGGTTGGTGGATGGCCGTGCCCGGGGCGTCGTACGAGGGCGTCTTCGAGGCCCTGGACCTGCACGACCGGCGGCCCGTCACGGTCACCGCGGGCGTCCAGGCTGCGGAGAGCCAGGAGATCCGGCTACCCGGGCCGGACGGCGCCGGCCACACGGTGGGGCGGGCCTTCGTCACCCCGGAGCTGGACGGCTGGCGGCTCGTCTTCGGCCCCTTCGACCTGCTCGTCGGCGACCCCTGGGACGGCATGATCGAGACGGTCGAGCGGGTCAGCGTCCACTGCGGCCAGGCCCAGTTCTTCTTCCTGGACGACGCCGGCGGCTCCGACGTGTGGATCGTCGCCGAGAACGGCCGGGTGATCCGTCAGTACGCCGCCGAGAGCGACCCCGAATGGGAGGGCGACCCGCTGCCGTGGGAGACCCTCGCGGTCGACGACCCGGACTTCGCCCCTGAGTACGACGAGGTCCCGGCCAACGCGGGCACCGCCGGAGCCCGGTCCGCCTGCGGGTCTCTCTCGGTCGACCCCGGCGAGGTCGGCCCCGACACCGCGGTGCGCGGCCACGGCTGGCTGGCCCTCACCGCACCAGGCGTCGGTCACGGCGCGTTCCCCGGGATGTTCCCCATCTGAGGCTCACTGCCGGCGGCCCCGGCTGACCTGCAACCGCGTGCGGCCATGAGGCCGTGAGTCGGGATACCTGTGCTTGTGGGTCGATTGACCGAGGTCAGCGCCGCCCGGCGCCGAGGGGTGCCGCCCCGCGCGCCGGCACCACCGCGGCCCGTCGCCGGCCCGTCGCCGCTCCGTGCGTGTCGCCGAAGGACCCTGCTCCACGCCGCGGTGATGCGCGCAGCAGAGCCCTCACACAACGATGTCAGCCGCCAGGAACGGCTGGAGCAGTGCGAGCAGGGCGTCAGGGCGGTCCAGCGGGATGATGTGACCGCAGTCCTCGATGACATGGCCCGTCAGGTCGTCGGCGATCGGGCGCAGTTGCTGTTCGAGCGCGGCACCGATGGGGTGTGCCCCGATGGCCATGGTGGGCATCGTGAGCCGGGCCGTCATCGTGGCATCCCTGATCTGCCGGGCGCTGCTCGGCAGGGCGCGGTAGTAGGAGAAGGCGCGGCGCAAGGCGTCCTCGCCGGTGTAGGCGGCGATGAACGCCTCACGAAGCGCGCTGGGGACGCCGCGACCGAGCGTGCCGTTGTCGAGGAACCAGCCGATGTACCGGTCCTCGTGACCGGTCAGCACGGATTCCGCGAGTCCGGGCTCGGAGTGGAAGCCGAACCACCACCGGGGCCCGCCCGCTGCGGGCTGCTCGCTGCCTGGACCGCCGGTCGGCAGACCGCCGAGAAGCGACTCCATCAACACCAGGCGCCGCACGAGGTCGGGGCGCCGCAGGGCGAGCAGGAAGGCGGCAGGGGCTCCCGCGTCTATGCCGGCCACCGCGGCGCCCGTCGCGCCGAGCGCCTCCAGCAGGCACTCTGCGTCCCGCGCGAGCGTCGCGGCGTCGTAGTCCTGTGCCGTGGGCTCTTCGAGGGAGGCTGCCTTGCCGGTGCGCAGCCACCGCATGTCGGGTGCGATCACCCGGTGGCGCCGGGCCAGCGGGCCGATGACCGCCCGCCACACCTCCCAGGAGTGCGGGAAGCCGTGCAGCAGCAGGAGGGCGGGACCTTCGCCGGAGAGAGCCACCTTGGTTGCCACACCGCCCACGGCGACGGTGCGTATTTCCACGTCCGGATCGACATCCGAATCCACGTGCGGATCCACGTCCGGATCCACCTGCGGATCAACGTCCGGACCGGCGGTGCGGCGGGCGGGTGAGGGCATGGGCGCCTGGGGCGTCACATCGGCTCCTAGCAGTAACTGACGGTTACAAGCTGAAGCTAGGTGACTGGACTCGACGCGCCAAGAGGGTACTTTCCCGAAAGGTGGTGAGCTCCGGGTGACCACCTCACCCACGGGTGCCCTTCCCACGCGCAGTGACCTCTTCGATCCGGGCTGCCCGACGCGTCGGCTGCTGGACAGAGTCGGTACGAAATGGACGTCCATGGCTATCAAGGTGCTGCCCGAGGCCGCTCCGCAGGCGGTGCGGTTCGCCGAGTTGCAGCGCAGGATCCCCGGCGTATCGCAGAAGATGCTGTCGGCCGTCCCCGTCCGGTGATCCGGTAGTCCACGCGCGGGGGAACGGTCGGCTCGACACGACGGGAGACCAGGCCGTCGTGAGTGAGGCTCCGCCCGCAAGTCTCACGCTCCGGGACTCCGGGACTACCTGCGGCGGGACGTCCTGGTGGCCCGCTCTGCGCCGTCGACCACGAGCCCGGTGTCCGGCGCCGGGCGGGACCGAGCCGTTCCAGCCGCAGCGGCGGCGAAGAACGCGGTGAGTCTGCGCGCGGCCGGGACCCCACCGCGATCAACACCTTCGCCTCAGCGTACGAGGGGGAGGAAGATCGTGTCGACGATTTCTTCGAGCACGTGATCGGGCGCGGGGGCGAAGGTCGTGAGGATTTCGTGGCGCAGCAGGTCGAAGGGGAGGGACTTGATGCGTTCGGTGAGGTGTTCCGGATTGATCTCGCCGCGGGCGGCGGCGCGGTCGAAGAGCACGTCGGTGGCTTTCTCGTGCCCTGTGGCGAGGAGGTCGGCGGGGCTGGTGCCCGTCTCCTGGTAATAGCCGGCCAGGTGTGCGCTCATGACGGTCACGTGCTGGACGCGGGTGGCGTTGATCGTCCGCATCAGAGTGAGGACGTCCCCGCGCAGGCTCCCGGTGTCGGGGAGGTCGACCCGGGACTGCTCCAGGACGTGGGTGATGGCTGCCCGGATCAGGTCGTCGCGGCCGGACCAGCGGCGGTAGAGCACGGGAGGGCTGGTGCCCGCGCGCCGGACGACGGCGTCCATGGTGAACCTGGCGTAGCCGTTCGCCGTGAGTTCTTTCCAGGCCGCATCGAGGAGCGCCTTCTCCAGTGCCGCTCCGCGTCGCCGCTCGGCCATCGTGCACACGTCCTTTAAATAGACTTGCCTATCTTATCTCTGCACCCTACCGTGAGCATTGGAAGATAGAACACTGTATCTTAAGGCCGCTGTGCATGAGCACTCTCCACGAGGCCGGGACCGCGTCCCGGGCGCCGACTCCCGACCGCATCGATCCCGCCGTGGGGCGCCAGGCGTTCACGGTCATCGTCGGTGCCCTCGCCGTCGTCCTCAGCACCACCCTCGTCACCGTTGCCGTCGATCACCATCGTCACCCGTTCCCTCGCACCCCGGGCGCCCTGGCCGACGGCTTCGGCACCGTGCCGCTCCTCCCTGGACGCGACCGCCAAACCCACTGAAGAACCGATCAACTCAGCCCTTCGATCTCAGGTCCGGGGGTGACGCCTGCCGCATCACCGAAGTGACGGACCGCGGAGGAAGGCTCAAACGGAGAGAGGGACCCCACGTGTCCATGAGAGAGGAAACCCGGATGTCGACGACGACGGACCACGACGTGCTCATCGTGGGCGCCGGGCCGGTCGGCCTGATGCTGGCTACGGAACTGCAACTGGCGGGGGTCCGGGTGCTGGTCGTCGAACGGCGGACGAAGCCCGACACCGCGCTCAAGGCAGGGGCGTTCAACACCGCCTCCGCCGAGGCCTTCGAACGGCGCGGCCTGCTCTCCGCGATGGAGGCGGTCGCGGGGCGGCAGCCGCTCCAAGGAGAGCGGAAGCGGGCCCCTTCCGTCGGGCACTTCGGCGGAATCCAGGTGCCGGCAGACCCCGTCGACGAACGGGACCCCAGTCTGCGTGGCCGCGGCCCGGACTGGTACGTGCAAGTCCCGCAGGCCGAGGTGGAGCGGATCCTCGGGGAGCGCGCGGCGGAGCTGGGCGTCGAGGTCCGGCGCGGGGTCGAGGCACGTGGATTCGACGTGGACGAGGACGGTGTCACCGTTCACCTGGACGGCGGGGACGACGTGCGCGGGGCGTGGCTCGTCGGCTGCGACGGAGGCCGCAGTGCGGTCCGCCGTCGGGCGGGCTTCGAGTTCCCCGGCACGGATCCTCGGATCACGGTCCGACAGGCGGTGGGCACCATCGAAGGGGCGGAGCAACTCGGTCAGGGCTGGCAGCACACCCCCACCGGCCTCTACATCCACGGGCCGGGACCGGGTCGCATCCGCACCGTCGAGCTGGACGGCCCCCCGGCGGACCGGGAGGCACCGGTCACCGCGGCCGAGATGGAGGCCAGTCTGCGGCGCGTCAGCGGCGCCGACGTCCGCGTGCGTGAGGTCACCGTCGGCACGCGCTTCACCGACCACGCGCGGCAGGCGACGAGCTATCGGCGCGGTCGAGTGCTGCTCTGCGGCGACGCCGCCCACGTGCACTCGCCGTTCAGCGGCCAGGGCCTGAATCTGGGGATCGGCGACGCCGTCAACCTGGGCTGGAAGCTCGCCGCCACCGTCCAGGGGCGGGCGCCCGAGGGTCTGCTCGACACGTACACCAGCGAACGGCACCCGATCGGCGCCTGGGTACTCGACTGGACACGTGCACAGGTGGCGGTCATGCGCGGCGACGCCTACAGCCGCGCACTGCGGGACACGGTCACCGACTTGCTCGGCACACGGGACGGGGCGACGTACTACGTGAAGCGGATCTCCGGCCTGTGGCAGCGCTACGACCTGGGCAACGGCCACCCGCTGGTCGGCGCGACGATGCCCGATCTCCGCCTGGACGACGGCACACGGCTTTCCGACCACACCCGTGGGGGCCGGGCCCTGCTCGTCGATCTCGCCGGGGACGACGAGCTTTCCGCCCTGGCGAAGCCGTACGCCGATCGTCTGGAACTGGTCCGGGGCAGCTCGAACGACGCCGGGACGAGCGGCTTGCTGATACGCCCCGACGGGTTCGTGGCGTGGGCGTCCGCCGCCGATGCCAGTGACCCCGCCGGCCTGGAAGCCGCCCTGACACGGTGGTTGGGGGATGCCGCCGGTGGCGCTGAAGAGGGCAATGCCTCGCGCAGCTTCTTGTGAAGCATCCCGATTCTCGTGAAGCACCCTGATGAACGCGTGTCTTGTGAACCGCCCCGATGAGCGCCTGCGAGACCGCCGGGGCAAAGGGGGGATAGGCCTGCCCGGTGGGCGAACGATGATCCGTCGGCGGTTGAGGGTTTGTTCCCCTTTTGACACCCCTTACCGTCGGAGAGACGCTGGAGGGCAGGGGCCGCAGGGGGACGAGCCACGTAGGAGCCTTCCCATGAATGGTCGACGCGTACGCCTGGCGGTGCTGGTCCCCCTGGTGGTGTCGTCGTTGACAGCGGGGGCGGTGGAGCTTGCCGCCTCGCCGGCCGCGGCGGCGTCGCCCACCTGCGGTGTCTCGCGGGCCGACGGGCGGGCGAACCTGAAGGTCATCGGCCGGGACTTCGAGTCGAACAAGGCCGTTTTCATCGAGTCCGCGCACGGGGCCCAGGGCACCGTGCGGACGGACGCCGGCGGGAACTTCTCCGCGACGATCACTCATGCCCGCGGCACCGTCACTGCCCGGCAGGTCGGCGGCCCCGAGGTCGGGTGCGGCACGGCCGAGCGAGGGGGACGCCAGAGTGCCCAGGAGCAGTACGCGGCAGGCTACAAGGCGGGTTACGCGGCCATGAAGCGCGCCTGCGACGTGCGGCGGCTTCAGGGTGTCACGGTCAACGAGAACTTCCGGGAAGGGTTCAGGGACGGCGCGGCCGCGGCGGAGAAGAAGTTCTGCGGGGACTAGGCCTATCCTCCCTGACCGTCTGCTGGCGGGAGCGCTTGCGGCTGGTCCATGGTGGTGCCGTCGGGCCTCCGCCCGAAGGCAGCCTCCAGAACGGCGGGGAGGTCTGCCTCGGGGACCGTGGCGCGCACCTCCGCCAGGACATGACGGAAGGTGTCGTCGTCGATGGCACCCATGTGCTCCTGACGGAGTTGACGGATGATCTCGACGAGATCGGGCCTCAGCCGCATCCAGGCGCGGGAGGTGCGGATCTCCTCATCGACCTGGTCCATGAACCAGCGCATGACCCCGTACGGGACGTCCGCCTGCGGCCCGCGCGGGCTGAAGCACACTCTTTGAACCGCAAGGCCCGGAGGCTTCTTGGAGCAGAAGGCGTGAGGAGTGGTCAGGTGGTGGCCAGCAGCAGGTCCTCTCCGCTCGACGGGCGCAGACCGTCGGTGCGATCGGCGAAGTAGCGTTCGGCGAGCGAGGCTCCCGACACGTGCCGCGCGTCTTCGAAGCCGGCTTCGCGCGCCAGTGCCAGCATCTCGGGCGGGGCGTAGAAGCTGATGAACGGCGTTCCGGATGCTCGCGCGCCTTCCCTGCTCGCCCGGAGGCCGGGGCGGTCGGCGTCGTCGAGCAGTTCGGTCGGCAGCAGGAAGGTCATGGCGAGAGCCGAGCCGCGTGCGAGTCCGGCGATCTGGCGCAGGGTGGCCGCGGTGGCGTCCTTGGTGAGGTACATGGTGACGCCGGTGGAGACGATGACCGCCGGGCGGCTGGCATCGAATCCGGCCGCGGCCAGCTTCTTCAGCCAGTCCTCGCTCGCCTCGAAGTCGACCGGCACCAGGCGCAGCCAGTCGGGGATGCCGTAGCCGAGTTCGACCAGACGGTGCCGCTTCCACGCCTGGGTGCCGGGTTGGTCGACCTCGAAGATCCGCAGGCGGGAGGCGAGTTCCGGCTTGCGCTGGGCGAAGGTGTCCAGGCCGGCCCCCAGGATGACGTACTGGGTCACGCCCCGGCCGGCCTGCTCGGCGATCAGGTCCTCGATGAAACGAGCGCGCGCAACGATGGCTGCCCGGAACCCGCTGGTGGCCCGCGGGTCCATGTCCGGACGGGCGCGCCAGTCGTCGGCGGGGGCCGCCAGCTGCAGGCCGAGATCGTCCTCGACCACATGCGGGGGAGGGTCGACCAGGAGGTGCATCGCCCGCCAGAGGGCGGTCCGCACCGCGGTGTTGTCCGGTGCCTGCATCTGCTCGTGCGCCATGGTGTGTTCCCCCTTCGTCGCAGTCAGCTCTTGGCGGGAGCCTGGAGGCTCCACAGGCGCCCGTCGGGGTCGCGGACGGTCATCTCCTCGGTCCCGTAATGGGTGCCCTCGAACGGTGTGACCACCTCGACGACAGGATCGGGACGGAACGCGTCTGCGTCCGGCACCTTCAGCACGATCCGCGTCTGGGGCTCTTGGGCCTCGGGAACCTCGGCGATGAACACGTAAGGACCGTCGCCGTTGCGCAGCCGGCCGGAGTTGTGGTCCGTCGCGAACTCCAGCTCGTACCCCAGCGCCTGGAAGAACTGCGCCGACTTGCCCCAGTTGTGGGTCGTCAAGAACACGGCCTCGATGCCTTCGGTCGCCATGTCAGGTCTCCTTCTCGGTCGACTGCTGTGCGTGCCCATGAGCGTCGTCGAGGTAGGCGCGCAGTGCGTCGGCGACCAGCGCCGACAAGGACATGCCCGACTCGATGGCGCGGTACTTGACCTGCTTGATCAGCCCGATCGGCAGGTACACGTTGAACTGCTTGACTTCCTCATCGCTCACGAGGTGATGCTAGCATCCTAGCAAGCTAGTGACTGCGCGCCAATGAGGTCCGGGTGTCCCACAAGACCGTCCGGGCGAGCTGCAGCAGCGGCCCAGCTCCCCGTCGCGGACCTGTGATAGACGAATCGTCGCAGCTCAGAGCGGGTGTGCAGGCTTCTGGGCGACGGCCGCGGCCCACGTGCTGTGGAGCATCAGTGCGAGGCTGATCCGCTTCGCCGGCGACTTCACCCGCTACGACGTGCACGCCGTACGCGAGTGATGGCGCGGCATCGATCTGGTCCGCTGCCGACTCTTCGGCCGATGGCGTTCCGGGTGGCGGGTGCCCCTGCGGGGCCGTGTGCGCTAGCCTGCGCATGTGACCCCGCGGTCTCCCCCGTCCGCGGGGTCATGTGCGTCTTCGTTCGGCGCATGAGTGCTCACCCCTTCAGCCTGGTGATCCGGGGCGCCGCGGGAAGGGAGCGGCGTTCCGCCCTGGGTGAAGCCGCCCGGGCGGACTGGAGGTGCCGCGAGTCGGCTTCCCTCGCGGCAGGTCGGTCTGGCGGCGGGGCGTCCTCGTCTCATCGGCGGCGGATGCGAGCAGCCGGCCCGTCGTGGACTTCACCGTCGCCGCGATCACGCCGGCGGGCAAACGCGCGCTGCCGCTCGCGGCCCGCTACGCCCAGGGCCGCTGGTTCGAACCCGCCGGTCACCGACGACGGACGCCCACACCACCAGGCCGGGCGCCGGGCGGACCCCTGGCCCGGCTCGACGGGCGACCGGACGATGAGGTCCGCTGCTCCCTGCACGGGCAACACCTGCTGGATCGTAGGGTGACCTCCGCGCGCGTCACAGGAGCGGCTGCGGCGCGCCTCGGGCTCGCGGCAGCCGCTCCATGGCGAACCTGATCAGTCGGGCCGCGCCCAGATCTGGTTGGCCTGCAGGTGGCCGCAGATCCAGGTGTCGAGCCTCGTCAGGTCGGCGGTGCCGCCGCCCTCCACGTCCAGGCAGAGGGACGAGGCCGCGTTGACGAGGGTGCCGTCCGGTCTGGCCGTCCAGTCCTGCGTGGCGGCGCCGCTGCAGGTGGACAGGACGACGGGGCTGCCAGAGGTGGTGCCGGCGGCGGTCAGGCACTTGCCGAGCGAGCGCACCGTACGGTCGGCACCGGCTGTCCAGCGTTGATTGGGGTTGCCGGTGCAGGTGTAGAGGATCACGCCGGTGCCGTCGTCGGTTCTGCTGCCCGTCACGTCTGCGCACTTGGATCCGTTGCCGGTGAGCTGCCCGGTGGGCACCACAGCGCCGCAGTCACCGCCCGGGGTGAGCCGCCAGATCGCCGTACCGTGCGCGGGAACGGTTGCGGTCAGCGCGCTGCCGACGGCCGAGCGTGTCCCGGTCCACAGATCCCGGGCTGTCACCGTGCAGCCCGGCAGCCCGATGTCGGTGAGCGGGGTGGTGATCGTGCGGGCGGAGGAGCCGCGGTTGAGGACGGCCACGCCCCGGTCGCCGTCCGTCAGCGGTCGGGCCAGCACGTCGGTGCTGCCGTCGGTGGAGACCACGCCCGCCTGCCGGCCGAGCGGGTCCTGGTCGAGAGCGATCAGGTCGGTGTTGCCGAGCGCCGACCGCGCGGCGGGCGTGAGGCGGTCGACGTCCGAGGAGAGGATCAACGGGGCGGCCATCATCGACCACAGGGCGACCTGGCTGCGCGACTCGTCGTCGGTGAGGCCGCCGGCGCCCGCGATCAGGAAGTCCGGGTCGTTCCAGTTCCCGGGCGAGGCGTAGCGGCCGATCCACCGGTTGTAGCCGTAGTTGCCGAGCACGCTGGACCACCGGCTCGCGTTCGGCCGCGCGGGGTCGTACGTGGCGATGTCCGTGCCCTCCCGCCACAGTTGGCCGTCGGAACCGACCCATGACAGCACGTCGAACCAGGTGGGGTTGCCCCACTCGCCGCTCTGGAAGTATGCGGGTGCCGATTCGGAGAACACGATGTCCCGGCCGGAGGCCCGCAGCGCCGCGGCCTGGTCGTCGTATGCCTGGTGGTACGCCTGCTCCTGCGTCCGGCCCGGTGCCGTGTACACGTTGCAGCCGTCGAGTTTGAGGTAGTCCACGCCCCAGGCGGCGAACGAGGCCGCGTCCACGACGAAGTGGTCGGGGCCGCCGCCCTGCGGCCGACCGCTGCCCGGGTAGCCGCCGCAGGTCGTCGATCCGGCGTCCTCGTAGATGCCGAACTTGAGCCCGCGCGCGTGCAGATACGACCCGAGCCAGGCCATGCCGTGCGGGAACTTCACCGGGTCGGCCGCCAAGGTGCCGTTCCCGTCACGGGACTTGGCCATCCAGCAGTCGTCGACGGTCACCGTGGCATAGCCCTTGGCGGCGAGGCCGGTGGCCACCAGGGCGTCGGCGTTGGCGGTGACGATCTGCTCGGTGACACCGCACTGGTAGTGGGCCCAGTCGTTCCAGCCCATGGGCGGGGTGGGTGCGAGCGGTCCGCCGTCGCCCAAGGGAGCGGCGGGAGAGGCGTGCGCGGCCGTGACGGTGATCGGCAGACACAGCAGCGCCGCCGCCAAGGCGGTCAGGACGGTGCGGTGGCCGGTGAACCGGCGTCGCGGAGGGCGGGAGGATACGTCGCGGTGGTGGCGCAGGTGTCGGACACGTGGGGGGTGGAGCACGGGAACTCCTCTCGGTCGAGAAAGAGACGTGCTGGGACGGGTGAAGGACGTGCGTCTGAGCGTGTGTTGCTCGGGGCGTCTTCTCCTGCGGTGACGATCAGGGACGGCCCGCCGGAACCGGGGCCCTGTCCTTCGCGCCGAGGGCGCCGATGAAACGGGCGACCGTCGCGGTCATGGCCCGGCGGCCGTCGGCGAGCCAGTCACGTGGACCGGCACCCGGTTCGGCCAGGAGACGGGTGCGCACCGCCTCCGTCATCGCGAGGTCGAGTGCGGAACCGGCTGCGATCTTCGCGATGCCGTGGTGGGCTGCGTTCCTCAGCTCCTCGTCGGACAGCCCCGCCGAGTCGCGCAGCACGAGCGGTGTACCGATGGCGGCCCGCAGCCGGGCGAGCAGGTGGTGGTCGAGGCGTCCGGTCGCGGGTGAACGGCCGTGGGTGCCCTGCTGGTACGAACCTCTCCTGTGCGGCGCGGGGAGGGTCACTGCCAGCGCGTCCACCCCGGTGGTCGCCGTGAATGCCCGGGCCGCCTCCGGTTCCGTGGGTGAGCCGCGGTCCCATTCCGCCTCCACGTGAAGTCCTTGCTCGTGCGCCCAGGCCACCATGTCGCGGGTGATGGCGACCTGTTCGGGGTACGGCAGACGGGTCGCGTCATACGTGATCGAGCCGAAGCCGCAGTGCGCTGCCTGGGCGAGCAGCGCGGTTCGCCGTACCCGGTCCAGGTGGAGTGCCACGGGCACCGCCGCGGCGCGTGCCGCATCCGCGGCGGCCCGGGCCAGCGGCGGCAGTTGCCCCCCATGGTGTTCCACGACGTCCTCGCTGATCTGTACGACCACCGGCGCTCCCACCGCCTCGGCGCCTTCGACGACAGCCCGGATGTGTTCGAGGGTGACGACGTCGAACGCCGCGACGGCACTCCGCTCCGCGGCCGCCGCGGCGAGAAGTGGGCCGGTGGCTGCGAGAGGCATGGGTCCTCCGGAGTCGGGATGCCTGAGGGTCGGCAAAGGGGGGAGGTGCTGAGCGCTACGCAGTCAGGTGCAAGCCGATGATTGTTTATGCATCATATCCGTGTGTTTGAAGCAACTTCAAGCAAAGGGAGGTTGTCGGCTCTGGCTCCTTCCGACAGGAGGCGACGTCAGGTGGCGGCACCCGGAGGCGACGTCAGGTGGCGGCACCCGGAGGCGGCGTCAGGTGGCGGCACACGGAGGCGGCGTCAGGTGGCGGCACACGGAGGCGGCGTCAGGTGGCGGCGTCGGGGCGGGCAGGTCGGCCGACTCTGTCGTGCCCCACCGCTGCTCTGGGCCGCGGTTGTCGGTCCACCGGGACCATGCCCAGGGCGCGGACGCTGCCGTCCGTGTCGCCGTGGGCCTCGTCAACCGGCCGCTCATCGCCCGGGTTCCGCAGCTGTCGGGGCTCCCGAAGTGCACCACGCAACGCATGCACACCCGTGGTGATCCCGTTTCCCAGCCGTCGTTGTAGAAGACCCGTTCCACAGCGACGTCGAAGCCTTCCGGCGGTGTCTGCGGCACGCACTGCTCGCCGGTGCCCACCTTCTTCGTCGGCTGTTTCACATCGGTGCGCGGTCCCTTGGTCGACTTGGTCGTCGTACTTGTTGGTCCCGAGGAAGGTGACGGTCACGGAGGTGTCGGTCGACTCGGCCTGGATGCAGATGGCGTTGCCGGAGTCGTTCTTGAACCCCAGGTCCAGGCTGCCCCAGGCGACTGTCGCCTCACGGCCCTCCGGGTAGCGCTCGATGTAGAAGGAGTGGGCGCCGTGCTCCACCAACTTCATCCCGGCGAAGGACGCCGCGTTGTAGACGGTGGTGGCCACGCTGAGAAATCCGCCGCCGGACGCCTTCGTGGACTCGTTGTCGAGGGTGATGAGGCCCTCGACGAAGCCGTTGGCCTCGGTGCGCACAGCGAAGCGTGGGGGAGCCGGCGGCCGGGTCTGTGCATGTGCCGCCGCTGTTGTGACGCCCGGGGACGTAAGAACCAGGTGCCTCCATGTGGGTTACGGCGCTTTTGGCCTTCAGATACTGGCAAGGGCTGCCGGAAGCCGTGTGCCCGGATGGTGGACCGGCGCCAAACATCGATTTCTGGATGTTTTAAGCGGTCAATCGGTATATGGGGCTGTTTAGGTGTCCTAGTCGCACAGCATGTACCAGGTGCAAGGCGACAAGAAGGGAGCACAAGCGTGGCTGACTGGAAGCAGATCTCTGGCGGTCTCACGACGATCTCGGTGGGGTCCCGGACTCACGTGTGGGGCGTGAACTCCTCGGGACAGATCTACCGTTACACCGGGCACGACGCGAATCCGTGGGTGGGTATCCCGGGTCGTGCGGTGGACATCGGTGTGGCGGCCGACGGGACGGTGTGGCATGTCAACTCCGCGGGCGGGATCTACCGTTACACCGGGGACCAGGGTTCCACCGACTGGGTCTCCGTCTCGGGCGGCCTGTCCCGCATCTCCGTCGGTTCTCGGACTCACGTGTGGGGCGTGAATTCCTTAGGGCAGATCTACCGTTACACCGGTCACGACGCGAATCCGTGGGTGGGTATCCCGGGTCGTGCGGTGGACATCGGTGTGGCGGCCGACGGGACGGTGTGGCATGTCAACTCCGCGGGTGGGATCTACCGTTACACCGGGGACCAGGGTTCCACCGACTGGGTCTCCGTCTCGGGCGGCCTGTCCCGCATCTCCGTCGGCTCTCGAACCCACGTGTGGGGCGTGAACTCCTCGGAGCAGATCTACCGCTACACCGGTCACGACGCCAACCCCTGGGTCGGCATCCCCGGCGCTGCCGTCGACGTCGGAGCCGCCGCCGACGGCACCGTCTGGGTCGTCAACTCCGCCGGCGGCATCTACCGCTACACCGGAGACCAGCCGAGCTGACCTGCGTGAGCAAGGACGCGCGGAGGTCCCGTTCCGCAGAGACCGGGACCCCTCACCTGCGCAGGACAGGCGGTTGACTCTGCTTGGGCTTGCCCAGGAGGTCCTGGGCAAGCCCGCGCCACCGGTGGTGGCTGTGAGGCTGGACGAAGTCGACGGTCATGTAAGTGGATCTGCCCGCAGTTCCGTGAACCTCCGGGCCCGAGGCGGGATACAGCACCGGTTTCACCGGCGCACGCTGCACTCATACGCCGAATGGGAGGTCCCGTGGTCCGCCGCTTTCGGCCGAGGCCGACGCGAAGGGCCTGGAAGCCGTTCCATCCGTGCGGGGCAAGTGCGGCCGACCACGGCGCCGACCGGACGTCGTTCTCGCTGACCGCGGGTACGACCACGACAAGTACCGTCGCCTGGTGCGGAAGCTCGGCGTGAAGCCGCTGGGCGCCCGACGAGGCATCGAGCACGCCTCGGGGCTGGGCACTCAACGCTCGCTCTTCGAGGGCGAGTTCACCCACTTGCGCTGGTTCCGCCGTCCGCGGATCCGCTGGGAGGTCCGCGACGACATCCACGAAGCGTTCCTCACTCCGGGATGCGCGCTGATCTGCCGGCGGCGCTTGACCTCGTGCCGATGAAAGTGCGTCGACGCGTGCAGGGGAGGGCACGGGCTGGGAGATCACTGGCAGGGAGCTCACCCACCTATTCGTTCCTGGGCGGCCATGACCTCATCGCCGTGCTCGAAGGCCCCCGCGCCCAGTGCGTCGATCGGGCCGAGCAACGTCCGCCCCAGAGCGGTGAGTTCGTACTCGACACGAGGCGGCGCTTCGCCATAGGCATTCCGTACCACCAGCCCGTTGAACTCCAGCCGCCGCAGCGTCTCAGTCAGGACCTTGGGACTGATGCCGCCGATGCGCTTGCGTAGTTCGCCGGGGCGTTCGGGGCCGTCCCGCAGGACCCAGATCAGCACGGCGTTCCAGGTGTTGGAGAGGAGGTCAAAGGCGAGGCGGGCGCGGCAGTCGGCGAGGTAGGCGTCGGTCGTCACGTACCAAATGGTGCCTGACGGGTTTCCTAGTGTCGTCCCGAAAGCGGTTGGAGGAGATACGGAGAGGGGCGTATCGATGAAGATCGGTGTGCTGGGAACGGGAAACATGGCGGACGCACTGGCCACGCAGTGGGTGCGGGCCGGACACGAGATGTTCGTCGGAGGCCGGGACGAGCAGAAGGCCCAGCGGCTCGCGACGCGCATCGGGGGCGGTGCGGGGCACGGGAGTCTCCATGCTGCGGTCGGCTTCGGTGAGGTGGTGCTGGCCGCGCTGCCGTACGGCGCGGGAGCAGACATCGTCAGGGAGCATCAGTCGGCGCTGAAGGGGAAAGTCCTGCTCGACTGCGCCAATCCGGTCGGGCCCGGCTTCCGGCTGCTGACAGAGGGCGGCCCCTCGGCGGCACGCCAGCTGGCTGCGGCGGCACCGGGCGCGCACGTCGTCAAAGCGTTCAACCTCTGCCACGAGGACGTGTGGCGGATGACTCCGCCGGTCTTCGACGGTCAGCCCCTGAGCGTTCCGATCTGCGGGGACGACGAGGCGGCACTCGCACTGGCACGCACGCTGGTGCGGGACATGGGCTGTGAGCCGGTGGCCGGGGGCGGGCTGGACCGCGCCGGACTGCTGGAGGCGACCGCCGCGCTGTTCATCGGACTGTGGGTGGCGGAGCAGGCGGACGTACGGACGATCGCGCCCCCGCTGGCCTGTGCGACAGGTCCACGAGCCGAGAGCGCGTGAGGCGTCCAGGGCGTGGGGGCATTCCGTCAGGAGTTCTGAGTGCCGAGCTGGTGTCGTTCCAGCCGGTACCGGGCCAGGTGATGTTTCTGATCGGGAGTGGGTCCGGCTGGAGCCCCACCTGTCGAAGGACACGGCATCGGAGATGGCCGGGTGACGGCATGCGGGAGAGGATCTCGCGCGCTGCTCAGGCCGATGCTGATGAGGAGGGCCGGACCGACGTGATTTCGATGCCCGCCGAGCGAAGACGGGCCTCGATCAACGCGGTCAGCCGGGCCCAGGCCGGCTTCTTCGCCAGCCAGCAGGGAGAGGTTCTGGCGGGTGACGTCGACCACCTTCCACTGGCCGGCGTCCTGGTAGCGGTAGTAGCCGTGGGCGTGCGGGCCGGGGATCTCCGTTCGGCTGTCCGGCACGATGGTGTCCCGCAGTCCGAGCGGCCGCAGGATCCGTCGCTGCATTTCCGCGGCGTACGAGCGGCCGGTCACCCTCTCGATCAGCAGCAGGGCCAGCGTGTAGTTGGTGTTGGCGTAGCTCTGGTCGGTGCCCGGCTCGAACCGCGGCGGTTTGGACAACGCGAACTGTACGAGCTCCTCCGGCCGGTAGGGGCGGAACCGGTTGTCCACCCACTCCTGGCCCGCCGCGGGGATCCCCGGCACGAACGTCCCGTCGTCGTAGCGCTCGCCGCCTGCGTAGTCGAACAGCCCGCTGGTGTGCTGCAGCAGCATCCGCACCGTGATCCGACGGTCCAACGCGAGCCCGGGCGGGTAGTCGGCCACCGGGGAGTTCAGTCCGATCTTGCCCCCGGCCACCAGTTGCAGCACCAGGGTCGCCGTGAAGGCCTTGGTGGTGCTGCCCATCCAGAACCGCCCGTTCGTCGGCGGCTTCGCGGCCTCGCCCAGCTTGCGCACCCCTGCGCTGCCGACCCACTCGAGTGTTTCGCCTCCGCGAAGGGACGCCCGGCCGGGCTGACGTACCGCCGTCACCAGCCGTTCCCGATAGCGGCAACGGCGCATGCCGTGTCCGTGGGCGAACTCGTTGATGGTGCCCTCCACTCCGGAGCGGACCGCGTAGCGGGCCTTCCACTCGGGTGTCTGAGGCTCGCTGCGGACACGGACTTGCAGGTCGCGGAGTTCTCGCGGAGGGAAGCCCACGTTCCGGGCGCTCTCGCGGGAGCTGGTGCACCGAGGGCGGTCCGGACACGGCTGACACTGGCTCTTGGTAAACGGCCGCCCAGCGGTCCTGCACCAGAACACGTTCAAGCGGGGCCACGTCCGTATGGCCGACGAGGGACGGCACTGAATGTCGCGACCAGCAGGGCCACCGGCAGGGCACGGTCCTACCCGGTCGACTTCTTGATGCGCCGAGATCGGCAAACCGTATTTTCGCACGTCAGTGAACCCTTCTCCGGATTTCAGCGGCGTCTCCGGCAGTTTCGGCGCGGGCAGCGGGGCTCCGTCGTAGTCCTTCACCTCGCCGAAACGCGTTCCCCGCATCGTCGCGGCTGGCATGAGTCGCAGTCGTGTTCCTCATCGAGCAGAGGGGAAAACCAACGCTCTTGAGGGCGCGCAATGCTTGGATGTAACCCTTGAGCTTCGATGTAACCCTGACAAGAGTGATGTGGCGACTATGAGAGACATGTGCGAGCGTTGAGGACTATATGGCGAAGCTCTTACGGGGCCTGACGTCCAAAATTCAAACAACACATTTTGGGCCAGCCCCTGAGGGGAGCGGGCAGTGGCGCAGGCAAGTCAGGACAAGACGGCCCACGTGCTGGGGGTCGACATCGGCGGAACCGGTATCAAGGGAGCGCCGGTCGACCTCGAGCTCGGCAGCCTCATCGGTGAGCGGGTCCGGATCCCGACCCCGCATCCGGCGACCCCGCGGGCAGTCGCGGACGTGGTCGTGCAGGTGCTCTCCCAGATCGGCGTCCCAGGACCGGTCGGGCTGACGCTCCCGGCCGTCATCCGGGGCGGCAGAGTCCAGACGACGGCCAATATCGATCCGGCCTGGATGGAGACGGACGCGGCCCAGCTCTTCGCACGAGCGACCGGCCGCGACGTGAGGGTAGTGAACGACGCCGACGCGGCCGGAATCGCCGAGATGCGCTTCGGCGCCGGCAAGGGACGCAAGGGCGTCGTCGTGATGGTGACGCTCGGCACCGGTATCGGCAGCGCCGTCTTCTCCGACGGGTACCTGGTGCCCAACAGCGAGCTGGGGCACCTGCCGCTGCACCACGGGGATGCCGAGGACTGGGCCGCGGAGTCGGTGCGCGAGCACGACGACCTGTCCTGGAAGAAATGGGCGCACCGGCTGGAGACGTATCTCGAGCTGGTCCAGCGGCTGCTGTGGCCCGACCTGATTGTCATCGGCGGCGGCGTCAGCAAGAAGGCCGACAAGTTCCTGCCGTACGTCGATCTCAGGACCGAGATCGTGCCGGCGCAGCTGTTGAACGATGCGGGCATTGTCGGTGCGGCGCTCTTCGCCCCGGCCGGGAAAGCTCAACCCTAGTCCGCCGCGCTCGATATGAGCGCAGGAGCAGCACCTTCAGGGAGGCTCGCATTGAGCGACAACGACCTGGAAACACTTTCCGTCAACACGATCCGCACTCTGTGCATGGACGCCCTCCAGGCGGCCGACTCCGGCCGTCCGGGGACACCGATGGGAATCGCCCCGGTCGCGTACACGCTCTGGCAACGCTTCCTGCGCTTCGACCCGGCCGACCCGATCCGGCCCGACCGCGACCGCTTCGTGCTGTGGCAAGGACACGCCTCCGCGTTGCTCTGGTCGCTGCTCCACCTCGCCGGCGTGCAGGCTGTCGACGCGGACCACGAGGCCCTCGGCCGACCCGCCGTGACCCCCGACGACCTCAGGACCTTCCGCCAGCTCGGCTCGCGCTGCTCCGGGTACCCGGAGTACCGGTGGACCAGCGGCGGGCCGCGCTGATCCGGCACTACCGCACGCTCAAGGACTAGGAGGCGCCACATGGCGACAGACAAGCCCATGCAGCTCGGGATGATCGGTCTCGGCCGGATGGGGGCGAACCTGGTGCGTCGGCTGATGCGGGACGGCCATCATTGCGTCGTGTCCGACGTCAACACGGACGCCGTCGCCGAACTGACCGGCGAGGGCGCGACGGGCGCAGACTCACTCCAGGACTTCGTCGCGAAACTGGACAAGCCACGAGCCGTATGGCTCATGCTTCCGGCTGCGATCGTCGACTCCATCCTCGACCAGCTCGAACCGTTGCTGGAGCCCGGCGACATCCTGATCGACGGCGGCAATTCCTACTACCGCGACGACATCACGCGCGCCAAGCGTCTTGCCGGCAAGTCGCTGCACTATGTTGACTGCGGGACCAGTGGCGGGGTCTGGGGGCTGGAACGCGGCTACTGCCTGATGATCGGTGGCGAGGACGAGGTCGTGGCCCATCTGGACCCGATCTTCAAGACGATCGCTCCCGGCGAGGGCTGCGCCGAACCGACGCCGAGCCGGACCCGGACCGATGGCACCGCCCCGCTCGGGTATCTGCACTGCGGGCCGAACGGCGCCGGGCACTTCGTGAAGATGGTCCACAACGGGGTCGAGTACGGGATGATGGCCGCGATCGCCGAGGGCCTCAGCATCATCAAGCGCGCGGACGCCGGCAAAAGCCGGCAGGAGGTCGACGCGGAGACGACGCCGCTGCGCGATGCGTGGGCCTACCAGTACGACATCGACGTCGGAGAGGTGGCCGAGGTCTGGCGGCGCGGCTCGGTCGTCGGCTCGTGGCTGGTCGACCTGATCGCCGACGCCTTCGCCGCCTCGCCCTCCCTCGACGGCTTCGCCGGGCGGGTCTCCGACTCCGGGGAAGGCCGCTGGACCGTCCTCGCCGCCGTGGACGAAGGCGTCCCGGCACCGGTCATCACCACCTCGCTCTACGAGCGCTTCGAGTCCAGGCAGGCCGGGGAGTTCACCGACAAGATCCTCTCGGCGATGCGCTCGGAGTTCGGCGGTCACGCCGAAAAGAAGGGCTGAGGGCTATGCGTCACCAACTCCAAGTCGACGCCGCCCCCGATGCGGTCGCCGCCCGGGCGTTTCGACCTCGTTCAGCTGGGTCTCGGCCCGGACGGGCACACCGCTTCGCTGGTGCCACGGAACCCGTGCATGACCATGACGCCCGGTCCTATTGCCGTGCCGGCCCCGTAAGGGGGATCAGATGGCTTTGAACTCGTCGAACGTTCCCGCTGACGTGCTGGTCATTTTCGGGATCACTGGCGACCTCGCGCGAAAGATGACGTTTCGCTCGCTCTATCGGCTTGAGCGGCGCAGGCTGCTGACCTGCCCGGTCGTCGGAGTGGCGCGCGACGGCTGGTCCGACGACGCGCTGCGTGACCACGCCCGCACGGCGATCAAGGCAACGGGTGAGCCGCTCGACGACAGTGTCTTTGCCCGGTTCGCCGCCCGACTCAGCTATGTGCAGGGCGATTACACCGACGAGGAGACGTTCCATCGCCTCGCCCGGGCGGTCAACGGCAGGCGGCGCCCCGTCTTCTACCTGGAGATCCCGCCGTCGCTGTTCGCCCGGGTGGTCGGGGGCCTGGCAGGCGCCGGGCTGACCAAGGGCGCCCGGGTTGTGGTGGAGAAACCGTTCGGGCATGACCTTGCGTCGGCGCGCGCCCTCAACGACGAGCTGCGTCAGCTCCTCGACGAGGATCAGCTGCTGAGGATCGACCACTTCCTCGGCAAGGAGCCGGCGATGGACATCCTGTTCCTGCGGTTCGCCAACTCCGTGTTCGAGCCGGTGTGGAACCGCGACCACGTCTCCTGCGTGCAGATCACCATGGCCGAGGACTTCGGGGTCGAGGACCGCGGCCACTTCTACGACCCGGTCGGCGCGCTCCGCGACGTCGTGCAGAACCATCTGCTGCAGCTGCTCGCCCTGGTGGCGTCCGAGCCGCCGTCAGCCGCCGATGCGGACGCGCTCCGAGACCGCCGGGTCGATGTGTTCCGGGCCATCCCCGACGCCGACCCGGCCCACTACGTCCGCGGACAGTACGAGGGGTACCTGCAGGTCCCCGGCGTGCGGCCGCGCTCGCGCACCGAGACCTTCGTCGGGTTGCGGCTGGAGGTCGAGAACTGGCGCTGGTCCGGGGTGCCGTTCTTCATCCGCGCCGGCAAGTCGCTCCCCGAGCGAGTGACCGAGATCCGGATCATGTTCAAGCGCCCGCCACGGCTTGCGTTCGCGCAGCGGTTCGCGCCAGAGCCCGACCAGTGGATCCTGCGGATCGATCCGAGCCCTGGCATGAACTTCCGCGTCCAGGCCAAGCAGCCGGGCAAGCAGGACACGCAGCTGGTGGACCTCGACCTCCTCTTCGCGGCCGAGCTGGGTGAGGCACCCGAACCGTACGAGCGCCTGCTCAGTGATGCAATGCAAGGCAACGCGAGCCTGTTCACCCGGGAGGACTCGGTGGAGGAGACGTGGCGGATCGTCCAACCACTGCTGGAGGCGCCCGGCAACCCCGAGCGCTACCGGCAGGGGACCTGGGGTCCGGCGGGCGCGAGCAAGCTCGTCGCCGGATATTCGCGATGGCACGAACCCTGGCTGCCGGCGAGGCCTCCCGACTGACACAGCCACGCCCCGGACCGGTGAACCGCCGCCTGCACCCGTGGATATGGTGAGTCAACCACCGCGGGGTGGGGGAGTCAGCGGCCTCAACACCGTGGCCGCACTGTGGAGTTCGGCGGCTGCCGTCGGCGTGCTGGCCGCCTCCGGCCGGCTGGAGTTGCGCGTGCGCCGTACGGCCGTCGTCCTGGCCGTACACCTGCCGCTGCACCCGGCGGGCCGGCTGATCCCCGTCGCCATCGTCGCGATCACCGCGAAGCTCAGTCCTTGCGACGCCGTTCATGTAGATGGTCACTCGTTGTCGTTGTCAGCGAGGTCGGAGAGGATGTCGACGAGGACCAGGACGGTCGGCGTCTGCCCGGCCGTGTGGAGCGGCCGGCCGGCCCCACTGGAGTGGGCGCGGATCTCCGACAACGGGTGGAACGTCTACGTACCTGCTTTCCCTGGACGGCACGCTCGGACGCCGGAGGCGTCCGCGGTCAGCTGCAGGTCGGCAGAGGCGACCTCCGACCCGCCGGCCGGCCTCAGGCAGCGGCCGGACCCCACACCCAGATGCTCGACTCGAAGAGCAGAACTCCTGTGGTCAGATCCGGCGAGGCGCGATGTCCGGTGTGTGGTCTGGTCTCCGAAGCTCGCGCCGTGCGGTGCACGGCAGCGGCTGCTCCGACGGACTCGGCTCCGTGGTGGCGCTCCTGCACCCAGAAGCCGTACGGCGACCACGCAGAGGCCCCGGCCACGGCGGGTTGCCTTGCACGAGCGGGCCCGGGCGCGGATGCTGCATGGTGCGTATCCCGGTCATCGAGACCCGGCCACCGGATGTCGAGATGGGGCGTCATGTCTGTCGGTGGGCTCTTCCGCGTGCTACGTGCCGCGGTGTTCGCGGTCGTCTGTGTCGTGCTCGCGGCCATCGGCCACGTGCTGATGTCGGGCTCACCGTTGCCCTGGTGGGTACTGCTCGCATCAGTGACCGGCGTGGGAGCCATTGCCTGGGTGCTCGGGAGCACCGAGCGTGGCCGGACCGGCGTGATCGCCCTGACGGTCGGCGTGCAGAGCTGCCTGCACATGTGCTTCGCGCTCGCTCAAGCAGGTCGGCATCCGGTCATGGCCGTACCCGATGACGCGGCCGCGGTCCGGCAGTGGGCCAGTTATCTGCTGGGCGGGACCGATCCCGATCCAGGCTCTACGGCCCGCTCCTACGACCCGGCAGTGCACTTCGGGCTGACGCGCACGATGCCCCTGCCGGTGGCGCACGACCTGGCCCCCATGAACCATGTCGGCCACTCGATGACCGGCATGGATGGTGTGGTCGGCATGCACCAGATGGGGGGCATGACCGGCACGGCCTCCTCCGGGATGCTCGCCGCCCACCTTCTGGCGGCCGTACTGTGCGGGCTGTGGCTCGCCCAGGGCGAGCGGGCCGCGTTCCGCCTGCTGCGGGCGCTGACGGACAGGGTGTTCGTGCCGTTGCTGCTCGTGCTCGCCGTACTACTGCCGTTCCCGCGCCGGCCGCGTCTGCGGCCCTCGCACCGGCGGGTGCGCCGTCCTCGGCGCCTGCTGCTCGTCCACACGCTCACCACCCGAGGCCCGCCCGGGGAGATCGCTGTCGCCTGACAGCCGGATTCCTGCCCCGCGACCGACGCGGCGCAGGCTCCCGTTTGCGCATGGGCGCGAGCGGATCTCTCTCACTCGTGCGCGGCCGGCGGGACAACCATGCCCGCCCACACAAGGCATGAAGGTGTCCGCTTGTCGGCTCCGCGCACGGGTCCAGTGAAAGGACCTCGGGCCATGAGCCCTGCCCTGCCTGCCGTGACCGATGAGACGGTCACCGCATGGGCCCTCGCCGCCGCGGGCGGAGATCGTGACGCGGTCGACCGGTTCGTACGCGCGCTCCAGCGCGATGTGCGCCGCTATGTGGCATACCTGACCGGTGACCCGCAGAAGGCCGACGACCTCACTCAGGACACCTTCCTGCGCGCCCTGGGCAGCCTGCACCGGTTCGAGGGACGCTCCTCGGCCAGGACGTGGCTGCTGACCATCGCCCGCCGCGCGGTGGTGGACAGCATGCGGCACGCGTCCGCCCGGCCCCGGCTGACGGACACCGGCGACTGGCAGACCGAAGCCGAGCACAGCCAGCCGCTGGGCCTGCCCGGTTTCGAGGAGGGAGTCGCCCTCATGGACCTCGTCGACTCCCTGCCGGACGACCGGCGCGAGGCATTCGTCCTCACTCAGATGCTCGGACTGCCGTACGCCGAGGCGGCCGCCGCGACCAGGTGTCCGGTCGGCACCGTGCGCTCCCGGGTCGCCCGGGCGCGCCTGAGTCTGGCGGGGGCGCTGGAGGCAGCCGAACCGGTCCGCAAGGCGGAACCGGTCGCTGCCTGACAGCACGCGTTCGCCGTTCCGACCCCGCCGACGGACAGACCGTCAGCCAACGGCCGGAGCGGCGCACGCGCCAACAGCCGTGTCCTGGAAGCGGCATAGGTGGTCGCCCCAAGCGTCGTCTCGACCGGTCTCCTGAGCCTGATGGTGGTCACCCTGGTGGTTCAGCACCTGAGGATGAGGTGATCGGCGGACAGATGAACGTCGACCTTCGTGGCACTCGCGCGATCGTCCCCGGTCTGGGGGTGGGGGACCGGCAGGACCGGGCGACGGCGGGGGCCTGCCGGTCTGCGCGGCTGCGCTCACCGGGTACCGGATTTGGGGGGGGCACGGATATCCCCCCATGGATCCGCTGACGACCCGGGGCGGACTTACGCGGGCTCCACGGCTCCCGGGATTCCGCGCACCCGGGACCCTCGTGAACCAGTAGGGCATGCGGAGCCTGCGATCCGGGCGCCGGGCGCCGGCAGGTGGTGGGTCATCTGCCTGGACGGAACTGAGGGCCGTAGGTTTCCTTGGTGCCGTTGATCGGGATCTCCATCAGCCCCACGGCCGGAGTCTCCAGCCTGCGCATGCGCCGCACAGCAGCCTTCAGGCTGTGCCGGTCGCCTTCTGCCCACGCCGTGTCGAGCGCTTCCAGAAGTGCGGTGTAGGTGCTGTCGAAGTCGTCCAGGAGCCGCTGGGCCTCGGCGGGTGGCCGGTCCCAGCCGCCCGCAGGGACCCTGGCCATGGGCCGAGTGTCGGGGAATGGCACGGGAGCACCAGTGAACGTCCAATCCCCGTCGGTCTCACGAAGCTGCCGGCCGTGATAGATCTCGGCGAAGGCGTAGTAGTGCGCCATGTGACCGTCTCCCTGGCCGTCGGCCGCAGAGGCCGCGGTGCCTTCACCCTGGTCTTTGATGATCTCGATCGAGCGCTCGACATCGTCGAGAGTCCTGACCGGCCTGAGTGTGTCCTCGCCGATGCGCTCGTGCATCTGCCGGTCCACTGACAGATCGGGCGCCACCACCCGGAACGCCTTCCGCAGTTCCTCATAGAAGACGCCGATGCTGAGTGGGTCGTGCGCGCCCTCGGTGAGTGGTACCGCGGGGGCTTCGATGGCCATCATCACGTCCCCGACGAGCGATTTGGTCAGGCCGGACAAGTACACGTTGACCCCTGGATGCACCCCGCCCGGCAATGGGCCCGGGTAGGCGGGTGCCGACTCTCTGATCCGTGGCCGTCCTCCCAGGCCTACCAGCAGGTTGCAGACGATTCCGAGGTGATACATCTCGTCGGAGATGATGCGCCGGATCAACCGGGACGCGTCACACTTCCGATTCTCGATGGACCACCAGCCGCACAGGTACGGCGGGATGGTGGAGAACTCGATTTCCACCGCGACCTGAAGGGCCGACCTGAGCCAGTCGACGCCGCGGTTCTCCTCCGGCACTGCGAGGAGGCGGACCGCACTCCCGCGCTGTGCTGCGGCGTGCAGCTCGGGCGCCGACAGTCTGGGGGTTTGGGCGGGAGCGGCCAGTGAGATCGGTGTGCCCGCCGCCAGGGCGGCCGACGCCAGGAGAGTACGGCGCCGGATGGGGTCACCGGCCGACTCCTCGGGAGATCTTCTCGTGTTCGCCACCGCAGCCTCCGTACATACGCCCGCGATCCGGGCCCTGACCTCGAACCAGGTGCGCGAAGCTAGCAGCCTCGGACGACCTCTCCTCGGCGCCTGCACGGCACGACGCGCACTCCCACGCCATCGGCCCGCGGCCGGGAACTCGGCGCCCGTCGGCCGCGACTACGTACTGAATGGAGTGAACCCGCGCTTCGCCGGGTGAGGTCTCGTACCGCTCCACATGGCGTGGCAGTGCAGCATGCACCTCGGACAGGGCGTCGTGCAGCTGCGGGCGGAGGCCGAGGCGGCGCGCGAGGCGGGTCTGCCGGGCCGAGTTCGTCACGGAGACGGAGCTGCCCTCCCCGGTGGCCGGCGCAGTGCGGGTGACCGGACAGGCGCAGTTCCACGATGTCGTGTGCACCGTCGACCTGGTTCCCCCCAGGCGTGGTAACCGACGGGGGCGAAGGCAACGAGTGGCCGGGGGTCCACGACCGGCTCCTGGCCTCGCAGATCCTGGTCATCGCCTCGCCGACCTGGCTGGGCCGGCCGTCTTCGGTGGCGCAGCGGGTGTGGGGAGCGGATGGACGCGACGATGTTTGAGGCGGACGACGAGGATCGCTCCGTCGCCTACAACCGGGTGCCGGGTGTAGTGGTCACCGGCAACGAGGACGGCGCTCACTGCGTCATCAGCCAGATCTCCGGCGCCCTTGCGGACATCGGCTACACCGTTCCCGGCCAGGCGTGGACGTACTTGCACCTCGGCCTGCGACCCGGCCCCGACTACCCGGAGGAACGCGGTGGCGACTGGGCGCCCAGCACCGGCCGTACGATGGCCGACAACCTCTGCGGAGTTGCCCGGGCGCTGCCCGCACAGCCGCTGAAACTGCCCGGTCGGCCATTTCCGTGAGTACGCGGCGCTGCGCTCGCTCTACCACCTCAAAGAGGCGGATCCGCACGCCTGGGTGATCCCCAGGCTGCGCGGGCGGGCCAAGGCCGCCATGGTGGCCGTGGAGTTCGACGAGTTCGGCGCGGGCCACGCGGACGAGATCCATGCTCAACTGTTCGCCGACCTCCTGGCGGACCTGGGTCTGGATACGTCGTACGGCCACTACGTCGATGCCGCACCGGCTGAGGTGCTGGCCACCGTCAACGTGATGTCCCTGTTCGGCCTGCACCGAGCCCTGCCCGGGGCGCCCGTCGGCCACTTCGCGACCGTCGAAAATGACCTCGTCCCCCGCGTCCCGTCGTCTGGCCGAGGCGCTGCGCCGCATGGGCGCCGGCCCCGCGGCCGTGCGGTTCTACACCGAGCACGTCGAGGCCGACGCGGTGCACGAATCAGGTAGTACGGCATGAGGTGGTCGCGGGCCTGCTGGCGGGCGAGCCCGGACTGGACGCCGACGTGGTGTTCGGGATCCGTACGACTGGCCATCTGGAGGACCGGCTGGCCGCCCGGCTGCTGGAAGCCCGGCGGGGCGGCCGGACCGCGCTGCGCACGGGCCGCGTCAACCCGGCCACTCTGGGTACGTAGGCACGTGAGAATGAGGAGTGATCGGGCACACCGCGATGAGATTGATAGAGCGACGTGAAGACCTTGCTGATCTGCCCATTGGCCCTGCGCGAGGGCATCCTGCTGCGCCACCTGGAGGAGGGCGCCGACTGGTGGGCCCACGTAGGGTTCGGTTCGGCCCCGGCACTGAGCAGCGGCGACTCCACGGACTCGACAGCGCGGCCGTCCGCCGCCTGCCACCGCGTCCTGCAGCACCAGCTCTCGGGCACTGAGGGGCACTGCCCTGTCCGGGTCACCAGGAATCCTGGAAGCCGAGTTCCTTCGCGAGGACGATCCGGGCGCCCATGTTCCGCTCCATCATTTCCAGCGCGGCGACCGCAAGATGGGGGTGGATCGAGGCGACGGCGTCCCTCGGCACCGTGACCTCCAGATGACGGATGTGCGCGTCAAGGGCGGAGTACAGGACGCACTGCTCGGTGACCTGACCGGTCAGGACCACCGTTCCGACGTCCAGGTGCCACAACAGATAGGACATGGGGGTGTCGTAGAAGATCGAGTGCCGGGCCTTCACCACGAAGAGAGATGCGTCGTCCGGCCGGATCGGCTCGACCAGGCCGGCGTGTGGGCTGGACAGCGCGGATGCGACCAGTTCCCCTTGGTGGGAGCGCCAGAGCCCGAAGTTGTCGTTGGCGTAGATCACCGGCACGCCCGCGTCCCGGGCCCGGCCGATCAGATCCGCCAGCACGCGCACGACCCGTTCGGCGGCGGGTGCCAGCAGCTCGGCGTCCTCATGGTCGTAGGTGTTGATCATGTCGATCACGACCAGCGCGCTGCGACCCCTCTCTCCCGGCCCGGACACGGTGTCCACCACCTCGCGCGGTCAGTCCCGCAGCCTCGGCAGGACCTTGGTGCGGTAGAAGTCGAAGAAGCCCTGCTGGTCCTTGCCGATCTGGCTGACGTACACGCCGTCGAACCCCGCGTCGACGAACGCCCTCAGCGCCTCGACGTGAGCGTCCGGATCGTCGCCGCACGGCACCGACCCGGCCACCTGCTCCTCGGTGACCAGCTGCGACGCCTGCTCGAAGTGGCTCGGGGTGGGCAGGACCTGCGCGAGCTCGCCGGGCAGCTGCTCGGTGGCCCACAGCCGGTGCGCGGTGCGGACCGCCTCCCGCTCGTCGGTGCCCCAGCACACCTTGAGGCCCCCGTACACCGGCTTGGTGCCCCGGCCACCGCGCCGGAATCGCTCCACCAGAGACTTGTCCGGCATCATCGTGACCAGCCCGTCGCCGATCCGCGCGGCGACCTCGGCGGCCTGCGGGCCGAAGGCCGAGACGTCGATGGGCACGGGTTCGTCGGGCAGCGTGTATAGGCGGGCGTTCTCCACGGTGTAGTGCTTGCCGTGGTGGCTGGTCTGCTCGCCGGTGAACAGCTGCCGGATGATCTGGAGTGCCTCCTCCAGCATCTCCATGCGGACCGGGGCCTCCGGCCAGACCGTGCCGAGGATGTGTTCGTTGAGCGCCTCGCCGGTGCCCACTCCCAGCCGGAAGCGCCCACCCAGCTGTACTGCACTGGTCGCGGCCGCCTGGGCGATGACGGCGGGGTGTGTCCGCACGAGCGGGCAGGTCACCGCCGTCTCCACAGGCAGCGAGACCGCCTGCGAGAGAGCACCGATCACCGACCACACGAACGGGCTCTGCCCTTGGCTGTCGTTCCACGGGTGGTAGTGGTCGGATATCCACAGTGACTCGAAGCCGGCCTGTTCGGCCATGCGCGCCTGCTCGACGAGTTCCGCCGGGCGATGCTCCTCACACGCGAGGAAGTATCCGAAGCCGGTCATGGTGCCTCCTGAACCGCGTGTCGATCGGGGGTGACCGCAGCCGAGTACCCGATGGGCACGAGCTTGTGCATGGTGTCGCCGACAGGAGGAGGGGTACCGGTACCAGGCAGGCGTGGCCCGGAGGGCCCGAAAGCCCCGGTCGAAGGCCTTGTCACTGTCACGGATGTTTCCATGACACTGCGTGCTCCGCCCCGTACGGCCTGGCGGAACTGGCGGGGCTGGCGGCGGTCCGACGACCTGCGGACCCCGCTCCGATCGACCGAGGCGGAGGACGCCGGTCGGCGCTTTCTGCTGTACGGCCTTCTCCCGTTGTGGGTGGTACCCGGCCACGCGGACTGGTGAATGCACCGACGGACCCGGATCGAGCACACCAGCGGCACCAAGGAGTCCGCGGTCCACGCGCTCATGATGACCGAGGCCGGTGTACCGGGGCTCACGGGCCTGCTCGCACGGATCAACCCACTGGTGCTCACCGCGATGGGCGGCGCCGCCCTCGCGCATGGCGCGACGGATGCGGTCAGCATGGTTCCGAAGGGAGTGGGATCCGCGCTCGCCGAGGGAAAGGCGATCCGCTGACGACTCTTGGCGCAGGTGCGGGAAAGCGGAGGCGAGTGAGACGCGGGCGGTGTCAGCGAAGTCCCGAGAGAGGGAGCTGATTGACCGTCAGTAAAGTCAGCATTGGGTCAGCATCAGTCCGATCAAAGCTGACTACGGCTGGCGAAACGTGCACTTCAGGATGGAGTGGAACGGGGGGTGTGAAGGGTGTTTGCTCACGTGGTCTGAGCGAACCGGGCGGGGTGCGTTTCGCCTCGCCCGGCTATGTGCGTGCCGAACCGGACAATCCCAGCTCAGCGCACTCGACCCCGCGGCTTCAGCGGTACGGCCGGCAGTTCGGGAGCGGGCAACGGGTCCCCGTCGTAGCCCTTCACTTCCCCGAACCTCGTCCCGTTCGTCCAGTCCTCGCGTGCCTGCTTGATGTCGTCCTGCGTACGCCCGACGAAGTTCCACCACATGATCAGTTCCTCGGCGAACGGCTCGCCGCCCAGCAGCATGATTCCGGCGTCCGACTCGGCGCGCAGCGGGAGTTCGGTGCGGCCGCAGCCGAGGTAGAGCATCGAGCCGGGCAGCACGGGTACGCCGTCCACGTGCACCTCGCCGGACATGGCGAGCACGCCGTACTCGAATTCGGGTTCCAGCGGCAGGCGGAGGTCGGTGCCCCCGGTGAGCGCGAGGTCGGCGCCGACGATCGGGGTGAACGTCGTACCGGGGGAGGCGGCGCCGTCCAGGGCGCCGAGGATGACCGTGGCGGTCAGGCCGGGCGCGGTGACCTTGGGCAGGTCGGGGTGGTGCTCGAACTTCGGCTCGGTGTGCCGGTGCTCGTCGGGCAGAGCGACCCACAGCTGAGCGCCGTGCAGGAAGCGGGCGTGCGGCTTCGGGCTCTCCTCGGAGTGGCTGATCGCCCGGCCCGAGGTCATCAGGCCCAACTCCTTGGGGCGGATGGTCTGCAGGCTGCCGGTGGAGTCCCGGTGCAGCACCTCGCCCTCGTGCAGCCAGCTGACCGTCTGCAGTCCGATGTGCGGGTGGGGCGGAACCTGCATGCCCGGCTCGTCGGCGATGTCGTCGGGGCCGTAGTGGTCGACGAAGGCCCAGGCGCCGATCATGCGCCGGCCGAGGTTCGGCAGAAGTCGGCGCACCTCGGTCGACTCGCCGAGTTGCACATGGCGGGGGCTCAGCAGCTCGCGGACGGGTTCGGCGACGACGAAGCCGCGGCCGCCGCACACACTGGGCACGGGCGCGCGGTCAAGGTTGCTCATGCCGCCCAACCTAGCGGCAGGGCGTCGCCGTTGCCGAGTGCGCCGGGGGTGTGGTGCGGGCGTTTGGCGGACAACAGAACCCCGGTCACGCTTGGTTAAGTCAATCAGCTGACTTATATTCGGCAAAGCGTGCAGACCGCGTCCCTGTGATGGAGGCGCGAACCATGTCCCAAGCGCACTCCCGGCCCGGCGAGGCGGGGGAGTCCCCCATACCCCGGACGAATGTCGTCGTCGCGGTGCTGGCCCTCGGCGGGATCGTGGTCTCGCTGATGCAGACCCTGGTGATCCCCATCGGGCGGCTCCCCGCACACCGGCATGCCTCAGTGCTGCTGCGGAACCGGCGAAGGCGTGGCGTACACGGTCGCTGAGACCGGCGTCGGCGACGCCGGGCGGTGGCCGTGATGCGGTACCGGTGAGGGGGCCGGGGTGGCCGGCACGGGCCGCGGCGCCCCCGGGTGCCCGGGCGACGGGACCGGCGAGGGGGTGCCCGTGCGCGGAGTGGACGGGACCGGCGAGGGGCTTGCCGTGTGCGGCGCGGACGGGGCCGGCGAGGAGGTGTCCGTGCCGGGGGCCGACGGTACCGGGGTCGGGGCGCTCGTGCGCGGTGCGGACGGCACCAGTACCGGCGTCGCCGTGCGGGCCGGGGCCGGAGACGGCTTTGCGTGACCGCCCGCAGGGGCGGGCGTGGGAGCGGCGGTGGCGTCGGGCCGGGACGCGGAGTGTGCGCCGCTCTGGGACGCCCGCGCGGTCACGGCGCCGCCGACGGCCAGTGCCGCGCCGACGGCGGAGACCCCCAGGGCGGTGCGCAGCCTGCGGATGCGGCGAGGACGGGGGATGCGGTGTGCGGACATGGGTTCCTTCGATTGCTCGGGTCGGTGGGACTTAGGTCGAAGTGGAGGCCTCCATCCCGACAGACGTCCGACCCCGGGCGAGGTTGCAGGCGACGGCCGACCAATTTTCCGCACGGGCGACCGGCCTCCGTTCACCGGCAGGACGGCATCTCACCGGCAGGACGGTCAACGGTCTGTCGCCGAAGGATGGCATCGGCCTGGCTTCTTCTGCCGTCCTTCGGCGACGGACCGTGCGGAGGGCCGCGACCGGCAGCCGGCCCGAGCCCGCGACCCGCGGACGGGCCCGAGCCTGCGATCGGCGACGGGCCATGACGGCCACCTGCAGATGAGCCCATGACGGCAATCCGCGGATGAGCTCATGACGGTGATCCGCGGATGGGCTCATGACGGTGATCCGCGGAGGGACCCGTGGCAGCGATCTGCGGACGGGCCGTTGTCGGTAATCCGTGGTCACGCCCTACGTCGCACACCGGCAGGAACGTGGCACGCCGCACCTCGCGCGTTGCACTTCGCACCTCGCACGCCAAACGCCGCACGCCGCGTCCCGCACGTCGCGCGTTGCACCTCGCGCGCCAGGCCGCCGGTCGGCGGGGAGCCGGTCCTCGTCGCGGCCACGACGTGGTCCGCGTCGGCGAGCTGCCGCACAGGTGTGGGGCCGGCCCAGGGCGCGGCGGCCCCGGTCAGTCGGCTCCGCCGGTCCACTCCGGTGCCAGCACCGACCAGATCTCCTCGTCGTGCCGCTGCCCGCGGTGCAGGTAACTCTCCCTGAGGAGGCCGTCCCTGCGCATGCCCAGCCGCCGGGCGACCGCGATGCTCGGGGCGTTGTGCGGCGACACCCACCACTCGACGCGGTGGATGCCCCGCTCCCGGATCGCCCAGTCGATCAGCACTCGGGCACCCCGGGTCACCAGGCCCCGGCCCACCGCCGCCGGCTCCAGCCAACAGCCGGCCTCGGCGGTGCCCCGGGTCACGTCCATGCGACGCAGGATCACCGCCCCGACCAGCGTGCCGTCGAGGCGGATCCCACAGATGCGGCCCGCGTCCGCGGCCTCCTTCTCGGCGTACGCCTGCAGGAACGCCCGGCTGGACGCCAGGTCCGTGATCACGTCCGGCAGCCCGTTGAACCGTCCGATGAACTCACGGCCCCGGTCCACGTGGGCGAGGAACTCCCCGGCCTGCCGGGGGAGGAGGGGACACAGACCGGCACCGTCGTCACCGAGCGGGATCGTGTACATCGTCACCTGCGGGCCAGGGAGTGGGACATCTGGTACGCCAGCCTACGGTCGGCCTCCTCACCGATCCGGGTGAGGGTTTCGTCCAGCTCCATGAACCACTCCCAGACCGCCCGCCCGTCGGCGTCGGCCAGCCGCGCGACGACCAGGTCCTCCAGCTCAGGGACGCGTTTGCCCTTCCACACCTTGTCGGCGAGGCTCACCAGCAGGTCCTCCGTACCGATCCCGGGCGGGGTCCAGGAGGCGTGGGTCCCGGCGAACCGGGCCAGGCCGGACTCCACGCCGTGCTCGAGCAGCAGTTTCCTCCCGGCTTCCTCGTGCCGGGCGCCCGGGCCGGACAGCTCGGCCGGGTGCACGGCCTTGCCGATGTCGTGGGTCGCGGCTCCGAACAGCACCGCATGGGCGTCGAACTCCAGCCCCGGGCAGTGCCGTTGCGCCCAGTCGACGAGCTGCGCCGCCACGTCGTGCACCGCCCTGAGATGGGCGACCAGCCGGGGCGGGGCGTCCACTCGGGCCAGCAGTTCGGTGGCCCGCTCGGGAAGCGGCCGCAGCGGTGGGGCGTCCGTCGCGTCCGTCGCGATCGACACTGTGCTCATTGCTGCCATCGTGCGAGAGTAATCCCCGGCGTGCGTGACGGTCGCATCACGGAGGGTGTTCATGCAGGCGGTGCACACGGCGTTTCTGCTCGGTACGGGGCTCTTCTGGACCGCGGCGTACGTGCTGCTGATCCGCACGGGGCTTCGGGAACGCACCTTCGGGATGCCCGTCGTCGCGTTCGCCACCAATTTCAGCTGGGAGTTCATGTTCTCGTTCGTGCGGCCCCCGTCCGGGGTCATGCAGGGCATCAACATCGTCTGGTTCTGCTTCGATCTCGCCATCGGCTACACCGTCGTACGCTTCGGGCGGGCCGAATTCCCCTACCTCCCCGATCGGTTGTTCCTGCCCGCACTGGCGGTTCTGATCGCCCTCGCCTATCCGGGCATGAACTACGCCTCGGAGCAGTTCGACGAGGGCGTCGGCGCGATCACCGCGTTCGGCAGCAACCTGGCCATGTCCGGCATGTTCCTCGCGATGCTGGCCGCGCGCCGGAGCACGCGCGGTCAGTCGCCGGGTATCGCCGTGACCAAGCTGGTGGGCACCGCGTGCGCCTCACTCGCGCTGCTCACCGACCCGGACGGCGCCCCGCGTTACGACAGCGCCCTCATGCACTACCTCTACATCGGCTGCTTCGTGCTCGATCTCGCCTACGTGTACGCGGTGGTGGCCGCGCGGCGCGCCGAACGGACGTCCCGCGCCGCCGAGATTCCCGCTCAGGGCGCGCTCCAGCACTGAGCAGTGAGCACTGGGCAGCGAGCACTGGGCAGCGAGCACTGAGCAGTGAGCACTGAGCAGTGAGCAGTGATCGGAACTGATCGGAGCCCCCTCGGCGGGTCCCACGGCATCACGTGAGCGGGCGTGGGGCCCCTGACGGCTGAGCGACAACGTTATCCCGGCATGCCTGGGCACGTCTGGGCACGCCTCGGGCACGTCCCGCCGCGGCTGCCTCCAGATGGCGGCCCCGACAGGCCGGGCCGACGATGGAGGCGTGGGGTACGGTCACCGCCGCAGCGCCGGTGCCGTCCGAGGCCGCCGGGGGACGGAGGCCGGCCCCGGCCGCGGTGAGCGGCCGGATGGGAGGACACCGTGATGCTGGAAGTGAAGACGGTCGACAAGCCGGACGAGCGGCGTGACTTCCCCCGCGGCCACCTGGAAGCGCTCCACCTGACCGGGCTCGACTTCGCGGTCGGCACCTTCGAACCGGGCTGGCGCTGGTCGGAGTCCGTGGCGCCGATCGCGGGCACCAGGAGCTGCATGGTCCACCACAACGGCTATGTGCTCCAGGGACGGATGCACCTGCACATGGACGACGGAGGCGAGGGCGAGGTCGGCCCCGGCGACGTCTTCGTGTGCTCGCCGGGGCACGACGCCTGGGTCGTGGGCGACGAACAGGTCGTGGTGCTGGACTTCGCGGGAGGCATGGCCCAGAACTATGCGCGGGCTCAGGGGGCGTGAGCCGGTCCCCGAGTGCCCCGCGGCGCGCGCGTCACCGCGGGGCACTCCTGCGAGCCGTCCGGTGGTCAGATCGTGACGACCACCTTCCCGCGGGCGTGTTCCTCTTCCAGGTACCGGATGGCCTCGGGCACCTCACCCAGCGGGAACGTCCGGTCGATCACCGGGGCGAGTTTCCCGGATTCGGCCAGCCCTCGCAGGTCCGCCAGTACCGCCTTGCCGGGTGCCGGGCCGATGAGGGGGCGCAGCCGCTGGCGGACGAACGGGGACAGCGCGAGACCCTTGAGGATGAGGACCGGAGCTCCGAGGAACTGCCCCGACCTGCCCCCGCTGCCGAGGACGAGCGTGCCGGTGGGCGTGAGGGCGCGCCTCAGGCCGACGATCCCGTGGTTGGCCGCAAGGTCGAGGACGACGTCGTAGTGTCGGCCGGCGCGCGTGAAGTCCTCCCGCGTGTAGTCGACGACGTGGTCCGCGCCCAGCGAGCGGACCAACTCGGCGTTGCGCGTGCTGCACACGCCGGTCACCTCCGCGCCCAGCGCCTTGGCTATCTGCACCGCGAACGTGCCGACCCCGCCGGACGCGCCGTTGATCAGTACATGCTGCCCCGGCCGCACACCTGCCACGTCACGCAGGCCGCGCAGGGCGGTGTTCCCGGCCAGCGGCAAGGCCGCCGCCTGCTCGAAGGTGAGCGTGGCGGGTTTGCGTTCCACCCAGGCGTCGGGGACGCACACGTACTCCGCGAACGTGCCGTCGACCTCGCCGAACACCTCGTCGCCCGGCCGGAGATCCCGTATGTTCCGGCCGACCGCCGTCACCTCGCCCGCGAAGTCCCGTCCTCTGATCCGGGCCCGGGGTGCGCGCGGTCCCAGTGCCAGTCGGGCCACGTACGGGTCACCGCGCATGAGGTGCCAGTCGTAAGCGTTCAACCCCGCCGCCCGCACCCGCACCAGCACCTCGTCGTCGGAGGGCACCGGTCGCTCCATGTCCCTCAGCTCCAGCACGTTCGGTGAACCGTACCGGTCCTGGACGACAGCTTTCATGTCCTGCTCACTCCCCACCCTCGCGTACTCGCAGGCTAGGGCCAGGACCACCGGCCCCGCATCGGGGAAGGGCCGTAGTCCCGGGGGAGGAGCGGCGCGGGTGCGTGTAAGGGGCCGCGGCCGTCAGACGCCGTATGCCCCTGCCGCCTCCTCGGCGGAGGCGACGGCCTCCGCGTGGCCGAACAGGCCGGGCAGGCCGCCGGTGTGGACGAACACAGTCTTCTCGCCCGGCCGTACGTCGCCGTCCCGGACCGCGGCGGCCAGGCCGGCCAGGGCCCGGCCGGTGTACGTGGGGTCGAGGACGACGCCCTCGGTGCGGGCGGCGAGCCGGAGTGCCTCGGCCACCGGACCGGTCAGTGCCGCGTACCCGCTGCCCACCTGGTCACGGCGTACCCTCAGCCGGTCCGCGGTGACCTTCTCCGCGGTGAGCGGACCCGCGAACTCCGTCACCGCCGCACTCGGGTCGGCCAGCGCGCCCACGTCCACGCCCAGCACCGATTCCGTTCCCAGGGCGGCGACCAGGCCGGCCATCGTGCCGCCCGAGCCGAGCGCGACCACCGCCGTGCGCAGCCCCGGCACCTGCGTGCGCAGCTCCTCGCCGCACTGAACGTAGCCCCGTGCGCCCAGCGTGCTGGACCCGCCGAAGGGGATCAGGGCCGGCCGGGCACCGGTCTCGCGCAGCCGCCCGCACACCTCGGCCGCAGCGGCGTTCAGCCCGGCTTGGTCCACCTCGCCCGCCCATGCGAGACGCGCTCCCAACAGGCCGTTCAGCGCAAGGTTCCCGGAGTGCGACCAGCCGGGTGAGCCGCGGAGCACGAGGACGGCCTCCAGGCCCGTCCGAGCCGCCGCGGCGGCCGTCAGCCGGGCGTGGTTGCTCTGCGGGGCACCCGTGGTGACGAGGGTGTCCGCCCCCTCCGCGAGCGCCGCGCCCAGGGTCCACTCCAGCTTGCGGATCTTGTTCCCACCACCGCCGAGACCGGTCAGGTCGTCCCGCTTGATCCACAGGTCCTCGGAACCGAGTCCGAGCGCGGCGGCGAGCCGGGGTGCCGGTTCCACGGGAGTGGGGAAGGTACCGAGCTGCACGGCTGGATGGCTCATGTCGTACGTCCTCGTCTGCGGGCGGAGGGCGGGCGGTCGGCGAACGACCGGTGGGCACAGGGTGGGCGCCCGTCCGCCGTTCGGCGCCAGTCGATCACGCCGGGCCCCACCGCGTCACACCGTCCGCCGCAGGTCCATGAGCCGCTCCTCTCTCCGCTCCGCCCCCACGGCGGGCCCGATTCCCTGCTTCACCCACCGGCAGCAACCGTTGCTTCACACCGTCAACAACCGTTGCATCACACCGGCAGCAACCGCTCGACCAGTGCGCCCAGCTGACCGGCGTTGCGGCACTCGTGCATCTCGACCAGTTCGGCGTATGCGGGCGCCGCCGAATCGCCGGTGCCCCACTGGGCGCGCGGCTCGGGATTCAGCCAGTACATGCGGCGGGCGCTGCGGGCGATGCCGCGGACGGCGGGCAGGTTCGGGTCGCTCATGTTGGTGCGGGCGTCGCCGAGGACGAACACGGTCGTCCGCGGGCCGGCCGCGTCGCCGTACCGCTCGGCGAACTCGCCGAGGGCGACGCCGTAGTCGCTGCTGCCGTGCCAGCCGGTGAGCGTGGCCTCGGCGCGGATCCGGGCGCCGAGCCCGTCGGGGTCGGCGTGTCCGTGGCCGAGCAGGCCCGTCACCTCGTCGAGGCGGTTGACGAAGGCGAACACCCGGACCTTGCTGAACTGGTCGTGCAGCGCCTGCACCAGCAGCATCGTGAAGTCGGAGAACCCGGACACGGAGCCGGAGACGTCGCAGAGCAGCACCAGCTCGGGCCGGGCGGGGCGGCGCCTGCGCAGCACCGGCCGCATCGGCACCCCGCCCGTGGACAGTGAGGAGCGCACGGTGCGGCGCAGATCGATCGTGCCACGTGCGGCGCGGCGGCGGCGCGCGGCGAGCCGGGTGGCCAGCTTGCGTGCGAGCGGCTGAACGGTCCTGCGCAGCTCGGCGAGCCGGTCCCGGCCGGCGTAGAGGAAGTCCACCCGGTCTGCCGTCGGGGCGACGGCCCGCCGGGCGATCTCGTCCCGGCCGCGTCGCTCGGCCACCCGGCGCCGCGCCTCCGCGGCCACCAGCTGCCGGAAGGCCTCGATGCGGCCCCGGATCTCGTCGTCCAGCAGCCGGTCGGCGAACCCCGCGCCACCGTCCCGGCCCCGCACGTCGGCGCGCACCCGGGCCAGCAGGGTCTGCGGGCGGAGCCGGTCGAGGGTCTGGTACGCCGACCAGCCGTCCGCCCCCGGCGAACTGCCGTACCCGCCCAGGCCGTCCACGGCCTGAGCCGCCAGGAGTGCCATCAGGGACCGGTCGTCGGCGGCCAGCGCGTCGGCGAGGCGGTCGCGCAGCTCCTGCCGGTCCGCGGTGCCGCCGTCCCCACCACCGACGCCGCGCGGGAAGTACAGGTCGAAGACGGGGTCGAACACCGCCCGCTGCGCCGGACCGTGCAGCAGGGTCGCCGCCAGCCCCTCGCGCAGCAGCTCCCGGTCGGCGAGCCCGAGGGCCTCGACCGCTCGGGCCGCGTCCACGGTCTCCCCGGTGCCGATCCGTACGCCGTGCGCGCGCAGCGCGCCGACCAGGGCGGTGATCCGCCCGTCGACATCGCTCACAGCGCGTCCAGGTCCAGCTTGGCGGCGGCCTTCTGCACGTCGTCCTGGTGCTTGAGGATCACCCCCAGGGTGTCCCGTACGACGGTCTCGTCCAGCGTGCCGGCGCCCAGGGCCAGCAGGGTGTTCGCCCAGTCGACGGTCTCGGCGACCGACGGAGCCTTGCGCAGGTCCATCGCGCGCAGCGCCCCGACCACGCGGACCACCGATGCGGCCAGCGCCTCGTCGAGCCCGGGCACCTTCAGCCGTACGATCCGCCGCTCCAGTTCCTCCTCGGGGAATCCGATGTGCAGGAACAGACAGCGGCGGCGCAGCGCCTCCGACAGCTCCCGGCCGGCGTTGGAGGTGAGAACGACGAAGGGGCGGCGGGTGGCGGTGATCGTGCCCAGCTCGGGGACCGTGACCTGGAAGTCGCTGAGCACCTCCAGCAGCAGCCCCTCCATCTCCACGTCGGCCTTGTCGGTCTCGTCGATCAGCAGGACGGTCGGCTCGTCGCCGCGGATCGCGGTCAGCAGCGGGCGGGGGAGCAGGAACTCCTCGCTGAAGATGTCGGTGCGGGTCTCGTCCCAGCTCTCGTCGCGCCCGGCGCTGATGCGCAGCAGCTGCTTGGCGTGGTTCCACTCGTACAGCGCACGGGACTCGTCGACGCCCTCGTAGCACTGCAGCCGGACCAGCCGGGCCCCGGCGACCTGGGCGACGGCCTTGGCCAGCTCGGTCTTGCCGACCCCGGCGGGGCCCTCCACCAGCAGCGGCTTGCCCAGCCTGGCGGCGAGGAAGACGGTGGTGGCGACGGCGGGTGAGGCGAGGTAACCGGTCCCGGCGAGGCGGGCGGAGACGTCGTCGACGGATGTGAACAACGGGGCCTCCGGCAGGTCGGGGATGGGCAGCCAGGTCCTATCTAAGCGCTTGTTCACCCCCTCTGTCACGGGGGTCCCGCCAGGTCCCACCATGGTAGACCGATCGGTTTCCTCTCGTGGCGGACGCGGTAACCTCGCCGTATGGCCACCACCGACAAGGCATCCCCCCGAGACCGGCTGCTCGACGCGGCGGCCCAGCTGTTCTACCGCGACGGCGTCTCCGTCGGCATCGAGGCGCTGTGCCGGACGGCGGGCGTCTCCAAGCGGTCGATGTACCAGCTCTTCGACAGCAAGGACGAGATGCTGGCCGCGAGCCTGGAGAAGCGGATCCCCCGGTACGAGGCCCTGCTCGCGCCCGCCGACCCGGACTCCGTGACGCCCCGCGAGCGGATCCTGTACGTCTTCGAGCAGGTCGAGAAGGCCGCCGCCGATCCCGGCTACCTCGGCTGCCCCTACCTCGCCGTGCTCGTCGAGCTGAAGGACCCCGGGCACCCGGCGAGCCAGGTGGCCCGCGCGGTGAAGGAGGACCTCAAGGCGCTGTTCCGCACCCAGGCCGAGCGGGGCGGCGCCCACGACCCCGACCTGCTCGCCCGCCAGCTCATGCTGATCTTCGACGGCGCCAGCGCCCGTGCCGGTGCCCGCGTGGAACACCTGGACGACGGACTCGCCACGGCGACGGTGACGGCACTGCTGGACGCGGCCGGAGTCGCACAGGCGCACACCGCGACGGCGGCGCCCTAGCCCGCATCCGGAGGCCCGCGTCCGGTGGACCGCGTCCGGTGGACCGCGTCCGGTGGCCCGCGTCCGGTGGCCCGCGTCCGGTGGCCCGCATCCCCGGACGGGCCACCACAACGCGCCGCCCCCGTCGCCCGCCCGGTGCAATGGACTCGTGACCGCGCCCCCGGACGACTGCCTCGCGCGCAACGAATGGATCTGCGGCGCCTATCTGAGCACCCGCCGCGAGGTCCTGCTCGACGCGGTCGGCCAGCACCTGGAGCTGACCGGGCTGTCGGTCCTCATCGGTCTCGTGATCGCCGTGCCGCTCGCGGTGCTGGCCCGCCGCTGGGCCCTGGCCGCCGGCCCGGTCCTCGCCGTGACGACGATCCTCTACACGATCCCGTCCCTGGCGATGTTTTCCCTGCTCCTGCCCCTCTACGGCCTCTCGGCCACCCTGGTCGTCGCGGGCCTCGTGTTCTACTCGCTCACCGTGCTCGTCCGCAACATCCTCGCCGGTCTGCGCGCGGTCCCGCAGGAGACCCGGCAGGCCGCGCGCGGTCTCGGCTACGGCCCCGTCCGGCTGCTGCTCACCGTCGAACTGCCCCTGGCCCTGCCCGCCGCGATGGCAGGGCTGCGCATCGCGGCCGTCTCGGCCGTCTCCCTGGTCACGGTCGGTGCCATCGTCGGCTTCGGAGGCCTCGGGAACCTCATCTACGCGGGCATGAACACCTACTTCAAGGCCCAGGTGCTCACCGCGTCCGTGCTGTGCGTGCTGATCGCCGTCGTCGCGGACCTGCTCCTGCTGGGCGTGCAGTGGCTGATCACCCCCTGGATCAGGGCGGCCCGCGCATGAACATGATCGGCGCCACCTGGGACTGGCTCACCGACCCCGCGCACTGGTCGGGCGACGACGGTGTCCGGCACCGGCTGCTCCAGCACCTGGCGCTCACCGTCGTCTGCCTGCTGATCAGCTGTCTGATCGCGCTGCCGGTCGCCCTGGTGCTCGGCCATCTGGGCAAGGGCGGCGCGCTCGCCGTCAACATCTCCAACGCCGGCCGGGCCGTCCCCACCTTCGCCGTGCTGGTCCTGCTGCTGCTCACCCCCGTCGGCCGGTGGGGCGAAGGGCCGACGGTCGTCGCCCTGGTGCTGTTCGCCGTGCCGCCGCTGCTCACCAATGCCTACGTCGGCATGCGCGAGGTCGACCGGGGCGTCGTACAGGCGGCCCGGGGCATGGGAATGACCGGGCGGCAGATGCTGTGCCGCGTGGAACTTCCCCTCGCGCTCCCCATGGTCCTGGGCGGGGTGCGGATCGCCGCGGTCCAGCTCGTGGCCACCGCCACCATCGCGGCGCTCGCGGGCGGCGGGGGCCTCGGCCGGATCATCACGGCGGGCTTCAACCTGGCCAGCACACCCCAGGTGGTCGCCGGTGCCGTCCTCGTCGCCGTGTTCGCGCTGATCGTCGAGGGCGTCTTCGAGATCGCCGTGCGGCTGGCGCCGGCGTGGGCCAGGGGCGGCCGGTGAAGGGCCGTGCGGCGGCGACGCCGGCCGTGCTGTGTACCGTGGCCGCGCTGTGCACCGTCGCCGCCTGCACCACCGGCCCCTCCCTGGAGAACCGCGGCGAGGTCACCGCACCGCCCGGCGACAGCCACCACCTGACCATCGGCTCGGCCGGCTTCACCGAGAGCGACCTGCTCGCCCAGATGTACGCCCAGCTGCTGAACCAGGCCGGCTACCGGACCTCGCTCATCACGGTCGCCAACCGGGAACTGTACGAACCGGCCCTGGAGTCCGGCCAGATCGACGTCGTGCCCGAGTACGCGGCGACCCTGGCCGACTGGCTGAACGCCAAGACCCACGGCGCCGACGCGAAACCCGTGGGCTCACCCGACCTCGACGCCACGATGAAGGCCCTGCGGGACCTCGCCGCGCCCCGCGGCCTCACCGTCCTTCCGCCCGGCCGCGCGGTGGACCAGAACGCCTTCGCGGTCAGCGGCGCCTACGCCCGGCAGCACCACCTCAAGACCCTAGGCGACCTCGGCGCGGCGAAGCTGAAGGTGCGGATCGCGGCCGGTGACGAGTGCGTGCAGCGTCCGTACTGCGCACCGGGGTTGAAGAAGGTGTACGGCATCGACGTCACCGGGGTCGACCCGAAGGGCGTCGGCACCACCCAGGCCAAGAAGGCCGTGCAGGACGGCCGGGACCAGATGGTGCTGACCACCACCACGGACGCGACGCTCGACCAGTTCGGCCTGGTCCTGCTCGCCGACGACCGGCACCTGCAGAACGCGGACTACGTCGTCCCGGTCGTCAACCGCTCCCGGGCGGGCGGCGCGGGCGTGGCGAAGGCCCTGGGAGGGCTCAACGACGTCCTCACGACGGCGGACCTCGCGGACATGAACCGGCAGGTCGACAGCTGGCGGCGGCTGCCCGCCGACGTCGCCCGGACGTACCTGAAGGACAAGGGCCTGCTGAAGTGACCGCCCGCCGGGCCCTGTCCGGCCCCGCCGGGCCGCCGTCGTCCCCTGTCCCGTTCCTTGTCGGGCTCCCGTCCGGCTTCTATCGGTCCGCCGTCGTCCCCGGTCCCGTCCCTTGTCGGGCTCCCGTCCGGCCCCTGTCGGGCCGCCATCGTCCCCCGTCCCTCCCCTGTCGGGCCCCCCGTCGGGCCGCGGCCTCAGGCGTCCGACACCGAGTCGAACGGCACCTGGCCCCGCGGGACACCCCGCGCGTCCGCGTCCACCGAGCGGCGCAGCGCCTCGTGCAGCTTCGCCGGAGTCAGCACGCCCAGGAAGCGCGCCCCGTCCAGCACCGCGACCCACCCGGCGTCGTGCTGGAGCATCACCCCGAACGCCTGCTTCAGCGGAGCGCCCACCGGCACCCACGCGGTCATCCGGTGCGCGAGGTCCCCGACCGTGCCGCCCGCCGCCAGCTCGTGCCGGCCGACCCAGCCGTGCAGGTCGCCGTGCGTGTCGAGGACCACCGCCCACCGGGCGCCCTCGGCCCGCAGCCGGTCGGCGGCGCGCTCGGCGGGCTCGTCCGGACGGGCCACCGGCGGCTGTTCGAGATCGTCCGGCTGGATCTCGGTGACCGACAGCCGCTTCAGCCCCCGGTCCGCCCCCACGAACCCGGCGACGTACGACGTTGCGGGCGTGCCCAGCACGGCCCCCGGCGTGTCGAACTGCTCGATGCGTCCCTGCCCGTACACGGCGATCCGGTCCCCGAGCCGGACGGCCTCCTCGATGTCGTGCGTGACCAGCAGGACCGTCTTGCGTACCGCGGCCTGCATCCGCAGGAACTCGTCCTGCAACTGCTCGCGCACCACCGGGTCCACCGCCCCGAACGGCTCGTCCATCAGCAGCACCGGCGGATCGGCCGCGAGCGCCCGTGCCACGCCCACCCGCTGCCTCTGGCCGCCCGAGAGCTGCTCCGGATAGCGCGGCCCGTACGTCCCGGGGTCCAGACCCACCAGGTCCAGCAGCTCGGCGGCCCGGGCCCGCGCCTTCCCCCGCTTCCAGCCGAGCAGCGCGGGGACGGTCGCCGTGTTGTCCAGGACGGTGCGGTGCGGGAAGAGGCCGACCTGCTGGATGACGTAGCCGATGCGGCGGCGCAGCCGCACCGGGTCGACCCCGGAGACGTCCTCGTCGTTCACGAAGATCCGGCCGGAGGTCGGCTCGATGAGCCGGTTCACCATCATCATCGTCGTCGTCTTGCCGCAGCCCGAGGGGCCCACGAGCGTCACCAGCTCGCCCTCCGACACCTCGAAGGAGAGGCCGTCCACGGCCGTCGTACCGTCCGGATACCGCTTGGTGACCTGCTCGAACCGGATCATCCCCTCACGCTACGGCGGGGTGGTCCGGGCGTCATTCCGCCGTGGCCCGAGTGGCGGATGCCCGGGGCCTGCCCTGTCGTCCGCCGTTCCACCGCCGTGCCGAAACGGGCGGCGTCAGCCCACCAGCAGGACCTCCAGCGTCCGCGGTCCATGGACCCCCTCCACCCGGTCCAGCTCGATGTCACTGGTCGCCGAGGGCCCGGAGATCCAGGTCAGCGGGCGTGAGGGAGTCAGACGTGCCAGGGCCTGCGGTACCGAGGCGACCACCTGCTCGGGCACCCGGACCACGCAGATGTGGTGGTCGGGCACGAGGCTGATGCGGCGCCGGCCCTGGTCGGGGCCGCCGTCCAGCACGATGGTGCCGGTCTCGGCGATCGCCACCGCGCACGCTGTGATCACGCTGTCGACCCGGTCCAGCTCCTCGGGAGTGCTCTCCGCCCGGTCGGCCACCCGCGTGACCTCCGCCTCGGCCAGCCAGCCCGCCTCCAGACCCGGCGGCACCAGCACCGAGCCCGCCTTCCGGGCCGCCAGCAACCGGGCCACCAGCGGCGGGAGTTCGGCCTCGGTGCAGCGGTGCACGACGGCCCGGTAGTCGGCGAGGTTCTCCGCGAGCAGGTCCACCGTGCGCGCGGCCGTGCGGTCGCCGTGCTCCCTCAGGTAGTCGCGCGGGACCACCTGGTCGTAGGGCGTGTCGCCCGGCGGTACGTCGGCCAGTGCGCGCCGCACCCTGCCCAGGACCCGTTCCCTGCTGCTCACTCGGCGCCGTCCTTTCCACCCTTGGTCCGCTGCCACCAGTCCCGGAACGGCTCCGCCGGCAGGGCCGGCAGGTCCCGGGTCCCGCTCCAGGCCCTGCCGGGACCGGGCAGGGTGCGCGGGTGCAGCCGGCGGGTGCGGGAGGCGAGCCGCTGGCCCGTGCGCAGGGCGCCCGGGTGGGAGAACGCCCAGCGCGCCGCCCGCATGGCGGCCCGCTCGGCCGCATGCCCCTTGGCCGGTCTGAGGACCACTTTGTTGCCCTGCCGGACCGCCGGGCCGCCCTGCACGACCCGTTCGCGCAGATGCACCAGCACCTCGGGGATGTCGATGGCGACGGGGCAGACCTCGTAGCAGGCGCCGCACAGCGACGAGGCATAGGGCAGCGAGGCGTCGATCTCGCTCCCGGTTCCCCGCAGCTGCGGGCTGAGGATGGCACCGATGGGGCCGGGGTAGACCGAGCCGTACGCGTGCCCGCCGGCGCGCTCGTAGACGGGGCAGACGTTGAGGCAGGCCGAGCAGCGGATGCAGCGCAGGGCCTGGCGCCCGACCTGGTCGGCGAGGGCGTCGGTGCGGCCGTTGTCGAGCAGGACCAGGTGGAAGGCCGTCGGGCCGTCCTCGTCCGTGGTGCCGGTCCACATGCTCGTGTACGGGTTCATGCGCTCGGCCGTGGAGGAGCGGGGGAGCGTCTGCAGGAAGACCTCCAGGTCCTGCCAGGCGGGAACGGTCTTCTCGATGCCGACGACCGAGATGAGCGTCTCGGGCAGGGTGAGGCACATCCGGCCGTTGCCCTCGGACTCGACGACGACGAGGGTGCCGGTCTCGGCGACCATGAAGTTGGCCCCGGAGATGGCGACCTTGGCGCGCAGGAACTTCTCCCACAGGTGGAGGCGGGCGGCTTCGGCCAGTTCGGCGGGCGTGTCGGTCAGGCCCTCGGGGGCCGGCCGTCCCCAGCGGCCCATCTCCTCGCGGAAGATGTCGCGGATCTCTCCGCGGTTGCGGTGGATGGCGGGGACGAGGATGTGCGAGGGCCGGTCCCTGCCCAACTGGACGATCAGCTCGGCGAGATCGGTCTCGTACGCCCTGATCCCCTCCGCCTCAAGCGCCTCGTTGAGCCCGATCTCCTGCGTCGCCATCGACTTGACCTTGACGACCTCCGACTCGCCGGTGGCCTTGACGAGTTCGGTGACGATCCGGTTGGCCTCGTCGGCGTCGGCCGCCCAGTGGACCGTGCCGCCCGCGGCGGTGACCGACTCCTCCAACTGCACCAGGTACCGGTCCAGATGGCGCAGCGTGTGGTCCTTGATGACCCGTCCCGCCTCCCGCAGCCGGTCCCAGTCGGACAGCTCGGCCACCGCCCTGGCCCGCTTCGCGCGGATGGTGTGCGTGGCGTGGCGCAGATTGCCGCGCAGGGTCGCGTTGTGGACGGCTTCGCGCGCGGCCTCGGGGAACGCCGGGAGGTCGGACGGGGAGAACGCGGCGTGGGTGGGCGGGGGAAACGCGGCGTGGGTGGGCGGGGGGAACGCAGGCATGCCGATGAAGGTCTCGCTCATACCGCCGCCTCCCGCGAGCTCGCCAGGATCTCCGCGATGTGCACCGGCCGCATTCCCACCGCGTGCCGGGTCATGGTCCCGCCGATGTGCATCAGACAGGAGTTGTCGGCGGCACACAGCACCTCGGCCCCGGTCGACTCGGCGTTGCGCACCTTGTCCGCGCCCATCGCCGCCGACACGTCGGAGTTCTTCAGCGCGAAGGTGCCGCCGAACCCGCAGCACTCCTCGGCGCCCGGCAACTCCACCAGCTCCAGCCCCTCGACCGCCCGCAGCAGCCGCTGCGGGCGGTCGCCGAGCCCGAGGCCGCGCAGCCCGTGGCAGGTCGGGTGGTAGGTGACCTTGTGCGGGTAGAAGGCGCCCACGTCCGTCACGCCCAGCACATCGACCAGAAACTCCGTCAGCTCATAGGTCCGGGGGACCACGGGCGCGAGCGTGCGGGCGAGGGTGTCCCCGCGGCCCTCGGCCCGGGCCCGTTCACCCATGCGCGGATACAGCTCCCGCACCATCGCCCCGCAGGACCCGGAGGGGGTCACGATCGCCTCGTACTCCCCGAAGACATCGGAGAAATGCCGGGCGAGCGGCTCCGCCTCATGCCGGTAGCCGGTGTTGTAGTGCGCCTGTCCACAACAGGTCTGGGCCATCGGGAAGTCGACCTCGACACCCAGTCTGTTCAGCAGTTTCACCACTGCTCGGCCGGTGTCCGGATAGAGCGTGTCGTTGACACAGGTCAGGAACAAAGCGACACGCATCGCGGCTCCTCGCGGTCGGTCATCGGACGAGTGCAGGGTAGTCGGCGGACACCGTCGAGGGGGAGAGCGCGCCTCGCCGCGTCGTCCCCGACGACCTCGCCTCTCGCCCCCGACGGCTGCGACGACATCGAGTCCACCGCCTCGGCGGCCGTCCGCCTCACCGCCGTACGGCAGCCTGCCGTCACCATGGGCGCACCCGCCGCGGGACCGCCGCCGGAGGAGACCGAGGCCGAGGGCGGATCCGCGCCCGCGAGCACCGGTGCGTGGAGCTCCGGCCGGAGTCGGCGGTGCGCCGCTCCGGCCTCGCCGCCCGCTGACCGGAAGTTCAGTAACAATGCATGATCCCAGGGGGCGGCCCACGGTCCTGAGTGTGCTGAACTGGGACGCGTCCGACCCATCCGTCCCGGGAGACCCGTTGAGCCTCAGCTACCGCCAGCCCGGCGTCGTCCTCACCGACCGCCGCTTCACCGTGCCCCTCGACCACGGCGACCCGGGCGGCGAGACCATCGAGCTGTTCGCCCGTGAGGCCGTCGCATGCGACAAGGCGGGGCAGGACCTGCCCTGGCTGGTGTACCTGCAGGGCGGCCCCGGCTTCGGGGCGAACCGTTTCATCGGGCGTCAGGCCTGGCTCGACCGCGCGCTGCAGGACTACCGCGTCCTCCTCCTCGACCAGCGCGGCACCGGCCGTTCCACGCCCGCCACCCGGCAGACGCTGCCCCTGCGCGGCACCCCCGCCGAGCAGGCCGACTACCTCACCCGGTTCCGCGCCGACGCGATCGTCCGCGACTGCGAGGCCATCCGCCCCGAGGTGACGGGCGGCGCCCCCTGGACCGTCCTCGGCCAGAGCTTCGGCGGCTTCTGCACGGTGTCGTACCTCTCCCTGGCCCCCGAGGGAGTGCGCACCGCCGTCGTCACCGGTGGCCTGCCCTCCCTCGACGCCCACGCCGACGACGTCTACCGGGCCGCCTACCCGCGCATCGAACGCAAGGTCGGCGCGCACTACGCCCGCTACCCGCAGGACGTCGAACGGGTCCGTCGCATCGCCGACCACCTCCTGACCCACGACGTCGTCCTGCCGAACGGCTACCGCCTCACCGTGGAGGCCTTCCAGTCCCTCGGTCTCATGCTCGGCACGAGCGACGGCAGCCACCGCCTCCACTACCTCCTGGAGGACGCCTTCGTCCGCACCGCGGGCGGCCTCGACCTGTCCGACGCCTTCCAGGCGGAGGCCCAGGCCCTACTCTCGTACGCCGGCCACCCCCTCTACGCCCTCGTCCACGAGACGATCTACGGCCAGGACGGCCGTCCCACCGCCTGGGCCGCCGAGCGGGTGCGCGCCGAGTTCCCGCAGTTCGACGCGGCCAAGGCCCTCGCCGGGGACGCCCCGGTGCTGTTCACTGGCGAAACGGTTCATCCCTGGATGTTCGACACCGACCCGGCCCTGCGGCCGCTGCGCGAGACGGCCGAACTGCTGGCCGCCCGCACCGACTGGCAGCCCCTGTACGACTCCGCGCGCCTCGCCATCAACGAGGTCCCGGTCGCCGCGGCGATCTACCACGACGACATGTACGTGGACAGTGCCCACTCCCTGCAAACCGCCCGTGCCGTCCAGGGCCTGCGGACCTGGGTGACCGACGAGTTCGAGCACGACGGCCTGCGCGCGGGCGCGCCCCGTGTCCTGGACCGGCTGCTCGCCATGGCCCGCGACGAGGTGTGACGGACAGCCGCGCGGGCGGGCCGCCGGCCCCGCCACCGTCTGCCGCAGAGCCTGCCGGTCCGCCCTGATCGCGGGGTGCCGGCCGGGCGTGGTACTCACTCGGCTTCGGGTGTGCCCTCGCCGCGGGACGGCCGGTGGCGGCACCGCCCGCGCGGGCCCGGACGCAACACGACCAGCCGCCCGGCCGCAACACGACCAGCCGCCCGGCCGCGACACAACCAGCCGCTCCGCAAATGGAGTTGCGGGCTTCGCCGGGCCGCATAGTCTGCGCCCATGACCGAGCCGAAGATCACCCCGCTGGAACCGCTGCCCGACGACTGGCAGCGTGCGCTCGCCGTGGTCGCCCACCCGGACGACCTGGAGTACGGCTGCTCGGCGGCCATAGCCGCCTGGACCGAAGCCGGCCGCGAGGTCGCCTATGTCCTGGCGACCCGCGGCGAGGCCGGTATCGACGGCCTGGACCCGGCCGTCTGCGGCCCGCTGCGCGAGCGCGAGCAGCGGGCGAGCGCTGCCGCGGTCGGCGTCACCACCGTGGAGTTCCTGGACCACCGGGACGGAGTGATCGAGTACGGCCTCGCTCTGCGCCGGGACATCGCCGCCGCGATCCGCCGTCACCGCCCCGAACTCGTCCTCACCCTCAACCACCGCGACACTTGGGGCGGTGTCGCCTGGAACACCCCCGACCACCGGGCGGTGGGCCGCGCCACCCTGGACGCGGCCGCGGACGCGGGCAACCGCTGGATCTTCCCGGAACTCGCCGAGCAGGGGCTGGAACCCTGGAACGGTGTCCGCTGGGTCGCCGTGGCCGGGTCGTCCGCTCCCACCCACGCGGTCGACGCCACGCCCGGACTGGAGCGCGCGGTGCACGCCCTGCTCGAACACCGCACCTACATCGAGGCGTTGACCGACCAGGACCCGCAGACGTACGCCCGTGACTTCCTGACCGGGCACACCCGGGCCGCCGGGGAACGCTTCGGCGGCCGGCCGGCCGTGGCGTTCGAGGTGTTCGCCAGATGACCGACCCGCGACCCACCCCTTCCCACTAGACGTAACGCGACCCGTCACTTCCCACAAGACGTAGCGCGACCCGTCACTTCCACAAGACGTGACGCGGCCCACCACATCCCACAAGACGTAACGGGGGACGACATGAACGGCACGGACCTGCTCGCGGACCGCTTCGAGGAACACCGCGGTCAGCTGCGCGCGGTGGCCTACCGGATGCTCGGCTCGCTCGCCGAGGCGGAGGACGCGGTCCAGGAGGCGTGGCTGCGGCTCGCCCGCACCGACGCGGACGGCATCCAGAACCTCGGCGGCTGGCTGACCACGGTCGTCGGCCGCATCTGCCTGGACATACTGCGCTCGCGCTCGGCCCGCCGCGAGGAGCCGATGGACGAAACCTACGTCCCGGATCCGCTGGTGCGGCCGCTGTCGCGGGTGGACCCGGAGTCCGAGGTGCTGGAGGCCGACGCGGTCGGGGTCGCCCTGCTCGTCGTCCTGGAGACGCTGGAGCCCGCCGAACGGCTGGCGTTCGTCCTGCACGACATGTTCGCCGTGCCCTTCGACGACATCGCCGCCATCGTGGAACGCACCGCGGCCGCCACCCGGCAGCTGGCCAGCCGGGCCCGCCGCCGGGTCCAGGGGGCCACGCCCGCGGCCGACCCCGACCTCGGCCGGCAACAGCAGGTGGTCGACGCCTTCCTCGCGGCTTCGCGAGGCGGCGACTTCGAGGCGCTGCTCGCCCTGCTCCACCCGGATGTGGAACTGCGCGCCGACGCGGGCGCCCTGGTGCGGGGTGCGGCCGCCTCCAAGGCCGTACGCGGTGCGCGGGCGGTGGCCGAACAGGCCGCGACGTTCTCCCGGCTCGCCGGATTCGCGCGGCTCGCGCTGGTCAACGGCTCGGTGGGCGTGGTCACCGCGCCCGAGGGCCAGCCGCTGTCGGTCACGGCGTTCACCGTCGTCGACGGCAGGATCACCGCGATGTACATCCTTGCCGATCCCGACCGCCTGGCCGGGCTGGCCCTGCCCCCGCTGGGGCCCTGACCGGCCGACCGGGTCGCCCCGCCGGCGGGCCCGCCCGGCCTGCCGGGTCGCGTCGCCGACCAGGGCGACCCGGCTGCCGTCGGGCGCCTGCCCGTCGGGCGGCCACCCGACGGTTGCCCCCCGGCCCCGCCCCTTGCCCTTGCCCCTGGCCTTCGCCCTGGCCCTCGGCCCCGGCTCTGCGCTCCTGCCCGTCGGCGGCCCGACGGTGACGGTGCGTACCCGGGTTCCGGTCACCCGCCGACCGGGAGGTTTCGCAGGTCAGTAGGCTTGACTTCATGCCGGACCAGACCACCGACACCGCCAGCCTGCGCGGCGACTGCGCCCAGTGCTTCGGGCTGTGCTGCGTCGCCCTGCCCTTCGCCGCCTCCGCGGACTTCGCCCTCGACAAGCCCGCGGGCAAGCCCTGCCCGAACCTCGGGGGAGACCACCGCTGCGGTATCCACACCCGCCTGCGAGAGAAGGGCTTCACCGGCTGCACGGTCTACGACTGCTTCGGCGCGGGACAGAAGGTCTCGCAGATCACCTTCGGCGGCCAGGACTGGCGTACCGGGCCGAAGGAACAGGCCCGCCTGATGGTCGAGGTGTTCCCCGTCGTCCGCCAGCTGCACGAACTGCTCTGGTACCTGACGGAGGCGCTGGGCCTGGAGGCCGCCGCGCCCGTCCACGCCGACCTGCGCCGGGCCCTGGAGCGGACCGAAGGGCTCACCCGGCAGACCCCCGAGGAGCTTGCCGCGCTGGACGTGGCCGCCCACCGGCAGGAGATCAACGTGCTCCTGCTGCGCACCAGCGAGCTGGCCCGCGCGGGGGTGGCCGGATCCAGGGGCAAGAAGGGCAGGGCGAAGGACCGCCGGGGCGCCGACCTCATCGGGGCCCGTCTGCGGGGCGCCGACCTGCGCGGTGCCAGCCTGCGCGGCGCCTACCTCATCGCCGCCGACCTGACCGGCGCCGACCTGCGCGGTGCGGACATGATCGGTGCCGATCTGCGCGACACGGAGCTGAGCGACGCGGATCTCACCGGCGCCTTCTTCCTCACCCAGCCGCAGCTCGACGCGGCCCGGGGCAACGCCGGTACCAGGCTGCCGGGTTCACTCACCCGTCCCGTGCACTGGACAGCGGGCTCCTGACCCCACGCCGTCGTCCGGGACCATGACCGGTGCGGCGGGGCGCGCGGCTGCGGGGCGCCGCTCCAGGTGCAGCCGCAGCCCTTCCGGGATCACCGTCAGGCGTTCGGTGACCCGGAGGCGGTAGTCCGGGTCGGGCCGCAGCTCGTAGCGGCGCAGCAGCAGGCCGAGGACGAGGGTCGCCTCGTGCAGGGCGAACTGGCGGCCGATGCACGCCCGTGCGCCGGTCCCGAACGGTTTGAAGGTGTGCGGGGGACGAGCCCGGACGGCCTTGGCGTCGAACCGGTCCGGGTCGAACCGCTCGGCGTCCTCGCCCCACACCTCCGGGTCGCGGTGCAGCATCGCCGTCAGGACCAGCGCCCACGCACCGCGCCGCATCGGGTGCTCCCCGGCCAGCACGGTGTCCTGCCGGGCCTCGCGCGCGAAGGCGGGCGCGGTCGGCCACAGCCGCAGCGACTCGTCCAGGACCCGGCGGACATGGCGGAGCTTGGCGACCTGGTCGTAGCCCGGCTCGGCGGTGTCGCCCCACACGCGGTCCACCTCGGCACGGGCCAGGGCGGCGACCTCCGGGTGCCGGGCGAGGTAGTGCAGGGCGAAGGAGAGCGCGCCCGAGGTGGTCTCGTGGCCCGCCACCAGGAACGTGATCACCTGCTTGCGGACGTTCTCGGCCGACAGCCGTTCCCCGGTCTCGGGGTGGGCCGTCTCCAGCATCCGGTCCAGCAGGTCCCCGTCCCCGCCGCCGGACCGGCGCCGGTCCGCCACCAGGCCGTCGACCGTGCGGTTCAGGTGGGCTATGTCGGCCGCGTTACGGCGGGCGGGGGCACGCAGCAGCAGCGGGGCCAGCGGCACGGGCACGCTGTTCAGCCGCTGCGCGTAGGTGAGCGTGCCCACCATGGCCGTCACGAAGGGGTGCGGCCGCTCCCGCTCGAAGGAGCCGAAGTCGTGCCCGAACCCGGTGCGGGCGATCGTCTCCAGGGTCAGCTTGGTCATGTCGCCGGGCACGTCCACCGCCCGTCCGGCGGCCTGCTCCCGGTCCCAGTGGCCGGTCAGCCGCCCCGCGACGGCGAGCATCATCCCGTGGTAGCCCTCCATGGCCTCCCGGCTGAAACCGGGCGCCAGCACGTCGTGCGCCAGCTGCCAGTTGGGCTCGTGGTTGTACGCCGTGAACAGCCCGTCCCCGGCGACCGGACGCAGGTTGGCGACCCCGAGGCCCACGTGTTTCGCGAACCGGGACTCGTCGGCGATGTCGGCGGCGAGTCGCGCGCCCCACAGGAACACGAACTCGTTGCCGAACGCCCGGCGCCGGAATATGGGGCCCAGCCGGCGGCCGATGCGCAGCGAGTCCTGCAGGGGACGGCGCCGGTCCACGCCGAGCACGTCGCCGAGCAGCGGAACCCGGTGCGGCGGATGGGGAATGCGGTGCAGCTCCGGCCAGCCCTGCTCGGCACCCCGGAAACCTTTCGGCAGCCCGGCCTCCGTCGTCTCCGCCATGGCGCGATCTCCCTTGGTCCAGCGGACGGGTGAACCTGTGATCCGACACGTGTTGTACGTGGGTTCAATAGCGCGGTTCAGTGTGTGCCCCTTGTTGAACCGGCGTCAAGTAAAGTGACGTCATGCCCGCGAACCAGGGGGAACGCGTCCGTCGCAGACTCAGCACCGAGGAGCGGCGCGAGCAGTTGCTGTCGGTCGGGGCACGCCTGTTCTCGGAGAGTCCCTACGACGAGGTGTGGATCGAGCAGGTCGCTGAGATCGCGGGTGTCTCCCGAGGGCTGCTCTACCACTACTTCCCGACCAAGCGGGACTTCTTCGCCGCGGTCGTGGAGCGCGAGAGCGAGCGGATGCTGCGCATGACGGCGGCCGTGCCCGGGATTCCGGCGCGCGAGCAGCTCGGCACCGGCCTCGACACCTACCTCGGCTACGTCCAGGCCCATGCCCACGGCTTCCGTGCCTTCCACCGTGCGGATGCGGCCGGCGACCAGGTCGTACGCCGTGTCTACCGGCGGGCCCTGGCCGCCCAGGAGGAGCAGATCCTCGCCGCGCTGGCGGCCGACCCCGAGTTCGGGCCCCTCCTGGAGAGCGCCCCTCACGTCCGCCTGGCCGTGCGCGGCTGGCTCGCGTTCACCACGGCCGTCTGCCTGGAGTGGCTGCGCGACGGCGAGCTGACCCGTGAGCAGGTGCGCGACCTGTGTGCGCGGACCCTGCTGGGCGCCATCGCCTGACCCCGGCGCGGACAGCGGCCGCCCGCGCATCCGGACGGCCGGCCGTCCGGGCGGCGCGTGCATCGGCCGGCCGTGCATCCGGACGACCCCGGCCCGCGACGTTCTCGTCGCGGTGTGGTTGGCGTGCGCTCGGATCTTCGATAGGTTAGGCAAGGCTTACCTAAGGAGGTCTCGGGATGGGTGACACGCAGGACTGGGCGGCCGGACCCGGTGCGGCGCAGCAGGCACGGTCGGTGCTGGAGGCCGCGTGGTCGTGCGCGGTGACCGCGGACGGTGCGCGCGAGGAGTACGTCGGCGCGCACTCCGTGACCGAGGGCGGCGCCGTGCTGCTGCACGTGCCCGAGGACAGCGCCCTGTTCGCCGCCGCGCTGTGCGCTCCGCGCGGGGAGCCCTCCGCCGTGCTGGAATTCGCGGACGTGGCCCCGGTACCGGTGCGCCGACGGATCCGGGCCCGGCTGTGGCTGGCCGGCTGGTTCACCCCGGACGAGGGACGCCTGTTCTTCAGGGCCACCCGGGTGGTGCTGCGCCGGCCGTCCGGCGCGGTTCTCGTCGAACTCGACGAGTTCGCCGCCGCCCGGCCCGACCCGCTGGCCGCCGCCGAGGCCCAGCTGCTGACCCATCTCGCCGACGCCCATCCGGACGCCGTCGAGCGGCTCACCCGGCTCGTGCGGCCCGAGAGCCTGCACGCCGTGACCCGGGTGGTGCCCCTCGCCGTGGACCGGCACGGGCTGACCCTGCGCATCGAACGCACCCGCGCCCACGGCGACGTACGGCTGCCGTTCCACACGCCCGCCGACGACGTCGCGCAGCTCACCGAGCGCATGCACGCGCTGCTCACGCAGGCGAGCGCCGCCGTCTGCCCCCGCGCGCTACAGCGGCAGCGCGCAGACGGCGACGGGTGAGGCGAACGGCTCGCCCGCCTGACGCAGTTCCCCGCTCGCGGCGTCCACGTGGAAGACGCTGACCGTGCCGGAGCGCTGGTTCGCCGCGAACAGCAGCCGGCCGTCGGGCGAGAAGGCGATCTGCCGCGGGAAGTCGCCGGCCACCGGTACCGTGCCGAGCAGCCGCAGTCGGGCGCCGTCCGCCTCGACGGCGTAGCGCGCGATGCTGTTGTGGCCCCGGTTGGCGAGGAAGGCGTAGGAGCCGTTCGCGGTCACCAGGAGCTGGGCCGGGTAGTTGGTGCCTCCGGCCGAGCCCGTGGACTGGGGATCGCCGATCGTGAGGCGGCCGGTGGCCGGGTCGTAACCGCAGACGGCGACCGTGTCGTCCACCTCGTTGGCCAGGTAGGCGTACCGGCCGCCCGGGTGGAAGGCCAGATGGCGCGGGCCCGCGCCGGGCCGGGTGTGGGCCTGGGCCGCCTCGGTGAGCGTGCCCTTCGCCTGGTCGAGGCGGTAGGAGTAGACGGTGTCGGTGCCGAGGTCGACGGCGAGGACATGGCCGCCGTCGGGTGCGGTGATGAACTGATGGGCGTGCGGGCCCTGCTGGCCCGGACCCGGCGGCGGGGTGGTGTGCGTGACCAGGTCGGTGCGCTCGCCGAGGGCGCCGGAGCTGTCGACGGGGTGCACGGCGACGCTGCCCGACTGGTAGTTGGCGCTCAGCAGCCAGCGGCCGCCCGGATGGACGGACAGATGGCAGGGCCCTGCCCCGCCCGTGCTCCGGGCGCCGAGGATCCGCCGGTCCGCCAGGCGCACCGCGGTGACCGACCCGTCCTGGCGCTCGTCGACCGCGTACAGCGTGCGGCCGTCCGGGTGCAGCGCGAGGTACGACGGGTCGGGCACCCCGGTGAGCGTCCCCGAACCCGTGATCCGGCCCGTGTCCGGGTCGTAGGAGGCCAGCCCGATGCCGGTGCCGCCGCCCTCGACGGAGGTGTAGGTGCCCAGGAGGAGGGGGCGGGCGCGGGGGTCCGTCCGGGGCGGCCGAGCCGCGGGCCGCTGTTCGGCCGCCGGTGCGCCGTCCGCGATCGGAGCCGCCGGAGCGGGCACCGTCACCACGGCCGCCGCGCCCGCCACGGCCCCGACGAACCGGCGTCTGCTCCAGCCTCCGCGCGCCGCCCGCGCGTCCGTGTCCATGCCGCACCTCAGGTCGTCGGTTGCCCCGGTCGTGACAGCCACCCTGGCGCCAAACCACTGTCAAAGGCAAGAAGGGCAATGAGCGTTGCGCAGCATGCAACGCTCTCGGGCTACCAGTCCCCGTCCTCCACCGGTCTGCCCTGGGCGTCCTTCAGCGGTGTCACCTGGCCGGGGGACGGCTGCTGCCAGGGGTCCAGATCGTCCCCGAGCCAGTCGCCCACCGGCTTGACGGCCTCCAGGGTGTCCGTGGGGGCGAGGTCCTCGGCGTCCTCGTCGTAGTAGTCGTACCAGGGCAGTCCCGCGCTCGTGTACGCCGCCCGGTCCACCGGCGACGCCGGGGGCGCCTCGCCCGTGATGCGGCGCCACTCCGGGGGCGTGACCAGATGGACGAACACCCGCCCGGCGGGGGTCTCGGACCAGTCCGTGAGCGGCCGGTCGTCCTGGTAGACCTCCTGGAGCATCGAGCCGCCGACACCCAGGCCCATGGCCGCGGCCTGTGGCCGGGGCGCGGCCGCGGGAGCCGGCGGGGGTCCGCCGGGGGCGGCCGCCGCCATCGGCACGGGCCCGCCGTAGCCGCCCATCGGCGGCGGGCCGCCGAAGCCGCCGGCGGCCCCGCGCGTCCGGGCGGCGCGACTCTCCCGCTCGCGCCTTTCCCGCTCCCGGCGCCGCCACTCGGCCAGGGCCTCCTCCTTCAGGGGGAAGGACTGCAGCTGGACCCCGCCCCACACCTCCTCGCCCGTGACCTGTCCCTCCACGGTCGCGCCCAGACCGAGCGGCACGGCGACGAACTGGCGGACCGTCCCCGTGCCGGAGTTGATGCCGTCCAGCCAGGGCTGGCGGGGCAGCACCACGTAGTTCTGCGGGTCGCGGGAGAGGCGCTCACGCCACGGTCTGCCGGAGACCGCGCACACCTTGCCGACGCCGACCTGCAGGGCGGCCGGTTCCGCCGTACCGGCGAAGCTCAGCCACATCGCCTCGCGGAGGTACACCGGCAGCATCACGCCACCGCGCGCCAGCCACTGCGCCGGGACCCGGTCGGCGTGGTCGGCCACCCGCCGGACCGGGAACTCGCCGAGCCCGGGCGGCAGCGGATGCGTGCCCGTCTCGGGCAGCCGCAGCGTGCGCACGAACCGGACCGCCACCCCGCCCGGCAGCCGCAGTGTGTTCCCGTCGATCCGTACGGCGGCCTCGGCCATCGGCCCGCTCCTTCGCCTCTGGTGCCGGCCCCGCCCCGGCACTCCTTACTCAGAACGTTGGCCGACCCCCGTACGGTTCCGCCACAGCTCCTCCTGCACGCCGAGGCGCTCGCGCAGCCGGGACATCCGGGGCAGTTTCGCCCGCTGCTCCCGGGACACCCGGTCCAGTTCCTCCAGCAGGCGGCGGGTGCGGTGCTCGGTGTCGAGCTCGTCGATGATGCGGTTCACCTCGGTCAGCGCGGCGCCCATCAGCTGCCAGTTCGCCCAGTCGTCGCGGACCTCCTCCCGGAGCAGCTCGGCCAGCCGGTCGCGGGTGCCGGCCGCCGTGCTCAGCTCGGCCGTGAGGCGCGCCTCCGCCGATTCGGCGTTCTCGCGCAGATGGGTGGTGACCAGCACCGCGAAGCTGACCACCGCGTCGGCGATCTCGGACAGCAGCTGTTCCATGACCGCCCCGGCCGGGGGCGGGAACAGCGGCTCGGGCCCGCGGGCCTTGGCCAGGTCCGTGAAGGTGCGGGCCAGCACCCGCAGGACGACCGTGCAGATCTCCAGCGTGTCGAGTCCGGTGCGCAGCACGACCCGGTTCAGCAGCCCCTCCTTGACGCGTGGATTGAGCCGCAGACTGTCCTCCGCCTGCCGCAGCGCCGCGTCCACCCGGACGATGTCGTGGTCCAGCCGGCGTGCCTCGTGCAGCCGCTCGGCCGCCCGCTGCCAGGGGAACCGGCCCGCGGCCTCCTCACCCATCCGCAGCATCAACTGACGCACCCTGCGCGCGAGGCCCTCGATCGACTCGCCGGCCTGGTCCACCCACACCGGGGGCGGCAGCAGAAGGTTGCAGGCCATTCCGACGACTGCGCCGATCAGCGTCTCCACGATCCGCGCCCAGGCCGTGAACCCGACGGTGGTGACCCCGAGCACCAGCATGGCGCTGATCGCCACCTCGGCCACGTACTCGTCGACGCGCACCAGGTGCCCCACGGCCAGCGAGGCCACGATCAGCAGCGCGAGGCTCCACCAGGTCAGCCCCACGAGCAGGCTGAAGGCGATGGCGACCAGCACCCCGGCCACCACCGAGTTCACCCGGCGGATGCCGTTGGTGAGAGTGGCGTAGAAGGTGACCTGGACGACCAGCAGCGCGGTCAGGGGCGCGGTCAGCGGGGCCGGCTCGGGGCTCAGGCGCAGCGCGACGACGTAGGCGATCGTCGCCGCGGCGGCCGACCGCAGCGTCTGGACGACCACCGGCTCCCGACGGCGTCCCACCAGGCTCAGGAGTCGCTCGCTCCACTTGCGTACGACGTGCATCCCTTGGCCTGTTCCCGTTCCGCACGCGGGGCGAACGTACCTTCACCGCGTCGGGGCGGCCCGGTTGCGCGAGCGGTAGCCGGCGACCTTGGCGAGGTTGCCGCAGCGTTCCATCGAGCACCAGCGGCGGCGCCGGGCCTGGGAGTCGTCCAGGAACAGCAGGGAACACTCCGGGTTCCCGCACTTCTTGACCCGCTCCAGCAGCGGGCCGCCGACCAGCAGGACGGCGTCCCGGGCCACGGTCGCTAGGGCAGCGCGCGCCGGATGACGGGCCGCCCAGCGCCGGGGCCCCAGCTGGGGGGCGAGATCCGGCCGGGCCGCGAACTCGTTGACCAGCCGCACGTCGTCCGCGTCCGGCTCCTGCCCGGCCATCGCCGAGCGTACGACGCGATGGACCGCCTCGCGCAGGGTGCGGGCCTCGGTCAGGTCCCGCGCGGTGACCGGGAGGGGACCGTCCTCGGCGGACAGTCCCGCCTCGGCGATCCAGCGGGCCAGGGCACCGGGGTCGGGGAGCCGCTCCACGGGCGCGGCGTGCCGTTTGCCGAGCGTGGCGACGAAGTCCAGACAGGGGCGGCCGCCCAGGAAGGGGAAGGCGAGCGCCGGGTCGGATGGCTGGGGCATGGGATCAGCCTACCTCGGTGACACTGCTTCAGGTGGTGACTTGACACCGGTTGAAGCGGTGTCGCACCGTTACACCTGTTCAACCGGTGTGAAGCAGATCCTTCTGAGACGGGACGGTGTGGGATGCGTGCGGTGCGGATCGAGGAGTTCGGCGGGCCCGAGGTGCTGGTGCCGGTGGAGGTGCCGGACCCGGTCGCCGGGCCCGGTCAGGTGCTGGTCCGGATCGAGGCGGCGGGGGTGAACCGCGCGGACGCGCTGGTCAGGGCCGGCAAGTACCACCGGGCCGGACGCCCGCCGCTGATCCCCGGTGTGGAAGCCGCCGGAACCGTGGCCGCGGTGGGGGAGGGGGTGGCAGGGCTTCGGGTCGGGCAGCGTGTCATGGCACTCGACGGCATCGACTCACCCGGCTTCTACGCCGAGTACGCCGCCGTCCGCGCCACCCGCGTGACCCCGCTGCCCGACGGGGTGGACCCGGTCGAGGCGGCCGCCCTGCCCGTGGCCTGGCTCTCCGCCTGGTACTGCCTGCGCCGCCTGGCCCGGGTCGGCAAGGGGGACACGGTCGTCGTGAAGGCCGCGGCGAGCGGTGTCGGCACCGCGGCCGTGCAGATCGCCGCCGAGGCCGGGGCGCGGGTCCTCGCCCTCGCCGGATCGGCCGAAAAGGCCGCGTGGGCCGGGCGGTTCGGCGCGGCCGAGACCGTGGACACCTCCCGGCACGCGGACGAGGCCGAGGTCGAGGAGGTGCTCCGGCTGACCGGCGGGCGCGGTGCCGATGTCGTCCTCGACACCGTGGGCGGCCGGGCCTTCGGGCACAGCCTGCACGAGACGGCGCACGGCGGCCGGGTCGTCGCGCTCGCCAACGTCGCCCTGGAGCCGAGCACCGTCGACACCCGCGACTTCTACCCGAAGAACATCGCGATCCTCGGCTTCCAGCTGACCAACCTGCAGATCCACGGCTGGGACCCGCGCCCCGACCTGCGCGAACTGGCCGAGCGGGCGGCCGCGGGCGCCTACCGGGTGCCGGTCGAGACCGTGCTCCCGCTGTCCCGGGCGCGCGCCGCGCACGAGCGGCTGGAGAGCCGGGACAACCGGGGCAAGATCGTGCTCACCCCGGGAGCCTGACCGGCACCGTCCGCCAGGCGTGCAGTGTGCCGAGGCGCCTGCACGGGCGGTCCGTCGGGCGTGGAGCTCGGCGAGCGGCGTGGGTCGGGGGTTCGTCGGGTGTGGAGCCTGGCGAGGGGCGTGGTCCGGCGGTCCGTCGGGTGTGGAGCCTGGCGAGGGGCGTGGTCCGGCGGTCCGTCGGGTGTGGAGCCTGGCGAGGGGCGTGGTCCGGCGGTCCGTCGGGCGCGGAACCTGGTGAAGTGCGTGGTCCGGCGGTCCGTCAGGCGCGGAGCTTGGCGAGGAACGCGGACAGACGGTCCGTCAGGCGGGCGATCTGCTCCTCCAGGGTCAGGCTCTCCTCGAACCGGGACGCGGAATCCGGCAGCTTCTTCCCGCGCACGTACAGCGAGCACGCAAGGTCCGTGCACATGTACACCCCCGCCGAGTTGCCCTCGCGGCCCGCCGTGCCCGCCTTCCGTGCGGTCATCAGGGACACCCCGCCCCGGGGGTGCGTCGTCAGGCAGACCGAACACATGCTGCGGTGCAGGAACCCGCGCTGCGCGGCCGGGAAGCGCAGGGCGACACCGGCGAGCCGTCCGTCCCGCTCGGCGACCAGATAGCTGCGGTCGGGGGCCCCGGGATCCCGCCAGCCGAGGAAGTCGAGGTCGTCCCACGGGCGTTCACCGAGGTCGCGCGGGACGACCAGGCGCTTGGCCTCCCCCTTGGAGCAGTTGATGAACGAGTTGCGGATGTCCTGCTCGGTGAGGGGCTTCATGGGGAGGGGTCCTTCCGGATACGGGGCCGTGATGAACCTAGGGTCTCTAGGTTCACGGCTAGCCTAGATAGCCAGGAGGAGGACGGGCCAATGGATTTCCGGCATGTGCCGCCGTCGCGCGACCGGTGGGCGGCGGACCATGTGGCTGCAGGGGCGTCCGGGTGGCCGCCCAGCCCGGGGAGGGTGGCGGGTACCACCTCCAGGACCTGAAGAACGATCCGGCACACGCCCGCAGGCCTCGGTGCACCCGAGGGTGCGGGCACGTCCTACTCGACGCCGCTATCCGCCGGTCGCGGCTGCGGGGGCCACACCCCCGGCACGAGCACCCCCAGGGCGTAGGCGCGGGCGACCAGTTCGGTGCGGTTGGCCGCGTTCCAGCGGGCCGACAGGCGCCGCAGGTGATAGGTGACGCCGTCCTTGCTGAGCCCCAGCTCGCGTGCGGCCCGGGCCGTGGTGGCGCCCTGGGCCAGCAGCGCCAGCACCCGGCCCTCCACCGACGTGACCGCAACCTGCTCCGGTGCGCGGCGGACGGTGCGCTCACCCTGCACCCGCAGCATCACCAGCAGCGCGGGCGTCATGTCCACGCTGTCGCTCACCGGATCCGCCGTCAGCTCCCCGTACCGCTCCGCACCGCCGGGCGCGCTCCAGCGCACGGACACCTGGTAGCGCGAGCGGCGCCGCATCCGCAGCGCCTCGGCGATCCGCTCCACCTGCGTGGTCTCCTGCGGCCGGAACAGCTCCAGTACGTCCCGGCCCCGCAGCCGCCCCGGCGTCGTACCGCACTCCGCGGCCATCGCCGGGTTGGCGAGCACCACCTCGCCGTACACGTCGCACACCGCGACCGGCACGGCGACCCGGTCGAAGAGGGTCAGCGCACGGTTGCGCCACACCACCGCATCGGCCCGCTCTGCCTCCACCTGCACCTCCCGGTCTCCGCCCATCCAAGACGGGCGGCCAGGTCACCGGCAACTTCACGGATCCCGTGGAGGCGATGTGCACAGGCGGTGCCGCGTCGGCCGTGCCGACGGCGCGCAAGCCCTCGTGCCGACTTTCGACTGCACGATCGTGTAGTGCCGCGGCCCGGAGGCCCCTGCCCGGTCGACCACCCTGGACCACAGGATTCCGTTCTGCGAAAGGCGGTTGTCGCGCCATGCCCCCCACCGCACTGCACCCCGAAACGGCCGGCTCCCTGCCGGGCGTCCCCGTCGTGGACATCACCGCCACCGGGCCCGGCCACACCCCTCTCCAGCAGGTCATGGAGCTGATGCGCACCCACGGACCGGTGCTGGTGCGCCGGCTGCACGAGCGCGAGGCGCTGTTCGTCGCCGATGCCGACCTGGTCGCCGACCTCGCCGACGAGGAGCGGTTCGCCAAGCACATCGGGCCCGCGCTGGAGAACGTGCGCGCCTTCACCGCCGACGGCCTGTTCACCGCCCACAACGACGAGCCCAACTGGGCCAGGGCCCACGACATCCTCATGCCGGCCTTCGCGCTCGGCTCGATGAAGACCTACCACCCGGTGATGCTGAAGGTGGCCCGCAGGCTCATCGACTCCTGGGACCGCGCCGCCCGCGCCGGACACCCGGTCGACGTCCCCGACGACATGACCCGCATGACCCTCGACACCATCGGCCTGGCCGGATTCGCCTACGACTTCGGCTCCTTCGAGCGGGCCGAGCCGCACCCCTTCGTCGAGTCGATGGTGCGCTGCCTGGAGTGGGCCATGACCCGCCTCGCCCGCACCCCGGGCGAGGACCACACGGCCGCCGACGCAGCCTTCCGCGCGGAGGCCGACTACCTCGCCGGGGTCGTGGACGACGTCATCGCCGCCCGCACCGGGACCGACCAGAGCGCGGCCGAGGACCTGCTCGGGCTGATGCTCAGCGCCCGCCACCCGGCCGACGGCACCACGCTGGACGCGGCCAACATCCGCAACCAGGTCATCACCTTCCTGATCGCCGGCCATGAGACGACCTCCGGCGCCATGTCCTTCGCCCTCTACTACCTCGCCAAGCACCCGGCCGCGCTCCGCCTCGTCCAGCGCGAGGCCGACGCGCTGTGGGGCGACACCCCGGACCCCGAACCGGAGTACGAGGACATCGGCCGCCTCACCTACACCCGCCAGGTCCTCAACGAGGCGCTCAGGCTGTGGCCGACGGCCGCCGCCTTCAGCCGGCACGCCCGCGAGGACACGCTGCTCGGCGGGCGGGTGCCGCTGCGCGCCGGACAGGCCGTCACGGTGCTCACCCCGATGCTGCACCGGCAGCCCGTGTGGGGCGACAACCCGGAGCTGTTCGACCCGGAGCGCTTCACACCCGAGGCCGAGGGGGCCCGCCCGGTGCATGCGTTCAAGCCCTTCGGGACGGGTGAACGCGCCTGCATCGGGCGGCAGTTCGCGCAGCACGAGGCGACCATGCTGCTGGCCATGCTGGTCCACCGCTACCGGCTGCACGACCACGCCGACTACGCGCTCACCGTGAAGGAGACCCTCACCCTCAAGCCCGAGGGCTTCACCCTCACCCTCACACCGCGCACGCCCGCGGACCGGATCCACGCCCCGCTGCCGGGCACCGCGACCACCTCCGGCACCCAGGCACCGGCCCCGGACACCCTGCCGGCCCGCGTCCGCCCCGGTACCGGCACGCTCTTCCTGCACGGCAGCAACTACGGCACCTGCCGTGCCTTCGCCGCCCAGCTCGCCGACGAGGCCGCCGCCCTCGGCTGTGCCACCGAGGTCGCCGCCCTGGACGACTACGCGGACGGCCTGCCCACCGACCGGCCCGTCGTCATCACCGCCGCCTCCTACAACGGCCGCCCCACCGACGACGCCACCGCCTTCACCGCCTGGCTCGACCACGCCCCCGACCTGAGCGGCGTCACCTACGCCGTCCTCGGCGTCGGCGACCGCAACTGGGCCACCACCTACCAGCACATCCCCACCCGCATCGACGCCCGCCTCGCCGAACTCGGCGCCACCCGGCTGACCGACCGCGCCGCCGCCGACGCCTCGGGCGACCTGACCGGCGCCGTCCGCGACTTCACCGCCCGGCTGCGCATCGCCCTGCTCCAGGACCACGGCGACCCCGACGCCGCCCCCGGCGCGGCGGGCGAGCCGGCCACGGCGTACGAGGTCCGCGCCCTCGCCGGCGGCCCGCTGGACGCCCTCGCCGAGCGGCACGGGCTGCTGCCGATGACCGTCACCGAGGCGTACGACCTCACTGCCCCGGGCCACCCGCGCACCAAGCGGTTCCTGCGCGTCGCCCTGCCCGACGGCATCACCTACCGGACCGCCGACCACCTGACCGTGCTCCCGGCCAACGCCCCGGACCTCGTGGACCGCGCCGCCGCCGCACTCGGCGTCGACCTCGACACCGTCCTGGACATCCGGGCCACCCGCCCGCGCCGCGACGGCCTCGCCGTGGACCGTCCACTGACGGTACGTCAACTACTCACACAGCAGGTTGAGTTGCAGGAACGCCCGACCGCGCGGCAGCTGGCCCTGCTCGCCGAGGCCAACCCCTGCCCGCCCGAGCGCGCCGCCCTCGCCGCCCTGGGCGACGACGACCCGCGCACCCTGGTGGAGATCGCCGAGGACCACCCCGCCCTGCGCGGTGCGCTCGACTGGCCGCACCTGATCGACCTGCTGACGCCGATCCGGCCCCGCCACTACTCGCTCTCCTCCTCCCCGGCGGCCGACCCGCGCCACGCCGACCTGATGGTCTCCGTCCTGGACGCCCCCGCGCGATCCGGCAGGGGCCGCTACCGGGGCACCGGCTCCGGACACCTCGCCTCCCTGCGGCCCGGCGACACCCTGTACGCCCGCATCCAGCCCTGCCGGGAGGTCTTCCGGATCGACGACAGCACGCCCGTCGTGATGGTCGCCGCGGGCACCGGCCTCGCGCCGTTCCGTGGGGCCGTCGCCGACCGTGCCGCGGCCCGTGCCGCAGGCGTCCGACTGCCCGCGGCCCTGCTCTACTTCGGCTGCGACGCCCCCGACGCCGACTACCTGCACGCCGGTGAACTCCACGCCGCCGAGAAGGCCGGAGCCGTGTCGCTGCGACCGGCCTTCAGCGCCGCCCCGCGCAACGGCGCCCTGTTCGTGCAGCACCGCATCGCCGCAGAAGCCGACGAGGTCTGGGAGCTGCTGACCGCCGGGGCCCGTGTGTACGTCTGCGGCGACGGCGCCCGGATGGCACCCGGCGTGCGCGAGGCGTTCCGCACCCTGTACCAAAAGCACACCCCCGGCGCCGACGACACGGCGGCCGGCCGGTGGCTCGACTCACTGGTGGCGGACGGGCGTTACGTCGAGGACGTGTATGCGGCCGGGTGATCCGCCGCCGGGAGGCCGGCCCCGGTGCGCGTCACGACGAAGACGGCCTCCTGCCTGCCCGCCTCCTGCCTGCCGGCCCGGCCACGGACGGCCGGGCCGGCAGGCAGGGGCGGTGCGGGTGTGCTCCGGGCCGCGGCCCTAGCGGGCGCTGCCGATGTTCCGGTCGGCCTCGGAACCTTCGAGCATCAAGGTGGTCTCCTCGATGCGGATGAACCGGCCGTCGGGCGCGAGGTCGGCGAAGACGTAGACCTCCGTGGTCACCGTCGAGCCGTCCTTCTTCGTGATGTACACGATGTGCCGGTCGGCGTACTTGCCGCCGTCGTACAGCTCTTCCTGCACCTCGACACGGCCGTCGGCGACGAGGGTCCGCACATGGGAGATGTGCTCGACGAACTCCGCGCGGTCGGCCCACTCCCCGTCGGTGCGCTGGCGGTACTCAGGGGTGAAGTGGCGGTCGACGGCCTCCAGCACGGTGAGGTCGCTGTTGAAGATGAGGTCGGTAAGGGCGGCCTTGATGTCGGGGCGGGTCATGGGAGTTCCCTTCGAGAACACGAATCAGGATGGAGATGCGTGCGCCACGCACGCTTCGTCTCGAACTGTAGCACTCAATGCGTGCGCGGTGCACGCTATTCTTGAGGGGTGACGAACGAAGTAGGACAAGACATCGCCGACGCGCTGGGCATCCTGTTGCGGCGCGGTACGCGCGCACAGCTGCACAAGAGGCTGACCGAAGGCATGGGGGAGGCGGTGGACGAACTGACGTACCCGGTCCTCAGTGCGCTCGCCCGGACCGGACCCCGCAGTGCGGCAGACCTCGCCCCCGACGTCGGCCTCGACCGCTCCGGGGTGACCCGCAGGGCCTCCCGGCTGGAGGCCGCCGGACTCGTCCGCCGTGAGCAGGACCCCGCTGACCGGCGCGCCCATCTGCTCGTCCTCACCGAGCAGGGCGATCGTGCCGTGGCCGAACTGCGCACACGGCTGGCCGACCACATCTTGGCGAGTCTGTCCTCGTGGCCGCCGGACGAGGCCGAAACCTTCGCCCGCCACCTGCGCCGCTTCGCGGTCGAGGGGCCTTTCGGCTGAGGGGACCCGGTCCCGGTCCCGCGCCGCCCGCCGCGCCGAGGTGTGCGGGGGGCCGGTGCGGCGGAACGCGTCCATGTCGCCCTCGCTTAGCTCACTACGTGAAATAAGGGTTGGCGGAATGTCGCGTGCATCTGGTACCCAAGGGTATGTTGCAGATCGGGACACGGTCGAGGGGAGCCACATGGCGGGGCGGAACGGGCGCACGGTACGGGATCTCAGACGGAGCAACCGCACGGCCGTGCTGCAGCGGCTGTACTTCGACGGACCCCTCAGCCGCTTCGAGCTGGGCCCGGTCACGGGTCTGAGCTCGGGCTCGGTCAGCAACGTGGTTGCCGACCTCGTCGCCGACGGCCTGGTCGAGGAGGCGGGCAGCGTCGATTCCGACGGCGGCCGCCCCCGCACCCTGCTGCGTGTGGCCCCGCGCAGCGGACAGATGATCGGCGTCGACGTCGGTGAAACCCGGGTCCGTGTCGAGCTGTTCGACCTGACGCTGACCGAACTCGCCCGCACCGAACGCCCGCTGGCCACACAGGACTACGACGTCGACGTCATCGCCGGCCACATCCGCGACGGCATCGCCGAGGTCCTGACGGCCGAGGGGGCCTCGCCCGAGCGGCTCCTCGGCGTCGGGGTCGGTGTGCCCGGCATCGTCGAGCACGCGGCGGACCGGGGTGCCGTCGTGCACGGGCAGACCATCGGCTGGGACGCGGTCCCGCTGGAGGAGCTGCTCCGCTCGACCTCCCAACTGCCGGACACCGTCCCGTACTTCATCGACAACGGCGCCAAGACCCTCGGGCAGGCCGAGATGTGGTTCGGCGGGGGGCGCGGCGCCCGCAACGCGGTGGTCGTGCTCTTCGGCTCCGGTGTCGGTGCCTGTCTGGTCACCCCCGAGGTGGAGCACGGCCGCGCCCTGGAGTGGGGGCACCTGACGGTACGGGTCCGGGGGCGCCGCTGCCGCTGTGGTGCGCCGGGCTGCCTGGAGGCCTACGCGGGTGCCGAGTCGCTGCTGGCCCGCTGGCGCGAGGAGGGCGGACGGCCGCCCAGGGGCACCGACGAGGAGACCGCGCTGACCGCGATGCTCGCGGCCGCCTACCCGCCCGAGGGTCAGGATCCGGACCCGGTCGCGCTCGCCGTCCTGGAGGAGACCGCCGAGTACCTGGGCGCCGGCCTGTCCGACCTGGTCAACCTTTTCCAGCCCGAGCGGATCCTGATCGGTGGCTGGGCCGGGCTCCAGCTCGGCACCCGGTTCCTGCCTGCCGTGCGCCGGCACGCGACGGCGTACGCCCTGCGCCACCCGGCCGACAAGGTGGCCATCGAGCTGGGCCGGCTCGGCCCCGACGCGGTCACCGTCGGTGCGGCGATCCTGCCGCTGGCCGACTTCTTCGCCCGCGGCGGCCGCCGCGCCGAACCGGTGGTCGAGGACCGGTACCCCGCCTGGCGGGCCGCGCTGGAGGAGCGCGCACCGCACTGAGCCGGGGGTCGACGAGCCGATCGCGCACCGCACTGAGCCGGGGGTCGACGAGCCGGGCAGGCACCGCGCTGAGCGCAGGGTTGCTGAGCGCGGGGTCGCCCAGGGCTGGTGCGCGCGAGCGCAGGGCAGCCGGAGGCGCGATCGCCGAGTGCGGGGTGCGGGTGCCGAGTGTGGCGTTCCGAGTGAAGGGTGCCGTGATGCACGTCACGGCACCCTCTGGAACACCAGGGGTTGGTTGCCCGTTGAACCAGGCGTGGGTGCGGAGGGGACAGTGTCCCCGGGCCTCACCTTTTGCCCACAGGGACGATCGTTCGGTTGAAGCCCTGTGGAGCCTTTCGCCGAGAGGCGACCGCCATCCGTGCCCACCACCTGGCCGCCCCGGCCGTGATTCCCCCGTCACGGCCGGGGCTTTCTCATGACGCCCCGGCCCGCGTCCGGCCGTCATGGGTCCACGCCAGCAGTGCCTCGGCCGTCCAGGTGGTCACCACCCGCTCGGTCGGCACCCCGCACTCCGCCGCCCGCGCGCAGCCCAGGATCTGCCAGTCCAGCTGGCCGGGCGCGTGCGCGTCGGTGTCGATCGAGAACAGCACCCCGGCAGCCACGGCGTCGCGCAGCAGACGGCGCGGCGGGTCCAGCCGTTCGGGACGGCTGTTGATCTCCACGGCCGTCCCGGACTCGGCGCAGGCGGCGAACACCGCCTCCGCGTCGAACTCCGACTCCGGCCGCCCGCGCCCCGTGACCAGGCGTCCGGTGCAGTGGCCGAGCACGTCGGCATGCGGATTCCGTACGGCGGCCACCATGCGGCGGGTCATCGAGCGGGCGTCCATCCGCAGCTTGGAGTGCACGGACACGACGACCACGTCGAGTCGTGCCAGCAGCTCCGGCTCCTGGTCCAGTGAACCGTCCTCCAGGATGTCGCACTCGATGCCGGTGAGCAGCCGGAACGGCGCCCAGCGCGCATTGAGCTCCGCCACCGCCGCCAGCTGCTCGCGCAGCCGCCCGGGGGACAGGCCCCGGGCCACGGTCAGCCGGGGGGAGTGGTCGGTCAGGGCCGTCCACTCGTGGCCGAGCCGGGCCGCGGTCCGCCCCATCTCCTCGATCGGGCTGCCCCCGTCCGACCAGTCCGAATGGGTGTGGCAGTCCCCGCGCAGCAGCGCCCGCAGTTCGGCGCCCGGGCCGGCGGCCGACGGGCCGGCGGCCTCCTCCTCCACCGTGCGCAGATAGCCGGGCACCTCCCCGGCCAGGGCCTCCCGCACCACCTGCGCGGTCTTCGGGCCGATCCCCTTCAGCGACTCCAGCGTTCCGGCCGCCGCGCGCTCGGTGACCTCGCCCTCGGGCAGCGCCGAGAGCACCCGGGTGGCGGTACGGAAGGCCCGTACCCGGTGGGTGGGCGCCAGCGACCGCTCCAGCAGGAAGGCGATCCGGTCCAGGGCCGCGACGGGATCCATGGTCACCTCCACCTCGCCATGCCCCTCCAGGGTTCCCCGGCCGCCCCCGCCCCGCACGCGCACGGCACCCGGACGCGTGGCCGCGTCGGCACGCGGCGTCGCCGGGCGGGGGCGACCGGTCCTTCCGCGCCCCGGTCACCGACGGTGTGTGACCACGCGGGCCCGGGCCGCGGCCGGCGCTCTCCTGGGCGGGTCTCGCGGACGAGTCGTCGGCCCGGGTTGCGTTCTACGCTCTATTGCATGACCGAACAATCAGTTCCGTACATCTCCCATCCGCGGGTTCTGGTCCTCGGGCTGTGCCCGGGCAAGCCGGGCGAGCCGCCCTTCAGGATCATGGAGATCGACGGTCAGGTGGTCGGCTCGGCCAAGTCCATCACCGATGTGCTGGAGTCGGCGGCCTCCCACGGCATCACCATCCACGACCTGGACGACCCGGCAGTGGTGCGCTTCGTGGGCGGCGACAAGTACACCTGGACGCTGCACTGAAACGACGGCTCAGCCGACCGACCACTTCTGGTTGGCGCCGCCCGTGCATGTCCAGATCTGCAGCCGGGTGCCGTTGGCCGAGCTGTTCCCGGTCGCGTCGAGGCACTTGTCCGCCTGCGGATTGACGATGTCGTGCGCCGCCGAGACGGCCCATTTCTGGTTGGGTCCCCCCGTGCAGTCCCACAGCTGGACGGTCGAGCCGTCCGCCGTGCCGTTGCCGGTGACGTCCAGGCACTTGCCGAGCGCCCGGATCGTGCCGTCCGAACCGACCGTCCACTGCTGGGCGCCCGTGCCGTTGCAGTCGTAGAGCTGGACCGGGGTGCCGTTGGCGGGGTTCGCGCCCGCCACGTCCACGCACTTGCCCGCCAGGCCCCGGATCGGGACGCCGGCCGCGTCGTTGCTCGTCGTCACGGACACGGAGTCGACGACCAGCTGCTGCGGGAACTGAGTGGAGCCGTCCGGGTCGCCGGGCCAGTATCCGCCGACCGCCAGGTTCAGGATCAGGAAGAACGGCTTGTTGAACACCCAGGTCTTGCCGCCCAGGTCGGCGGGCGTGCGCCGCTGGTAGACGGTGCCGTCCACCGACCAGGTGATCGAGTCGGGCGCCCAGTCGACGGCGAAGGTGTGGAAGGCGTCCGCGAAGGCCTGCCCGCCCGGCAGGCTGTAGCCGGCGCCTATGCCGCCCGAGCCGGAGTAGCCCGGTCCGTGGATGGTGCCGTGCACGGTCGAGGGCTCGAACCCGACGTTCTCCATCACGTCGATCTCGCCCGAGTCCGGCCAGTTGACCGGCGTGCCCAGCATCCAGAACGCCGGCCACATGCCCTGCCCGCGCGGAATCTTCATGCGGGCCTCGACATGGCCGTACTGGGCGTTGAACTTCCCGGCGGTGTTCAGCCGGGCCGAGGTGTACTGACAGCTGCCGTACCAGCACTGGTAGCCCGCCGGGTTCTCCTTGCGGGCGGTGATGACCAGGTGGCCCTGGCCGTCGAGGGCCGCGTTCCCGGTGCCGGACGTGTAGTACTGCCGCTCGTGGTTGTTGACGTTGTCGCCGGTCTCCATCGTCCACTTCGAGGAGTCGACCCCGGAGCCGGCGGGCCCGTCGAAGGTGTCGGAGAACGTGGTGACGGCCGCGGCCGCCGGGGCTGTGGTCCCGGCCCGGGCCGGGACGACGGCGGCCGAGCCGACCAGGGCGGCCGACAGGGTGGCGAACAGGCATCTGCGGAGCAGGCGTGGGGAGGCCATGACTCTCCGATCGGCGTGGGGGGCGAGATGCCTCTTGATTTAAGAAGTGAGATAAGGAGGCGTCAATACCTTGGTACGGACCTGTTCTTGATGATCATTCAGCCGCGGGCCGGCGCGCGTGCACCGCACGCCCCAGCCGCCGGCCCAGGAGCAGCCAGCCGACCAGCGCTCCGGTCGTGTTGAGGACGACGTCGTCGATGTCGAAGGCCCGCCCGGTGACCAGCGCACCCTGGACCAGTTCGACCAGCAGCATCATGAACGCCGTGAGCGCCAGCACCTGGACCACCCCTCGGGCGCGCGGCGCGAGCACCGGGACCAGCACCCCGAACGGCACCCCGAGCAGCACGTTCCCCCCGATCTGCTTGACCGCGTCGCGCACGGGTGCGTTCTCCAGGTACGCCTTGAGGGAGCGACCGGGGTGCAGATTGCTGTGCGTCAGGGCCGCCGAGGCCGGGGACGGCTGCAACGTGAGCCGGGCGAGGACGGCGGCGAACGCCACCATGAGGACGAAGGCCACCAGCATCGCCAGGGCACGGACGGGGAACGGGAGGGCGTGCCGCACGGGTGCCGGGCGGGCCCGACCGGTCGGCGCCGGCTTCGTCCGGGTCCGGCCGGCGGCCGCCCGCTTCGTCCGGGTCCGGCCGGCCGGTGCCGGCTTCGCCGGGGCGCGCAGGATCCGGGGCAGGCGCAGAACGGTGCGGTCCATCGCTCCTCCAGTCTTCAACTTCCATGGCCTGTAGCCCGGTTACCCCCGCATCGGTTCAGGATGCCGCCGTCCGCGCGGCACCGGGTGCGCGCCGGCGGTTTGCGTTCACGCTCCCGGGGCACTCCGGTCCCGGGCCCGCGTGCCGCCGCCCCCGCACGGGTCCGGCGGTGCTTGGATGCCTCGAGCGGCGCGTCGGACAGAACGCCGCACAGCCGTACGGAGCGGACGGAGGAGGCCACGGATGGACCGGCGTACCGCCGCCCTCGTCCTGGGCGAACTCCTGGCCTGGTGGACCGGGCTGGCCCTGCTGTGGCTGGTTCTCGTCTCGTCCGTCGACACGCTGGAGCGGATCGTCGGGGCGAGCGCCGCGGCCGTGGGGGCCCTGCTCGCGCGAGCCGGGCGGCGGGCGGTGACCTGGCGGTGAACGGGTGGATCCTGGCGGCGACCGCCGAACTGGGCGGCGCAGGCGCCGTCGCTCTGTGGGGCCTGGCCACCGGCCCGCTCTCCCGCCGTGTCGTCGCGCAGAACATGGCCACCCCCGCGATCTGCCCGGCCCTCCTGCTGCTCGCGCAGGGGTACGGCCGCCCCGCCTACGTCGATCTCGCCCTGCTGCTCGCCCTGCTGGGCCCGGTCGGCACGCTCGTCTTCGCCCGGCTGCTCGCCGACGAACTGGCCGGCGACCCGCCCCGCGCCTGGAGCCTGACCTGGGCGGCGGCCGGACTGAGCGCGGTGGTCGTGGCCGCGGTGTGCGTGGCCGCGGGACCGAGCCGGGCGATGGTGAAACTGCTGGTGACCGGCGCCCTGCTGATCGGCGGCAACGTGATCGCCGCACGCGCGCTGACCGGCGGATTCAAGGGGGTGCGGGGTGGCTGACGCCGTGATCGTCGTGCCCCTGCTGCTGGTCGCCGCCTCCGCCACCCTCGCCGTGGTGCTCCGTGACCCGACCCGGCAGGCGCTGGTGCTGTCCGTCCTCGGCGCTCTGCTGGCCGTTCTGTTCACGGTGCTCCAGGCCCCGGACGTCGGTCTGTCGCAGCTGGCCGTGGGCTCCGCACTCACCCCGCTGCTGATCATGCTGTCGGTGCGCAAGGTCAGGCGGCGCGGCCGGAGCGAGGACCGAGGGACATGAGCCGGCGGCTGCGGCTGTGGCTGCTCGCCATGGGCGGCGCGGGCGTCGCCGCCCTGCTGGTCGCCGCCGGCCTCGACCTGCCCGCCTTCGGCGGCCGGTGGCACCCCTACGGCGAGCGGGCCGTGCGGGCCTCCCTCGCCCGGCACATCGCCAACACCATCGCGTCCGTCAATTTCGACCAGCGGGCCTACGACACCCTCGGAGAGATGAGCATCCTGTTCGCCGCCGTCCTCGGCTGCGTGGTACTGCTGCGCGAGGCCCGTGACGAGCAGCGGGCGCAGCCGGAGCCCGCCCGGGTGGCCCGGCCGGTCCGCCGCTACGCACTGATCGTGCTGCCCGTCGCCCTGGTCACGGGCGTCTACGTGGTGGCCCACGGACAGCTCAGCCCCGGCGGTGGCTTCCAGGGCGGGGTCGTCGCCGCGACCGCCCTGCACCTGCTCTACCTCGGTGCCGACTACGGAGCCCTGGAACGCGTCCGCCCCCTCGGCGCGTTCGAGCTGTCCGACGCGCTCGGCGTCTGCGCCTACCTGGCCCTGGGGCTGGCCGGACTCCTCGCGGGCACCGCGTTCCTGGCCAACACGCTGCTGCCGTACGGCACGTTCAACACGCTGTCCTCGGGCGGCACCGTCCCGCTGCTGAACGCGGCCATCGGCGTGGAGGTGGCGAGCGCGGTGGTCCTGCTGCTCGCGGGATTTTTGGACCAGGCCGTCGAGATCGAGGAGGAGCAGGGGAGTTGAGCCCGTGATGCACGTCTTTCCCTACCTGGTCGCCGCCTACGTCTTCCTGACCGGCTGCTACGGCCTGGCCACCAGCCGCAACCTGATCCACGCAGTGGGCTGCCTGGCCGTGTGCCAGTCGGCCACGTACATCCTGCTGCTGGCCGTCGGCTACCGGGACGGGGGGACGGCACCGGTCTTCTCCGACATCGGGCCCGGATCCCGGCCCGTCGTGGACCCGGTCGTCCAGGCGCTCACCCTCACCGACGTCGTCGTCGGTGCCACGGTCACCGCGCTGCTGCTCGCGCTCGTCCTGCAGATCGCCAAACGGCACGGCACGGTCGACCCCGACGAGCTGAAAGAGCTGCGCGGCTGATGCACCACCTGCTTCCGCTGCTCGTCGTGATGCCGCTGCTCGGGGCCGCCGTGCTGGTGGCCGCGGGCCGCCGCCTGCCCCGGTTCGCCGCCGAGACCACCGCCTGCGCGGTCTGTGCCGGCACGGCGGCCCTCGCGCTGATCCTGCTGGCGGGCTCCTCGCCGCCGCTGGTCGAGTGGGTCGGCGGGTGGCGGCCCGTCGACGGCGAGAGCGTCGGCGTCGTGCTCGTCGGGGACGGGGCGGCGCTCGGTACGGCCGCGCTGGTGTCGTGGCTGACCCTGTCGGCGCTCGTCTACTCCTGGCGCTACTTCGAGGAGCCGCCGAGCGGACACGCCGGTTCGTTCCCCGCGCTGATGCTGGTCTTCCAGGGCGCCATGTGCGGCTTCGCCCTCGCGGGCGACCTGTTCAACGCGTTCGTCTTCTTCGAGCTGATGAGCGTCGTCGCCTACGCGCTGACCGGCTACCGGATCGACGAGGCCAAGGCCGTGCAGGGCGCGCTGACCTTCGGTGTCGTCAACTCCCTGGGCGCGTACGCGATGCTGATGGGCATCGGTCTGCTGTACGCCCGCACCGGTGAGCTGACCATGACGAAGATCGGCCGGGGCCTGGACGCACACGGCGGGCCGGACGCCCTCGTCCTCGCCGGATTCGTGCTGGTCCTGACCGGGCTGCTGGTGAAGGCGGCCGCGGTGCCCTTCCACTTCTGGCTTCCGGACGCGCATGCCGTCGCCCCCACCCCGGTGTGCATGCTGATGTCCGGCGTCATGGTCGAACTCGGCTCCTACGGCGTCTGGCGCGTGTACACCACCGTCTTCTCCGGACCGGGCGGGATCCCCGCCGCCGGCCTGACCCGGGCCCTGGTGGTACTCGGCACGCTCAGCGCCGCGACCGGCGCCGTCATGTGCTGGTACCAGCGCCACATCAAACGGCTCCTGGCGTACTCCACCGTCGCCCACACCGGTCTGTTCCTGATCGGCATCGGTGTGCTCGCCCCCGAGGCCGACGACGGGGTGGCCCTCTACCTCCTCGGACACGCCTGCGTGAAGGCCGCGCTGTTCGCCTGCACGGGAGCCCTCCTCGACCGGTTCGGCAGCGTCGACGAGCACGCCCTGTACGGCAGGGCCGGCGCCCTGCGCGGATTCGCGGTGATGTTCGCCGTGGGCGGCCTGGCACTAGCCGGTCTGCCGCCGTTCGGGACGGCGCTCGGCAAGGCGTCGGCGGAGGAGGCGGTCGGTGGCCCGCTCACCGTGGTCTACGTGCTTACCTCGGCGATCACGGCGGGTGCCGTACTGAGGGTCACCGCCCGGGTGTTCCTCGGTCTCGGGCCGCGGCCCGAGGACGCCGACTTCGAGACCAGCGGCTCCGACGAACAGCCCGAGACCGGCCGCATCCTCGGCCGCATCCCGGACTCCATGACCGCGGTGCCCGCCGTGCTGCTCGCCGCCGCCCTCGCCATGGGTGTGGTCCCCGGCTTCGGCGCCCTGGTGGCCCGCGCCGTCAACGAGGCCGGATCGGGCGGCGCCCAGGTGTCCGTGCACTGGACACCGCACGGCGTCCTGCTGGGCCTGCTGTCCGTGCTGCTCGCCGTCGCCCTGGCAGCCCTGGCCGTGACCCGCCCGCACATGGTCACGGCCCCCGGCTGGGCATCACCCCTGCGGCGCCTGCAGTCCGGGCACGTCGGGGACTACGTGGCCTGGCTGCTGGTCGGCGCGACCGTGCTCGGGGCGCTGGTCCTGCCGGGGGTGCCGGGCGGCTGACGGCCGGGCGCGGACCAGGTCCCGTACGTGACATGCGCCCTCCGTCAAGCCGAGGGGCGCAGGATCAGGTGCCGTACGTGACGTGTACCTCCTTGAAGCCGAGGGAGTGCAGCAGGCCCTGGAGCATGCCGGTGGTGTTCGCCTCGGCGCGCGCGGTCAGTCCGCTGCTTCTGGCCGCGTCGCCGATGTGCCGCACGGCAAGCTTCTGCACCGCCTGCTCGCCGTTGGGGTTGTCCGAGAACAGGTCGCCGAGCCGGTCCAGCAGGCCGCGCTGCTTGGAGACGGCGTAGGAGTGGTCGGCGTCGAGCGCCGGCCTGCCGAGACGCGCGTGCGGCAGCCGGAGCGTGGCGGAGGTCCGGTCGGCGTCGACCGACACGTCCTTCTCGCCGACCCGGCCGAGGTCGACGTAGGCGTCCACGGTGCCCGCGCCGACGTACAGGGTGCGGGTGCCGCGGATCGCGGCGGGCAGGTACTTGGCGTCCTTCTCCAGGTCCACGACGACCTGGAAGGCGCCGGAGGCGGCGTCGTAGCGGCTCATGTCCTGGACGGACTTCAGAAGGGCGGGGCCCGAACGGTCGTGCGACTCGGTGCCGAACAGATCCTTGATGCCGGGGAGCACGGCGAGCCGGATACCCGCGAACAGCACCGCGAGCACCAGTACGAACGCCGTGACCACCTTGGCCCAGCCGGGCATGCGCCGGGGCGGGTGCGTGACGGAAGTCGTCATGTCGACGGTCCTCCTTCCTGCATTCCGGATTCCCGTCAAACGCCGGAGCAGACCGGTGCGTTGGCCGAATGGCACCCATGACGTACGCGCGGTGGACGACGCCGACCGGTGGATTCCTCTCCCGCGAGGGCGCACCGCTGCCCTGGTGAGGGGGCACGGCCAGTAGCATGACCGGCGCAGCCCGTGCCGATCATGCGAGGAGCGGATCGTGCGAGACATCGCCGTCTTCAGTGGCAGTGCCCATCTCGGACTGGCCGAGGAGGTCTGCGCCCACCTCGGTGTGCCGCTCAGCCCCACCCGGGTCAGCCGGTTCGCCAACGACTGTCTGGAGGTGCAGCTTCAGGCCAACTGCCGGGAACGGGACGTCTTCCTGATCCAGCCGCTGGTCAGGCCGGTGCAGGAGCATCTGGTGGAGCTGCTGCTGATGTGCGACGCGGCCCGCGGTGCCTCCGCCGCCCGGATCACCGTCGTCATGCCGCACTACTCCTACGCCCGCTCCGACAAGAAGGACGCGCCCCGTATCTCGCTCGGCGGCCGGCTGGTCGCCGACCTGCTGGTGGCGGCGGGCACGAGCCGGGTCCTCGCCATGACCCTGCACGCACCGCAGGTCCACGGTTTCTTCTCGGTGCCGGTCGACCATCTGCACGCCCTGCGCGAACTTGCCGCGCACTTCCGCCACCACGACCTGTCGCGCACCACGGTCGTCTCACCGGACCTCGGCAACGCCAAGGAGGCCGCCGCCTTCGCACGGCTGATCGGCGCGCAGGTGGCGGCCGGCGCCAAGCAGCGGTTCGCGGACGACCGGGTGAGCATCAGCTCCGTGATCGGCGACGTCACCGACCGCGACGTGATCGTGCTGGACGACGAGATCGCCAAGGGCAGCACGGTGCTGGAACTCCTGGACAGGCTCCGGGAGTCGGGGCCGCGCTCGATCCGGGTGGCGTGCACGCACGGCCTGTTCGCGGCCGGGGCGCTCAAGCGGCTGAGCGAGCAGCCCGACGTGCTGGAGATCGTGTGCACCAACACCGTTCCGGTGCCCCTGGACGAACACACCGACAAGCTGCGTGTCCTGTCCATCGCGCCGGCCCTCGCCGAGGCCGTGCGACGCATTCACAACGGTGAGTCCGTGAGCGCCCTGTTCGATGAACCGGCAAGCGCCTAGACAGGTTCGACCAGATCGACAAGGCGCCCGACGAGCGCCAGCGCGGCATCACCATCTCGATCGCCCACGTCGAGTACCAGACCGAGCACCGGCACTACGCGCACGTCGACTGCCCCGGCCACACCGACTACATCAAGAACATGATCACGGGCGCCGCGCAGATGGACGGGGCCATCCTCGTCGTGGCGGGCACCGACGGGCCGATGCCGCAGACCAAGGAACACGTGCTGCTGGCCCGCCAGGTGGGCGTGCCCTACATCGTCGTCGCGCTCAACAAGACGGACATGGTGGACGACGAGGAGATCCCCCGTCGAGGACGTGTTCACCATCACCGGCCGGGGCACGGTCGTCACCGGCCGGTCGAGCGCGGCACCCTCAGGGTCAACAGCGAGGCCGAGATCATCGGCATCCACGAGAGGAAGACCCGGACCACGGTCACCGGCATCGAGATGTTCCGCAAGCTGCTCGACGAGGGCCGCGCGGGGAAGGACGTCGGTCTGCTGCTGCGCGGGGGCAAGCGCGAGGACGTCGAGCGCGGGCAGGTCGTGATCAAGTCCGGATCGGTCACCCCGGACACGGAGTTCGAGGCGCGCGCGTACATCCTCTCCAGGGACGAGGGCGGCCGGCACACCCCGTTCTTCGGCAACTACCGCCCCCAGTTCTGCTTCCGCACCACGGACGTGACCGGCGTCGTGACCCTGCCCAGCGGCACCGAGATGGTGATGCCGGGCGACGACACCACCATGCACGTCCAGCTGATCCAGCCGATCGCCATGGAGGAGGGCCTGAAGTTCGCCGTCCGCGAGGGCGGGCGGACCGTGGGCGCCGGTCAGGTCACCAGGATCCTCAGGTAGCCGACGGCCGGCCGGACGCGGCCTCGGGCTGCCCCAGGGCCGCGTCCAGCGACGGCTGCGGCGGCAGCAGCCGGGACAGTCCGGTGACCCGGAAGACGCGCAGCGTCAGCGGGTGGGTGCACACCAGGTGCAGTCGCCCGCCCTGCTCCAGCACCCGGCTGCGGGCCCGGTACAGCAGCCGCAGTCCCGAGCAGTCGAAGAACTCGACGGCCCGCAGGTCGATCACGATCCGCACGCCGGGCCGGCCGGTGGCCCGGTCCAGGGCGGGCGCGATCTCCGTCGCCGCCGCGATGTCGATCTCGCCGCGGAACTCCAGCACCGTGTGTCCGCGGTCCTGGTGTATGCGCAGATGCCGGGTGAACGGCGGGGTCTCCTGCTGCACGACGGCACCACCTCCCACGCGCGCGCCCGGAAATCCGTCTCCCGACGGTCAAGTTACCCTCGATGGACGGAATTTGAGCATGTTCGATTGACATATGTCTTCGAGTTTTCGCGCGTGCTGCCCTGTTGTCCAGGTGGTGCCGCAGGTGAGCACGGGCCGGACGACCGAGCCCGTGCTCACCCTCAGGGCCGGGGCTCAGTCGGCCAGCAGGACCAGCTTGCCCGTCGTCCGCCCGGTGTCGCCCAGCTCGTGCGCCTTGGCGGCATCCACCAGCGGGAAGGTCCCCGCGATCGTGGCGCGCAGCCTGCCCGAGCCGGCCAGCTCCGCGATCGCCTCGATCCCGGTCCGGTCGGCGTCCACCAGCATCTGCACCGCCCGTACGCCCAGTCGCTCGGCCTCCTCGTAGAACTCCCGGGAACCGTCCGGCAGGATCGACACCACGACCCCGCCCGGCCGCAGCACGCGCAGCGACCGCACGGCCGTCTCCCCGCCGACCGTGTCCAGAACGACGTCGACGTCCCGCACCGCCTCGGTGAAGTCGGTGGACCGGTAGTCGATCGCCTCGTCCACGCCGATCTCCCGCAGGAAGTCGTGCTTGCCCGCGCTCGCCGTCCCGATGACGTACGCGCCGCGCGCCTTGGCGATCTGCACGGCCACGTGTCCGACCCCGCCGGCCGCCGCGTGGATCAGGACCCGCTGCCCCGGCTGCACGTCGGCGTGCTCGGTCAGTGCCTGCCAGGCGGTCAGGGACACCAGCGGCAGCGCGCCTGCCTGGACGTGGTCGATCGAGGCCGGCTTGTGCGTCAGGGCGCGGACCGGGGCGATCACGTACTCGGCGTGCGAGCCGTGGCCGTACGGGTAGGGCAGCATGCCGAAGACCTCGTCGCCGGGCCGGAAGGCGGCCACGCCGATCCCTGTCTCGGCCACCTCGCCGGAGACGTCCCAGCCCAGGACGAACGGCGGTTCGCCCAGGAACATGCCGAAGGCCCGGTGCTTCCAGTCGGTGGGGTTGAGCCCGGCGGCCCGCACCCGGACCAGGACCTGGTTGGGACCCGGCTTCGGCCGCTTGGTGTGTACTTCCTTCAGGACCTCGGGACCGCCGAGGACGTCCTGGCTGATGACACGCATCGTGTTCACATTGCTCATGGTCAACCAGCCTGCCGGGAGCCGCCCGCCCGGGAAATGGCATGATTGCCAACCTTCGATAGAATCATGCCATGCGTGGCACAACGAGTCCCGAGCGCGTGGCCGTCCTGGCCCTCGACGGCGCCTACCCCTTCGAGCTGGGCATCCCCAGCCGCATCTTCGGCGCGGCCGACGGCCACTACGAGGTGCTGACCTGTACCGTCGACGGCGGTCCGGTGCGCACCGACGCCGATTTCAGCGTCAGCGTCCAGTACGGCCCCGAGATCCTGGAGAGCGCCGGCACCGTGATCGTCACCTCCATGCCGCCCTCGCACATCCCCGCCGACCTGCCCGACGAGGTCGCCGCGGCCCTCGCCCGCATCCGCCCGGACGCACGGATCGTGTCCATATGCACCGCCGCCTTCGTCCTCGCCGAGGCCGGCCTCCTCGACGGCCGCCGGGCCACCACCCACTGGCAGGTGGCCGACCTCTTCCGCCGCCGCTACCCGCACGTCGACCTCGATCCCGACGTGCTCTTCGTGGACGACGGCCGGATCCTCACCTCGGCCGGAGCCGCCTCGGGTGTCGACATCTGCCTGCACATCGTCCGCACCGACCACGGCAGCGAGCTGGCCAACGCCGTAGCCCGCCGCTGCGTCGTGCCCCCGTTCCGGGACGGCGGCCAGGCGCAGTACATCGAGCAGCCGGTGCCGGAGAGCGGCGCCGCGAGCACCGCCGCCACCCGCGCCTGGGCCATGGAGCGCCTGGACGAGCCGCTCGCCCTCTCCGATCTCGCCGGGCACGCCCGGATGAGCCTGCGCACCTTCGCCCGCCGCTTCAGCGACGAGGTCGGACTCAGCCCCGGTCGCTGGCTCATCCAGCAGCGCGTCGCCCGCGCCCGGCACCTGCTGGAGTCCAGCGACCTGCCGGTGGACCGCATCGCCGCCGAGGTCGGCTTCGCCACCGGCGCCTCGCTGCGCCAGCACCTGCACGCGTCGATCGGGGTGTCCCCGCAGGCGTACCGCAGGACGTTCCAGCAGACCCCCTGACCCTCGAACGTCTCGGCCCGCCCCGGCGTCCAAGGGGCCTAGGCCTTGGCGAGGAACAGGGGCGGGCATGCGCGAAGGACCGGCGGCGCCGGCGGTACGGGTGGCCGCGACGACAGCGGGGTGCGGCGACGGCGCGGGGGTGACCCCGAGGGCGTCCTCGGCCGGGACGGTCTGCTGCCGGCGCCGTACCGCAAGGACGTGACCGTGCCCGGGGGCGCCCACGACACCGGGTTCCGGTACCGCGTCGTGCACCTGTGGGTCACCGACGACCAGGCCACCGCCCACGTCCGTACCTCGGGCACGGCGGAGGCCCGGCCGCGGGCGAAGCGCCGCGCCGGCTGCGACTGGCGACCGTTCACCGGCGCCGACTGCGACTGACGAGCCGTCACCGGCGCCGACTGCGACTGACGAGCCGTCACCGGCTCCGGTGCAGCGCGACCAGCAGCTGCCACACCTGGTCCGCCATGCCCTGCGGGGAGGCGTCCAGCAGGCCGTGCAGCCAGTCCGCGAGGATCCCCGCGAAGGTCGCCGCCACCGCCGAGGCGACCAGCGGGGCGTCCGCCGCGCCCGCCAGCTCGCGCTCGGCCAGGCTGCGGGCCCGCAGATCCCGGTGCAGCACCCGCCCCAGCGGCCCGCCCCCGCCGGGCGCGAGCAGCGACCGGTACAGGGGCGCGTGCGGGGCGAGGCCCGCGAAGAACTCCCGCAGGGCGGGCGGGGCGTTGACCGGATCGGGCCGCCCCCGCCAGGCATGCAGCGCGTCCACCGCCTGGCCCACGACGTCCGCGCACGCGTCGACCGCCAGCGCCTCAAGGCCGTCGTAGTGCACGTAGAACGTGGCCCGGCCCACCCCGGCCCGGCGCACCAGCGCGGCCACGCCCACCTCCTCCAGGGGATGCTCGGCGCACTCGTCGAGCAGGGCCGCCCGCAGCCGGGCGCGGGTGCGGGCGGCCCGCGGGTCCTCCTGCGGCGCCCGGGTCATGACGTGGCGAGGACGGCTGCCAGGGCGAGCGCACCCGGCAGCGCCTGGGCGAACAGGATCCGCCGGTTGGCCGTGAGGCCGCCGAACACGCCCGCCACCACGACACACGACAGGAAGAACACCTGCACCCGGAACCCGGTCGGGTCGGCCGCGACCAGCCCCCACAGCAGGCCGGCCGCCAGGAAGCCGTTGTACAGGCCCTGGTTGGCGGCCAGCGGGGCGGTGGCGCGGGCCATCTCCGGGTCGAACCCGTGCAGCCCCCGGCCCGGCTTCTTCTGCCACAGGAACATCTCCAGCACCAGGATGTACGCATGCAGGACGGCCACCAGACCGACCAGGACGTTCGCCACGATCTCCATGATCTGCGGACCCCTCCCCTTCTTGGACAGGTGCCCAGGATAGCCGGACACCTGTCCAGGAAGTCACCCCGGGGTGTCCTCCCGGGCCGGCGCACCCCTGCGCAGCTGCCGGGCCCGTAACGCCAGCTGCATCTCGAAGCGGGCCGCCGGATCGTGCAGCAGGTCGCCGAACAGCTCGTCCAGCTGCCGCATCCGGTACCGGACCGTCTGCGGGTGCACCCCGAGACGCCCTGCCACCTCCGCGACACCACGGCCGGAGCGCAGCCAGCTCAGCAGCGTCTCCGCCAGCCGCTCCCGCTGCGGCGGACGCACCTGCTCCAGCGGGCGCAGCCGGCGCTCGGCCATCGCGTCCAGCAGCGCGTCGTCACGCATCAGCAACAGCGTGGGCAGGTGGTCCTGGCAGCGCACCACGGCGCCGGCCGCGTCCGTGCCGGACAGAACGCCCCGCCGCACGAGGTCCAGCGTCTCCGTCGCCCAGCGCAGCGACCGGGCCCCGTCGTCCAGCGCCACGGTCGGCCCCATCGCCGCGCGCAGTCCCTGCAGCGCCCCGGCCACCGCCCGGGCCCGGCCCGGACCCTCCGGATCGGGCACCACCAGCAGCGCGGGCTGGACGTCGAACCGGGTGAGGAACTCCGGCGGCACGATCGGCCCCGACCCGGGCCCCGGGTCCACGGCCACCACGGCGAGGGCCCGCGGCACCGTCCAGCGCGCGGCATGCGCCAGATCGCTGATCGCCTCGGCGGAGGCCGGGGGATCGGCGGTCAGCAGGTCCGCCAACCGGGCCCGCCGCTGCTGGAGTTCGCCGGCCGCGTGCAGCCGGGCCTCGGTGTAGGCCGCGGTCGCCGCGGCAGCCATCTCGTCCAGGTGCAGGAACAGCACCTCGCCGAAGGCGCCCAGCACATGACGCGGCAGCAGCCCCTCGTCCACCAGCGCGTTGACCCGGCGCCAGGTGACCCGGGCGCCGAGCCGCAGCGCCGACTGGAACGAGTCGAGGCTGCGCCCCTCCTCGGCCTCCCCGCGGCCTATGCGCTCGTACGTCGCCTGCACCGGCTCCCAGTCGGTGTCCGGCTGGGCCATCCGCTCCAGCAGCCCGCGCAGCGCGTGGTCCACGCCCCGGTGCACGGCCTGCATGTACGTCTCGTCCATCGGGCGCGCGTACTCCGGGATCCCGGTCCGGATCGCACGGAAGACCTCCTCGGTGATCTCGGGGACATAGGGTCTGAGGCGATCGGGCAGACCCGGGGGCAACGCCTTGTACGGGCCGCCCGTGTCCCTGCCCACCGCTGCGGCTCTCTTCGGCACGCCGGTGACGATACCCGCGAGTAACCCATGCGGGCTCATCACCCGGCGACAGTTGTCGGGGCGGCGCTTGTGCACCGCCCACAACGAACGGCTCAGGCGTCGGCGGCCGCGTACACCCGCTCGCCGCCCACATAGGTCAGCGCGACCCCCGTCCGGGCGATCGCCTCCGCGGGAGCGGCGAACGGATCGCGGTCCAGCACCACCAGGTCGGCCAGCGCCCCGGCGGCCACCCGGCCGGTGTCGTCCAGATGGTTCACGTACGCCGATCCGGCCGTGTACGCGGTCAGGGCGTCCGCCAGACTCAGCCGCTCGTCCGGCAGGAACACGGGACGGTCGCCGCCCGGTTCGACGCGGTTGACCGCGACATGGATGCCCTGGAGCGGATCGGGGCTGCTCACCGGCCAGTCGCTGCCCGCCGCGAGGCGCGCCCCGGAGCGCAGCAGCGCACCGAACGGGTACTGCCACGCGGCCCGTTCGGGACCGAGGAACGGAATCGTCAGCTCGTCCATCTGCGGCTCGTGCGCGGCCCACAGCGGCTGGATGTTGGCGGTGGCACCGAGCCGGGCGAAGCGCGGCACGTCGTCCGGGTGCACCACCTGCAGATGCGCCAGGTGCGGCCGGGTGTCGCTCGGCCCGTTCGCCGCGCGGGCCGCCTCCACGGCGTCCAGCGCGTCCCGTACGGCCCGGTCGCCCAGCGCGTGGAAGTGGCACTGGAAGCCGAGCGCGTCCAGCTCGGTCACGTACGCGGGAAGCCGGCCCGGGTCGATGAAGCTCTTGCCCCGGTTGGCGGTGGCGCAGCCGCACCGGTCCAGATACGGGTCGAGCAGCGCGGCCGTGTGGTTCTCGGCGACCCCGTCCAGCATCATCTTCACGGTGCCCGCGCGAAACCGCCCGTGGCTCGACGCGGCCCGCTTCTCGACGAGTTCGGGGATCTGCTCGGCCCCGCGCTCCCGGTCCCACCACAGCGCGCCGGTCACGCGCGCCGTCAGCGAGCCGTCCCGGGCCGCCGTCAGATAGGCCGCGGCCGGATCGTCCATGCCGAGGAAGTCGCCGATCAGCGCGTCCTGCCAGGCGGTGATGCCGAGCGCGTGCAGATGCCGCTGGGCGTGCAGCAGCGCGGCCAGCCGGTCGGCCGCGCCGGCCGGCGGCGTGAGCCGGCCCACCAGCTGCATCGCACCCTCCTGCAGGGTGCCGCTCGGCGCGCCGGAGGCGTCCCGCTCGATGCGCCCGTCGGCCGGGTCCGGGGTGTCGCGGTCCACGCCCGCCAGCTCCAGGGCGCGGCTGTTGACCCAGGCGCCGTGGTGGTCCCGGTTGGGCAGGTAGACCGGCCGGTCCGGGACGACCGCGTCCAGCAGCTCCTTGGTCGGCGTACCGCCCTCGAAGGCCTCCATCGACCAGCCGCCGCCGACGATCCACTCCCGCTCGGGATGGGCCTCGGCGTAGGCGCGCACGGCGGCCACGGTGTCCTCGGCGGTCGTGGTCCCGGACAGGTCGCACTGGGTCAGTTCGAGTCCGGCGGGCACCGGATGGACGTGCGCGTCCTGGAAGCCCGGCAGCAGCAGCCGCCCGGCGAGGTCGACCACCTCCGTGCGCGGCCCGGCCAGTTCGCGCAGTTCGCCGTGCCCGACGGCGGTGATGCGGTCGCCGGTGACGGCCACGGCGGTCGCCGTACGGCCCCCGGGAGTGAGGACGGGGCCGCCGGTGAAGAGCAGATCAGCGTGCATGATGCCTTTCCTGGAAGGTCAGTTGGAGGTGGTCAGAAGCTGGCGGGAGTCGGCGTCGGTGCCTTCTCCGGTACGGAAGTACGGTGATTTGCGCACCCACTTGGCCCACGCCGCCACCACGAAGCCGGACACGATCATCGCCACCGGCATGAGCAGCAGGAACCAGCCGTTGTCGGCGCTGACCTCGAAGTGGTCGGCGGAGTCGTAGAAGGACCAGCCGAGGTAGCCGCCGAGGCACAGCAGACCCAGGGCGCTCAGCGCGGGCAGCACCACCGCCCGCACCCCCTGCCGCCAGTCCTGTCGCAGCAGCGCACGGAAGCGGACGGCTGCCGCGAGCGCGGTCAGCGCGTACGACAGGGCGACGACGATGCCGACGGCGTTCACCGTCGCATTGATCATGTCCGCCAGCCGTGGGATCACCAGGGCGAGGACCGCGACCGCCGTGGCCAGGGCTCCGACCAGCAGTGTTCCGGCCGCCGGTGTCCCGTACCGGGAGCTGACCCTGGACCACACCGGCCCGAGGGTGCGGTCCCGGCTCATCGCGAACATGCCCCGGGCCGTCGGGATGACCCCGGCCTGGAGGGAGGCCACGGCCGAGAACATCAGCGCCACCAGGGGCAGCGCGGCCAGCGGCTGGGCGGCCAGCCGGTCCCCGAAGTACGCCAGCCCCTCGGCCCCGTGCCCGGCCAGCTCGCCCTCGGACAGCACCCGCTGGAAGGCGACCGAGCCGAGCAGGAACAGCCCGAGCATGGTCACCAGGGTGATCGTCCCGGCCTTGGAGGCGTCCCGGGGGTCGCGCACCTCCTCGTTGACGGTGAACGCGGCGTCGAAGCCCCAGTAGCAGAACACCGACAGCAGCATCCCCTGCGCCAGCGCGGTCGCCGAGGGGATCTCGAACGGGTTGAACCAGGACAGTCGGAACGGGTGCGGGCCGGCCACGATGCCGAATCCGCAAAAGCCCAGCAGCACGGCGTACTCGAAGACCAGCAGCCAGCTCTGCAGGCGGGCCGCAGTGCGGACGCCGGTCACGGCGGTGAGGGTCACCCCGAGGAGCACGAAAATGCCCACCGCCGTGGTCTGCGCGGTCGAGCCCGGATCCAGGGCGAGCGAGCCGATCCGGTGCAGGCCCGCGTCCCCGGCCAGTTGCAGCATCGCGGATCCGGTGACCGCCGTGGTGTACGCGAGGAACGCCACGCTCGCCACGAAGTTCACCCAGCCCACCATGAAGCCGAGCCACGGGCTGAGCGAACGGCCCACCCACACATAGCCGTTGCCCGCGTTCGGCTCCACCAGGTTCAGCCGGGAGTAGGAGCCGGCGATGCCGAGGATCGGCAGGAACGCCAGCAGCATGATGGCCGGCAGATGCAGGCCGACCACGCCGGCCGTCACACCGAGGCCGATGCCGATGCTGGTGGTCGCGGCGGTGCTGGACGCGGCGACGGCGACGCCGTCCAGCACGCCCAGGGTCTTGCGCAGCTCGGGCTGCGCGGGGGGATCCACACCGAAGGGGGTCTCGCTCATGCCGGCTCTCCGCTCGCACCGCAGGGCCCGGTCGGCCCCGGTGACCGCAGATGAAACCGCCCGTGTACTTCACAGGTCAACGGTGTTGTCATAAGGTGCCGGGCACACCCCGGGGAGGACTTCCATGAGCGAACGCGTCGTCCCGCCCGCCGAACGGCGGCGCAGGCGCCCCACCAAACAGGGCGTCGTGCTCTCCGAGGAGCTGATCGTCGAGACCGCGCTCCGGCTCATCGAGGAGCACGGCGCGGACGCCCTCTCCGTGCGCCGCCTCGGCCGGGCCCTCGGAGCCGATCCCAGCTCCCTGTACCGGTACTTCCGGCACACCGACGACCTCATGCTGGCCATCGCCGACGAGCTGATCGGGCGTACCCAGCGCAGTTGGCGGCCCACCGGCGACTGGCGCGCCGACCTGCGTGAGCTGGGCCTGCGCATGCACGCGGACGCCCTCGCCCACCCCCGGGCCGCGATGCTCAGCGCCCACCGCGTCACCGGCCGCACCCACGAGATCCAGGCGGTCGAGAAGATCCTCGGGGTGCTGCGCCGGGCCGGCTTCCCGGGCCCGGAGGCGGTGCGGATCTACCACGCCTTCGTCGACCAGGCCCTGGCCTTCGGCGCCCTGGACTCCGCCGGCACCGCCCTGCCCAGGCCCGCCCGTGAGGCCGAGGCCGAGGTGTGGCGGGACACCTACGGCCGCCTGCCCGCCGGCACCCACCCGCACATCGCGGCCACGGCCCGTCATCTCGTGGCCTCCATGCGGACCAGTTCCTACCCGGCCGCCCTGGACCTGCTCCTGACAGCGGCGCAGACACGCCTTGATCAGCTCCGTGCCGGGACGGAGGTCTGACGGTCACACTGGACGCCGTCCGTACGTCGTAGGAACACAGTCCGTCCCGAGGAGGCCGTACGCCCATGACCCCGCCGCCCGCCCGCACGCCCGAGCAGCGCAAGAAGGACACCCTCCACCGCCTGGAGCACGACGTCGACGTCTGGGTCGCCAGCGCGGGCGAGGACGGCGCCGCGCCCTACCTCGTCCCCCTGTCGTTCGTCTGGGACGGCGCCACGCTGCTGATCGCGACCCCGGCCGAGAGCCCCACCGGCCGCAACCTCTCGGCCACGGGCACGGCACGGCTGGGCCTCGGACCGACCAGGGACGTCGTGATGATCGAGGGCACGGTCCGGGCCGTGACCCCCGAGGACCTGCCCGAGGAGGACGCCGAGGTCTTCGCCGGCAAGACCGGCTTCGACCCGCGCCGACTCGCCACCCGCTACCTGTACTTCAGGGTCCTTCCGCAGCGCATCCAGGCCTGGCGCGAGGAGAACGAGCTGCGCGGGCGGGAGCTGATGCGCGAGGGGGCATGGCTGCTCGCCGACTGAGCGGGCCGCACGGAGCCCGGGAACGCCGGCCGGGACCGCGCGGCCCCGGCTCAGTCCCGGGTGTTCCGGCCGGCGACCGGCCACGCGCCCGTCGAACGGGCGATGGCCTTGGCGCCGGTGCGGTCGACCGCACTGTGCACCACCGCGAAGATCGCGCCCTGGACCGCCGCCGCGAGCAGGATCTCGCCCCAGCTTCGCTCCGGGTCCAGCGCGTCGGGCGCGTCCTCTTCGTGCCGCAGTGCCGTCCACGCCGTGCGGAAGGCCAGCCCCGCCAGTGCCCCGCCCACCCAGCTGAGCACGAACCCCAGCGGCTGGTAGACGAGGGGCAGTTTCATCTTCTTGTGCTTCGACATGCAGCACTCCTTCCTCGCCCCGGGCCCCTCATGCGGGACGCCCGAGCCGCGCCACCCGTTCGCTCGAGACACCGGACGGGCACCGCCCGGTCCCCGGACGGCCGGGCGCCGGCGAGGTCCTGCCGGTGGCGCGGTGTGAGCCGCACGAGCCGGGGCAGTCGGCCCTACGTGAGTGGGACACCCTTGCGACAGAAGCCGACCACGGCGGACCGGCGCACCCGGGTCACGGTCCTCGTGGCGCTCGCCGCCAATGTGGTGATCGCCGTCGCCAAGGCCGTCGGCGGAGTGTTCGCGGGCTCGCCCGCGCTGCTGTCGGAGGCCGCGCACTCGGTCGCGGACAGCTTCAACGAGGTCTTCCTGCTGGCCGCGCTGCGCCGCAGCCGCCGACCCGCGGACCGGCGGCACCCGTTCGGCTACGGCAAGGAGCGGTTCTTCTGGTCCCTCCTCGCGGCCGTCGGCATCTTCGTGATGGGCGGCTGCTTCTCCTTCTTCCAGGGCGTCGAGGCCTTGCGTGACGGCACCGAGGAGAAGTTCAGCGGCTATGTGGCGGGCCTGACCGTGCTGGGTGTGGCGCTGGTCGCCGAGGGCGCCTCGCTGGCCAGGGCCCTGAACCAGGCGCGCCGCCAGGGCGGGGGGCTTGCCGGGGTGCGCGACCCGGCTCTGCGCACGGTGATCGCCGAGGACGGCACGGCGGTGCTCGGTGTCACCGTCGCCCTCGCCGGGATGGGCCTGCACCTGGTGACCGGACAGGTCGCCTGGGAGGCGTCCGCCTCGCTGGCGATCGGCGGGCTCCTGGTCTGTGTCGCCTACCGGCTGGGACGGGACGCCCGCGACCAGCTCATCGGTGAGGCCGCCGACCCGGAGCTGAACGGCAGGATCCGGGAGTTGCTGCGGGCCCAGCCGGAGATCGACAGCGTGGAGGCGCTGTTCACCATGAAGACGGGCCTCGACACGACCATGGTGGCGGCCCGGGTCGACCTGGTGCCGGGCCTCGACAGCGAGCGGGTCGAGGAGGTCGCCGTACGCATCAAACGGTCGCTGGCCTGTACGTTTCCCGTCGCCGACCCGGTCTTTCTCGACGTGACCGACCGGCCGGCGGGGGAGGCACGGCAGAGCCCCGCCGCGACGGGGGAACGCGGCGGGGCCTGACGCACGAGTGCCCGCCCGGAAACCGGTTCATGCGTGGCGGACACAGATTTATCCAAAAAGAGTCGCTCCCGGGCCGGAATCAGCTCTCGGCGACGGGCTCCAGGACGAAGACCGGGATCTGCCGGGAGGTCTTCTTCTGGTAGTCGGCGTAGGGCGGATAGGCGGCCACCGCCCGCTCCCACCACTCGTCCTTCTCCGCACCGGTGACCTCACGGGCCCTCATGTCCTGCTTGACCGGCCCGTCCTGCAGTTCCACATGCGGCTCGGACTTGATGTTGAAGTACCAGACCGGATGCTTGGGCGCACCGCCCTGCGAGGCGACCACGGCGTACCGCCCGCCGTGTTCCACCCGCATCAGCGGCGTCTTGCGGATCTTCCCGCTCCGGACGCCCAGGGTGGTCAGGATGATCACCGGCATTCCGGTGTCCAGCAGCGTCGTACCCTTCGTCCCGCCCGAGCCCTCGTACAGCTCGACCTGCTCGCGCACCCATTGCGTCGGGCTGGGCTCGTACTCGCCATCAAGTGGCATGGGATCCGTCCCCTTCGTCGGTCCAACGGTCTACGTGACCACCTGGAACACCGGCGGCCGCCCGGATCATCCGTACCGCGGATTTCTTCGCCCGCACGGGTGATTGGCTCGACGTGAACCGTGCCCCGAGCCCCGTGAGCCGTAACCGTGAATCTTTGCTCGTGAACCTTTGCCCGTGACTTGTGAACGTTTGCCCGTGACCCGTGACCCGTGACCCGTGACCCGTGACCGGTGCCCCGTGACCGGTGCCCCGTGACCGGTGCCCCGTGCCCCGTGACTCACGGCTGGTCAGCCGGCCGACACGGTCATCCGCACCGCGAGCACCAGCATCACCGCGCTGGAGAGCAGCGCGGTCGCCAGCCGCCCGCGATGGCCCGTCAGGGCCCGGCCGAGCAGCGCGCCGCCGCCGGCGAGCAGCAGCTGCCAGCTCGCGGACGCGGCGAAGGCCGCCACCACGAAGGCGGCCTGGTCCAGCGGCCGCACCGCCTCGGGGGTGCTCGCTCCGAGGACCAGGGCCGCGAAGTACACCACGGTGACGGGGTTGAGCAGGGTGATACCGAGAAGGCCGAGATACGCGCGGCCGGCGCCGGGATCCGGCCGCTCGGGCCGGGTGCTGAGCCGCTGGGCGCGGAACTGGCGCAGGGCGAGCAGCGCCCCCCGCACCGCGAGTGACGCGAGGACCAGCGCCGAGACCCAGCGCAGCGGGCCCAGCGCGGGCCGCAGCGTCCCCGCCAGGGCGGAGCCGCCCGCCGCGGCGAGGAGCGCGTACAGGCCGTCCGCCGAGGCGACGCCGAGCGCGGCGCAGGCGCCGGTGCGCAGCGAGGTGCGGGCGGTGAGGGAGACCAGATAGGTCCCGACCGCGCCGACGGGCACGGCGATGCCGTAGCCGGCGAGGAGGCCGGCCAGCAGCGCGGCCGTCACGGGCGTACGGGGTCGGGCCTGCGACGACGGCCGGGCTGCTGCTGCCCCCGTACCGGAAGGACAGCGGAGGAGGTCGGCGGCAGAATGGTGGTGGTACGCAGCATGGGCAGATCCTGGGGTCACCGCCCGTGCGCGGGCAACCGGATTTCGGCGCGTTCCCGCCCCCGCCGACCACGATCTTCGGCCAGATCGTGCAGATCACCGATCTGGCCGAACTTGTTGCCTCTTTATTAGATGCTCGGGGCATCTAATGAAGATCGGCACGACGCACTTCTTTCGTCTGCGAGGTCTTTCCATGACGGAACTGACGGACATCAACGGCCCGGCGACTTCGGCCGAACCCGTCGCCTTTCCCCAGGACCGCACCTGCCCCTACCACCCGCCCACCGGTTACGCCCCGCTGCGCGAGGGGCGAGCGCTGGCCCGCGCCACCCTCTTCGACGGCCGTGAGGTCTGGCTGGTCACAGGGCACACCGCCGCCCGCGCGCTGCTCGCCGACCCCCGCCTGTCCAGCGACCGGACCCGCTCGGGCTTCCCGGTGCCCACCGCCCGCTTCGCGGGCGTCCGCGACCGCCGCGTCGCCCTGCTCGGCGTCGACAACCCCCTGCACCAGACCCAGCGGCGGATGATGGTCCCGTCGTTCACCGTCCGGCGCGCCACCGAACTGCGGCCCACGATCCGGCGGATCGTCGACGATCTGCTGGACGCGATGATCGAGCAGGGACCGCCCGCCGAGCTGGTCTCCGCCTTCGCCCTGCCCGTCCCCTCCATGGTGATCTGCGGTCTGCTCGGCGTGCCGTACGCCGACCACGCCTTCTTCGAGGAGCAGTCCCGCAGGCTGCTGCGCGGCCCGCTGGCCGCCGACAGCCAGAGAGCGCGCGACCGGCTGGAGACGTACCTCGGTGATCTGATCGACCGCAAGGCCGGGCAGGCCGGGCCCGGCGACGGGATCCTGGACGACCTCGTCCACCACCAGTTCCGCGAGGGCGAACTGGAGCGGGCCGACCTGGTCTCGCTGACCCTCATCCTGCTGGTCGCCGGCCACGAGACGACCGCCAACATGATCTCGCTCGGCACCTACACACTCCTCCAGCACCCCGACCGGCTGGCCGAGCTGCGCGCCGACCCGGCCCTGCTGCCCGCCGCGGTCGAGGAGCTGATGAGGATGCTGTCCATCGCGGACGGCCTGCTGCGGGTGGCCCGGGAGGACATCGAGGTCGACGGGACCACGATCCGGGCCGGCGAGGGCGTGCTCTTCGCGACCTCGGTCATCAACCGCGACGCCTCCCGCTACGACGACCCCGACAGCCTGGATTTCCACCGCTCCGCCCGCCACCACGTGGCGTTCGGCTTCGGCATCCACCAGTGCCTGGGCCAGAACCTGGCCCGTGCGGAACTGGAGATCGCCCTCGGTGCCCTGATCGAGCGCCTGCCCGGCCTGCGCCTGGCCGCACCCCCCGAGGAGATCCCCTTCAAGCCCGGCGACACGATCCAGGGGATGCTGGAACTCCCCGTGACCTGGTAAGAGGCTGTGGTCATGCACATCGAGATCGACAAGGACACCTGTATCGGCGCGGGCCAGTGCGCGCTCACCGCGCCGCGCGTGTTCACCCAGGACGACGACGGCTTCAGCACGCTGATCCCGGGCCATGAGGACGGGGCGGGCGACCCGATGGTCCGTGAGGCGGCCCGCGCCTGCCCGGTGGGCGCGATCACGGTGACGCAGGCACAGGGCTGACGCCCGCCCCCTGGCCCGGCCGCCCGGCCGCGTCAGTAGGGTGCCCGGATGAGCGAACACGCCGGGAAGCCCTTCCTCTACGTCGTCGTCTGCGCGGCCGGGGTCGCCGCCGGAGTCCCCAGGCTGATCGACGCCGCCCAGGAGCGCGACTGGGAGGTCGGTGTGATCGCCACCCCGGTCGCGATGAACGGGTTCTTCGACACCGCCGCCGTCGAGGCCCGTACCGGCCGCCCCCTGCGGTCGGCCTGGCGGTCCCCGGCCGACCCGCGTCCGTTCCCGCCGCCGGACGCGGTCGTGGTGGCACCCGCCACGTTCAACACCGTCAACAAGTGGGCCGCCGGACTGGCCGACACCCTCGCCGTGGGCACGCTGTGCGAGGCCGCCGGACTGGGCGTGCCCGTCGCCGTGCTGCCCTGCGTGGCCGACGCGCTGGCCGCCCACCCCGCCTACCAGGACAGCCTGATCCGGCTGCGTGCCATGGGCGTCCGCTTCGGCGAGCCGTACTCGGGGCTGCCCGATGCGGACGGGCGGTCGCCCGAGTTCGGCTGGGAGCGCGCCCTGGAGCTGCTGGAGGCGCCCTGAGCGCGCGTCAGCGCACCTTGCGGACGTAGTGCGTGCTGCCCGGCGTGGAGACGTCCACGTCCCGGCGGACGATGCTCAGCCGCGCGCCCCAGCGCGTCAGCGCCTTGCGCAGACCGCTGTCGGTGTACTCGATGTCCACCACCCGGTCGTCGAACGCCTTGGCGTACACCTCGCACTCGTCGTACTGCCCGCACTCCTCGGTGACCGCGAAGTCCAGCCCGGCCGCCTTGCGCTGCCCGGCCAGCTCGGCGGTGTTCTTCTGCCCGATCGCCAGGTGCCGGGCGTGCGCGTGCCGGGAGATCAGGCGCATGAAGGCGGTCGCGTCGGCGGCGGTGAGCAGGTGCCGGGAACGGGTGTAGCTGTCGTAGTTGTCGGGCTCGACGGCGTCGAAGCCCTTCTTCGCGCAGCCGTCGATCCACCGGTCGACGCGCTGCGCCACGCGCTCGCGCTTGGCCGGTGTGCGCAGGTCGAGCAGCGGTTCGTTCCAGTCCTCGTCGATGACGACCTTGCCGTCGCCGTCCCGCAGCAGCAGGTCGGCCGGCCAGGAGGAGCGCTCCTCGGGCTGGGCCTGGAAGGCGTTGACGTAGCAGATGTTGTAGAGCCCGGGCGCCGGGGAGTCGGACCGGTCGCGGCTGACGATCCGGACCCCTGCGGCCGGGCGGTAGGCGCCGCCGATCTGGTAGTCGAACCCGGCGTGGCGCGGCGGCAGTCGGACCGCGGCCGGCTTCGAGGACGCCTTGTCGCCGGAGCCGCCGGAGCCGCCGGAGCCGCCGGAGCCGCCGGAGCCGCCGGAATCGCAGCCCGTCAGCGCGGGCAGGACGACGGACAGGGCGAGCAGCAGCGCACCGATGCGCGCCCCGGGACCTGACATGCGGGAATCACCCTTGGTGGGCACGTTCGTTCCATCGATCGCGGGTACGGCCCCGCCTCGGACCGGCGAGGCCGTCCTGGCGACTGGGGCCGGGCTGGGAGCGTGTCTCCGACACCGGCTGGGCGCACCTCTGGGTGCCCCGCCGTGCGGCTCGGCACGTTCAGGATCCAATCGTCCGCCCTCGCCGCAGTCAAGTCGGCGCCGGAGCACCCCGTACGCTCCACCATGACCACCGCCCCTGAAGGCAGGAGCAGCAACGATGCAGTACGTGAAGCTCGGTTCGACGGGCCTGGACGTGTCGCGGATCTGTCTGGGCTGCATGACCTACGGCCTGCCCGACCGCGGACGGCACGAGTGGACGCTCGACGAGGAGGCGTCGCGCCCGCTCATCAGGCAGGCGCTGGAAGCGGGCATCAACTTCTTCGACACCGCCAACGTCTACTCCGACGGCACGAGCGAGGAGATCGTCGGCAAGGCCCTGCGCGACTTCGCCGACCGCGACGAGATCGTGCTCGCCACCAAGGTGAACGGCCGGATGCGGCCCGGCCCGAACGGGGCGGGGCTCTCCCGCAAGGCCGTCCTGTCCGAGATCGACCACAGCCTGCGCCGCCTCGGCACCGACTACGTGGACCTCTACCAGATCCACCGCTACGACCACAGCACACCGGTCGAGGAGACGATGGAGGCGCTGCACGACCTCGTCAAGGCGGGCAAGGTGCGCTACATCGGGGCGAGTTCGATGTACGCCTGGGAGTTCTCCAAGGCCCAGTACACGGCCGAGCGGCACGGCTGGACCAAGTTCGTCTCCATGCAGAACCACTACAACCTGCTCTACCGCGAGGAGGAGCGCGAGATGCTGCCGCTCTGCGCCGACCAGGGCGTGAGCACGCTGCCGTGGAGCCCGCTCGCCCGCGGCCGGCTCACCCGCGACTGGGGCACGGTCACCGAGCGCAGCGCGAACGACGACTTCGGCGGCCGCCTCTACCAGGAGAGCGACCGCTCCGTCGTCGAGGCCGTCACCCGCATCGCCGGCGAGCGCGGTGTCCCGCGAGCCCAGGTCGCCCTCGCCTGGCTGCTCCACCGGGACACGGTGGCCGCGCCGATCGTCGGGGCGGCCGCGCCGCACCACCTCCGGGACGCGGTGGCGGCGGTGGATCTCCTGCTGAGCGAGCAGGAGATCGAGCAGCTGGAGCAGCCGTACACCCCGCACGCCATCAGCGGCCACTGACGGCTCCCCGCGGGCCCGTGCGGCGCGAACTCCGTGCCGCACGGACCGGCGGGCGGATGCTCGCCGGTGCCCGCCGGCCCGCGCCGCACACTCCGCCCGCACCCCGCACCCCGCACCCCGCACCCCGCACCCCGCACCCCGCACCCCGCACCCCGTGTGCCGCGCGCCCTTCACACCGTGCACCCCGCAGCCCGCACCCCCGCGTGCCGCGCGTCCTTCACACCGCTTGCCCGGCCTGACCGTGGAGCGGCTGGCGGTGGCGTCCGGATTCCCGGGCCCCTCCCGCTTCAGCCGGGTCTTCCGGCCTCCTTCGGAGTCCCGCCGGGTGCATATCGGACGGATGAACGCCGGTAATGCACGGCCAAAGGCTTTCATTGACAGGAAGTCAAAAAGGCTGGCGGTCGCGGGCAATGTTCGATAGTGGAAGTTCTCTTGTTCCTTCCCGCCCGCCTGTGCAAAAGTGTGCGCTGTCGGCGTGCAGACAATTACATTTCTGCTGCATGTGTCAGGTCACTCCCGTACGCCCCTCACGCTTCAAAAGGGCTGCCCAGGCGGACGTTCGAGGTGCCGAATCCCGGCCCGTACCTCTTGGTATGGACTAATTCTCGTGTTGTGTCTGGAGGAAATACAGCCGTGCATGACGCAGGCTCGTCGGATTCCCACCCCACCGCACCCCGGTTCGATGTCTCGGACGCGCAACTGAGTGCCGAACTGAAGAAGTGGACGGGAACGACGCCCGCGCTCCATCCGGTCGGTGAACTCCTCGACCGGCACTGGGAAGCGGCCTTCGCCTACGCCCGGCTGTGCACCGACGGGCCCCACGCCGCCGGCATGCTCACCACGGCCGCCTTCACCCGGCTGTTCGGCGAGTCGCTCCGGCAGGCGGGCCCGTCCGCGGCATGGCGGCCGCACCTGCTGGTCACCATCCGCCGGATCGCGGCCGAGTGGGACGGCGACGGCCGCCAGGAGCAGCTCCACCCCGCCCTGCGCCCGGACGCCGCCACCGGCGAGCGCGCGTCGGCCCGCATGCTGCCGCCCTCCGGCCGGCGGCTGCTGTCCCGCGCGTTCCAGCGGCTGCCCCAGTCCTCCCGGGCCGTGCTGTGGCACGCGGAGGTCGAGGCCGAGCCCCTCGCCCTCTTCGCCGCGCTGCTGGGTATGGACCAGGAGGACACCCGCATCGAACTGCGCCGGGCGCGGGAACGGCTGCGCGAGGAGTGCCTCCAGGCCCATCGCGAACTCGCTCCCGAGGCCGAGTGCCTGCGCTACCAGCGCATGCTCGACGTGACCTTCCGGCGCGGCGGCACCGACATCGACCCGGACCTCCAGCAGCACCTGGCCGGCTGCCGCCACTGCCGGCAGACCGCCGACCAGCTGGCCCGGTTCAACGGGGGACTCGGCCTCGCACTGGCCGAGGGGGTCCTCGGCTGGGGTGCCCGCGCCTACCTGGAATCCAGGACGGCTCCCAGCGAGGAGACCACCGCCGCGCCACCGCCACCGCCACCGGCGGCGCCGCCCGTTGCACCCCCGGGCGGCGAGGCCTTCACCACCCTCGCGCCCGCGCCGGCTCCGGCCGCTCCCCGGGCCGCCGCCGCCACGCCCGGCCCCTCACGCCGTTCCGCACACCGGGCCGCCCGCCGTGCCCGACGTCGCACCCTCGCCCTGGCCGTCGTCACCGTCACCGGCCTCGTCGCCCTCCCGCTGGTCCTGTGGTCGGTGCTCGGCCCGGACGACGACCGGGCACCGGCCCCCGGCGACACGGCCTCGCCCGCCCCCGGCAAGGGCTCCTCGACACGGAGCCCGTCCTGGGCCACGGCGAACGGCAGGTCCCAGGGCGCGCTGCACGGTCGGCTGCACAACCTCGCCTCGGGCCTGTGCGTGGGTGTCGTCGGCGGGAGGGCCGTCCAAGGAGCCGAGACCGAACTCACCGCCTGCTCCGCGGCGGCGAGCCAGCAGTGGACGTACGAGACCGACGGGCTGATGCGCACCTCCTCCGCCCCCGACCTGTGCCTGGACTCCGGCCTCGGCTTCTCGGTGCGGCTGTCGCCCTGCTCGGTCACCGGGAAGGCCGCCAAAGACATCCGCTACGACTTCACCCTCCAGGGCGCCCTCGTACCCCGCTCGGACCAGGACCTGGCGCTGACCCCCGCCGCCACCGACGGCTCCGGCGCCCTCGTCCTCAAGAACCGCACGGTGACCACCGCCCAGCGCTGGAGCGTCGACACCGCCAAGCCCGACCTCCAGATGGAGGTCGTCGGCTGGGGCGGCGAGAGCGGCACCGCCCCGCTGCCGTCGCCGTCCCCGTCGTCGAAGGCCACCTCCAAGGCCTCGGCGTCCCCGTCCCCGTCCCCGACGCCCGCCTCCTCGGCGTCCAGCCCTGCGCCGACCGCCTCCACCGGCTCCGCCTTGTGCACGGACCACCCGTACTACTGCGACCAGGACGGCGGCGGGTACGACGGAGGCGGCTACGGTGGCGGCACCCGGGGCCGCCGCCGCTGAGCCCCGGCCGGGACGGCGGTGCCCCCACTCGCACGGGGGACGACCGCGCGCGGGCGGCGGCCTACGAGGACGTGGTGCCCGCCGCTCCCAGGAACTCCTCCCAGCCGCCCGTCGGGGTCTGACCCGGCGCCAGGGTGCGCAGCTTGCGCAGAGCCGCCGGGTCCTGCGCCTCCAGCCAGGCCACGAGCTGCTTGAAGGACACGAACCGCACGTCGTCGTGGTCCGCCATCCGGCCTATCGCCTCCTCGACGGCGTCCATGTAGATGCCGCCGTTCCAGCGCTCGAAGTGGTTGCCGATGAAGAAGGGGGCGCGGTTGCTCTCGTACGCGCGCTGAAAGCCGGCCAGATAGGTGTCCCGGGCCTGCGTGCGCCAGACGTCGTACTTGGAGCTGTCGCCCAGAGGGTTTCCGCCGGACTGGTTGAACATCATGTTGTAGTCCATCGAGAGCACTTGGAAGGAGTGACCGGAGAACGGTATGGACTGCAGCGGAAAGTCCCAGATCCGGCCGCCCTGCACCTTGCCCGGCCAGATCTGCAGTCCGCCGGGGGAGCTGGCGTCGTACTTCCAGCCGAGCGCGGCCGCGGTGGGCAGCAGGTTCGTCTGGCCCTCCAGACAAGGCGTGCGGCCGCCGGTCAGCTCCTTGCGGTAGTCGAAGGGCAGCGGGTCGAGGTCGGTGAAGCCGGTGTTCGTCTTCCACTTCGTGACGAAGTCGATGGCCTGCTCGATCTCGCTGCGCCACTCGGCCGACGACCAGTTGCGCACGCCGGTCGCTCCGCAGAAGTGCCCGTTGAAGTGGGTGCCTATCTCGTGCCCCTCCAGCCAGGCGGCCCGCACCTGCTGGATCGTGGCGTGGATGTGCCGGTCGGCGAGGTAGCCGATCGCGGACGCGCCGACGGGGTGCTGCGGCGGGCGGTAGAGGCTCTTCTTGGCCTCCGGCAGCGTGTATATGCCGCTGAGGAAGAAGGTCATCTTGGCGCCGTGGTCGGACGCGACCTTGCGGAACCGGGAGAACAGCTGGTTGCTCAGCTCGCCGGCGCCGTCCCAGGAGAACACCACGAACTGCGGGGGCTTCTGGCCCGGCTTCAGCCGGGCCGGCTTCGGCTGGTGCGGCTGGGGGCCGGTGTCGGAGGTGGAGCCGTCGCCGATGGGCTTGCCCGGCCGGGCCTGCTCGGTGCCCTTGGACTTCCCCGGCTCGTCAGCGCCTACGGACAGGCCGGTGCCGGAGGAGCACGCGGACAGGGCTCCCAGGGCACCGGCCGCCGCCCCCGCCGTCAGCACACGCCTGCGTGAGATGCCGCTCATCGTCTTCCCCGATTCCGTCGTCATGGCTCGCTGCGGAGCCTTGTTGCTGTGAGGTCGACGGGTTCGATGAGGGCCGGGCGCGGAAAGATCGCGGCTGCCGGGACGTGTTGCCGTCCTGTGACACTTGTGGCGCGCTCATGACGAACCCCGCTGTCCGGATGCGGACAGCGGGGTTGGCCGGGGGCTTCGGTCAGGCGCCGGTTCCGGGGCTGAACACCGACAGGAAGACGGAGGAGGAGTTCCCGGACACCGGGACCGTCCCGCCCGTCCACGCGACCTTCAGGGAGTCGCGCTCGTCCGGCGGGGTGATGAGCAGCGCGCTGGGCGTTCCTGTGGTGGCACCGCTGACCTCCGGGTTGGAGAAGGTCAAGCCGGCCCAGGCGCTCTGTCCCGGCTTGAGCGTGACCGCGGCCGCGGAGCCCGACTCACGCTTGGGGTCCGGGCCGAGTTGGCTGCCGGAGGCGTTCACGAAGGCGGCGCCGGGAAAGCCGCGCAGCGTGCAGGTCCGGGCGGACTTGTTGGTGAGTACGAGGGGGAAGTTCTCCTGGCCGGCGCCCGGGTTGTTGCGGCCGACGGAGGCCCGCAGATCGGAGGTGTGGCACCGGCTGCCGGTGCTGCCGGCCTTCGTGCCGGTGCCGCCCGAGGAGGCGCCGGTGGCCGAGGGGGTGGCCGGCTTCGGGTGGGCGGACGCGGTGCCGGTGGCCGCGGACGTGTCCGTGGCGGACCCGGGCGCCGAGGACGAGGGCGAGGCCGAACCGGTGCCGGTCGCCGGCGCGGCGGTGCCGGACACCGACCGCGGACCAGCACCCGCATGGTCGTTGCCGCAGGCGGTCAGCAGACCCAGTACGGCGATCGCGCTCGCGAGCAGGGCCCCGCGCTGCAAGGGCCGGGACAGGTGCGCCATGGCTCTCCACACTCCTGGATGATCACGACACGCCCTTCGGGCGTGCCTTCGGCGCTCGCTGCGCCGTCACCACGTTCCGATGCCCGCACCGCGGGAAAAGTTCGCGCACTGTGCGCCCTTTCGGCGGACAGTGCTCCGCTTTGGCTGAATCTTTACTATCGGCCGGTTCTGTCGGTCAGGTGACCCGGAGTGATCCGTCAGGTGACCCGGAGCGAGCGGAGGATGCCCTGGGTCGCGGTGGCTCCGTCGCGCTCGCGCACTTGGACGTACACCTGCGGCTTCGCCGGGCCGCTCGCGGGACGCACGGCCGACTCCGTGAGGGAGGCGTCGTCCGGGCAGCCGGTCCACGTGCGGACGGTGCCCTGCCAGCCGGTACCGGTGAAGGTCCGGCTGCCCGCGTAGTGGCAGCCGGCATGGGAGACGGCTGCCACCCGGGCCCCGACGTCGCCGTGCTCGCCGACGCCGACGAACACGCCGTCGACCGTGACGCTCAGGTCGGACCACTTCGCGATGTCGTCGGCGACCACCAGGCCCGGCTCGTGTCCCGCCGGAAGTCCGATCACGTGCGGGTCCCAGCCGGAGTCGCGCACCTCACGGGCCCAGCCGGCGGGCACCTCGACGGTGACCCGGCCGGTGGCGTCCTTCACCTTCACCGTGTCGTCGCCGGGCCGGTGGAGCATCAGGGTCACGCCGGCGGCGGCCGCCACCGCGGCGAGCACCGCGGCCAGGGACAGCGTCACCACGTTGAGCCGCCCCCGGACGGAGTCGAGCCGACTGCCCCGGCGCACGGGGCCGGAGGCCGCCGCCAGCCGGTCCAGCTCGGCCGCGAACGCCTGCGCCCCGGGCCAGCGCCGCTCCCGGTCCGGCTCCAGGGCGCGCAGCAGCGCCCGCTCGACGTCCTCGCCGAGGTCCGGCCGCAGCTGCCTGGGCGGTACGACCTTCCCAGGCGGTCCGGGCACGGTCGCGGTCACCAGTTCGTAGCCGACCGCGCCCAGGCTGTAGACGTCGGCGCGTGCGTCGATGCCCTCCCCGGGCTCGGCCTGCTCCGGCGGCTGGTATCCCGCCGAGCCGGCCGCCAGGGTGAGCACCGAGGCCTGGGCGAGGCTCTTGGCCAGCCCCAGGTCGGCCAGCAGCACCCGCCGTTCGCCGTCCGGGGCGGTGTGCAGCAGCACGTTGGTCGGCTTGATGTCGCGGTGCACGATGCCCGCCTCGTGCAGCGCGGCGGCGCTCCGCGCGGCCTGCGCGGTCAGCAACAGCGCCTGGGGCACCGGCAGCGGGCCGCCCGCCAGCAGGTCGGCGAGGGTGCCGCCGTCGGCGTACTCCATCACGAAGTACGGCCTGCCGTCGGGCAGTTCACCGATGTCGTAGACCTGCACCACCCGGCTCGAACCGGCCCGGCGCAGCAGCCGCGCCTCGGACAGGAAGCGCTCCCGGATGTCGAGCCGGTGCGCCCAGTTCTCGGCGAGGACCTTCACCGCCACGGGAGCCTGCAGCTCGTCGTCGTGGGCGAGCCACACCGTGGCGAAGGCGCCGGAGCCCAGACGTCGTTCGAGGCGGTAGCGGCCGATCCGCTCCAGGGAGTGCATAGGACTATCATGCCTGGCCTGAGATCGACTCCGAGGGGGACCCTGACGTGCAGGACGTGCCGACGGCCGAGGACCTTGCCCGGCGCGCCGCGGCGGGTGACCGAGCGGCCCTGGACCGGCTGCTGGCCGAGCTGTGGCCCGAGGTGGTGCGCCGCTGCGGGCGCTTCCTGCCCTGCAGGGAGGACGCCGAGGAGGCCGCCCAGGACGTGCTGTTCCAGGTGGCCCGGCACATCTCCGCCTTCGAGGGCCGCAGCCGCTTCAGCACCTGGCTGTACACCGTCGTCGCCAACTGCTGTCGGCAGAAGTACCGCGAGCTGAAGCGGCGGGCCGCCGAACAGCCCGTGGCCGTCCAGCCCGCCGAGCACGTCGACCCGCGCACCACCAGCGTGATCGCGGGCTCCCGCATCGATCTGCTGGAGGCCCTGGACCGGCTGGAGCGCGAGGCCCCGCACCTGGTGGCGCCCCTGGTCTACCGGGACATCTACCAGCTGGAGTACGCCGAGGTCGCCGAGCGCATCGGGATCCCCCTCGGCACCCTGAAGTCCAGGCTCCACGAGGCCCGCAAACAGGTACGGCCCTGGCTGCGGGGCTACTGATCCTCCTCCGGCTCCAGCAGCCCCAGCTCCGCCCAGATCGTCTTGCCCTCCGTGGTGTGCCTGCTGCCCCAGCGCTGGGTGAGCTGGGCGACCAGCAGCAGCCCGCGGCCACCCTCGTCGAAGATCTTGGCGCGCCTCAGGTGCGGAGCGGTGTGGCTGGTGTCGGACACCTCGACGATCAGCGTGGCCGCGTCGTGGATCAGCCGCAGCCGCATCGGGTGGGAGCCGTACCGGATCGCGTTGGTGACCAGCTCGCTCACCACCAGCTCCGCCGTGAACGTGATCCCGCTCAGTGACCAGCGTTCCAGCCGGTCCCCGACCTGTCTGCGGATCGGCCCCACCAGCGCCGGGTCGGCGGGGATGTCCCAGGTGGCCACCTGGGAGGCGGCCAGCCCGCGGGTGCGGGCCAGCAGCAGCGCAACGTCGTCGGCCGTCCCGGCGGCCGGCAACAGGGCGTGCAGGACGCGGTCGCAGGTCTCGTCCAGGGAGTCCGGGTCCCCGGCGAGCGCCTGGTACAGCAGTGCCCGGGCGGCGCCCCCGGCCCGCTCCGGGGACACCATCAGACCGTCCGTGTACAGGGCGAGAACGGTGCCCTCGGGCAGCTCCACCTCGGCGGACTCGAAGGGCAGCCCGCCCAGGCCGAGCGGGGGACCGGCGGGCAGGTCCAGCTGGCGGGGCTCGCCGCCCGGCTCCAGCACCACGGGCGGCGGATGCCCGGCCCGGGCCAGGGCGCAGCGCTGTGACACCGGGTCGTAGACGGCGTACAGACAGGTGGCGCCGACCTCGCCGGGGCTGCCGTCGCCGCCGGACTCCTGCGAGAGCCGCACCACCAGGTCGTCGAGATGGGTGAGCAGCTCGTCCGGGGCCAGGTCGATGTCGGCGAGGGTGCGGACGGCGGTGCGCAGCCGGCCCATGGTGGCCGAGGCCTGGACGCCGTGGCCGACGACGTCCCCGACCACCATCGCGACCCGCAGCCCGGACAGCGGGATCACGTCGAACCAGTCGCCGCCCACCCCGGCCCGGGCCGCCGGCAGATAGCGCGAGGAGGCGTCCAGGGCGGCTGTGCGCGGGAGCGTGCGGGGCAGCAGGCTGCGCTGCAGGGCGAGGGCGGTGTCGCGCTCGCGGGAGTAGCGGCGGGCGTTGTCGATGCAGACCGCGGCGCGGGCGGTGACCTCCTCGGCGAGCAGCATGTCGTCGTCGGTGAACGGGTCCGGACGCCGGTGGCGGGTGAGCACCGCGACGCCGAGGGTCAGCCCGCGCGCCCTGATCGGCACCGACATCGACGCGTGGATGCCGAAGTCCCGCACCCGCTGGCCGCGCGCGGCGCTCCAGGTCAGCCATGTGGCCAGGTCGCCCCTGGCCACCGTGGCCCGGATGGTGCGGCCGGCGACCAGCGAGTCGGCCTGCGGCGAGAGGGCCGGGTACACCTCGACCTGCCCGGGCTCGGTCACCGCCTCCGGAATCCCGCTGAGGACGGACTGCTGGGCGACCCGGCGCAGGTTCACCGGGGCGGTGAGGCGGGCCGGGGGCTCGCCGCCGTACTCCTCCGGGTCCAGCAGGTCGATGGTGACGAAGTCGGCGAGCGCGGGTACGCACACGTCCGCCAACTCCTGTGCCGTGAGCGTGACGTCGAGGGTGGAGCCGATGCGCACGCTCGCCTCGTTCACCAGCTGCATCCGCTGCCGGGCCCGGTAGTTGTCGGAGACGTCGTGTGCGGCCAGGCACACGCCGCGCACCCGGCCCTCGGCGTCGGTGACCGGTGCCATCCGGGCCAGCCAGGCGTACTCCCGCTCGTCGTCGCCGCTGCGCATGAACGTCTGGACGTCCAGCGGCCGGCCGGTGCCGAGCACCTGGAGCATGCTCTGCTCCAGCTCCTCGCTCTGCGGCTTGCCGCCGATCTCCGAGATCCTGAGGCCGCGCAGGTGCTCCTCGGGCAGGGCCAGCACCTCGGCCATCGCCTCGTTCATCCGGCGCAGGCGCAGTGTCTCGTCGTACACGGCCACGGCGCACGGCGACTGGATCAGGCCGGCCCGTTCGAGCGGATCGTCGGCGGCCGACGGGTCCCGGCCGGTCAGCGGGGTGACCACGAGCCAGTCGCCGCCGCGGCCGTCGCCGGTCGGCCGGTGGTGGGCCAGCAGCCACACGGAGACCGTACGGCCGTCCCGGTGGCGCAAGGCGACCGTCCCCTCCCAGCGCGCACCCGCGGGTACGGCGGCGCCGTCCCTGGCGAGCAGCCGGGCCGCGGGGCGGCCCACGACGCAGTCGGCCGGGTGGCCCAGCAGGCGCCGCGCGCCTTCGTTCCACTCCACCAGCGTTCCGTCGTCGTCGATGACAGCCCGGGCCGTCGCCGCATCGTCGAACGGATAGACCCGGCTCATCGTCGCCGCTCCCAAGCGCACACTCACAGTGAACAGGTGGCACCACTTCCGTCCCAGCGTAGTGCGTCGGAGACCTCCGCGAACCGCAACCCCCGAGGGCGGGGTCCGCCGGGCGGACACGGTCAAGGGGGAAAACCGGCCGATGGGGCACACGGGGAAGCGGTGCCCTTCCGCACCCTTGACGATCGTGTGTGGCAGGCCGTCAGAATCTGTTTGGTCACGATCAGTTGTGAGTACTTCTGAGCCCTGATGAGGGAGAGTCGTCATGACGGTCACGCGCAGATCGGTTCTGGTCGCAGCCACAGCAGCACCGGCGGCCGGAGCGCTCCTGGACAGCGCCGCCGGCGCCGCGGCCCTGGCCGCCGGACCGCCCGCGGCAGGACGCCGGATCGTCCCGCTGCGGGACGGCTGGCGCTTCGCGCTGGCCGACCCGGGCGACATCAGCGACCCGGCCGGCGCCTACGCACGGGCCGCCGAGCCGGGGTACGACGACTCCGCCTGGCGCGAGGTCGCCGTCCCGCACGACTGGAGCATCGAGCAGACCCCCACGACGGACCACGGCACCACCAGCGGCACCGGCTTCTTCCCGGGCGGCCTCGGCTGGTACCGGCTGGCCTTCACCCTGCCGCCCGGGTACGCCGGCCGGCGGATCTCGGTGGAGTTCGACGGCGTCTACATGGACTCGTACGTCTACTGCAACGGCACCGAGGCCGGCCGCCACCCCTACGGCTACACCGGCTTCGCCCTCGACCTCACCGGTCTGGTGCACACCGACGGCAGCACACCGAACGTGCTCGCGGTCAAGGTCCGCAACCAGCTTCCGAGTAGCCGCTGGTACTCGGGCAGCGGCATCTACCGCGACACCCGCCTGGTGATCACCGACCCCGTGCACGTCGCCCGCTGGGGCACGTACGTCACCACGCCACGGGTCGACGCCGGGCGGGCCGTCGTGCGGGTGGCGACCACCGTGCTCGACGAGTCCGGCACCGGCACCGACGTCCTGGTCCGCTCCAGGATCACCGGCCCCGACGGCCGCACGGTAGCCCGGACCGCCACCACGGTCGCCGTGTCCGGGCAGGCCACCGAGACCCACGAACTGACCGTCCCCGAGCCACGCCTGTGGGACGTCACCACCCCCGGCCACCGCTACGTCCTGCACACCGAACTCCGCGTCGGGGACCGCACCGTCGACACCCACCGCACCCCCTTCGGCATCCGCACCTACCGCTTCGACCCGGACGAGGGCTTCTCGCTCAACGGCACCCCCACCAAGATCAAGGGGGTGGACCTGCACCACGACCAGGGCGCCCTCGGCGCGGCGGTCAGCATCGACGCGGTGCGCCGGCAGATGACGATCATGAAGTCGATGGGCGTCAACGCCTTCCGCACCTCGCACAACCCGCCCTCACCGCAGATGATCCAGGTCTGCGAGGAACTGGGCATCGTGATGATGGTGGAGGCCTTCGACTGCTGGAGGACCGGCAAGACCAGGTACGACTACGGACGGTTCTTCGACGAGTGGTGCGAGAAGGACGCCACGGAGATGGTGCTGGCCGCCCGCAACTCGCCGGCCGTCGTCCTGTGGTCCATCGGCAACGAGATCCCCGACTCCACCTCGACCGCCGGGCTCGCCATGGCCGACCGGATCATCGGGGCGATCAAGGCCGCCGACGACACCCGCCCGGTGGTCATCGGCTCGAACAAGTACCACGGCGTACCCGCGACCGGTTCCCCGGCCGACCGCATGCTCGCCAAGCTCGACGGCCTCGGCCTGAACTACAACACGGCCAAGTCGGTCGACGCCCTGCACGCCAGGTACCCCCATCTGTTCCTGTTCGAGTCCGAGTCCTCCTCGGAGACCTCGACCCGTGGCTCGTACCAGGAGCCGGAGCACCTGAACACCGGCGAGAACCACACACCGGGCCGGCGCGAGACCTCCTCCTACGACAACAACCTCGCCTCCTGGACGATGAGCGGCGAGTACGGCCACAAGAAGGACCGGGACCGCAGATGGTTCGCCGGGCAGTTCCTGTGGTCGGGCATCGACTACATCGGCGAGCCCACCCCGTACGACGTCTTTCCGGTGAAGTCGTCCTTCTTCGGCGCGGTCGACACGGCCGGGTTCCCGAAGGACATGTACCACCTGTTCAGGAGCCAGTGGACCACCGAGCCGATGGTCCATCTGCTGCCGATGAGCTGGAACCACGAGGAGGGCGACACGGTCGAGGTCTGGGCGTACGCCACAGTACCGTCCGTCGAGCTGTTCCTGAACGGAGAGTCCCTGGGGGTGCGGGAGTTCGACGTCAAGACGACCACCGACGGCCGCAGCTATCTGGAGACCACCGAGGCCACCGGCGACGACAAGACCTTCACCGACGGGCCCCACCCGGGCAGTTACACCAGTCCCAACGGCAGCGCGGGCAAGCTGCACCTGACCTGGAGGGTGCCCTACCGGGCCGGCGAGCTGAAGGCCGTGGCCCGGCGGGACGGCAGGGTGGTCGTCACCGACGTCCTGCGCACCGCGGGCGACCCGCACGCCGCACGGCTCACCGCCGACCGGAAGTCCCTTGCCGCCGACGGCCGTTCACTGGTCTTCGTGACCGCCGAGATCGTGGACGCGCACGGCGTGGTCGTACCCGGTGCCGACCACCTCATCGCCTTCGACGTGAGCGGCGGCTCCCTGGCCGGGGTCGACAACGGCCGCGAGGAGAGCGCCGAGCGCTACCAGGCCAGTACGAGGACCGCGTTCCACGGCAAGGCGCTGGCGATCGTCCGGTCCGGCACGGATGCGGGCACCCTGAAGGTCACGGCACGGGTGGACGGGCTGCGCACGGGCACGGTGAGCGTGCGCACCACACCGGCACGCTCCGCCGCGACCACCACCGCGCCCGCCTTCGGCCCCGGCCTTGTGGCCGCCCCCGACCACCCTCGCGCGGACGCCAGCTACTCGGGACGCGAGGACACCCTGCCGGCCGCGATGCTCGACGGCGACCCGGCCACCGGCTGGTCGAACGCCTTCGCCAAGTCGGCCACGGCCCTCCTCCCGGCCTTCGGCGGCGCCCGGCCGAGCGACTGGGTGTCGGTCGACTTCGGGCGCACCCGCACCTTCGACCGGGTGGCGGTCTCGTTCACCGCCGACGGCACGCACGCCCTTCCCGCCCGGGCCGAGGTGGCGGTGTGGGACGGGCGCGGGTACGTGCCGGTGACGGGCGCGCGCACGGACTGGGCCACCGCCTCGGACAGCCCCACGGTGATCGCCTTCGACGCGGTGCGCGGCTCGCGGGTACGGCTCACGCTCACCAGCGCCCACCCGGGCGAGGCCCAGGGAGCGGTACGGATCAGCAGGCTCGACGTCTGAGCGCGCCCTTCGGTGCCCGTCCGGGAAGCCGTTCGCGGACTTTCGCCGAGGCGCACACCACCGAACGTCCCGGAAGCCGGACCCGAAGGGCCCGGCGCCGTACGGCCCTTCAGCCGGGTGGCGCTGCCTTGTGCTCCAAGGCTTTGCGGGCGGCGAGAGCGCCCGCGATCCTGAAGGCCAGTTCGTGGGACCCGTGTGTCATGGCGTGGGCCCGCCGCAGCACCACCCTGGTGGCCACCACGACACCGTGCTCGGGCAGGCTCAGCTGCTCCTCGATTCCGGCGGCGGCCGCGGCGAAGAACCGCGGCAGATCCGCGGCGGGGTCGTAGTCCACCGTCAGGCCCGCGGCCACGGCGAACGCGAAGCCCTCGGCGGCGGGTTCGAAATCCACCACGATCTCGGCGAAGTGCGGTGCGCAGTTCTGCTTCTGGTGCAGCACGCGCACGCCACGAATCGGATACGGCGGAAACCGCGACGGCCCTGACGTCATGCCGCAACGCTACCGCTCCCCCTTCCCCGCCTCGCCGGCAACGCCACCACCGGCGAGGCAGGGCCGGAGCGCGTCCACGCCGGCCGATGCCGGCACGCGCCCCGCACCGCCAGGGAAACGGGCGCCGCCCGCTCACGGACCTGGTCCCGGGCGGGTGCACCCGAGGGCCGGGCGGGTTCCGGGTCGCCGGCGCACCGCCCGGATCACCCGCCCGGAGGCGGCGGCACCGATGAGCCCGGGTCCCGGCCCTCGGCAGGTTCCGGCCCGGTGCCCGCTCCACCGGCCACCGGGCTCTCGCTACTCCTTCACCTTGACCTCAGTTTCACCTTGACCTCAGTCCTTCACGGCCGTCACTTGCGGTACCCGAGGACCGTCATCATGCCGCTCTCCGAGTGGTACTGGTTGTGGCAGTGGAGCATCCACAGGCCGGGGTTGTCGGCGTCGAACTCCGCGACGATCTTGTGGTGGGGGAGGATGATCGCGGTGTCCTTGCGCGCCCCCACCGCGTCCAGACCGGTCAGCGCGAAGGTGTGGCCGTGCAGGTGCAGCGGATGCCACATGTCGGTGGCGTTGACGAGGGTGAGCCGTACCCGCTCGCCCGCGCGCACCGGGTGGCGCTCGCGGACGTCGTAGGTCTTGTGGTCGATGCCCCAGCTGTAGTGCTTCATGTTGCCGGTGAGCCTGATGCGCATCTCGCGGTCGGGCTCGCGGTCGTCCAGGGCCACCGAGTCGTGCGGCACGAGCCGGCGGGCGGGCACGATCTTCCCCTCCAGTTCGTCCGGGCGGACGTTGGCAGGTGGAGCGTTTCTTCCCTTGCCGGTGCGCAGGATCGCAAGGGCCTGGCCGTTCTTGCCCTCGGCCAGTGCGACGAAGGGGAAGACGCCGTCCTTGGCGGTGACGAGGACGTCGTAGCGCTCGGCCATCCCGATCAGGAGGGCGTCGGTCTCCGTGTGTTCCACGGGATAGCCGTCGGTGTGCGTGACGGTCATGGCGTGGCCGCCCAGTGCGACCCGGAAGGCCGTCTCGGAGCCGGCGTTGATGATGCGCAGCCGGATGCGCTCGCCGGGCTTGCACCTGAACTCCGAGGGGTGGGTGGCCACCCGGCCGTTGATCAGGTACAGGGGGTAGTTGACGCTGCCGGCCTCCCCGTGGAGCATGCGGCTGTGCGAGCCGTGCAGCACGCGGGACGGGCCGCTCGACTTGTGGGAGTGCATCACCTGCGGGCTCGCCGTCCGGTTGGCGGCGGAGCGGCCGCTCTCGGGGCCCATGGCCATGCCGCCCGCCTCCATGCCCGGCTTGAGCTGGGCGAGCACGGCGTCCGGGGTGGAGCCGTCGATGCCGTCGAGCCAGTCGTCCAGGACGAGGATCCATTCCTTGTCGTACTTGAGCGGCTCCCTGGGGTCGTCGACGATGAGGGGCGCGTACAGGCCGCGGTCCGGCTGCATTCCGACGTGCGAGTGGAGCAGGTACGTCCCCGGATGCTGGACGGTGAACCGGTAGGTGAAGTCGGCCCCCGGATCGATGGCCTGCTGGGTCAGGCCCGGAGCGCCGTCCATGTCGCAGCGCAGGCGTACGCCGTGGGAGTGGAGCGTGGTGGTGGTCGGCAGCCGGTTGGTGAGGGTGAGGCTGAGGACGTCACCGGCGGTGACGCGGACCAGCGGCCCGGGCAGCATCTCGTGGTAGGCCCAGGTCCGCACGTGCCGCCCGCCCAGGTCCAGCGTGGACTCGGCGGCGGTCAACCTGAGCATGCGCACCGGACCGCTGCCGCGTCCGCGCTCGACGGCACGGACCTCCGGACCCGACGGGTCGACATATCCCTTGGGCCCCGGCGGAACGAAGTCCCTCCCCGCGGCCGCCGCGCCCTCGGGGCCGGAGGGGGCATGGGAGCCGGAGTCGGTGCAGGCAGCCAGGAGTCCCGCACCGGCAGCAGCGATCGGGGCTCGAAGCAGGGTACGCCGCGAAGGTGTGTGCATGTAGGAAATAAGACACGTTTTGTGCTGATATCTGATGGATCTGCGGCGGCGCGTCTGGTGATCGGATGCCGGAGGCCGTAGGTGCCCCGCCGCTTCAGGCGGCGTCGTGGAACACCAGTCCCAGTGTGCGCCGCCGCCCGGACCGCACGGTGCTCACCCCGTGCCGCATCGCCCCGGCCGACCAGCCGCGACGTGACCGGACCGGCCGGTCCCGCGTCGTGAACACCAGACCGTGCCCCTGGCGCAGCATGTGCGAGGTCCCGCGCGACTGGGCCCGGGGCCGCTGTTCCACCATCAGGAACTCGCCACCGGTGTAGTCCGTGCCGTACGCGTCCAGGGCGATCACCACCTGGAGCGGGAAGACCAGCTCGCCGAACACGTCCCGGTGCAGGGCGTTCCAGTCGCCCGGGCCGTAGCTGAGCAGGATCTGCGCCGACCGGTCCTGACCGGCCGCGTGACAGCGCTCCAGCCACGCCCGGAGGGAGTCCGGCCAGGGCGCCGGGCGGCCCAGACGGGCCGCCCAGTCCCGGGCGACGGGCAGCAGGTGCGGGTAGAGAGCGGCGCGCAGTGCGGCCACGGGGGCGGGCAGGTCGTGCGTGAAGTAGCGGTACGCACCCGACCCGAACCGGTGCCGGGCCAGGTCGACCGTGGTGCGGAACAGGTCCGGCTCGTCGTAGAGGGCGGCCAGCCCGGCGCACTCGTGGGGCGTCAGCAAGGGGCCGGTGGGCGCGCCGCCGAGCTCGTCCAGCCCGGCCGCGAGCGAGGTCCAGTCGGTGCGGGCGGCGCGCCGGCCGGCCTCGGCCCGGGTCAGTTCCATGGCTCCTGCCTCTCTCATACGAGCGTCGGCTGCAGCGCGCCCTCATGGGTGAGCAGCCACACCTTGCGCTGCACGCCGCCTGCGTACCCGCGCATCGAGCCGTCCGCGCCGATCACCCGGTGGCAGGGACGCACCAGCAGCAGAGGGTTGGCGCCGAGGGCGCTTCCCACTCCGCGGATCCCCTCCCGGGGCACGCCCAGCCGCGCGGCAAGGTCGCCGTAGCTGGTCGTGGCGCCGTAGGGGATGTCCTCCAGGGCCTGCCACACCTGCCGCTGGAACGGTGTGCCGGTGACGGCGAGCGGGAGGCAAAAGCGGGTGAGACGGCCGGCGAAGTACGCGTCGAGCTGACGGCGCACCTCGGCGAACGCCCGGTCGTCCCGGTCCTGCGCCCGCACCGCGGGCGCGCCGCGTTGCCCCGGAAGCGACAGTGAGACGAGAGTGAGGCCGTCCGACCGCTCACCGGTCAGCAGCAGTTCTCCGAGCGGGCTCGCGCAGGTGGTGTGGACGGTGTGCGTGGTCATCGGGTCCTCCTGGGTGGTCTCTGCGGCCGGGCGGGTCGCTGCGGGTCCGCTGGATCCGTGCGGGTCCGCCGGATCCGCCGGGTCTGCGGGGCGCTTGGTCTGTGCCGGCCCCTCGGGTCTGCGGGTCCGCTGTCGAGTCTGCTGCTCCCGCCGCCCGGCGACCGGCGGAAATCGGACCTGGCTCTCGTGCCCCGCAGGTACCGCTGGAGAGGTGGCTTGACCTGGTTGTATTTACGGGTAAGTACCTTCGCGGTACCGTGAGGGCATGCCAGCTCTCAACGTGGAGTTCAGCGAACGCGAACTTGAGGACCTGCGCCAGATCGCCAAGGAGCGCGGTACGTCGATGAAGGCGCTCGTGCGCGAGGCCGCCGCCGCCGACATCGCCCGGCACCGGGCGCTGCAGGAGGGCGCCGAGGCCTTCCGGAGCTTCTTCACCGCGCATGCCGCGGAGTTCGCGGCCGCGTTCCCGGACGACGAGCCGCCCGTCAAGGGCGAGGCCGCCTGAACGATGCCTTCCGTCATCCATATCGACGTCCCGTGGCTGCTCCAGCGCCACGAGGAGGTCCTGCCCGACCAGCCCACGGTCGACGACTTCTCCGCGCTGGTCGCCGCCGTCGCCCGGCATCGTGTCGACCCGCCCCGGCTCGGTGTGGACTCCGACCCCGCCTGGCGGGCCGCGGCCCTGCTGCACACCCTGGCCGTCCTCAAGCCGCTGCCCGCGGCCAACGCCCGCTTCGCCTGCGCCACCGCCGTGGCCTACATGTTCACCAGCGGCGCCGGCATCGACCCGCCCTACGGCGCCCTCGTCGACCTCGCCCGCGACCTGATCTCCGGCAAGACCGACGTGTACGGCGCGGCCGACCGGCTCCGCTCCTGGCAGATCTGACACCGCCCGGCCGGCGGGGGAAGCCGCCGGGGCCGCCGGCCGGGGGCGGGAGGAACGGGCCGGCGGCCGGCTTCGCGCAGGAGAGCCGCCGTTCTGCGCGGGCCTTCCGAGAAGGGCCGGAATCCCACTCCCGGGGCGCGCGACCCGGGAGCGCGCGCGATCCACCGGTGCGTGCGCGCCCTTCACACGGGGCGCGGACAATGCCGGAAACCCGCGTACCGGACCTGGCCCTGCGCCGGATTTCTGACTTTCTTTCAAACCGGCTGATGTCCTACGCGCGCCTTGTTGCGTGTGTGGAAGTTGTGCAAGGGTTGAAACACTCGTGCGGGGGATAACGGCCGGTGTTCTTTCGGCAGTTGGGGAACCGGACCGACACGGTGCCGGTGAATTTCCGCTCCCCGCGCACGCGGCCCGAAGGTTCGCACCGACGCACCACACGCATCAAAGGAATCCGCTCCGTGCCCACCCCCCACCCCCCTTGTCCGCCCTATCCACCTCCCGGCAGCGATCCCGGAGAGTCCGACGAGTCCGTCGCCGCGCCCCTGCGCGCCGGCTCCGACGCGGAGGCCGCCCGGTCCGCCGCACTGCTGATGGCCCGGCACTGGCAGCCGGTGCAGGACTACGCGGTCATCTGTCTGGCCGCACCCGGGCCTCTCGCCCACATGGTCACTGCCACCGCCTTCCACCAGGTTCTCGACCGGCTCGCGTTCGGTGAAGGAGCCGACGCGCTGCGGCCCCGCCTGCTCGTGGCAGTGCGGGACACGGTCCTGAACTGGGCGGCGACGGACCGAATAGCCGCCGTGCTGCCCGGTCTCCAGAAACCTGCCGGGGGCCGCGGTATGCGCACCGCGAAGTCCCTGATACCGGAAAACCGTGCACTGTCCGAACGTTCATTCCACAGCCTTCCCCGGCTCGAACAGGCGTTGCTGTGGCATGCCGAGGTCGAGGCAGAGCCGATAAACATCCCCGCGGGGCTGCTCGGCATGGACGTCGACAGCGCAGGGGTCGCACTCGAACAGGCCCGCGAGAATTTCCGGGAAGGCTGCGTCCGCGCCCACCGGGAACTTGCGCCGAGTACCGAATGCCGCCACTACAACCGTCTTCTCGACGGGCCGATCCGCCGGGGCGGCCCCCTGTTGCCCGACGTCCGGCAGCATCTCGACGCCTGTCCGTACTGCCGGTACGCCGCCGAGCAACTGGGGCAGATGGAGGCGGGGGCCGGCGTGCTGCTCGCCGAAGCGGTCCTCGGCTGGGGCGCCCGCCGGTACCTCGACTCCCGGCCCGGCCGCCGCGGCCCGGGCCCCGCCCGCACCCGCAGCACCTCCCGCGGTGGCGGACGCCGGCGCGGTGGCGGAAAGCCCGGGCTGCTGGCCCGTATCCAGGTGCCCGGCGGTCGCCGGCGGGGCGGCGCGGCGTCCGGGGGGCCCGACGGGATCCCGGCGCCCGCACATCGCGCCCGCGGGGCCGACCGGGCCGGCTGGTCGTCCAGGACGCTGCTCACCGGCGTCGGCGTCGCCTCGGCCGGGCTGCTCGCGACCGTCCTGGTGATCAGCCTCTGGCCGGACGGCGGCGACGGCACCGACCCGGTCGCCTCCAAGGGCGCTGCGGGCGGCACCGACGCCCCGTCACCGCCCGCCTCCGCCACGGCGCCCGGAACGGCGCGCCTGCCCTCGGCCGGCCGGCCGACCCGGCTGCACAACGCCGCCGCCGACCTGTGCCTGGACATCAAGGGCAAGCCGGCCGTCGGCGCGGACGCGGTCCTCGCCGCCTGCTCCGCCGCGCCCACACAGCAGTGGACGTACGACGCCGACGGACTGCTGCGCAACGGCGCCGGCTCCGGTCTGTGCCTGGACTCCCACGCCGACGCCGGCGTGGTCATCCTCGGCACCTGCTCCGCCGCCGGCGCGCAGCGGAAGGACGACGTGCGCTACGACCTCACCGTGCGGGGCGAGTTGCTGCCCCGCTGGGACGAGAGCCTCGCCCTCGCCCCGGCCGGCGAGGAGACGGGAGCAGACATCGTCGTCAAGGTGCGCGACCGTTCCGCCGGGCAGCGCTGGCTGACCGACGGGCCGTCGGCCGGCTCGGGCTCCCTGTCGATAGCCGGCAGCGACCGGCCCCCCGCACATCCGGCCGGAGTGCCCGTGAAGGGCGCCTAGCCCGGCGGAGGACGACCGAGCAGGAGCCCTTGCGAACGGGACCATCGTCCGCGAGGGCTCCTGCACCGGTACGGCGGCAGGACCTCACACGCCCGTCTCGTCGAGGTCGTCCGCGGTGACCGTGCCGGGCGTGGCGTGTCCGGCCAGGGCGAGGGTGAGGTCGAACTCCGCCAGCAGACAGCGGATCACGTGCTCGACGCCCGCCTGTCCGTCCAGTCCGAGCCCGTAGACGTACGGGCGTCCGAGCAGTACGGCCCGCGCGCCGAGGGCGAGCGCCTTGAACACGTCGTCCCCGGTGCGCACCCCGCTGTCGAACAGCACGGCAAGCCGGTCACCGACCGCGGCCGCGACGCGGGGCAGCGCGTCGGCCGCCGCGACCGAGCCGGCCACCTGCCGGCCCCCGTGGTTGGAGACCACCACGCCGTCCATCCCCGCGTCCGCGGCGAGCCGGGCGTCGTCCGGGTGCAGAACGCCCTTGAGGACGATCGGCCCGTCCCAGTGCTCCCGCAGGAAGGCGAGGTCCGGCCAGGTGTGGCTCGCGTCCCCGAACAGGCCGAGGAAGTGCATCACCGCGGCGTTCGGATCCTCGTGCACGGGCTTGGCCAGGCCGGCCCGGAAGGCCGGGTCGGTGAAGTAGTTGGCGGTGCCCACCCCGTGCAGGAACGGCAGATACGCCTGGTCCAGATCGCGGGGCCGCCACGCCAGTATCGGCGTGTCCAGCGTGACGACCAGCACCGTGAACCCGGCGGCCTTCGCGCGGGCCAGGAAGCTCCGGGTCACCTCGCGGTCCTTGCCCCAGTACAGCTGGAACCACCGCTCCCCGTCCCCCATCGCCTCCGCCACCTGCTCCATCGGTGTGCTGGAGGCGGAGGACAGGGTGAACGGCACGCCCCGCGCGGCGGCCGCCCGGGCGACTGCGGACTCGGCGTCCGGATGCATGATCGATATGGTGCCCACCGGAGCCAGCGCCAGCGGCGCCTGCAGGGCGCGGCCCAGCACCTCCACCGACAGGTCGCGCTCGTGCACGTCCCTGAGCATGCGCGGCACGATCCGGCGCCGGGCGAGGGCGGCCCGGTTGGCGCGGGCCGTGCTGCCGTCGCCCGCGCTGCCCGCCACATATCCCACCGGGCCCGGCCCCAGCCGGTGTTCGGCCAGTTCCTCCAGCCGGGTCAGGTCGGTGGGCAGCCGAGGCACGGCACCCGACATCCCGTTCAGATAGATCTCGTACTGGAAGTCCGCCCAGTGCTTGGCCATTCGGCCCTCCCGCCGCTCGTCCCTGGGTGCGCTGCAGGCCGACGATACGGGTCGGCCGCGGCGGTGCACAGGCGCCCCCGGACGCGCACGATCAGGGCCGCGCCGGTGGACGAGGGCCGAGCGGCGAGGGCGCCGCCGCGTCCGCCGGGGAGGTGAACCCCGCGGCGTACGACGGGTCGAAGCGACCGGTGAAGGCGATGGCATCGAGCAGGAAACACCATGCTCGCCGAGGTCACGGCGACCTCGTCGACGGACAGCGAGAACCGGGTGCGGCGCCGGCGAAGACCCCTGTCCGAGGACGATTCAGTCGTCCGCGTCGTCGTCGCCGGCGGAATCGGCGACCTCCTCGGCGTCCGGTCCCTGTGCCCGGACCCGCTGGACGTGCTCCAGGGACTCGCGCAGCTCGCTCAGCCAGTCGTCGGTGTGGCGCTGGACCAGGCGCACGCACCAGGCGAGGGCGTCACTGCGGCTGCGTGCGACGCCGCCGGCGATGAGGGTGTCCAGAACCTGCCGCTCGGGCTGCCGCAGCCTGGTCATCACCGGCGCCGCGACGTGTGTGAACAGGGCGCGCTGAGCGCCGCACACCACGCCCCACGACACCTTCCGGCGGAACAGGTGCTCGGCCTCGCGGGCCACTTCGATGCGGGTGTCGCGGGTGCGCTCCCGGAACTCCTGGATCCGCGCCTTGACGGCGGCCTCCCGCTCGGCGTCCGAGGCCCCCTCGGCGAGCCGTGGCTCGGGGACGCGCCCGATCACGGTGATCTCCTCGCGGTCCGCGGTCACCTCGGCCAGTTCCTCGAAGAGATCGTCGGGCAGTCGGCCGGCGAACCAGCCGCGCAGCTTCTCTTTCTGCTCGGTTGTAATCATGTAATGAGCATTACTCTGCGACCTCCATGAACGCAAGGAGTGGTGAAGAGGTCGTGAAGGGGTTCGCTGAGGGATGAAGGCGGAATGTTTCAGGCCTATTAACGAGGCGGTCGTTTTCGGCCATGGGAACGCTCTCGGCGATCAAGAACCGCTCAGTTCGGCGGTCGAACTGCTCGAATTCTGTGACTTCACGCCACTGCTTCAACACGCAAGGTTACTGAAAGCTGTGGGTGGGATGTGTGTTTCGGAGGCGGACTCGGCAGAGTGGCGCTCGCCGCTCCGGCGTCGACCGAGCCGGAGTGGGCACCCGTCTTTTCGAGCGGAAGGATGCATACAATGCGGAGCCCCGCGCGCTGGGCAGCGATCCTCGGCCTCACGGCCACCTCCGTCTGCGGACCCCTGATCGGGGCCGCCGCCGCTGCATCGGACGCCGCCCCGTCGTCGCTCTACGCCCCTTCGTCGCTGGTGCTCACCACCGGCCACGGCGACAACGCGGTCACGGCAACTCCGGAGCGCGCCGTCACCCTGAACTGCGCCCCGACGGCCTCCGGCACCCACCCGGCCGCAGCCCAGGCCTGCGCGGAACTGCGCGGCGTCGGCGGCGACTTCGCGGCCCTCAAGCCCCGTGCCGACGTGTGGTGCACCAAGCTGTACGACCCCGTCGTGGTCACGGTGCAGGGGGTCTGGCAGGGCAAGCGCGTCTCCTACGAGCGCACCTTCGGCAACACCTGCGTGAAGGACGCTCTGGACAGCAGCGTCTTCGCGTTCTGAGACCGGGATCGCAGGATCACCGTAGCGCCGGATCAGGTCCGCAACTGGGGAGTGCGGCCCCCTGGAGCGGGGATCCGCGATCTCGCACCGGGACTGGTGGGCGGAGTGGGGCCGCCCTCCCGTTCCCGGGCACACAGCCGCTCCCCGGGCAGGCCCGTGGGGGGCCCGTCCCGGGGAGCGGCGAAAAACAATTGGTTTAGTCCTCCGTCGTGTCGTCCTCCGGCACGACAGCTGAAGGGGCCGCCGTCTCCCTGTGGACGGCGGCCCCTTCGTCGTGCACGCGGCGGCTACATGTGGACGACCGGTGCGGTCGAGGCGTCCTGGCGCGGCACCCCGCGCCGGTAGAGCAGGAACGCGATGACCGTGCCCGCGGCGAAGAAGCTCGCCGACCACCAGAAGGCGGTGGTGTAGCTCTCGATCGTCGCCTGGGCCTGTGCCACCTTGCTCGTGGGGTCGTGGTCCGCCAGGTAGTCGGTGGCGGCGCTCGCGGCGAGGGTGTTCAGCAGGGCCGTGCCGATCGAACCGCCCACCTGCTGCATGGCGTTGACGGTCGCCGAGGCGACACCCGCGTCCTCGGCCGCGACCCCGCCGGTGGCCAGCTGCATCGCCGGCGGCATCACCATGCCGAGACCCACGCCGATCACGATCAGCTGCGGCAGCACCGCGCTCAGGTAGTGGGAGCCGAGGCCGATGCCGGTCAGCCAGGCCATGCCGGCCGTGGCGATCGCGAAGCCGAGCGGGATGACCGCCTTGGGGCCGATCCGGGGGAGCAGGACGGTGGTGCCGAGCTGGGCGGTCACCATCAGCGCGCCGACCATCGGGAGGAAGGCCACACCCGTCTTCGTGGGGCTGAAGCCGAGGTTGAGCTGGAGGTAGTAGGTCAGGAAGAGGAAGACGCCGAACATTCCCGCGCCGGTGATCAGCACGGCGAGGAACGAGGCGCCGCGGTCTCGGTCGAGCAGGATGCGCAGCGGCAGCAGCGGGTGGGCGGCCCGGGTCTGCCACCACGCGAACGCCGCCAGCAGCAGGCCGCCCGCGACCAGGAAGCCCCAGGTCAGCGGCGAACCCCAGTCGTGCGTCTCGGCGTTGGAGAAGCCGTAGACCAGCGAGAACAGACCGGTGGCGACCAGGACCGTGCCCGGCACGTCGAGCTTGGCGTCCGCCGCGTCACGGTGGCTGCTCAGGAGCACCCAGCCGCCGGCGAAGGCGACGACCGCGATGGCCACGTTGACGTACAGGGTCCAGCGCCAGTCGAGCGCGTCCGTCAGCACACCGCCGAGCAGCAGACCCACCGCACCGCCGGCGCCGGCGATCGCGCCGTACACGCTGAACGCGCGGGCCCGCTCGCGGGCGTCGGTGAACGTGGTGTTGAGCAGCGACAGTGCGGCGGGGGCGAGCAGTGCGCCGAAGGCGCCCTGCAGGGCGCGCGCGACGACCAGCATGGTGAAGCCGTTCGCCGCGCCGCCGAGCGCGGAGGCCGCGGCGAAGCCGACGACGCCGACGAGGAAGGCGGGCTTGCGGCCGAACAGGTCGGCGATGCGGCCGCCGAGCAGCAGCAGGGACGCGAAGGCCAGCGCATAGGCGGTCACGATCCACTGCCGGCTGCCGTCGGAGAAGCCGAGGTCGGCCTGGGCGGAGGGCAGGGCGATGTTCACGATCGTGGCGTCCAGCACCACCATCAGCTGGGCGACGGCGATGATCGCGAGGATCCACCAGCGCTTGGGGGAGGCGGCGGGCGGCGCCTCGACGGCGACCTCGGGGACGCCGTCGGTCAGGGTCTTCTGGGCCATCGGGAACTACTCCAGGGAAGTCGTTCGAAGCAGGGAGGCGGTGCGCACGGGCAGCTCGTAAACGAAACTGTTTCGTACGCTTCGAGGCTAGACCAGTCGGAGCGAAACGGCAACGTTTCGTTTCTCGGGGCTCTTCTATTCCTTGACAGGCATATAACTGAAGAGGCATATTGCCTCCATGTCCGACGCCGCGCTCTGGGGCGCCCTCGCCGATCCCCACCGGCGGGCCATCGTCGCGCTGCTCCTGGAGCGGCCCCGGCCCGTCGGGGAGATCGTGGAGGCATGCGGGCTGAGCCAGCCGAGCACCTCCAAGCACCTGAGGGTGCTGCGCGAGGCGGGTCTGGTGCGGGTCCGGCAGGACGCGCAGCGCCGCGTCTACGCCCTCGACCCGGCCCCGATCGCCGCCCTCGACGCTTGGCTGGCGCCGTACCGCGCACGGTGGAACCGCAGCCTCGACGCCCTGGGCCGCCGCCTCGACGGGACGGGCGAGACGCCGGACGACACCTGAGCCCCCACCACGAAGGACCGAGCGCCATGTCCGTCGACCTCACCGGCACCTATCTGACCCTCGACGACGGCCGCCCCGCCGTCCGCTTCAGCCGCACCTACGCCCACCCCATCGACCGGGTCTGGCACTTCGTGACCGACCCGGCCGAGCTGGCGGGGTGGTTCCCCTTCCAGGTCGAGATGGAACTGCGCGCGGACGCCCCCATCCGCTTCTTCGGCGAGCCGGGCACCCCGGAGTTCACCGGCCGGGTCCTCGCCGTCGACCCGCCCCGGCACCTGTCCTTCGCGTGGGGCGGCGACGAACTCCACTTCGACCTGGAGGAGGCGGGCGAGGGGCGGACCCGCTTCACGCTCACCGACGTCCTCGACGCCGAGAACACCGCAGCCCGCAATGGCGCCGGCTGGGAGGTGTGCCTGTCCGCCCTCGACGCCAAGGCCCGCGGCGAGCGCTTCCAGGGCCCGCACGCCGGCCCGAGCACGCCCTGGAAGGAGTTCTACGACGGGTACGTCGAGGCCGGAGTGCCCTCGGGCGCCCCCGTGCCCGGCCTGGACTGACCCGCACCTACGCCAGCTGCCGCCGCACCAGCTCGTGCAGGCGGCCGCCGGTGTCGGCCAGCAGCTGTGCGGGCGAGCCCTGCTGGATGATCCGGCCGTCCTCCATCACGACGACCCGGTCCGCGTCCAGCACCGTCGACAGCCGGTGGGCGATGACGATCCGCGTGGCGTTCAGCTTGCGGGTGCTCTCGATGACGATGCGCTGCGTGTCGTTGTCGAGCGCACTGGTCGCCTCGTCGAAGAACAGGATGCGAGGGCGCCGGATCAGCGCCTGGGCGATCATCAGGCGCTGTCGCTGGCCGCCGGAGATCGCGCCGTTGCCCGCGACGATCGTGTGCAGGCCCATCGGCATGCGCTGGATGTCCTCCGCCAGGCCCGCCATCTCGGCCGCCGCCATCGCCTCCTCGGGCGTGTACGGCTCGGTGCCGCAGATGACGTCCAGGATCGAGCCGGTGAAGGGCTGCGCGTGCTGGAGGACGACCCCGCACTGGCGGCGCACGGCCGACTGGTCGAGGGCCGCCAGATCCTGCCCGTCGTACAGGACGCTGCCCGAGACCGGCTTGTCGAAGCCGATGAGCAGGCGCAGCAGGGTGGACTTGCCGCAGCCGCTGGGCCCGACGACCGCCACGAACTCGCCCGGACGCACACTGAAAGACACGTCGTCCAGGACGAGCGGCCCGTCGTCGGCGTAGCGGAAGGAGAGCCGCCGGGCCTCCACCGCACCGGACAGCGGGCCCGGACGGGTGCTCGCCGTGCGTACCTCGGGCGTGGCGTCCAGGACCGGCCTGATCTCCTCGAACAGCGGCAGCGCCGCCACCGCCGACACGAACGATCCGGTGAGCTGGGTGACCGAGGTCAGCACCATCGTCACCGACGTGTTGAAGGTGAGGAAGGCCGCCGCCGACATCGCGCCCTTCGCCGGACCGGCCAGCAGCATGAACATCACCAGCGTGCACACCGGCAGATAGACCGCGCCCAGCACCGAGCTGAGGTTCTTGATCCGGCCGACCTTCTGCTGCAGCTCACGGCTGCGCGCGAACTCCCGGGCCCACGCGGCGTACGCGTAGTTCTCCGCGGCCGCCACCCGCAGCTTGGGAAGGCCCCGCAGGGTCTGGAACGCCTGGTTGTTCAGCTTGTTGCCGAGCACCACGAGGCGGCGCTGCCAGCGCACCTGCCACAGCCCGAGCCCGAGGAACACCGCCGCGATGACGACGAGCATGCCGATCGCCGCGAGCGCCATCGGCACGCTGTACCACAGGAGCAGGCCGAGGTTCATCGCGCCGACGGTCACCGACTGCGCGACCACCGGGCCGACACCCGCAAGCAGCCGCCGGATCGCGCTGATGCCCATGGCGGCACTGGCGAGTTCACCGGTCGAGCGCTGGGTGAAGAACCGGGTCGGGAGCCTGAGCAGCCGGTCCCACACGGCGGGCTGGAGCGCCGACTCGATACGGCCCTCCAGACGCAGGATGGTCAGGTTCTCCAGCAGCGTGAACGCGGCCGACACGACGGCGCTGATCATCACCGCCAGACAGACCTGGACGATCAGGCCCGTCTGGGCCCTGGGCACGTACTCGCCGAGCACCTTGCCCGTGGCGACCGGCACCAGCGCGCCGATCGCCACGGTGACCAGCCCGGCGATCATCAGGTTCAGCAGGTCGCCACGCGTGCCGCCGAGGCTGAACCGCAGCAGCCCGAGCGGCCCGAGCCGCCGTTCGGGCAGCGGCCGGTAGAACATCACCGCGCGCGGCTCGAACTCCTCGGCGTTCGCCTTCTCGACCGGGGTCTCGCGTCCGGTCGTCGGCTGCACGGCCACATAGCCGCCGCGTCGCCACAGCAGGGCGACCGGCGCGCCGGACAGCGCCCGCTGCCCGACCAGCGGGCCGACGTTCTCCCGCCACCACCGGCCGTCGAGCCGCACGGCACGGGTGCGCACCCGGGAGGCCAGCGCCACCCGCTCGACCGGATCGAGGCGCTCGCTCTCGGTGCCGTTCTGGGCGGGCTCGGCCAGCGTGATCCCGGCGGCCTCGGCGACCAGCTTGCAGGCCGCGTAGGAGGCGTCGGCGTCGGCGGCCGTCGTCCGGCGGGCCGAGCGCTTGCCGATGGAGGCGAGCAGCGTCCGGTCGGCCTGGGCGCGGACCGCCTCACCGGCCTTGATCCCGGCGGCCGTACGGGTCTCGTGGCTGCGCTCCAGCTGCTCGATCCACCGGTCCAGCGCGGTCAGCAGCCGGTACTGCTGGTCGACCAGGCTCTGCCACAGCGCCGGATCCATCAGCAGGTCGGCGGCCGCCTCCGCGCCGTACAGGGAGCCGTACTGCACGCTGCCCGGCGGCACCTGCATCCAGAACACGTCGTCGTCCGCCGGCGCCGCGGCCCGGTCCTCGGCCAACGGCGCCTGGAAGAGGACCGACAGACCGCGGCCGACGCCCAGCGCGAGGGCGTACTCCAGCGGGCTCGAAGCGGGCGGCACGTACTGGGGGTTGCCGTACTCGTCGTACGACCAGGTCTGCGTGTGGGCGGGCTGGTACAGCTCGCGCAGGTTGACCCGGTGGACCACACAGTCGCGGACCGGGCGGGCCACCAGGGTGTGCTGGGGTCCCGCGACGGGGCCGAGCAGCAGCGAACCCGCCTCCAGCCGGCCCAGATGGTGCCAGTGGCCCTGCTGGGCGGCGTCCACCGCGAACAGGTCCAGGGCGCCTGCCGCGACCAGCCACAGCACCTGCGGACCCTCCAGGTCCAGGCGGTTGGACCCCGCGCAGTCGACCCGCGTGCCCAGCGAGCCGAGCGCACCGAGGACGAGGTCGCCTTCGAACCCCTCCTGAACAGTCGTCATCTCACCGCTCCCTGACCAGCGCGGCGTACGCGCCGCCGTGCGCCACCAGCTCCTCGTGCCGGCCGCGCTCGACGACCGTGCCGTGCTGGAGCACCACGATCTCGTCGCTGTCCCGGACCGTGCTGAGCCGGTGGGCGATCACCACGCAGGCGCAGCCGCGCCGGCGCAGGTTGTCCATCACGACCAGCTCCGTCTCCGCGTCCAGCGCGCTGGTCACCTCGTCCAGGACGAGGATGCTGGGCCGCCGCACCAGCGCCCGGGCGATCTCCAGGCGCTGGCGCTGCCCGCCGGAGAAGTTCCGGCCGTCCTGTTCCACCTTGCTGTGGATGCCGCCCGGCCGGCGCATGACCACGTCGTACAGGGCCGCGTCCCGCAGCGCCTCCACCACGGCCTCGTCCGGGATCGAGGGATCCCACAGCGCCACGTTGTCGCGGACCGAGCCCTCGAAGAGGAACACGTCCTGGTCGACGAAGGAGACGGAGGAGGCGAGCGCACCGCGCGCGATGTCCTCCAGCCGGCGCCCGTCGATGCGGATCACCCCGTCCCAGGGCGAGTACAGTCCCGAGATCAGCCGGGAGACGGTGGACTTGCCGCTGCCCGAGCCACCGACCAGCGCCACCTGCCGGCCCGGCCCCACGGTCAGGTCGAATCCGGTCAGCAGCGGCTGGTCCAGCGGGCTGTAGCCGAACGTGACGTTCTCCAGCTCGACGTGGCCCTGCAGCCGGCGCGTGGAATCGCCCCCACCGGCGCGCGCGTAGAGCGGGTCGGCCTGGAAGTTCTCCACGTCCTTGAGCCGTGCCACGTCCGCCGCGAAGTCCTGGATCCGGCCCGCCACGCCGTTGAGCCGGGTCAGCGGGGCGGTGAAGCGGGTGACCAGCGCCTGGAAGGCGACCAGCAGACCCACCGAGATGTGCCCCTCGACCGCCCGCATTCCGCCGATCCACAGGATCAGCGCGCTGTTGAGCGTGGCGAGCGTCGGTGCGACCACGCCGAGCCAGGCGCTCGGCACGCCGAGCCGCTGCTGCTCCTCCAGCGTGGTGGCGTGCTGCCCGGCCCACTTGCGGAAGTAGCCGTCCTCGCCGCCGGTCGCCTTCATCGTCTCGATCAGCTGAAGGCCGGTGTAGGAGGTGTTGGTGAGCCGTGCCGTGTCCGCCCGCAGCTTCGCCGTACGGGTCGCGCGCAGCCGTACGACCAGCCGCATGGCCACCACGTTCAGCAGGGCCACGCCGATGCCGACGAAGGTCAGCTGCGGGTCGTAGGTGTACAGGAGCAGGGCGTACAGCACGACCACGATCGCGTCCACGCCGGCCGCCGCGAGGTCGCGGGCCAGTGTCTCGGCGACCTGGTCGTTGGACTGCAGCCGCTGCACGAGGTCGGCCGGGCTGCGCTGGGAGAAGAACGTGACCGGCAGGCGCAGCAGATGGCGCAGGAAGCGGGCGCTGGAGAGGGTGGAGGAGATGATCCGGCCGTGCAGCAGATTGGCCTGCTGCAGCCAGGTCAGCACCAGGGTGAGCAGCACGCAGGTGGCCATCGACGCGAACAGCACGCCCAGCAGCGAGGTCTGCCCGCCGATGAGGAACATGTCGATGTAGGTGCGGCTGAGTGCGGGCACCGCCGCGCCCACCGCCACCAGCAGCAGGCTGGCCAGGACCGCGGCGGGCAGGGTGCCCGCGGTGCCGCGCAGCCGGGCCGGCATCGCGCCGAGCACACCGGGCCTGCGGCCGCCCTTGGTGAAGCCGTCGCCCGGCTCCAGCACCAGCACGACACCGGTGAAGCTGCCGTCGAACTCCTCCATGGGCACGAACCGGCGGCCCTTGGCGGGGTCGTTGATGTACACCCCGCGCCGGCCGAAGCGGCGGCCCATGCCGTCGTAGACGACGTAGTGGTTGAACTCCCAGAACAGGATGGCCGGTGCCGCGACCTCGGCGAGGGCCGCCAGGTCCATCTGCATGCCCTTGGCGGTCAGGCCGTAGCTGCGGGCCGCCTTCAGCAGGTTGCTGGCGCGCGACCCGTCGCGGGAGACACCGCAGGCGATGCGCAGCTCCTCCAGCGGGACGTGCCGGCCGTAGTGGCCCAGCACCATCGCGAGGGAGGCGGCGCCGCACTCGACGGCCTCCATCTGGAGGACGGTCGGGGTCCGGACCGTGCCGCCACTGGGCTTGGGGACCGGGCGCCGGGCCGGGGCGGCACGTCTGCGGCCGCGGGTTTCCTCGGTGGTGCTCACGGCAGAAGCCAATCGACGGGGCGCTGGTCGGCCAGCCGGATCGAACCGGAGGCGAGGGTCATGGAGTCGAGCCGGTACGGCGGCCCGTCCGCGGACGACCACCGGTAGCCGCTCTTCGTGGACGCGGACCTGTCCAGTGCGACCAGTACGGCCACCGGGCGGCCCTTCCTGGTGAACTGCTCGCCGAGCTGGCTGTCGCCGAGGAACGCGGCGATGGACTGGGCCGACTGCGCGGTGCGGTCCACCGACTTCACGTGCCCGTGCAGCACGCCGTACTGCTGGGTGGGCACCGACGACACGGTCAGGTCCACCGCGGCGTGCGCCGGGACGGCCGCCGCATTCTCGGCGGGGACGTACACGGTGGCGTACAGCGGGTCGGAGGCGTGCGCGACCTTCTCGACGGCGGCCACATCGGCGCCGGTCTGGATGATCTGCCCGATGGTGGCGGCGAGCGCGGTGACGCGGCCCGCGGCGACGGTGCGGACCACCGAATCGCCCTGAGGCGTGTGCACCTTGAGGACGGGCGCGTTCGCGGGAAGCCGCTCGCCCTGCTTGGCGAGTACGGCGGTGACCTGGCCGGCCACGGGGCTCTGCAGCAGATAGCTGCCCTGCCCGTGGGTGAGGATGGCCTGCGCGCCGACCGTGGAGGCGACCGAACCGGTCACCGCCCACACGGAGGCCGCCGCCATGACGACGACGGTGACGCCGAGCGCGAGCCAGCCCTGGGGGCGGGCGAGGCGCACCGGAAGGTCCAGCTCCTCCGGCGACTGGAGCTTGGCGAGGGCCTGTTGGCGGAACTGCACGGAACTTCCCTCACCCGTGGAGAGACTTCGCTACGACAGGGTTCGGGTGCCCGAAGGCACCCGAGAGTCCCGGAGCCGGGGGGCGGCTCCGGGACTTCGGTTGCACCGAGGTGCGGTCAGAGACCGGCGACCAGGCCGGAAACCGGGGCCACGTTCAGGCCGGTGACACCCTCGACGGTGCCGACGGCGGTGTCCACCAGGCCGGAAACCGGGGCGAGGCCGTTCACGGCACCGGTCACGGTGTTCAGGGCGTTGACGGACAGACCACCGGAGACGTTGTCCAGCTCGGCGTCCGAGATCTCGACGGTCTCAACCTGGGGGGTGGAGTTCATGGTGGAACTTCCCTTCGTATGGATATTTCACAAGGGGGAAAGCGGCCCCCTCTGGGGACAGACGGACGGCCGCGCACCGCGGGCGCCGGGTCTCCGTCTCCGGAGGCCCGGGGGGAGCCCTGCGATGCGATGGATCAAAGCACGCACGAGGGGCGCGCTTCCAATCAACCAGGCCTCTCACCAGGGAACTTCGCTTCCGCGGGGAGCCATCCGTGCAGGTGCGCGCACGGCATGTCGGCGACTCCTTCACATGGTGCACGGCATCGGCGCAACCGTGCTCTTGTCCGTCGGGCGGCGAATCCGGCACTCCGCGCCAAAGGCGTGCCGGGGGGCGCGCGGATGTGCAGAACCGGAGGCGTCGGTGACTTGGTTGAGTATTCAATGTGCAGATTCCCTGAAGCAGGGATTCCGGTACGTGTTCGGAACGGACCGCTACCGATCAGTAGCTGAGCGTGTCAGCTCATGAGTGCATAGACCGTGCTCGCGCGCGCGGCGACCGCGCCCGAACCGGCGTCGCTCAGCGTGATGTCCGCGAAGGCCATCCGTCGGCCCAGCTTGGTCAGGACCACTTCGATCAAGACATCCGAACCGGTCACCGCCCGCTGGAACGACGTCGACTGCTGCACGGTCGTCATCGGCACGAAGCACCCCCGCGCGGCCGAGACCGCGATCACCGTCGCCGTGTCGGCAGCCGCCATCAGCGCCTGCCCCGACAGCCCTCCGCCCTCCCGGGCCAGGCGGTCCGACCAGGGAAGGCGCAGGACCGCGCGGTCCTCGGCCACGGCCTCGACGGACAGCCCGAGGTCGAGGACCCAGGGGGCGAAGCGGTCGGAGAGGATCTTGTCGGCTTCAGCGGTGGTCATCGTCATATGGGCGATTCTTCCCGGCCGGGCGACACGACACACGGTGCGTGGCCGATTCCCGGCCACGGGAGGGAAGTTGGCAAGCGGAATTGAACGCACCGTGTGACCCGCCCGTACCTACAGCCATCCAGGCGCCCCCCAACAACTGCCCGACAGAGGCAGACCCCCCGTCCCCAGGAGGTCGAGAAGTTGAGTCACAAGCGAATGCCCAAGCGCAAGGCCGCGATAGCGGTGGGCGGTGTCGCGGCGCTCGGAGCGGCGGCTCTCCTGCTGCCCAACGCCAACGCGTCCCAGGGCAAGAACGACGCCTCGGGCGCCACCGGCACCGCAAAGACCCTGAAGGCCTCGGACGCCTCGGATCTCGCCGCGCAGCTCCAGAAGGCGCTCGGCGACGCCGTCGCCGGCTCCTATTACGACAGCGGCAAGAAGCAGTTGGTCGTCAACGTCGTCAACGGCGACAGCAACGTGCTCGTCCAGGCGAAGAAGGCCGGCGCGGTGGTCCGCCAGGTCGAGAACAGCACCGCCGAACTCAAGGACGCCGCCCACACCCTGAAGACCCGGGCGACCATCCCGGGCACCGCCTGGGCCGTCGACCCGCGCACCGACAAGGTCGTGGTCACCGCCGACTCCAGCGTCACCGGCGCCAAGTGGGACAAGCTCCAGTCGACCGTGCGGAGCCTCGGCCCGGGCATGGCGACCCTGAAGAAGTCCTCCGGTTCCTTCAAGACCTTCGTCTCGGGCGGCGACGCCATCTTCTCCCAGGTGCAGGGCGGCAACGTGCGCTGCTCCCTGGGCTTCAACGTCAAGGCCTCCGACGGCAGCCCCGCGTTCCTGACGGCCGGTCACTGCGGCGTGGCCGCCAAGGACTGGTCCGACTCCCAGAACGGGCAGCCCGTCGCCACCGTCGACCAGGCCAAGTTCCCGGGCAACGACTTCTCCCTCGTGAAGTACAACGACGCCACCACGCAGGCGCCGAGCGAGGTCAACGTCGGCAACGGCCAGACCGTGAACATCACCCAGGCCGCGGACGCGACCGTCGGCGAGACCGTGTTCCGCATGGGCTCGACCACCGGTCTGCACAACGGCCAGGTCACCGGCCTCGACGCCACCGTCAACTTCCAGAGCGAGACGAACCCGGGCGGCGTCGACACCGTCAACGGCCTGATCCAGACCAACGTCTGCGCCGAGGCCGGCGACAGCGGCGGCTCCCTGTTCACCCAGGAGGGCGGCGCGGTCGGGCTCACCTCCGGCGGCAGCGGCGACTGCAAGAACGGCGGCGAGACCTTCTTCCAGCCGGTCACCGCCGCCCTGCAGGCCACCGGCGCCACCCTCGGCGACGGCGGCAACGGCGCGGGCGGCCAGGCGGGCGCCGGCGACCAGAGCGGCTCCGCCGACCCCTCGGCCTCGGCCGGCGACCAGTCCGGTGCCGGTGACCAGGCGGGCGGCAACCAGATCGGCGGCTCCGCCGACCCGTCCGCCTCGGCCGGGGACCAGAGCGGCGCGGGTGCCGGCGACCAGTCCGGCGCGGGTGCCGGGGACCAGTCCGGCGCGGGTGCCGGGGACCAGTCCGGCGCGGGTGCCGGGGACCAGTCCGGCGCGGGTACCGGGGACCAGTCCGGCGCGGGTACCGGTTCCGGCGACCAGTCCGGTGCGGGCACCGGTGACGGGTCGTCCTCCCTCACCGGGAGCAACTGATCCGCCCCTGGCGGGACCCGGGCGCTCGCCGGTCCGCCTCGTGACATCCTGACCGGCCCACGGCGGTTCCGGTCGGCAAAGACGGTCCGGCTCTCCGGCGGGAGGGCCGGACCGTCCGCGTGCTGCCGCACGGCTCAGACGGCGTCCGACGCCCGCAGCAGCAGCACCGCCATGTCGTCCACCCGCTCCCGCGCCGCCACGCTGTGCCGTACCAGTTCGTCGGCCAGCTGCTCCAGGGGCTGGTGGCCGATCTCGGCGAACAGCGCCCCCAGGTCGACCAGGGAGTCCTCGATGTCCATGCCCGGCGACTCCACAAGACCGTCCGTGTACAGGGCGAGGACCGAGCCGGGGGCCAGGGACACCTCGGTCGTCGGGTAGACCGCCGCCGCGTCGATCCCCAGCAGCGGGCCGCCGGCCAGGTCCAGTACCCGTACCCGACCGTCCGGGCGTCTGAGCAGCGGCGGGGGATGCCCGGCCCGTGCCATCACCGCCCGTCCGCGCGCCGGGTCCAGCCGCAGGTACAGGCAGCTGGCGAACAGCTCGGCGCCGAGGTCGATGAGCAGCCGGTTGGTGCTGCCCATCACCTCCTCGGGCGCCTGCCCCACCGTGGTGTACGCCCGCACCCCGGTGCGGATCTGTCCCATCAGCGCCGCCGCCGTCACGTTGTGCCCCTGGACGTCCCCGATCACCGCCGCGGCCAGCGGCCGGGCCGGCACCAGGTCGTAAAAGTCGCCGCCGATCTCCATGCCCTGGGTGGCCGGCAGATAGCGGGCGGCCGCCTCGATGCCGGGCAACCGCGCCAGCGAGTGCGGCAGCAGCGACTCCTGCAGCCCCTGCGCCAGACGGTGTTCGGCGTCGTAGAGCAGGGCGCGCTCCAGCGCCTGCGCGATCAGGCCGCCGAGGCTGTTGAGCACCGCCCGTTCGTCGGCGGGGAAGACATGCCGATCGGCGTAGGCCAGCACACACGTCCCCACCGGCCGTCCCGACGCGATCAGCGGCAGATACGCCCAGGCGGCGAAGCCGTCCGGGGTCTCCTGCCGGTCCGGGTACAGCCGCTCCAGCTGCTCGCGCGAGTCGAAGAACGCCGGCACCCCGCTGGTGAGGACGTGGGTGCCCGGGGTGCGCTCGCTCAGCGGCAGCCCGTCGAGCGCCGACACGGCGCGCGGATCCCGGTATCCGCGATGCCCCAGCACATGCAGCCGGCCGCCCTGGGAACCGAGGACCACCAGCGCCTGACTGCCGACCGACGGCGCGACCTCGTCCGCGACCAGCTGCACCACGTCCTGCACCCCCACCGCCTCGGTCAGCGCGCCGGCCAGGCTCAGCACCTGCGAGATGGACACCAGCCGGGAGGGCCCGGGGCCCGGGTACCGCCTGCCCGCGGTCATCTCCGCCACCGCCCGGGCCCGGCTGATCCGCACGCTCAGCCCGGACGTGCTCGGATACAGCCGGAACGACAGCCACTCGCCCGGCGGCCGCAGCGCCACGAACGACACGACCTGCTGGCTGATCAGCGAGGCCCGGTAGCGGTCCTCGTACATCGGATCGTTCAGCCACGGCACCGACACCCACGGCAGCGTGCCCAGCAACTCCCCGACGGGCCTGCCGAGCAGCTCGGCCGCCGCCGGGTTGACGAAGGACATCCGGCCGTGCAGATCCAGCGACACCAGCCCGTACGGCAGCCGGGCCACCAGCCGTACCGCCTCCACCGACCCCAGCGTGCCCGCGACGCCCGGCGCCCCCAGGACATCGGGCTCGGGGCCCAGCGGACGGTTCTCCTCGTCGGCCCGCGCCATCCGCATGGCCAGCCGCTCACAGCCGGACGTCAGAACATCGTGCTCCCAGTCGGACAGTTCCGGCGGATGCGCTCCGGGCCAGGTCACGAATATGGCGCCGTAGACGCGGTCCGCCGTCGCCACCGGCAGCGCGGCCAGCGCGAACGGGAACGGCAGCACCACCGCGATCCGCGGGTAGCGGCGCGCCATCTCCTCCTCGCTCCCCACCCACACCACCTGCCGCCCCCGCACCGCGTCCGCCACCGGGATCGGTGCACTGAGCCCGACCCGCTCCCACGGCGCCGCGAACGCGCGTGGCAGGCCCGCCGTCACCGCCATCTCCAGGACCGGTTCGTCGGGCCGGAGCAGGTACACCGCCCCGGAGTGCGCGCCCACGTCCTCGACCATCGCGGCCAGCGCGAGCGACAGCACCGGCCTGCCGACCGGCGCCCTGGAGGCCGCCGGTGCCTGCACAGGCCCTGGCGCGTCGGACACGCCGACCACCTCCTCGTACGGCCGCGCGTCGCATCCCCGGATCAAGGCTCCCTCGCGGGGGCGCGCCACGCACGGCGAACGCCTCCCGTGTGTGCTCGGGGGTGACTGACCTGCAAGGGAGCGCGGTGGACCCGGCGCTCCTGCGGATACCCCGCCGGGCCCTGCCCATGCACCCCGGGCCGAAGCGCAGGGCGGCGTACGGGCGCCCTGCGTGCGCCCCCGCGCATCTTGATGGCCGGTTCTCCGCGCCCGCGGGCGGTGACATTGCCCAAGAATGGGGCACGCGCTGAGCACCTGAGGACGAGAGCACGGCGATGCAGGTCGATGTACGGCCAACTGGAGGGGCGGGCAGTGATCCGGGTACTTCTGGTCCACGACGCGTGTCTGGTGCGATCGGTTCTGGCCGAATGGCTGCGCCGGTCGCCCGGTCTGCAGGTGGAGGACACACCGTGGCGGGGCGCGTCCTCGAAGATGCGCTCCTCGCGACCGGACGTGTGCGCGGCGGACCTGGAGTACGGCGACGGCCACGGCGTGCCGCCGCTCGGTGATCTGTGCCCGCCCGGGACCGCAGGCCGGCCTCCGGCACTCGTGGTGCTGGCCAGTGCCGGTCGGCCCGGACTGCTCAAGCGGGCGGCCGAGGCGGGCGCGCTCGGCTTCGTCGACAAGGCGGGTTCGCCGGACGGGCTGGTGCGCGCCATCCGCTGCGTCGCCGAGAGGGAACGTTTCGTCGATGCATCGCTGGGTTTCGGCTTCCTCAAGGCGGCGCAGATGCCGTTGACCAGACGCGAGCTGAGCGTGCTGTCGCTGGCCGCCGCCGGGGCGTCCGTCTCGGAGATCGCCGGGAGCCTGCACCTGTCCCACGGCACCGTCCGCAACTACATGGCGGCGATCACCCGGAAGACCGGGGCACGCAACCGCATCGACGCCATACGGATATCGCGGGGCGAGGGGTGGGTGTGATCACCGCACCCGTGCGGGCGGCCGTACCGTCCAGCCTCCGACCAGGTCCCGGTACAGGGACGAGGTCCGCAGCAGCTCGTCGTGGGTGCCGCAGGCGGTGCGCGGTCCGTCCATGACCAGGATGCGGTCGGCGCGGCGGGCGGAGCTGATGCGGTGCGCGACGACCACCAGGGTGCTGTTGGGGCGGGCCGCGAACGCCCGCTCGGCACGGGCCTCGGCCGCCGGGTCGAGGTGACAGGTCGCCTCGTCGAGCAGGGCGAGCGGCGCGGGGGACAGAAAGGCCCGCCCCAGTGCGATGAGCTGCCGCTCGCCCGCCGACAGGACGGCCGGGTCGACCCGGCCCGCAGGCCCGCCGAGCGCCTCCAGCAACGGGGTCAGCCCGACCGCCTCGGCAGCGGCCAGCAGCTCGGCCTCCGGCACCGGGCCGGGGCGGAAGAGGCCCAGGTTCTCCGCGAGGGTGCCGCTGTGGACGTACGCCTCCTGCGGGATCAGCACCCGGGACGCGGCCGCCTCCGGCCCGGGCACGGCATGCCCGCACACCCGGATCGTCCCCTCCCGGGGCTCCAGCAGCCCGGCGGCCAGCCCCGTGAGGGTCGACTTCCCGATCCCGCTCGGGCCCACGACGGCGAGAGAGCCCCCCACGGGCACGGCGAGGTCGAGCCCGTCGAGGACGGGTTCGCTGGCGGGGCCGTAGGCGAAGGTGACGGAGGCGAAGCTGAGCGCGGGGGCGGGGGCTCCGGGCGGCGTGGGCGTGGCGTGCGGCGTCGGGTGTGTGTGCAGGCCGGGTGCGGTGTGGGTCGTCGGCCGCTCGTGGAGTTCTGGTGCGGCCTGGGGCGTCGGCTGTCCGTGCGGTTCGGGCGTGGCGTGCGGTGTCCGCCGGGCGTGAAGTCCGGGCGTGGCGTACGCCGTCGGCCGGGCGGGCACGCCGGGCGAGTCGTGTCCGCCCGGCGTGTCGTGCGGTCCGGCGTGCCGGTGTTCGTGCGGCCCGTACCGGCCTTCGTGCGGCCCGTCGTGCCGCCCGTCCTGCGGTCCGGCGTATCGCTTGTCCTGCGGTCCGCCGCACCGCTTGTCGTCCGGCCCGTCCTGCGAGGGTGGCGACCCTGTCCTGCGGGGCGGATCGGAGCGGCCGGCGGGGCCCGGTGTCCCCGGGGCCGCCGGCGCAGTCAGGCGGCGCAGGACCACGGTGAGGCGGGAGCCGCTGGTGCCCAGGCCGTGGACGAGGTTCTGGAGGGCGGGGAGCAGTGACTGGGTGACGTAGGCGAGGGCGCCGACCAGCGCACCGGGGGTCACCCCGTGGCCCAGCAGCCAGGGCGCGGTGACGAGGAGCAGGACCACGGGCAGCTCGCCGCCCACCGCCAGGGCCGCCACGCGGGTCACGCTCCAGTGCGCGAGGGACCGGGCGGCTCGCCGCTCCGCCTCGATCCGCTCCCCGGTGCCGGCCGCCACCTGCGCCTCGGCGCCGGCGGCGGTGACATCGCGCAGGCCCCGGCACACCGCGCCCAGGTCCTCGGCGAGCGCCTCGTCGGCGGCGAGGAAGGTCTCCTGCCGGCGGGCCAGCGGCCTGAGGGTGGCCGCGAACAGGCACACCCCGGCCAGCAGCGGAGGCACGACGACCGCCAGCAGCAGCGGGGCCAGCGAGAACAGGCCGATCAGTGCGCCCGCGGCCGTGAACAGGAACGAGCGGGAGACCAGCACCAGGCCCGCGAGAGTGTCCCGGGCGATCTCCACCTGCTGGGTGAGCCCGGACAGCGCCCCGGCGTCCGCCTCCCGCACCCCGCGCCCGACCACCGCCGTCACCAGGCGGTCCCGGACCGGCTCGACCAGCGCGGCGACCACGCCGTACACCCGCCCGGTCCCGTACGCCCCGGCCGCCACCGCGAGCCCGGCCGCCGCCAGCCACAGCAGACCGCCCCGGGTGTGGCCGGCGAGGAACCCGGCGTCGAGTGCCCGCGCCAGCGCGTACCCCGCGAGGAAGGTCTGCCCGGCCTCCAGGACCGACCAGACTGCGAGCCGGACCAGAACCCGCCGTCGCGCCCGCAGGAACCGCCACGCCCCGCTCCGTACGGACGTCGGCGACGGCCTCCCGCGGCCCGGCCAGGACGTCGGCGACGGCCTCTCCCGGCCGGGACTGCGATCCGCCCTCACGCGTGGACCCCCTCACCGAACACCGCGCGGTACTCCGCGTCCCGCCACAGCTCGGCATGCGGGCCCGTCGCCCGTACCCGGCCCCCGTCCAGCCAGACGACCGCGTCGGCGCGGGCCGCCGTGGCCGTGCGGTGGGCGATCAGCAGACGGGTGGGGCCCGCGCCGGGGGCCAGCAGGGACTCCGTGATCTCGTGCTCGGTGACCGTGTCGAGGCTGGAGAGGGCGTCGTCCAGGATCATGAGGCGGCCGCCGTGGGCGAAGGCGCGGGCGAGACCCAGGCGTTGCGACTCACCGCCGGAGCAGGGCGCTGCCGAGCACGGTGTGGCGTAACCGTGGGGCAGCCGGCGCACGAAGGTGTCGGCGCGGGCCGCGGTCGCGGCCGACCGGACCCGGTCGGGCGTGGACGGGGTGAGCCCGAACGCGATGGTGTCCTCGACGGTCGTGCCCAGCAGGGCGGGGCGTTCGAACGCGTAGGAGACCGCGCGGCGCAGGTCCGCATGGGCCAGCGCGTGCAGCGGAACCCCGTCGAGGAGCACCTCGCCCGCGTCCGGGTCGGCCAGCCGGCCGGCGAGCTGGGCGAGCAGGGACTTGCCGCTGCCGGAGCGGCCGACCACGGCGAGGGTCGTACCGCCGGGTACGACCAGGTCGACGCCGTCCAGGACGGTGTGCCGGCCCCGGCGGGAGGTCACGCCCCGCAGCTCCAGCCGCCCCGGGCCGGGCGGCAGGTGCCGGGTGCCGAACCCGGGCGCCGGTTCGCAGAGCACCTCGGCGAGCCGTCCGGTCGCCGCGCGGGCCCGGGCGAGCGCGGCCAGGTGGCCGACCAGCACGCCGACCCCCGTCGCGAGGACCGCGTACCGGGAGGCGGCCAGCAGCTCGCCCACCGTGATCCGGTGCCGCACCAGCAGCAGCCCGGCCACCGCGACCACGCCCAGGTTGAGCAGGGGTGCCACGGTGACCGCCTGTGCCGCGGCCCGTCCCTGGACCTGCCACATGCGGTGCCCGGCGCGGGACAGCTCGGGCAGCGGCGCAAGGATCCGGCCCGCCTCCCGGTCCGCCACGCCCGCGGCCCGGATGGTGCGGGAGCCGCCCACCGCCTCCGCGAGCGCGTCGGCGATCCGCCCCTGTACATGCTGGTAGTCGGCCACGCACGCCGAGGCGTCCCGGGCGAAGGCACGCAGCAGCAGTGCCAGAACGGGCGCCCCGGCGAGGAACACGATGGCCAGCCACGGGTCGATGAGGCCGAGCGCCACCACACCCCCGACCGGCCCGGCGAGCGCGGCGAGCAGCGCGGCGAGTGCGCCCGGCGCCGTCCCGGCCTGCGCGGCGCTGCCGACCAGCCGCGCCACGAGGTCGCCGGCTCCGAACCGGGCGCCGGCGCGCGGGCCCACGGCCAGCACATGCCCGGTGACCCGGCCGCGCAGCCAGGCGGTGGACCGGGCGCCGAGCGTGCCGGTGACCACGCCCGCGCACCCGTCGAGCACCGCGAGCAGCAGCACCAGACCCGCACAGCAGGCCACCCAGCGGGCGGCCGGCGCATGGGCGAGCAGGAGGTCGAGGGTCCGGCCGAGTGCGGCGGGCAGCAGCAGTGCGACGGCCGTGGCGGCCGTACTGACGGCACACAGGGCGGCAGCGTGGGCGCCGGCGTGCCGCAGGAGGGCGCGCGGCAGTTGGTCGGGAGCGTCGGGACTGGGCGTCATCGGCTGTGCCTCGCGTCGGTGGGAACGGGAAGGCTCCGGACGCCCCTCCCGCACGGGGAGAGGGACGCCCGGAGCCGTGGCCTCGCCGGCCGGGTCAGAGGCAGAGCAGAATGCTCGCCGCCGAGACGCAGGAGAGCAGGCTCAGCGTGCTCGCGCCGCCGCCGCCGTTGTGCTCGTCGGAGTCGAGGATCTGCAGGTCGAGAAGTGCCATGGTGATGTCCTTTCCCTTTGTTGGGGACGGGGGTTGTGTCACGACTCCGTCAGATTGCGGAGCCGCGGGTGTGGGCCGCCGGTGGCGGCGGGAGGAAGGGCAGGTGCGCGCTGTGCTCGTCGCCGAGGGCCGAGGCGAGCGCGAGCAGGCAGCCTGCCGTTCCGGTGGAGAGGTCCATGGAGAGCCGCATCATCTGGTGCCCGGGGAAGGCGAGTTGGCCCTGGTAGGCCATCGCGAACCAGCCGAGCCCCGCGATCTGCCGCTCCAGCCGCTCGCGGGTGGCGCCGGGCGCGGTGCTGCGGGCGAGGTGCAGGATCATTCCGGCGCGGCCCTGGAAGAGGCCGGGCTGTGCGTAGAAGCGGGAGGTGGCCGCGGTGACGATGCCCGCCCGGGCCTGCCCGAACTCCGTGGCGGCGCCCGCCGCGTGGGCGAAGCGGGCCGACTCCCGGCCGTCGTCCGCCGCCCGGGCGAGCGACTCGAACCTCCGGCCGTCCTCGCCCGCCAGGGCCAGGTAGTCGTCGAGGACCAGCCCGATCCCCGCGCTGCCGTCGCCGAGGTAGGGCAGCGTCCGCCATCCCTCGTCCACCTCCAGGCCGCCGCCCGCCTCCTGGACGACACAGCGGGCCAGGTCGCGCCGGAGCGCCTCGGCCGCCGCCGCCGCGAGCCGCGGCTCACCGGTCTGTGCATAGCGCCGGAGCAGGAACAGCGCGGGTCCGCTCGCGCCCCGCAGCAGTCCCGCCCGCCCCCGGGGCGGGTCCGGAACCGGTTCGGTCAGGCGCCGTACGAGGATCTCGGCGGCCTCGGCGGCATGCGTGCGCAGCTCCGGCTCGCCGGTGGAGTCCGCCAAGTGGCCGAGGACCAGACCGAGTCCCGCGAGGCCGCCGTGCAGGTCGGAGGAGAGGTTGTGCCAGTTCTCCCGCAGGATGCCCTCGACCAGGTCCAGCGCCCGCTGCCGGTGGCCGAGCCGGTCCAGGACCAGAGCCACGCCCGCGAGACCGTCGTACAGGCCGAGCGGGGTGCCGGGCGGGGGCGGCGCGGTGTGGTCCAGCAGCCAGCGTTCGCCCTCGTCGTAGCGGCCGGCGCCGCAGGCCTCCAGTGCGTACAGCACCCCGGCCGCGCCGTGCGCGAGCCCGAGGCCGCCGCCGTCGGAGAACTGGGCTATGTCGCCGGGAAAGAGCCGGTCCTCGCGTTCCGGGGTCGCGGAGGCGAGGATCGCCTTGACCATCGAGTCCCGGCTGTAGGGCCAGTCGCCCGGCAGCACCAGGGGAGCGGACGCGGGACGGGCCTTCCCGGTCACCGTGTCCCGGGTGATCTCGGCGACGGCCTCGTCCAGGAAGCCGCGCGGCACCTGGGGGAACTGCCCGGCGATCACGTCCGCCAGATGCGCCGCCTTGCCCCGGTCCACGACGAACAGCGTGGTCACGGGCAGGAACAGGGCGAGGCGCAGACAGGCCAGCGCATACCGGTCGACGTCCTTGCCACGGCGGTCCGGCGGGGCGAAGAAGCCGGGGTGGGCCACCGTCTGCCGGCCGTTCTCCGCGGCGGGGGCCGCCGCCTCGAAGTCGATGAGACACACCGTCTCCTCGTCCGGGGCGACCATGATGTTGAAGACGTGCAGGTCGTTGAAGACCAGCCCACGTCTGTGCACCGCCTCCACCGCCCGCTCCACGGCCCGGTGGATGCGCAGCGCCCACGCCGTGTACGAGTCCACCTTCGCCGGATCCGGGTCGGGTGTGAGCAGCGGATGCCGCTCGGCGAAGAAGGAATTGAGAGGGCGGCCCGCCACATGGTCCATCACCAGGAACCGGTGGTCGCCGAGCGTGAACCAGTCCCGCACCTCGGGCACCACGCCCGTGCCGGCCACCCGCTCCAGCGCTGCCTTCTCCCGCTCCAGCCGGGCCACCGCGTCCGCCCCGTCGGCGGCCAGGCCCGCGTGCGGACGCCCCTCCTTCAGCACCACCCGGCGCCCGTCCCGGGTGTCCGTGCCGATGTACACCCCGCCGCCGTTGGAGAAGTGCAGCGCCTTGTCGATCCGGTACGGCAGGTCGCCCACCGTCGTGGTGTTGCGGGCCTCCAGATGCGGCAGCAGGAAGCCGGGCAGGGTGGTCCAGTCCGGCACCTGGAAGGACGGCGCTCTGCGGTCCGGGACCAGGCGTCCCTCGCCGTCGGTCACCGCCGGGACCAGCGAGCCGCGCTCGTCGACGACGTACCGGCGCGCGAAGGCGCCGTAGCGGACGTAGAGCGGACCCTCGCCCCAGCGCAGGTCGGTCAGGATGTACGGCCCCTCGCAGCCCTCCAGCAGCGCGCCCAGCTCGCGCAGCACCCGGTGCAGCTCTTCCTCGCCGTCCGGGTAGACGGTGACGAACTTGCCGCTGGTGTCACGGCCCGCGTACTTGGCGTTGCGCAGGTGCAGCAGATGCGGGGACGGCACGAACTTGAACGGGATACGGCGCGGCACGCAGTAGTCCCAGACGGTGGCGGCGATCCGCTCCGCGTTCGCCGCGGTCGCCGAGGAGTGGATCTTCCAGCCCTGGGCCGGCGACGGCTGCGGCGCGCCGTCCTCGCCGAGCGGGGTGAGCATCAGCCAGTCTCCGGTGCGCGCCGCGTGCCAGCCGTCCGGCACCGTGCGGCGCGCCGTCGCGAACAGCGGAGCCGGCTCGCTTCCGTCCGCCGAGAGCCGGTCGGGCGTGTCGTAGAAGTGCCGGTCGGCGAGTGCGTACACCTCGTACCGCTTGTCCATGCCCCTTGTGCCCCCTCCTCCGGTGACGCGGTAGACACTCGCAGGAAGTAGCCGGTCGCGGACAGTAACGACTGTCACGAGATCACCGTGCGGAACGCACAGGTAAAGATGTGTTCGGCCGCGTTCGAGCTTCCTGGGCGTGCGCGGCGCCCACGGCGTTCACAGGGGCTGCGCAGGCGGCTCATACGCGCTGTAATGGCGAAGTGGCCACTGAGGGCGCTGCGGTGCGCAGAACGAGAGCCGAGCGTGCCGAACTTGCCCTTGAAACACTGCTCGCCGTACCCGTCTCTCCCGACCGGCTGCGCCGGGTTCTCGAGCAGGCCCTCGTGTTCGCCGGGGCGGCGTTCGTGGGCATCTACGTGCCCGGCGACGATCCCTCGACGCTCCTCCTGGCCGAATCGGCCGGACTGCCGCGCACCCTGTACGGCCTCCGGGACGGCTATCCGGCGGCCGGCGGCTCCCCGGTCGCCGAGGCCTGGCGCACCGGCCGGACGGCCTGGCTCGGCCCGGACGAGCTGGCCGACTGCCCCGACGGGCGCCGGACACCGGCGGCGGACTTCTCCGTGGCCGTCCTGCCCCTCGGCCCGGCCGGCACTGGCGCACTGGTCGCCGCGACCGAGCACCCGGGCGGCTTCGGCACCGACGACCGGGCCTGTCTGGAGCTCGTCGCCCACGCGGTCGCCGCACCCGCACCGGCCGGTGCGGCACCGGACAGCGGAGAATTGCCGCCCGACGCCTTCAGCCTGGCCATGGACTCCGGCCGGGTCGAGGTCGGCGACGCGATCCTCGGGCTGTTCGGGATCGCCCGGGACGAGTTCGACGGCCGGGTGGAGACACTGCTCGCACTGACCGAGCCCGAGGACCTGCCCGCCCTGATGTCGGTGGTCGAGGCCGACCACATGTCGATCGGCGACCGCGAACTGGACTTCCGCATCCTGCAGCCCTCCGGACCGCCGAAGTGGCTCAGGCTGCGTGGCCGGCTGCTGCCCGGCGGCGAGGGCCGCCCGGCCCGGCTCGACGGCACCGTCGCGGACGCCTCCACCCTGCGCTCCGACGTCACCGACGTGGCCCGGGTGCAGCGCCTGGCCGCCTCCCTCGCCATGGCCGGCACCGTGAAGGACGTCGGGCGGGCCGTGGTCGCCGCCCTGCGCGAACCCCTGCGGGCCGACCGGATCGCCCTGGCCGAACTGGAGAGCGAGCGGCTCGTCGTCACCGTCCTCGACCCGCCCCAGCCCGAGGCCTGGCCCGAGCTGTGGCGCTCCGAGTGGCGCACCGAATGGCCCGACGCACCCGTGCGCGCCATGCCCACCCTCGCCGCCGCCCTGCGCGAGGGCCGCGCCCGCATCTGGCCCGCCGGCACCCCGCTGGAGCCCGCGCTCGCCGATGTCGGGCCCGGCGGCCTCGCCGTCCTGCCGCTGCCCGCCGGCGGCCGCATGGCCGGCGCCTGCCTGATCGGCTGGGACCGGCCGCACGACTTCGGCCCCGACGAACGCGCCTTGCTCACCGCCTGCGCGGGCCTGACGGGCCAGGCCCTGCTGCGCGCCCACGCCTTCGACGCCGAGCACGAACTGGTCGGCATGCTCCAGCGCACCCTGCTGCCGCGCCGCCTGCCCCGGCTGCCCGGCGCGGTCGCCGTCGCCCGCTATCTGCCCACCACCGAGGGGCTGGAGGTCGGCGGCGACTGGTACGACGTGATCCCGCTCGCCGACAACCACGTGGCCTTCGTCATCGGCGACGTCCAGGGCCACAACGCGGGCGCCGCCACCCTCATGGGCCAGATGCGCACCGCCCTGCGCGCCTACGCGACCGAGGGCCACACACCGGACGTGGTCGTCGCCCTCGCCAACCGGCTGCTGCTGGAGATGGAGACCGACCTCTTCGCCACCTGCTGCTACGTCGACGCCGACATGGAGCAGGGCACCGCCTGGTGCGTCCGCGCCGGCCATCTGCCGCCCGTGCTCCGCCACCCCGACGGCTCGACCGAGGTCGTCCTGGCCGAGGGCGGCCCGCCGCTCGGCGTGCTCAGCCAGGCCGAGTTCCCGATCACCCTGCTCAGGTTCCAGCCCGGCACGGTCCTCGCGCTGACCACCGACGGGCTGGTGGAGTCCGCCGACTCGGACATCGACATCGGCCTCGAGCGGCTCAGCCGCGAGCTGGCCGGCTCCGACCCCGCCCATCTGGGCCTCGTCGCCGACGCGTTGCTCTCCGACGCGCACCGCGGCGACGACGTCGCCCTGCTGCTGGTGCGCTACGACGGCATGGCCGTGCGCCCGCTGCGCGAGACCTGGACCGTGTGGCGGGTCCCGGAGGCCGCCCGGCACGCCCGCCGCTTCACCCGGCGCACCCTGCGCACCTGGGGCGTGTCGCCCGCCACCATGGACACGGCCCTGCTGATCGTCTCCGAACTGGTCACCAACGCCCTCGTGCACACCGACGGCCAGGTCCGCCTCGACCTCACCCTGATCAACCACCGGCTGCGGCTCGCCGTCGCCGACGGCTCACCGCGCACCCCCGTCAAGCCCACCAACATCGGCTGGGAGGCCACCGGCGGCCGCGGCATCCTGTTGGTGGAGGCGGTGTCCCAGGCCTGGGGAACCGTGCCGGTCAGCGGCGGCAAGCAGGTGTGGGCGGACATCGTCCTCGAAAGCTGACCGCCACTCGGGTACCGGTCGCAGCCGCTCCCGGCAGGTCGGAGCGGCGCGGACGCCACCGGTGCCTAGGGTCGGTCGGCGTGGCACACACCTTCGAAGAACTCGTGGAGAAGCAGCGCGCGGCGGGCGCGGCCCAGCGCATGGTCGAGGAACTGCGCGACACCTACGGGCCGCCCGCCGAGCAGGGCATGACGGGCGCCCAGTCGGGCACCTACGAGACCGCCCTGCGCGCCTGGCGGGACCTCGCGCGGGACGTGCAGACCGCGGTGAACGACTACGCGCGGGAGACGGGCCGGCCGCGCGTCGAGGTGGAGGCCGACGTGGAGCGGGCGGCGGCGACGGAGGACACATGAGCCGGGCGGGCCGACGCGCCGAGCGGCTCGCCGACGCGGCGGACGCCCGGCTGCCCGTCATGGAGGGCGGGGCGCTGCTGCGCAAGGCGTTCCCCGAGCACTGGTCCTTCCTGCTCGGCGAACTCGCCCTCTACAGCCTCCTCGTGCTCATCCTGACCGGGGTGTGGCTGACGTTCTTCTTCCAGCCGGAGATGCGCGAGGTCGTCTACGACGGCTCCTACGTCCCGCTGCGCGGCGTCCTCATGTCGGCGGCCTTCGACTCCACGCTGCGCATCAGCTTCGACGTGCGCGGGGGCCTGCTGATGCGGCAGGCCCACCACTGGGCCGCCCTGGTGTTCGTCGCCGCGATCGGCCTGCACATGCTGCGGATCTTCTTCACCGGCGCCTTCCGCCGGCCCCGCGAGCTGAACTGGACCATCGGGCTGACCCTCTTCGTCCTCGCGCTCGCCGAGGGTTTCGCCGGCTACTCGCTCCCCGACGACCTGCTCTCCGGCACGGGCCTGCGCATCGCCCAGGGCATCATGCTCTCCCTGCCGGTGGTGGGGACGTACGTGGCCTTCTTCGCCTTCGGCGGCCAGTATCCCGGGCACGACATCGTCACCCGCCTCTACCCGGTGCACATCCTGCTGCTCCCCGGCGCTCTCATCGCGCTGGTGACGGTGCATCTGATGCTGGTCTTCACTCTCAAGCACACCCAGTGGCGCGGCCCCGGCCGCACCCAGGGCAACGCCCTGGGCAAACCGCTCTTCCCGCACTTCACCGCCCTGTCCGCGGGCCTCTCCCTGACCGTCGCCGGCGTGCTCGTGCTGCTGTCCGGCGTCGCCCAGGTCAACCCGATCTGGAACTACGGCCCCTACCGCCCCGACGTGGTCTCCACCGGCTCCCAGCCCGACTGGTACGTCGGCTTCCTGGAAGGGGCCCTGCGCATGGTGCCGCCGTGGGAGACCGACGTCGCCGGACACACGCTCATGTGGAACGTGCTGCTCCCGGCCGTCGTCCTGCCCGGCCTGCTGTTCACCGTGCTGTACGCCTATCCGTTCGTGGAACAGCGCCTGACGGGGGAGTGGCAGCGGGAGCAGCACCTGTGCGACCGGCCGCGCGAACGCCCGGTGCGCACCGGCCTCGGCGTGGCCGGCACGGTCTTCTACGCCGTGCTGCTGGTGGCCGGCGGCAACGACATCATCGCCCAGACCTTCCGCATCTCCGTCAATGCCCTGACCTGGATCCTGCGCGTCGCCCTCGTCGCTGCCCCCGTCCTCGCCTTCGTGCTGACCCGCTGGTTGTGCCGGGCGCTGACCGCGGCCGAGTGCGAGCGTCTCGCCGAGGGTGTGCCCACCGGCGAGATCCGCCAGAGCGTCACCGGCGGCTACGACGACGACCACGAACCCGTCGAGCGGTTCCGGCCCGGCGCGCCGCGCAGACCGCTCACCGGCGCGCGTACTGGAACACCAGACCGAACACGCCGCGGGTCAGAACACCCAGACCGATGAGGAACAGCCACAGCCCGAAGACGACACCGGTCGCCGTCACGGCGAACCCGAGCGCGGTCACCACGGGCCACACGCTCTCGTCCGGGAAGAACGCCACCGGCCCGGCCCCGTCCACCACCTCCGCGTCCGTACGGTCCTGGGCCCGCACTCCCCGGCGCCGGTACTGGATCAGGCAGAAGAACGCGACCAGCGCCGCCATCCCGGACGCCACGACCAGCGCGGTCGTGCCCGTCTCGTCCCCCGACCACACCCCGTACAGGGCCGCGGACCCGCCGAAGAACACCGCCACCCCGCCGAACAGGATCGCCTCCGTCCTCACCGCGGTCCCTCCCGCTCGGCGACGCCTTCGACCTCCGGATGGTGCAGGTCGAAGGCCGGAGACTCCGAGCGCACCCGGGGCAGCGCCAGGAAGTTGTGGCGCGGCGGCGGACAGGACGTCGCCCACTCCAGGGCCCGTCCCCACCCCCACGGATCGTCCTGCGTGACCTTCTCCCCCTTGGCGGCGGTGCGCCAGACGTTGTAGAGGAACGGCAGGGTGGAGATGCCGAGCAGGAACGCCCCCAGCGACGAGATGCTGTTGAGCAGCGTGAAGCCGTCCGCGGGCAGATAGTCCGCGTACCGGCGCGGCATGCCTTCCTCGCCCAGCCAGTGCTGCACCAGGAAGGTCAGCTGGAAGGCCGGGAACAGCAGCCAGAAGTGCAGCTTGCCGAGCCGCTCGTCCAGCATCTTCCCGGTGAGCTTCGGCCACCAGAAGTAGAACCCGGCGAACATCGCGAACACCACCGTGCCGAACAGCACATAGTGCAGATGCGCCACGATGAAGTACGAGTCGGTCAGGTGGAAGTCCAGCGGCGGCGAGGCGATCAGCACCCCGCTCAGTCCGCCCAGCAGGAAGGACACCAGGAACCCCAGCGACCACAGCATCGGTGTCTCGAACGAGACGGACCCGTGCACCATCGTCCCGATCCACGCGAAGAACTTGATGCCCGTGGGCACGGCGATCACGAACGACATCGCGGAGAAGAACGGCAGCAGCACCGCGCCCGTCGCGAACATGTGGTGCGCCCACACCACCGCCGACAGCATGGTGATCGCGATCGTCGCCCCGACCATCGGCAGATAGCCGAACAGCGGCTTGCGCGAGAAGACCGGCAGGATCTCCGAGATGATCCCGAAGAACGGAAGCGCGACGATGTACACCTCGGGATGCCCGAAGAACCAGAACAGGTGCTGCCACAGCAGCGCGCCCCCGTTCGCCGCGTCGAAGACGTGTGCCCCGAACTTCCGGTCGGCCTCCAGCACCAGCAGCGCCGCCGTCAGCACCGGGAACGCGGGCAGCACGAGGATCGAGGTGAACAGCACGTTCCAGGTGAAGATCGGCATCCGGAACATCGTCATGCCCGGCGCGCGCAGGCACATGATCGTCGCGATGAAGTTGACCGCGCCGAGCGTCGTGGACACACCGGCCACCACCAGGCCCATCACCCACAGGTCACCGCCCGCGCCGGGGGAGAAGTAGGCACTGTTCAGCGGCGCGTACGCGAACCAGCCGAAGGCGGCCGCCCCGCCCGGCACCAGGAACCCGGACACCACCATCAGCCCGCCGAACAGGTACATCCAGTACGACAGCGCGTTCAGCCGCGGGAAGGCCACGTCCGGCGCGCCGATCTGCAGCGGCATCACGGCGTTGGTGAAGCCGGCGAACATCGGCGTCGCGAACAGCAGCATCATGATGGTGCCGTGGATGGTGAAGAACTGGTCGTAGCCCTGCTCGCTCAGGAACTGCAGGCCGGGCCGGGCCAGTTCGGCGCGCATGGCGAGGGCCAGCAGCCCGGCCAGCAGGAAGAAGCAGAACGCCGTCACCATGTAGAGCCGCCCGATCACCTTGTGATCGGTCGTGGACACCCAGCGCAGCAGAGCCCGGCCCGGCCGCGGGGCGGGAGCCGTGTACCGCGCGACGATCTCTCGCGTGTCCGGCAATTCGGGTAGTTCGGTCATCTCCGGTGACGCTACTCCCCGTGCCCGAGCCCCCGGCCCGCGCCACGCCCTGCACTCACCACCGCGTGAACCGCCCACGGCACCGGCGCGACATCACCGTGACGAACGGGGGCAGGGGACGGGCCGATCCGGAGAGTTGCCGTTGGGGCGCAGACCACAGAGCTCCGGGGCCTCGTCGAAAATCACCTCGTAGGCGTCCGGGGCAGCGGCTGCCGCGGCAGTGAGGTGGGGCGGTCCTCGGTGTACGGGCCGGGGTTGCGCGCGGGGCGATGGCGCTGACCATCACCGGTAGCTGCCCTCCAAGCCCCGTCCATTCGTCACTCGTTGGCGTGACGGCACGGTTCACGCGTGGTCGCATGCCAACCCGGCCCCGGTGCGAGCGGATGTCCGGGTGAACGCCCGCTGCCGCTCCGGGGCCGGGCCGGGCGGTCAGGCGTGGGTCTTGGACAGCAGTTCCAGGACGTCCGCCGTCGTCCCGCTCTCGCCGAGCCGCGGGAAGATCCGCTCGACGCTGCCCGCGTGCGCCTCGGGGTCGCTGTCGGCCATCGCGTCGGTGGCGAGGGTGACGTGGTAGCCGTGGGCGTAGGCGTCACGGGCGGTGGACTCGACGCCGATGCTGGTGGAGATGCCGGTGAGGACGATCTGGGTGATGCCGCGGCGGCGCAGCTGGACGTCCAGGTCGGTGCCGTGGAAAGCGCTCCAGTTGTGCTTGGTGACGCGGATGTCTCCCGGATGGCCGGACAGTTCGTCGACGATGACGTCCCAACCCTCGGGGAAGGCCAGGCCGCGGGCCTGCTGCTCGGTCCGGCCGGAGACGGCGTCCGCCCAGTCGGGGGCGAAGGAGACCCGGACGAGGACCACGGGCAGGCCGCGGGAGCGGAACGCGTCGGCCAGTTCCGCCGTACGGGACACGACGTCGGCGGCGGGGTACGGCTGGGTGGGCATGCCCGTGATGCCGGCCTGGAGGTCGATCGCGACGAGGGCGGTACGGGCGTCGAGGGTAGTGAGCGACATGAGGCGGTCAGGCCTTTCGAGGGGTGAGCCGGCCGAGGGGACGGCCGGGCGGGATCGTTGCCGGCGCCAGGGCCGGGCCGGCGGGTATGAAGAGGGCCGGGCCGCGCGGCCCGGCCGTATCGGCGCGGTACGGGAACGCCGCGGCGGCGGACGCCCCGGGCCGGCGGGTGGGTCCGGACGTCACGGACGTGAGAGCCGTTCCAGCAGCTCCAGCGCCGTCAGGACCGTCTGCCGCTCCTCCTCGGTGTAGCGGTCCTGGAAGGCGCGGGCCAGCCACTCCTCGCGCAGCTGCCTGTTGCCCTCGACCCGGGTCCGGCCGGACTCGGTGAGGGTGACCAGTTGACGGCGGCCGTCGTCGGGGTCGGGGGCACGCCGGATGAGGCCGTGCCGGTCCAGGGCGGCCAGCGTGGTCGCCATCGACTGCGGCCGCACTCCCTCTGCGGCGGCCAGGGCGCTGGCCGTGGCCGCGCCGTGCTTGCCGACCAGGGACAGCGCCGACTCCTGGGACGGCGTGAGGTCGGCGTCCTGCGCGACCTCGCGGATGCGACGCCGCAGCCGGCTGAAGACCACGCGCAGGTCCAGCGCGGCGCGGACGGCGGAGTCCGGGGTGTGCTCCATGCCGCCAGGGTAGGACGGACAGATGAAACTGTCCAGCTTGAACTGTTCAGTCTTGCCTGAGTGAAGGAGCTGGGCGATGTCCCCGAGGTGTGCGGCGGTCCGGGGCCCCTAGGCTGAGGGCGTGCGTCTGCTCCTGATGTCCGACACCCACCTCCCCAAGCGCGCGAAACGGCTCCCCGGCCAACTGCTCGCCGAACTCCCGCACGCGGACGTCGTGTTCCACGCAGGTGACTGGGTCGATACCGCCACCCTCGACCTGCTCGAGAGCCGCAGCCGTCGGCTCATCGGCGTCCACGGCAACAACGACGGCCCCGACCTGCGGGCCCGCCTCCCCGAAGTGGCCTACGCCGAACTGGACGGCCTGCGCTTCGGCGTGGTGCACGAGACGGGTCCCGCCCAGGGCCGCGAGGCCCGCTGTGCCGCACGCTTCCCCGACCTCGACGTCCTGGTCTTCGGCCACAGCCACATCCCCTGGGACACCGTCGCCCCCGGCGGGCTGCGGCTGCTCAACCCCGGCTCCCCGACCGACCGCCGCCGCCAGCCGCACTGCACCTACCTCACGGCGACCCTCACCGACGGCGCGCTCACCGACGTCACCCTGTGGCGTCTGCCCCAGCGGTAGCGGGCCCGTGGGACGATGCACCGATGATCAACGACTTCGACATACCCGCCGTCGTCCCCGCGGGCCGCATGGCCGAGCAGGAGCAGCCGGTCCTCGACCTGCCGGGCGGCCTGGAGCTGCGGCCCTGGCGGACCGACGACGCCGACGCCGACGCGCTGCTCGAAGGCGGGCAGGATCCGGCGATCCGGCAGTGGAACCTGTTCTCCGTCGGCAGCCGGGACGAGGCCCGCGCCCGGATCGGGCGCATGCACGAGCGGTGGCGGGCCGAGACCGGCGCCGTGTGGGCGATCGCCCGGCCCGGCGGCGCGCCGCTCGGGCTCACCGGGCTCCACGCCGTCGACCTGGCCGGTGGCAGCGCCGACGTCATGTACTGGGTGCTGCCGGCCGCGCGCGGCGGAGGCATCGTCGTGGAGGCGTCCCGGCGGCTCGGCCGGTGGGCCCTGGACGACCTGGGCCTGCACCGGCTGCGGCTGTGCCACGCCGTTGCCAACACGGCCTCCTGCCGGGTCGCCGAGAAGGCCGGATACGCCTTCGAGGGCACCATGCGCTCCTCGCTGCTGCACGCCGACGGCTGGCACGACGAGCACTTGCACGCGCTGGTGGCCGGGGCAGAACAAGCCGACTGAGCCGGTCCGGCCGAGTCGGGGCCGGGGCGTGCGGGTCGGGTGGGGTGTCTACCGGTGCCGGGGCCGGTGACGGTGGCCGGGCCGGGGACGTCTCCGGTGTCGTACACAGGTGGCCACCACCGCCAGTGCGGCGCCCACCGCAGCCGCGGCCGCCGCCCGCTTCGCGACCGGCACCCCGGCCGCGCGCAGGAGGTCGAGCGGCTCCACCGCGTCGTCGTCCGCGGGGGGCAGCTCCGGTTGTTCGTCGGCCGCCGGTGGCGGCCGCTCGCCGAGCCGCTCCGCGAGGCAGGCCGCGAACTGGCCCACCAGCCGGTCGCCCACCTCCGCCAGTACCCCACGGCCGAACTGCGCGGGACGCCCGGTCACCGCCAGATCGGTCCGCACCGACACGGCCGTGCCCCCGTCACGCTCGCTCAGCGAGCCGGTGACCGTCGCCCGGGCCGTACCCTGCCCGCGGGTCTCCCGGCCGCTCGCCACGAGCACCATCCGGTGGGCCGCGTCGTCCTTCTCCTCGAACACCGCGGTGCCCCGGTAGGTCACCGTGACCGGCCCGACCTTCACCTTCACCGAACCGGTGACAGTGGTGCCGTCGTACTCCTCGACCACCGCGCCCGGCAGACAGGGCGCGACACGCTCGATGTCGAGGAGCGCGCGCCAGGCGTCGTCGACCGGGACGGGGACCGTGAACTCGTGCTGCAGCTCCATGGGTTCCTCCTCGCACTCACAAAGCGGCGGGGTGGTGGATGGCCCCCGCGGTCGTGGTCAGGGGCGCGCCGCTGCCGCCCCAGCGCAGGGCGACGATCTCGGCGGCGACGGACACGGCGACCTCCTCGGGCGTGCGCGCCCCGAGGTCCAGCCCGAGCGGCGAGCGCAGCCGGGCCAGTTCGGCCTCCGTCACACCCGCCTCGATCAGCCGCTCGCGCCGCTCGTCGTGGGTGCGGCGGCTGCCCATCGCCCCGATGTAGGCGGCGGGCCGGCGCAGCGCCTCCTTGAGCAGCGGCACGTCGAACTTCGGGTCGTGGGTGAGGACGCAGATCACCGTGCGCTCATCGGTCTCGGTGCTCCCGAGATAGCGGTGCGGCCATTCGACGACGACCTCGACACCGGCCGGGAAGCGCTTGGGCGTGGCGAAGACCGGGCGGGCGTCGCACACGGTGACCCGGTAGCCGAGGAAGTCGCCGACTCGGGCCACCGCGGCCGCGTAGTCGATCGCGCCGAAGACCAGCATGCGCGGCGGTGGCGCGAACGACTGCAGGAACACCGTGACGGCGTCCTCGCGGCGCTCCCCGTGCGGCCCGTAGTGCCGGAGCACCGAGGCGCCGAGGGCGAGTTCGCCGCGCGCGTCGGCCGTGACCGCGGCATCGAGGCCGCTCGCGCCGAGTGTCCCGGCCACGGTGTCCGGCCAGACGGCCAGCGTGGCCCCGCGCGGGGCGGGCCCGTCGACCACCGTGGCCGCGGTCACCGGCTCGCCCGCGGCGACGGACGCGGCGACCGCGCCGAAGGCCGGGTCGGTCCCGGGCGTCACGGGCCGCACCAGCACGGTGATCTCGCCACCGCAGGTGAGGCCGACCGCGAACGCGTCCTCGTCGCTGTAACCGAAGGTGGCGAGCCGCGCCTCGCCGCTCGCCACCACCTCCTGCGCCAGTTCGTACACCGCGCCTTCCACACAGCCCCCGGAGACGCTGCCCACGACCTCGTCGCCGGACCCCACGGCCATGGCGGCGCCGGGTCCGCGCGGCGCGCTGCGGCTGACCGAGACGACAGTGGCCAGACCGAACGGCGTCCGGTCGGCATACCAGCGCTCCAGCGCCGGCAGAATCTCACGCACGCTCCGCTCCTTTCCCCGGGGCCGCAGAGACCTCGGCGGCCTCCGCCCCGCGCACCACCGCAGCCAGCCGCTCCAGTGCCGCCAGGCTGTGGCCCTCGACGAAGACGTCCACGCTCGGCAGGGCCGCCGCCATCCCGGCGGCCAGCGGCGCATAGCCGGGGCGGGCCTTGCGGGGGTTGGCCCAGATCACCTGGTGCGCCAGCCCGTGCAGGCGGCGCATCTGCGCGCCGAGCAGCTCCGGATCGTCGCGCTCCCAGCCGTCCGAGAGCAGGACGACGACCGCGCCGCGCGCCATGCCGCGCTGCCCCCAGCGGTTGAGGAACTCGCGCAGCAGCTCGCCGAGCCGGGTGCCGCCGCGCCAGTCCGGCACGGCCGCAGCCAGGGCCGCCATCGCCAGGTCCGGGTCCCGGTGCGAGAGCTCGCGGGTGGCCCGGGTCAGCCGGGTGCCGATGGTGAACACCTCGGTGCGGCCCGCGAGCACCGCCGCATGGGCGAACCGCAGCAGCGCGTCGGCGTAGGGCGCCATCGAGCCGCTCACGTCGACGAGGAGAACGACCCGACGGGGCTGCCGCACGCGCGCGTGCCGCCGCAGCAGGGCCGGCTCACCGCCGCGCCGCAGCAGCTCCCGTACGGTCCGGCGCGGGTCGACGTCCCCGCGCCGGGCGGGCCGCCGCCGGGCCGAACGCCGGGTCTGTCCGTGCAGGGCGAAGGCCGCGAGCAGCCGGTTGAGCTGGGTGCGCTCGGTGGCGTCCAGATCGGCGACGTCGCGGTGGCGCAGCACTTCCGCGGCGCTGGCGAGGGCGGCGGCGGGCGGCCCGAGGGGCTCGTTGCCGCCCGGCCCGCGCGCTCCGGCGGGCGCGTCCCGTACGGCGAGCCGCATCCGGGGCGGGGGAGCGGCCCGTACTCCCTGCCGGGCGCCCTGGCCGGCCGGCCCGAAGTACGCGGCGAACACCCGCTCGTACCGATCCAAGTCGTCGTGCCCGCCGCACAGCGTCGCCCGTCCCGCCCAGTAGACGTCCGCCCGCATCCCGGGCCGCAGCACGTCCACGGCGCGCAGGAACGCGTACAGCCGCTCGGTACTCGCGTCGACCCCTGCCGCCCGCAGCGCCCGCACGAACCCCACGAGCACGGCATCCGCCGCCGGGCCCGCGTCTCCTGCCCGTACGGGCTCCCCCGGCTGTCGCGCCTGGCCTGCGTCTCCCACTCGGCCTGCGTCTGCTGCTCGGAGTGGCTCTTCCGGCTCTCCTACTCGACCTGCGTCTCCCGCCCGGCCCGGGTCTCCCACTCGGTCTGCGTCTGCTGCCCGGAGTGGCTCTCCCGGCTCTCCCGCCCGGCCTGCGTCTCCTGTCCGCAGCGGCCCTCCCGGCTCTCCCGCCCGGACTGGCCCTCCCGGCTCACCTGGCCCTCCAAGCTCTCCCGGCTGTCCCGCCCCGCCCGCGCCCCCTGGCCGGAGTGGTCCTCCCGGCCCCGGCGGAGTCCGGCGTTCGATCCCCGCAGCCCCCTCCCTCTCCGCGGCCCCTTGCCTCTCGTGTCCCGTGCCGGTCATGGCGGTCACGTCCCCCGGGCCGACAGGACGGCGGCGAGATCGAGTCCCCGTGCCCGGTCCGTGTCCTCGCGGTACTTCAGGACCGATCCCAGGGTCGCCACGGCCAGGTCCGCGTCCACCTCGGTCGCCCCCAGCGCGGCCAGCGCCTCGGCCCAGTCGATCGTCTCGGCCACCCCGGGCGGCTTGACCAGGTCCGCGCCCCGCAGCGCCTGCACCAGCGCGGTGACCTGCTCGGCCAGCCGTGCCGACACCTTTGGCAACCGGGTCCGCACGATGGCCAGTTCGCGGGCGAAGGACGGATGGTCGAACCAGTGGTAGAGACACCGCCGTTTCAGCGCGTCGTGCACCTCCCGGGTCCGGTTCGAGGTCAGGACGACCACCGGCGGTTCCTCGGCCCGCAGCGTGCCGATCTCCGGGATCGTGACGGAGTACTCGGACAGCAGCTCCAGCAGGAACGCCTCGAACTCGTCGTCGGCCCGGTCGATCTCGTCGACGAGCAGCACCGACGGCTGGGTCCGCAGGGCCTGCAGCAGTGGCCGGGCGACGAGGAAGCGCTGGTCGTACAGCTCGCTCTCCAGGCGCTCCGCGTCCTGGACACCGGCTGCCTCGGCGGCCCTCAGATGCAGCAGCTGCCGAGGGAAGTCCCAGTCGTACAGGGCCTGGGATGCGTCGATGCCCTCGTGGCACTGCAGCCGGATCAGCGGCGCGCCGAGCGCCCCGGCCAGCGCGGTCGCGAGCGCGGTCTTGCCCACGCCCGCGTCGCCCTCGCAGAACAGCGGCCGGTGCAGTTTCAGGGCCAGGAAGCAGGTGACGGCGAGTCCTTCGTCGACGAGGTAGCCCGTCTCCTCCAGGCGGGCCCCCACCTGCTCCGGGTCGTCCATCCGGGTGATCGGCGCTCACCCCATTCCGGCGGCGGTCAGCACCGCCCGCCTGGTCAGCACCCGCGCGAGGTGCTCCCGGTATCCGGGCGAGGCGGACAGGTCCTGCGACGGGTGCGTGCCCTCGGCCGCCGCCTCGGCGGCCCGGGCCACGGCCTCGGGACCGTCGGCACCCGCCAGTGCCTGCTCGGCCGCCGTGGCCCGCAGCGGGGTCGCGCCCATGTTGGTGAGTCCGATGCGCGCCTCGGCGACGTGCCCGTCGGTGCGCCGCACCAGCGCCGCCACGCCGACGATCGCCCAGGCCTGGGCGACCTGGTGGAACTTCTCGTAGTGGAAGGTCCAGCCGTCGGTCTTCGGCACCCGCATCTCCACGAGGAGTTCGTCGGGCGCGAGGGCCGACTGGAGGTAGTCCACGAAGAAGTCCCGGGCCGGGATGGTGCGCCGCCCGCCCGGCCCGGCGGCGACCAGTTCACCGTCCAGGGCCAGCATCACCGCGGGCAGGTCCCCGGCCGGGTCGGCGTGCGCGAGCGAGCCGCCCAGGGTGCCTCGGTGCCGTACGGCGGGGTCGGCGACGGTGGCCGTCGCGGCCGCCAGCAGACCGGCGTGCCGGCGCACCAGCGGGTCGTGGAGCACGTCGTGGTGCGTGGTGAGCGCACCGATGACGAGGGTGTCGCCGTCCTCGCGGACGCCGCGCAGACCGGGGATCCGGCCGACGTCCACGACCAGCTCCGGGAAGGCCAGCCGCAGGCGCAGCAGCGGCAGCAGACTCTGCCCGCCGGCCAGCACCTTCCCGTCCTCGCCCGCGTCCGCGAGCGCCCGCACCGCCTCCTCGACGCTGTCCGGCCGGGCGTACTCGAATGCCGGGGGAATCATGCCGTCGCCTCCTTCACGGCTCGCCACACCCGCTCCGGGGTGCAGGGCATCCGTACGTCGTGCACGCCCAGCGGCCTGAGCGCGTCCACGACGGCGTTGACGACGGCGGGTGTCGAGGCGATCGTCCCGGACTCGCCGACGCCCTTGACCCCCATGGAGTTGGAGGCCGCCGGGGTCTCCGTCCGGTCGGTCACGAAGTCCGGCAGGTCCGCGGCCGACGGCACGAGGTAGTCGGCCATGGTGCCGGAGACGAGGTTGCCCTCGCCGTCGTACACGGCCTCCTCGAACAGGGCCTGCGCGATGCCCTGCGCGATGCCGCCGTGCACCTGCCCCTCGACGATCGTCGGGTTGACGACCCGGCCGACGTCGTCGACGCAGACGTAGGACCGGATGCGGGTCGCACCCGTCTCGGTGTCGACCTCGACCGCGCACAGGTGGGTGCCGTGCGGGTAGGAGAAGTTCTCCGGGTCGACGAGGGTCTCGGCATTGATGGACGGCTCGACGCCGTCGGGCAGGTCGTGCGAGGTGAACGTCTCGAACGCGACCTCCTGGATGGTCCTGCGCGCCTCCGGCGAGCCCTTCACGGAGAACACGCCGCCGGTGAACTCCAGGTCCTGCTCGCTCGCCTCCAGCAGGTGCGCGGCGACCTTCCGGGCCTTCTCGACCACCTTGGTCGCCGCCCGGTGCACGGCCTCGCCGCCGACGGCCAGCGACCGCGAGCCGTAGGTGTCCATGCCCTGCGGGGCCGACTTGGTGTCGCCGTGCAGGACTTCGACGTCCTCGAACGGCACCCCGAGCACGTCGGCCGCGATCTGGCTCCAGCAGGTCTCGTGCCCCTGCCCGTGCGGGCTGGTGCCGGTGACGACCTCGACCTTGCCGGTGGGCAGCATGCGGATGCTCGCCGCCTCCCAGCCGCCGGCCGCGTATCTCAGATCGCGCAGCACCCGGCTCGGGGCGAGCCCGCACATCTCCGTGTACGTCGACACGCCGATGCCGAGGCGTACGGGGTCGCCGCGCTCGCTGCGCTCCCGCTGCTCGGCGCGCAGCTCGTCGTACCGGAACAGGGCGAGCGCTTTCTCCGTCGCCGCCTCGTAGTTGCCGCTGTCGTAGGTGAGCCCGGCGACCGTGGTGTACGGGAACTCCTCGTGCCGGATCCAGTTCCGTCGCCGCAACTCGATGGGATCCAGGCCGAGTTCGGCGGCAAGCTCGTCCATGATCCGCTCGATGGCGAAGGTCGCCTCCGGGCGTCCGGCGCCGCGGTAGGCGTCGGTCGGCGTGCGGGTGGTGAAGACGCCGGTGCAGGTGAAGTCGTAGGCGTCCGTCTTGTAGATCCCCGAGTACATGAACGCGCCGAGGATCGGGATGCCCGGGGTGACGAGCATCAGGTAGGCGCCCATGTCGGCGAGCAGGTCGACCTTGATGCCGAGCAGCCTGCCCTCGCGGGTGGCGGCGACCTCGATGTCCTGGATCATGCCCCGGCCGTGATGGGTCGCCAGATAGCCCTCGGAGCGGGACTCGGTCCACTTCACCGGGCGGCCGAGCCTGCGGGCGACCGCGAGCGCGAGGGCCTCCTCGCCGTAGACCTGGAGCTTGGAGCCGAAGCCGCCGCCGACGTCCGGGGCGATCACCCGCAGCTTGTGCTCGGGGATCCCGGTGACCGTGGCCAGCATGATCCGCAGGATGTGCGGGATCTGGGTCGCCGAGTAGACCGTGTACTCGCCGGAGGCGGCGAGCGGCGTGACGACGACCGCGCGCGGCTCCATGGCGTTGGGGATGAGCCGCTGCTGGTGGTAGCGGCGCTTGACGGTGACATCGGCGCGCTGCCGTACGGACGCGAAGCTCTCGCCGGTGGCGAGCGGCCAGGTGTAGCAGCGGTTGGTGCCCTTGTCGGCGTGGACCAGCGGGGCGTCGTCCGCCAGTGCCGCCTCCAGGTCGAGCACCGGGGGCAGCGGGTCGTAGTCGACCTCGATCGCCTCCAGCGCGTCGGCCGCCGCGTACCGGTCGCGGGCCACCACGACGGCCACCGGGTCACCGGCGTAGCGGACCTCGTCGACGGCGATCGGAGGGTGGTCGGGATGCACGATGTCCTCGGTCACCGGCCAGGCGCAGGGCAGCGAGCCCAGCCCCTCCGCCAGGTCGGCGCCGCTGAACGCCGCTACGACACCGGGGCGTTCGAGGGCCGGGGAGACGTCGACGCGAGTGATGCGGGCGTGAGCCATCGGGCTCCGCAGGACGGCCAGGTGCAGCAGTCCGGCCACCTGGATGTTGTCGGTCCAGTTGGTCTGGCCCGTGATCAGGTGCGCGTCCTCCTTGCGCAGGCGGGCGCGGCCGACCTCGTGTTCGACGGCCTGACCGGTCATGCCGTGACCTCCTCGCCGACCTGCTGCCCGGAGGCGGCGAGCACCGCGCGGACGATGTTCTGGTAGCCGGTGCACCGGCAGAGGTTGCCTTCCAGGGCCTGGCGGACCTCGTCGGAGGTGGGGTGCGGGTTCTCGCGCAGCAGATCGCGCGCCGCCATGATCATCCCGGGTGTGCAGTACCCGCACTGCAGACCGTGACGCTCGTGGAAGGTGCGCTGCAGCGCCGTCCACTCGCCGTTGTGCGCGAGCCCCTGGACGGTGGTCACCTCGCCTCCGTCCGCCTGTACGGCCAGCACCGAGCAGCTCTTGACGGTCGCCCCGTCCAGATCGACCGTGCACGCGCCGCAGTTCGAGGTGTCGCAGCCGATCGGGGTGCCGGTCAGGCCGAGGCGGTCGCGCAGGTAGTGGGCCAGGAGCAGACGGGGTTCCACGTCGTCCTCGTAGGCCGTGCCGTCCACGTTCACCTTGATGTGGGTCATGTGCCCTCCAGGCCGTGCGGGCAGGAGCGAGGGGAAAGCGGGATGGGAACGGAGTAAGTCGGTAATAGCGTGATGATGTAGGTCACTCTATGACTGCGTTCCGGCGACGGCGAGTGCTGCCGCGGTTTTTGTTGAGCGTTAATCCATTGCTCTCGCGGGGGCGGCCCTGCTGCACTGCTGCGACCCGATGTCACACGGAGAGGACCCGAGATGCGCACTGCGTGCATGTCCACCCAGGAAGGAACCCCACCCATGCCGAAGGACATCACGCTCAGTGCATCTGCTCAATCTTGGAATTCTCGCGCACGTAGACGCCGGTAAGACCAGCCTGACCGAACGGCTGTTGCACACGGCCGGAGTGACCGACGAGATCGGCAGCGTCGACGCGGGCAGCACCCGGACGGACACCCTGGCGCTGGAGCGCCGGCGCGGCATCACCATCAAGTCGGCGGTGGTGTCCTTCCCGCTGCGGGGAGTGACCGTCAACCTCATCGACACCCCCGGTCACCCCGACTTCATCGCCGAGGTGGAGCGGGTGCTCGGCGTGCTCGACGGAGCCGTCCTGGTCGTCTCGGCCGTCGAGGGCGTCCAGGCGCAGACCAGGGTCCTCATGCGCACCCTGCGGCGGCTGCGCATTCCCACCCTCGTCTTCGTCAACAAGATCGACCGGCGCGGCGCCCGTGGTGAGGCCGTGCTGCGGGAGATGGCGCGCAGGCTGGCCGTACCGCTCGTGCCGCTGGGCAGGGCCGCCGGGCTCGGCACCCGTGCCGCCCGCTTCGTCCCGGGCCTCGGCCCGTCCGCCCTGGACGTGCTCGCCGATCACGACGACGACCTGCTCAGTGCCTATGTGGACGGCGGTGTCCCCGACGTCCGTCTGCGCACCGCCCTCGCCGCCCAGACCCGGCAGGCCCTGGTCCACCCGGTCGTCTTCGGGTCCGCCATCACCGGCGCCGGAGCGGACGCGCTGATCACCGGCATCGAGCGGCTGCTGCCCCGCGCCGGCGGCGACCCGGACGGCCCCCTGTCCGGCACGGTGTTCAAGGTCGAGCGGGGCCCGGCGGGGGAGAAGATCGCCTACGCGCGGATCTTCTCGGGCACCCTGCACGTCCGCGACCGCATCCCGTTCGGCACCGCCCGCGAGGACGATCTGACCGGCCGGGGCGACGACGCCGGGAACGGCCGGGAGGGCGCCGGGACCGGCCGGGAGAAGGGCGGGGGTGCCTCGCAGAAGGGCGGGAGTGCCTCGCGGCAGGGCGGGGGCGGCCCGCGGGAGGGCAGGGTCACCGCGCTGACCGCCTTCGACGCTGGTGCCGACGTCCGGCAGGACGCCGTCGGGGCGGGCCGGATCGCGAAGGTGTGGGGCCTCGGCGCCATCCGGATCGGCGATGCGCTCGGTGTGCCCGGCAGGGCGTACGAGCACCACTTCGCGCCGCCGACCCTGGAGACCGTCGTCGTCCCGTGCCCGGGCACGGACCGGCGGTCCCTGCACCTCGCGCTGACCCAGCTCGCCGAACAGGACCCGCTCATCGGTGTCCGCCACGACGAGCGGCGCGGGGAGACCTCCGTCTCCCTCTACGGCGAGGTGCAGAAGGAGGTCGTCCAGGCCACCCTCGCCGAGGAGTACGGCCTGGACGTGAGCTTCCGGGAGACCACCACCCTGTGCATCGAGCGGCCGGCGGGCACCGGATGCGCCGTGGAGTTCAACAAGAAGGACCCCAACCCCTTCCTCGCCACCGTCGGACTGCGCGTCGATCCGGCCCCGATCGGCTCGGGCGTGCGGTTCCGTCTGGAGGTGGAGCTGGGCTCCATGCCGTACGCCTTCTTCAAGGCTGTCGAGGACACGGTCCGCGAGACGCTCGGCCAGGGGCTGCACGGCTGGCAGGTCACCGACTGCACCGTCACCATGACCCACTCCGGCTACTCGCCCCGGCAGAGCCACGCCCACCAGGGATTCGACAAGAGCATGTCGAGCACCGGCTACGACTTCCGGGGGCTGACCCCGCTCGTCCTGATCGAGGCGCTGCGCCGGGCGGGCACCCAGGTGCACGAGCCGATGCACCGCTTCCGCGTCGAGGCCCCGGCGGACACGCTGGGCGCCCTGCTGCCGGTGCTCGCCCGGCTGGGGGCGGTGCCGGAGAGCGCCGGCGCGCAGGGGCCGGCGGTCCTCCTGGAAGGCGTCGTCCCCGCCGCCCGGGTCCATGGGCTGGAGCAGCGGCTGCCGGGTCTCACCCGGGGCGAGGGGGAGCTGGAGACCGCCTTCGAGCGCTATGCGCCGGTCACCCGGGGCCCCACCCCCGAGCGGCCGCGCACCGACCACAACCCGCTCGACCGGAAGGAGTACCTGCTGAACGTGACGCGCAGGGTGGGCGACTGAGGCGGACGGAGAGTCCGGCCCGCATCCGGGGCTCTGACCGACAGTCAACTTACCCATGAGTCAGGAGTATTGACGTCATCCGAGGGTCGCCGGATTGTGGTGTCCATGTCGAGCATTCGGGTGCGTCTGCTGACCGTGCTGGTCGTCCTCTGCGGATTCCTGACGGTGGCGGGCGCCCCGCCCGTCGCCGCCGTCACCCCCGCCGTCCCCTCCGGCTCCCTCTGGTTCGACGGCACCCCGCTCACCGTCCGGGGTGGCCGCTTCCTCGACGGGGAGGGCCGTGAGGTTGTGCTGCGCGGCTACAACGTCTCCGGCGAGACCAAGCTGGAGGAGAACAACGGCCTGCCGTTCGCCTCGGTCGCCGACGCCCGCACGTCGGCGACCGCTCTGCGCGCGCTGGGCGGCGGCAACGCGGTCCGCTTCCTGCTCTCCTGGGCGCACGCGGAACCCGTCCGCGGCCAGGTGGACACCGCCTACCTGGGCGCCGTCACCGAGCAGCTGCGGGTCTTTCTGGACGCGGGCATCCGGGTCTACCCCGACTTCCACCAGGACCTCTCCTCCCGGTACCTGTTCGACGCGGGCAGCTGGTACACGGGTGACGGCGCCCCCGGGTGGGCCGTGGATGCCGGGAACTACCCCCAGGAGTACTGCGGCATCTGCCTGTTCTGGGGCCAGAACATCACCCAGAACGCGGCCGTGCAGCAGGCCCAGTACGACTTCTGGCACAACGCCCACGGTCTGCAGGACGCCTTCCTCACCACGGCCCAGGCGGCCATGACCTACCTCCGGCAGCACCTGAGCGAGGACGAGTTCGCGGGTGTCGTCGGCTTCGACCCGTACAACGAGCCGTATGCGGGCAGCTACGACTCCGGGCAGACCTCCCGCGCCTGGGAACGCGACCTGCTGTGGCCGTTCTACGGGAGGTTCCGGGCCCGCATGGACGCCGCCGGCTGGCAGGACAAGCCCGCCTTCGTCGAGCCGAACCTCTTCTGGAACGCCAACATCTCCACCCAGAGGCAGGAGGGCGGACTGCTGGACGCGGGCACGCTCGGCCCCGACTACGTCCTCAACACGCACTTCTACGACCAGAAGGCCATCTCCGGCATCCTGATGTGGGGCAAGGCGGCCGACGGGCAGTACGCCTCCGACTTCGCGGCCGTCCGGGACCGCGCCTCGGCGGCCGGCACCGCAGCCATGGTCAGCGAGTTCGGCCATCCGCTGTCCGGCACGGTGTCCGACAAGGCGCCGACCGTCCTGAAGGCGATGTATCAGGAGCTCGACTCCCGGGTTCCCGGCGGGAGTTGGTGGACGAACCCGGCCGCCTCCGGCCCGGTGCTCTCCGGCTCCCAGTGGCAGTGGGACCTCTACAGCGGCCGTCATCACGAGCTGATGAACGGAAACCCGGACAAGGTCTTCACCTCGGGCGACGGCTGGAACGGCGAGGACCTCTCCGCAGTGAAGCTCGACGGCTCGGGGAACGCGGCCCTGCGCCAGGACGCCCGGCTGCTGGACCGGATCTACCCGAGCGCCACCGCAGGCACGACCCTCGCGTTCACCTACGAGGACCGCTCCCGGGACGGTTCGGCCACCCTGACCTGGAACCCGGTGCCGAGTACGCTGCCCGACGTGGCACGCCTGGTGGGCTCGGGCCGGTACGGGCTGCTGGTGTGGCGCTCCGGCAGCGGCACCGCCCCCACCGAGCTGCATCTGCCGGCCGGCTTCCCGGCCACCGCCACCACCGTCGTCTCCGACCTGGGCACGGTCCACGGACCGCCCGCCTACACGCCCTCCACTCCCGTCGGCGTGGCCCCCGAGCCGGGCGGCACCGGCAGCCGCCGGCTGCTGATCACCGACACGGACTCCGGGGTCCTGCACTACGCACTGGTGACCAACGGGGCGACGGCGCCCTCGGCAGACCTCCTGGGCGCGGCGGGGTCCGAGCTGGCCGCGTGGGCGGCGGCGCACTTCTGACGGCGGCACGGCCTCCGGGGTGAGTGGGGGCATCCCGGAGACCGTGGTCCGAGTGGTCCGGGTGGTCCGCGTGACCCGTGCGGCCGCCCCGGACCGTCGATCGCCGGCCCGATCGTCAACCGCCGGCCGAAGCCGTCAACCGTCGGCCGGCCCGGTCAACCGCCGGTCGGACCGGTCCAGTCGGCCTGGACATGTCCCAGCCGGACCCGCTGCGGATGGTCGCCGACCGGGACCGACGTTACCTTCCGTCCCGTGGCGAAGTCGATGGCCGTGACCTGGTCGGCGCCGCTCTCGGAGACGATGCAGTCCTTGCCGTCGCCGCTGACCGTGGCCCAGTACGGCTTGGACGCGGGGACCAGCGGGCCCTCCTGGAGGGTGGCCCGGTCGACCACCGTGGCGTAGTCGTCCATGGTGCCCGCGACGCACAGCTTGGTGCCCTCGGGATTCATCGAGATGCCGTGGTGGCGCGAGTCGTTGACCCAGGTGGTGCGGTCCTCGCTGGTCGCCGGGTTCTTCGGCAGCGTCTTCACCCGGGTGATCTTGTCGGCGGCCACGTCGTACTCCAGGAAGCCGTTGAAGAACGACACCTGGAAGTACAGCTTCGACTCGTCGGGGGAGAAGACGGCGGGCCGCACCGCGTCGGAGAAGTCCTTGAGCCCGATCGCGTCCAGTCGCTGGCGCATGTCGATGACCTTGACCTGCTTGTACGTCGTCGCGTCCACGACCGTGATGTGCCGGTCGCCCTTCGTCCAGTCCCAGACCGGATCGTCCAGGGCGGTGTTGACGTCCCCGATGGACATGTTCCAGATGTACTTGCCGTCCTTGCTGAAGATGTTCTCGTGCGGCTTGTCACCGGTCGCGAACGACCCCAGCTGCCTGCCGGTGTCGATGTCCAGGACGTGCACGGTGTTGGCGGTCGAGGCGGAGACGGCGACCCGGGTGCCGTCCGGCGAGACGGCCATGTGGTCCGCGCGGTAACCGGCCACCGGGAAACGCCAGTTGAGCTTTCCGGTGGCCAGATCGATCGAGACGACGTCCGCGAAGCTCGGGCGGGAGACGACGACCGACTTTCCGTCCGGGGTGGAGTACATGTCGTCGGCGAACTGGTCGTGGCCCTCGCCGACGCTGTTGCGGATCGCCATGAAGTAGATCCACTTGACGGGATCCGCGTTGATCTCGGCCATCCGCTGGTCCTTGTCGGGGACGACGTTGATGCGGCCGACCTTCGCGAAGTCGCCGGAGGACTTGATGACATCGGCGGTGCCGTCCCAGTTGTTGCCGACGAACAGCACCTCGCGCAGACCGGAGGCGCCGGACGCGGCGGAGGCCGCTGAGGCGGCGGTCGCCGGGCCGGCGACGGTCAGGACGAGGGCGGCGGCCATGGAGCACAGGTGCCTGGTTCTGGAGGCAGGCATGACTGCTCTCTTTCCTCGGGGAAATCTGAACACGACTGGATTCACAGTGGACTTACTGAAAAGTAAGGAGGGGGTGACCTTCTCGACAAGATGTGTGCACGACAAGATTGGGCCACCGGTGGGTGACAAAGGGGGAAGCGTGACAGGCAGGCTCAAGGCGCCGACGGGCCGTTATGGCGGCCGGTCCGCCGAGGAACGGCAGGCGGAGCGGCGTCGCCGGTTCCTGGACGCGGCGCTGCAGCTGTTCGGGGACAGCCCGGGCTACCGCACGGCGACGGTCGCCGCGCTGAGCCAGGCGGCGGGCCTGTCCACCCGGCAGTTCTACGAGGAGTTCCGCACCCTGGAGGACGTGCTCGCCTCGCTGCACCTGGAGGTCAACGACTGGGCGGAAGGGGCGGTGCTGGACGCGCTTGCTGCGGCCGAGGGGCTGCCGCTGGCCGAACGGGTCGCCGTGCTCTTCCACGCCTACGCACGCGACGTCACCTCCGACCCGCGGCGCATCCGCATCGCCTTCGTGGAGATCATCGGAGTCAGCCCCCGCCTGGAGGAGCAGCGGCTGGCACGCCGTGCCCAGTGGGTCGCCCTGATCCGCGCCGAGGCCGACGCGGCGGTGGCCCGCGGGGAGGCGGCACCCCGCGACTACCACCTCGCGGCCACGGCCTTCATCGGCAGTGTCAACGGTCTGCTGCACGACTGGAGCACCGGCTGGGTGGACGCGAGCCTGGACGAGGTCGTCGACGAACTGGTCCGCCAACTGCTCGGCACCCTGCGGCCGGAGGGCTGGCGGCCGGAAGCCGCCTGACCCTCTGCGCCCCCGCCCGGTCGCGCCGCCCGCCCCTGCCCGGCCGCGCCGGCCGGGGCGCCTCGGCCGGGGCTCGCCCGGCCCGCGGGCGCGCACCGCTCGACGCGCGCGATCGGCCCGGAGCTGTTGTGCTGGACCGAGGGGCCCGTCGTACCCGTTTTCCGGAGAAGCGCATGAGTACGTACCGAGTCGCGCAGGTGACCGCCCCGAACGGCACGTTCGAGCTGGTCGACAGAGAGGTGCCGCAGCCCGGGCCCGGGCAGGTGAGGATCGCCGTGGAGGCCTGCGGTGTCTGCCACAGTGACGCCCTCTTCGTGAGCGATGCACTACCGGGCGTGTCGTTCCCCGAGGTACCGGGACACGAGATCGCCGGGCGGATCGAGGAACTCGGCCAGGGCGTGCGGGAACGGGGCTGGCAGGTCGGCGACCGGGTGGCGGTCGGCTGGTTCGGCGGCAGCTGCGGCCACTGCACGCCCTGCCGCACGGGCGACTTCATCGTGTGCCCGAACCTGAAGGTCCCTGGGTGGGCCTACGACGGGGGCTTCGGCGAGAAGGTGATCGCGCCGATGGACGCCCTGGCCCGGATCCCCGAGGGGCTCGCGGCGAGCGATGCCGGACCCATGGCCTGCGCGGGCGTGACCACGTTCAACGGACTGCGGCGCAGCTCCGCCCGGCCGGGCGACCTGGTCGCCGTGCTCGGCCTCGGCGGCCTGGGGCACTTCGGGGTCCAGTACGCGGTCGCCATGGGCTTCGAGACCGTGGGGATCGCCCGCGGCCCCGAGAAGGCCGACTTCGCCAAGCAGCTGGGCGCCCACCACTACGTCGACAGCACCTCCCGGACCCCGGTCGCGGAGGCGTTGCAGGCCCTCGGCGGTGCCAAGGCCGTCCTGGCCACCGCCGGGAACTCCGAGGCCATCACGGCCACCGTGGACGGCCTGGCCCCCCGCGGCGAGCTGGTCGTCATCGGGGCGGACACCGCACCGATGGGCATCAACCCGGCCCAGCTGCTGCTGGCCGGCCGGATCGTCCGCGGCCACCCGTCGGGCACCTCGCAGGACGTCGAGGACACCATGGCGTTCAGCGTCCTGCACAACATCCGCCCGACGACCGAGCACGTACCGCTGGAGCGCGCGGGCGAGGCCTACGACAAGATGCTCGCCGGCAAGGCCCGCTTCCGCATGGTGCTCACCAGCGACTGAGGCGTTGGCCGCCCAGCCCGTTCACCGCCTCCAGCACCGGCATCACCCCGTCCTCCGCCCGGATCCGCACGCCGAGCGCGCGGGCCCGCTCGCCGTACGACGGGTCCCGCGTCGCCCGCAGCAGGGCCGTGGACAGGGCACCGACGGTCAGTCGGCGCAGCGGGACGGCGGCGGGGGCGACGCCCAGGGCGACGAGCCGGGCGGCCCAGAACCCCGCGTCGAACTGGACCGGGACCGGCACGGCCGGCACCCCGGCGCGCAGCCCCGCCGCGGTCGTGCCCGCACCGGCGTGGTGGACCACGGCGGCCGTCCTCCCGAAGAGCGCCGCGTGCGGCACCTCGCCGACGGTCAGCATGTCGTCGCCGTCGGCCGCAAGGCCGCCCCAGCCGCGCTGGATCACCCCCCGCAGCCCGGCCCGCCGCAGCGCTGCGACGATCCGCGCGCTGAGCCGGTCGGCGTCCGGCACGGTCGCGCTGCCCAGCCCGACGAACACCGGGGGCGGACCCGCGTCGAGGAAGTCGAGCAGTGCGGGCGGGAGCCGGGTGGCGGTGTCGTGGGGCCACCAGTAGCCGCACACCCCGAGGCCGGGCCGCCAGTCCCGTGGCCGGGGCACCACCAGCGGGCTGAAGCCGTGGTGCACGGGCCACAGCAGCCGCTCCCGGGCGCGCCGTGCGGTGCCGGTGCGGACCGGGGGCAGCCCGAGCCGGGCGCGGACCGCGGGCACGGTGCCGGCGAAGACATGCTCCACCGCGAGGTTCACGCCATGGCCGGTGAGCCGGTTGCCCGGGGCTCCGAAGGAGCCGCCGCCGAGCACGGGCGGGGCGAACTCCCGGGTGGGGGCGATCGGCTGGAGATAGACGCCCATGCTCGGAAGCCGCAGTCCCTCGGCGACGGTGTGCCCGAGCGGCGCCAGCGAGGCCGACAGCAGCAGGACGTCACTGTCCCGCGCCGCCGCCACCAGGTCGTCGGTCATCCGCCCGACCAGGCGCCGGGCCAGTTCGACGACGCGCACCAGCTTTCCGGCGCCGCTGGTGCTGCGGTGCAGCCCTCGGCCCCGCGGGGACTCCAGTTCCGCGCGCGGATCGACCGGGAGCGCGTGGAAACGTACCCCGGAGCCCGCCACCAGGGGCTCGAAGCAGCCGTGCGTCACCAGGGTGACCTCGTGCCCGGCCCGGACGAGCCGGTGCCCGAGGCCGGTGTAGGGCGCCACGTCGCCCCGCGAACCCGCAGTCATGACCGCAATGCGCACGACGGCCAGTATGCCCGGATCGCGGCCCGCTCAGCCCAACGCCCCGGCCCCGCGAGCCGACTTCACCGCTCGGTCGGCCCGGGCCGCGGACCCGGCCCTCGCGGGTCGCGGACCCGGTCGGCCCGTGTCCCCGGCTCAGCCGACCTGTGCCACGGACTCGGTCGGGCCGCCTCCCGGCCTCGGCCCGTGTCCCGGCCTCGGCCCGTGTCACGGCCTCGGCCCGTTCACGGACTCGGCCCGCTTCACAGAATCAGCACGAGCGCAGCGGACGCACCTCCCAGGCCGAGGGCGAAGGCGGCCTCGCCCCAGCCGCCCTTGCCCCAGCGGAAGAAGCGGTCGAGGGCGAGTCTGCCCGGGCCGATGGCGGCGATCGCCAGAGCGGCGACGGTGATGCACACGCTGTATTCGACCCCGCCGCTCGTCTCCCACAGACCATGGGCGCCGGAGACGGTCGCCATGGCATTGATCATCACGCCGATGAGGGTGGCGGCAGCGAGCGGTGTGAGCAGCCCGAGGGCCAGGCCCAGGCCCCCGAGGGACTCGGAGAGGCCGCAGATCAGGGCGAACAGTTTTCCCGGGCGGTAACCGAGCGCCGCGAACCCCTTCCCGGTCGCGTCCAGACCGTTGCCCCCGAAAACACCGAACAATTTCTGAGCACCGTGCGCGGCCATCAGTAGACCGAAAGTGAGCCTGAGAAGCAAAAGCCCCGCGTCCGCCGCGTACGAAGCCGGCACAGTGGCCCGGGGCGCCGGTGAGTCCTCTGGATTCACCGGACGGTACAAAATGCGCTGGGCAAGCATGGCACTGCTCCCGTAGGGACGGCTGAAGCGCCGGCCGACACCGCCAGTCACTTCGCGACGAGCGCTTACTCACCCATATACGAAGAAGCGACTGCCGGGGATTGCTCCCACCGCGACCGGCCTTCACCCCGCGGTGGGACCGGGGAATGCACGTGCAGGGCGGCCGCCGTGCACATGGATTCCCCGGCCGGCGCCCCTCAGGTGGCGGCCAGCACCAGCAGGCCCGTCGCCGCCAGCACGGCAGCGCCCAGAACGCAACAGGCCACCAGGCGCTGCCGGAGCGCCCGGTACCTGCTCTCGTACGTGTGCCGCAGTTCCTCGGCGCGTTCGGCGGTGTGCCGCCACGAGGTGCGGGCCAGCGTCAGGTACTCCGTCTCGAAGTGCCGTTCCAGGTCGTCGCGTTGGGAGTCGGTGAGCCAGCCGAGGCGGGAGGCGACCCGGGCCGCCGCCGTACGGCCCTCCTCCCGTGCGGCGGCGAGCAGCAGATGCCCCTCGATCTCCTGGACCAGCGTGCGCTCCTTCCCGGTGCTCACCGCGCGGTCAACTCCCGCTCGGGCGAAGCCACCTCGGGGTGGTGCAGGTCGAACGCCGGCGACTCGCTGCGGATACGCGGAAGCGTGAGGAAGTTGTGCCGGGGCGGCGGGCACGAGGTCGCCCATTCCAGTGAACGGCCGTAGCCCCACGGGTCGTCGGTCTCCACCTTCTCGCCGTACTTGGCGGTCTTCCAGACGTTGTAGAAGAACGGGAGCAGGGACGAGCCGAGCAGGAACGAGAAGATGGTGGAGACCGTGTTGAGCGTGGTCAGCCCCTCGACCGCCAGATAGTCGGGGATGCGCCGCTGCATGCCGTTCACGCCCAGCCAGTGCTGGACCAGGAAGGTCCCGTGGAAGCCGATGAACAGCGTCCAGAAGGTGATTTTTCCGAGGCGCTCGTCGAGCATCTTGCCCGTCATCTTCGGCCACCAGAAGTGGAAGCCGGCGAACATCGCGAACACCACCGTGCCGAAGATGACGTAGTGGAAGTGGGCCACCACGAAATAGGTGTCGGAGGTCGGGAAGTCCAGCGGCGGCGAGGCCAGCATCACTCCGGTCAGCCCGCCGAGGACGAACGTCACCAGGAAGCCCATCACCCACAGCATCGGTGTCTCGAACGACAGACTGCCGCGCCACATCGTGCCGATCCAGTTGAAGAACTTCACACCGGTCGGTACGGCGATCAGGAAGGTCATGAAGGAGAAGAACGGCAGCAGCACACCGCCGG
>NZ_JBIBJK010000023.1:0-174293 GCF_042958635.1 Streptomyces sp. NPDC007971
CGCGCGCCCCCCCGCGCCCCCCCCCCCCCCCCCCCCCGCCCCCCCCCCCCCCCCCCCGCCCCCCCCCCCCCCCCCCCGGGGCGGGGGCGGGGGGGGGGGGGGGCCCCCCCCCCCCCCCCCCCCCCCACCACCGCGGGCGGGCAAACCACCGTGCCACTCACATGGTCTAGTTCCCGGCCGGATTGCCTTCGTTGGGCGGCATCCGGAGTGCGGTGCGGTCCGACCCGGAGTCAGATGGACAGCGTGAGAAGCCAGATCTCCCGCCGCTCGCGCTGGTCCGGCACCGGCGTTCTGACCGGCCTCCTGCTGCTCCTGTCGATCCCCCCCGCCATGCCTTCGGCGGCCGACCCCGTGCCCAAGCGCGGCAGCGCCTATATGGGCATGGGGGTGCTCGCCCACGATGGCGCGGACGCCACGGCAGTGCCCGCCGAGTCGGTTCCCCGTGTCACCCAGACCGAGGGCGTGGACGTCTCCAGCCACCAGCTCAACGTCTCCTGGTCCACCCTGTGGAAGAGCGGCGTGAAATGGGCGTACACGAAGGCGACGGAGGGGACCTCCTACACGAACCCCTACTTCACCCAGCAGTACAACGGCTCCTACGCCATCGGCATGATCCGGGGCGCGTACCACTTCGCGACCCCGGACGGCTCGGGCGGTGCCGCCCAGGCGGACTACTTCGTCGACCACGGCGGCGGCTGGTCCAAGGACGGCAAGACGCTGCCCGGCGTGCTCGACATCGAGTGGAACCCGTACGGCGGCTCCTGCTACGGCAAGTCCAAGTCCGCCATGGTCAGCTGGATCCGTGACTTCCTGAACCGCTACAAGACCCGCACCGGCCGCGACGCCGTCATCTACACGGCCACCAGCTGGTGGACCGAGTGCACCGGCAACTACGCGGGCTTCGGCGCGGCCAACCCCCTCTGGATCGCGCGGTACGCCTCGGCGGTGGGGACACTGCCGTCGGGCTGGTCGACGTACACCATGTGGCAGTACACCTCCTCCGGTCCGACCGTCGGCGACCACGACAGGTTCAACGGCGCCACGGACCGGCTGAAGGCCCTCGCCACCGGCTGACGGGCCGTCGGAAGGCCCGGTGCGCACCGGGCGGCTCGCCGGTCACCGCCGGCAGCGGCCCTGCGCACCGGGCCTTTCGGCCACTGTCGTCCAAGGCCCGGTATGCACCGGGATGCCGAGCGGAGAGGGCAGGATTCGAACCTGCGCGGGCCGCAGGGCCCGACCGTGAGGCGTGCTCAGGTCCCCGATAAGCCACTCCGGGCACCTCTCCTCGTTCCCGGCCCGGTCTCCCGTGCCGTTCACGGGAACCACCGTGGCAGGAGCCGCTGACGGCATGCTGACACGCCGGCCGCGCGATCCGTTCTCCGCCCGCCTCCTGGTGGGGCGCCGACGGTGACGTCGTGGCGGGGGAGGAGACGGGCCGGGCTCAGCGCACGCCGCGGATGGGCCAGATGGCCAGCGCGCCGAGCAGGGACAGGACACCGCCGAACAGGAACAGCGGGGTAGCCGCCGAGCGCGGTGACCACGGCCGAGGCGACGAACGGCGCGACGATCTGCGGACCGGCGTTGGCGATGTTCAGCACGCCCATGTCGCGCGCAGCGTCCTCGGCGCGCGGCAGGACCAGTGTCACGACGGCCGTGTCCACGGCCATGAAACAGCCGAACGCGAGTCCGTTGAGCACACTGAACACGAGCATGCCCGGCCAGGTGGGCGACAGCACCGGGACGACCATCACCAGACCGGCGAGCCCCGCGGACACGCCGACGAACACCTTGCGCCGGTTCCAGCGGTCCGAGAGCAGTCCGCCGACCGGCGTGGAGACGGCCGTCGCCGCCATCGAGAACGGGGTGAGGACGGCCATCGCCTCCGTCGGCCGCAGCCCCTTGGGCAGCGCGATGTGGTCGTCGAGGATGTAGAGCTGGTAGCCGACGACGGAGAAGTAGCCCAGCACCATCAGGGCCCGGCCGAGTGACCGCTTCCTCCCGCAACACTGCCTTCTACCAGCGGTTTCTTCGGAAGGTCGAGGCAGCCAATCCTGTCGGTGACATCTACGTCGTCACCGACAACCTGTCCTCGCACAACAGCCTGTCCACCCGGACCTGGCTGGAGGACCACCCCAGAATCCGGCACGTCTTCATCCCCGTCGGCGCCTGCTGGCTCAACCTCCAGGAAGGCTGGTGGCGCATCTTCCGCTAGGCCGCCCTCGCCGGCCAGGCCTTCGCCGGACCACCCGAGATCGAACACGCGACCCGCCTGGCAACATCCCAGCTCAACGCCCGAGCCCGGCCCTGGATATGGGGAAGACCCACACCCTCTACCCGGGCACTACGCCGCCGATACGTGTACACCGTTTGAGAAATCCAGCACTATCGGTGAACCCCACCGCAACTCGCGCCGATCAACTTGCCAATATCCGAAGCATCCACCAAGCCGAGAACGAGGCCCTGGGTGCGTTCGCCATCGAGATCAAATGAGTCGGGTAGGAGCGGCAGAGCAGGCTGCAACCGTCATCCGAGGCTCCGGTGCGATCAACTCTGTCGTTCCGCCGAGGTGGCCGCAGATTGTCCGCCGAGGGCCGCCGCGAGCAAGGGGAGCAGCTCGGCGAGTTCGCCGTGGTCGTTGATGGCGTCCAGGAGCCGAGCCTGGTCGGTATGGACGCGGTCGCCGGCACGGTTGTGGAGGATGCGGCCCCGGGCGGTCAGATAGAGCAGGACGCGACGGCGGTCGGCGGGGTCGGGGCGGCGGTAGACGAGATTGTCGGCGACCATCCGGTCGACGAGCTTGGTCAGGCTGGGCGCCGGCATGAGGGCGTATTCCGCGATCTCGGTCATCGGATGCCCCAGACCGTCGGCGGTGATCGACAGGACGCGCCACTGCTCGACCGAGCAGTCCTCCTCGGCCAGCACGGCGGCCAGGCGCTGGACGAGGCGCCGTTCAGCGTGGCTGAGGAGGTGGGCGAGGTCCGGCGACGGTTCGGACGGCATTGCCGGTGTCCTTCCGCTAGGTCTACTGTTCGGACACATTACGAGCCTCTGCGAGGGCGCTGGGGCCGGACTGGGATCCGCGTGCCCCCATGCCCTCACGGAGGTGGTCTGATGTCTCTGGGGCTGCCAGCAGGGAACGACAGCTTGAGCCAGCTGCTGGTCGTGGCTCTGGTCGTGCCGTTGCAGGGGCCGCCCGGGGTCTTCGGCCCGTCGTGCGAGCTGGCTGCGCAACTGGCCGTGGAGGAGCTGAACGCAGCGGGCGGCGTGCTCGACCGGGAAGTCCGACTGGTCGTGGTGGACGGCGGGGCGCCGCCGGAGCGGGTGGCCGCCGAGGTCGAGGCTCTGGTGTCGCTGCGCGCAGTGGAGGCCGTGGTGGGCTGGCACACCTCGGCGGTGCGCAAGGCACTGGTGCCGCGCGTCGCGGGCCGGGTGCCGTACGTCTACACCGCCCAGTACGAGGGCGGCGAGGACACCCCCGGAGTCTTCCTGACCGGCGAGACCGACGCGGCGCAGTTGCTCCCGGCGATGCGGCTGCTGGCCGAGGCCGCGGGCGTACGGCGCTGGTGCACGGTGGGTAACGACTATGTGTGGCCACGCATGACGGCCAGGGGCGCGCGCCGGTACGCCCGAGCGTGCGGCGGCCGGGTGCAGGACGAGGTCTTCGTACCGCTGGGGACGCACGAGTTCGGGCCGGTGCTGCGCCGGATCGAGCGGTGCGAGGCGGACGCGGTGCTGATGCTGCTGGTCGGGGACGACGCCGCGCGCTTCAACCGTGCGTTCGCCGCGTACGGGCTCCACCAACGGTGTCTGCGGCTGAGCACCCACATGGACGAGAACATCCTGCTCGCCACCGGTGCGGAGGCCACCGAGGGCCTGTGGGCGGCGGCCGGCTTCTTCGAGACGCTGGCGACCGCCGAGAGCCTGGACTTCAGCGGCCGTTACGCGGCCCGGTTCGGTGTCCAGGCACCGGTCGTCGGGAGCCTCGGTGAGTCGTGCTTCGAAGGTCTGCGGCTGCTGGCGGCACTGGCCGAGCGTGCGCGGTCGCTGGACGTGGGGGCGATGTGCACGGCAGGCGGCACGGTCTCGTACGAGGGGCCGCGGGGCGTGCTGCGACTGGACGGCAACCATCTCACCCAACGCCTGTATCTGGCGCGGGCGGACGCCTTCGACTTCGACATCGTCGCTCAACTCTGACCCCCGTCCGTCACCCGTCCGCCGACCATACTCAAGGAAATATTTTCCGTGGGAAGTATCAAGTGGCTTTAAAGAGAGCGAAACTCCTCGGAAACAACGCGGCGGGACTCTTCCGGGACACCTGACCTTGCGTGTGGAAGAGGGAAGCGTCGTGACGGAGATCATCGACAAAGAGGCGCCGCCAACGGCAACCGGGCGGACGTACAACGGCTGGACGCAGAACGACACCCTGGAGGACTACTCGCTGCGCTACGCGCCGAAGTCCTTCCGCCGCTGGACGCCTTATGTGGTGGCCACGACGGCCCTGGGCGGCATCGCCTATCTCGCGGACTTCGCCATCGGCGGCTCGATCGCGATATCCAACGGCTTCTCCAGCGCCATGGTGGCGATCCTCGCCGCGGCGGTGGTCATCTTCCTCACCGGCATCCCGATCTCGTACTACTCGGCGAAGTACTCCATCGACATGGACCTGCTGACCCGGGGCGCGGGCTTCGGCTACCTCGGTTCGACCCTCACCTCGGTCATCTACGCCAGCTTCACCTTCATCTTCTTTGCCCTCGAAGGCTCGATCATGGCTCAGGCCCTGGAACTGGGCCTGCACATCCCGCTCGCCGTCGGCTATCTGATCTGCTCGCTCATCATCCTGCCGCTGGTCATCTACGGCATGACGGCACTGTCGAAGATGCAGGTGTGGACCCAGCCGGTCTGGCTGGTGCTGATGGTCGCGCCGTTCGTCTCCATCGCCATTCAGGAGCCCGGGAGGTTCTCCGAGTTCACCCACTTCGCCGGCAACTCGCCCACCGGCTCCAGTATCAGCATGCTCGGCGTCGGTGCAGGCGCCGGCGTGGCGCTGTCGCTGATCGCACAGATCGGCGAGCAGGTCGACTACCTGCGCTTCATGCCGGACAAGACTGCGGAGAACGCGAAGAAGTGGTGGGGCGCGGTGCTGAGCGCCGGGCCTGGCTGGGTGGTGCTCGGTGCGGCGAAGCAGATCGGCGGGGCGTTCCTGGCCTTCTACATCGCCGGCAGTGTGGGCCTGGCCAAGGCCAACGAGCCCATCCAGCAGTACGTGCACGGCTTCAAGACCTTCGCCGCACCGGTCGCGCTGGGCCTCGCGACGTTCTTCGTGATCCTGTCCCAGATAAAGATCAACTCCACGAACGCCTACTCCGGTTCGCTGTCCTGGTCGAACTTCTTCTCCCGGCTCACCCACCGGCACCCGGGCCGGATCGTCTACATCTTCCTCAACGTCGGCATCGCGCTGGCCCTGATGGAAGGCGGCGTGTTCGGCTTCCTCAACACGGTGCTCGGTTTCTACTCCAACGTGGCCATCGCCTGGATCGGCGCGGTGGTCGCCGACCTGGTGATCAACAAGCCGCTGAAGCTCAGCCCCTCGTACATCGAGTTCAAGCGGGCCCACCTGTACCACTTCAACCCGGTCGGCTTCGGCTCGATGCTGATCGCCTCCGCGGTGTCCATCGCCGCTTACTTCGACGCCTTCGGCGACTACGGCAAGGCGTACTCCCCGTTCATCGCGCTGTTCCTGGCCATGGTGCTCTCGCCGCTGTTCGCGGTGCTCACCAAGGGCAAGTACTACATCGCCCGCGTCGACGACCTCGACGAGCCGCTGCTCGCCGCGGACGGCCTGCCCTCGGCGACCACGCTGACCTGCACGGTGTGCATGACCGACTTCGAGCGGCCCGACATGGCGAACTGCCCCTTCCACGAGGGCGCGATCTGCTCGCTGTGCTGCAGCCTGGAGAAGGACTGCCACGACACGTGCAAGAACGGCAGCAGCACCGGGCCGGTCGACCTCGCCATGCCCGCTCTGCGGTCCGCGGACTGACCACCTGCACGTATCCGCATCCCGGCTCCCCCGGCCCGCGCCCTTCGACGCAGGCCGGGGCGTGCGTATGGTCAGACGCCGGCGGCGGCGTACCGAGCGGCGACGTCCTCCCAGTTGACCAGGTCCCACAGCTGGGTGACGTAGTCGGGGCGGACGTTCTTGTACTGCAGGTAGTAGGCGTGCTCTCAGGCATCGAAGACCAGCAGTGGGGTGCTGCCCTGACCGATTGCCGTGGTGGTCGTAGACCTGTTCCACGATCAGGCGCCGCCCCAGCGGCTCCCAGGCCAGCACGCCCCAGCCGGAGCCCTGCACACTGCTGGTGGCCACGGTGAGCTGCTTCTTGAACTGCTCGAAACCGCCGAGGTGTTCGTCGATGGCGTCGGCGAGGGCGCCGTCGGGGCGGTCGCCGCCGTCCGGGGAGAGGTTCGGCGCACCGGGTCGGTAGGGCCACCCACGCGACGGTTCTGGCCGCGTCGGACTCCCCTCGGCTGCGTACTGCCCTCGAGGGACTCCCGCGGGCGCGTACTACTGCCCTCGACGGACTCCCGCGGGTACGTACTGCTGCCCTTGGCGCACTCCCTCGGGTAAGGGCCGCGGACGGGGCGCAACGGCCGGGTGCTGAACCCGGCCGTCGGGTCCGCCGTCGGCTGCATGGTGGGCGGCCGGATCGGCGCGCGCACCTGCCCGGTGTCGAACCCGTTCTGGTGCGAAGGGAGTTCACGTGACGGACCCGGTGCGCTGTCGAGCGCGGGCGGCGGGCGGCGGGCCGCGGGCCGTGAGCCAGCGTGGCGGCCGGGCGGTGCAGGGTCAGACGGTCAGATGGTGCCGCAGGAAGTCGACGCTCTCCGCGACGACGGCAGGCACTTCCGCCGATCCCAGGAAGATGTGGTCGGCCCCCTCGACGGCGCGCAGCGTCACCGCTCCGCCGGCCCGGGTCAGTGCCCGCTCCAGCGACTCGCTCTGGTCGAACGGCACGACCCGGTCCTCGCGGCCGTGCACCAGCAGGAACGGGGGCGGGGTCGTGGCTCCCGCGTAGGTCACCGGACTCGCGGCGCGGGCCCGCCCGCGAAGGTCGGCCTCCGCGTCGCCGAGCAGGGCGGTGATGGGGTTCGGGTACGGCGGCTCGCCCGGCAGGGGCGGCAAGGGGGACTGTCCGAGCAGCGGCTCGATCTCCGAGACCCCGTACCAGTCGACCACCGCCCGCACGCTGCTGTCCTCGTCCTGTACGCCTTGCCGGCCTTCGAGGGCGGCGCCGTGGGAGTCCGCGCGGACGAGCCCGGCGAGCGCGGCCAGATGACCGCCGGCCGATTCGCCCCAGGCGCCGATCCGCTCCGGGGCGATGCCGAGGAGGCCGGCGTGTCGGCGTACGTAGCGGACAGCCGCCTTGACGTCGTGCAGCTGGGCGGGGAACGGCGCTTCGAGGCTGTGCCGGTAGTCGACGCAGACCAGTGCCAGGCCCGCGCCGAGAACGGCGCCGTGCAGCAGCTCGACGGGCACGGTCGGCGGCGGGTAGCGGCGGTCGCCGTCCAGCCAGCCGCCGCCGTGGATCCAGACGACCGCCGGTACGGCTCCCCGTGCGGCCGGTACGTGGACGTCCAGCAGGCAGGGGCGATAGCCCGGCGTCCGGGCGTAGCTCAGCCCGTGGAAGCGCCGTACTCCGTCGGTGCCCACGAGGGGTGCGGTGGGGGCCAGGAAAGGGGGCGGGGGCCAGCCCGTGTCGATCGGGGCGGGCGCGGTCGAGGTCATGGGCGGGGCCTTCCGTCATCAGCCTGAGCGGCTGTCGGGGTCACGTGCCGGCGAGATGTTACACGTGTAACTAACCTCTGACGAGAGGGCGCGCGGACTGTGTGGTCCGGTTGGGGAGGCTGTCAGGTTCACGGGGGTGGGGGCGCGGGTGCTGCGGTTCGTGGTTTTCCCATCGGCGGCGCCCCCCGGCCGTCATCCCCGGAAGCGCCCGTCGTGGAGGGCCGCCCGGGGGAGTCGTCGTCCCGGGTGCGTCACCGGCCGCCGTTGCGGCGGAACCAGCCCCGCTTGGGCGGGACGGGTGCGGGGCCGGGTGCGGGTGCGGGTGCGGGAGCGGGTGGCGCTGCGGGGTGCCGCTGGGGCTCGACGGGGCCCGCGAACGGGGGCAGTCGGCGGAAGCGCTCGTCGAGCGTGACCGTCGGCGTGATGCGGTTCAGCGCCGCCCGGACCAGGGTGAGCGGGTGGTCCGGGAACTGGGCGTCCCACTGCTCATCGTCGGCCGCGTGGCAGGGCAGGCCGCCGAACTGGCCGCCGTCCGAGTACGGGTGGGGCCGGAAGTAGGCCTCGAATCCCACCTGGTTCGCCACCACGGCCTCACGCAGACCGGTCATCGCGCCTTCCGCGGCCTGCACCTTCAGGACCGTGCTGCACCCGGCCTTGGGGACGGTCCACGAGCCGAGGAACGCCTGGCCGTGCGCTGCGCCGGGCAGGGGCATCTTGATCAGCTGACGGACCGCCGGGACGCCGTGCACCTCGCCGGGCACCGCCTCGACGAGTCCGCCCCCGTGCCGGCCCGCGCCCGCCGCGAGGCCGGTCCTCAGGCGCTCGAACTCGTGCAGCGGGGCGGGCAGATCGGGGACGAGGGGGAAGAAGTGGACCGACAGCACGAGGCCCGCCGTATCCGTCCACACGCCGGGCTCACGCTCGCTGAATCCGGTCAGGTCCAGGCCGGTTATCGGAGTCATGGTGATCATCATGCCGGGTCCGGTCGATCCCCGGGCGGCCGGGGCTCAGCCGCCCTCGTTCGCGCCGGAGGCCTCGAACCTGGCGAACTCGACCGGGTCGTCCTCCTGGTCCAGGACGCACAGCCCGGCGGTTCTCAGCCGGCCGCGCTGCCAGGCCAGCAGCGTGTCGATCAGCCCCTGCTCCAGCGGCGGCCCCTGGGCCGCGTGCCGGGGCCAGAACACGAGCGGCCAGTCGTCGGGCCGGTCGCCCTCGGTGAGCCAGCCCAGGTAGTCGCCGTCGATGGAGTCGGCGAAGGGCAGGAAGCCCCCGGGCTCCGGAAAGGTGGCGAGGGGGTAGCACCGCGGATGACGGCCCGACCTCAGTGACTCATAGGCCTCCAGTGTCCGGTCCACGAAGGCGGTGAGGCGCGGTGCCGTCGTGCGCAGCGGTTCCGGGAAGCGCAGCCAGCCGCTCCAGCAGCCACCGCCGTACGTCTCCATCAGCCGTACGTACTCCGCGGGCAACGGTGTGCCGAACTGCTCGGACAGCCACTCCCAGGTGGCGTCGCCGAGACGCGGGGCCGCCGGGGGCGCGGTGAGCAGGCGCAGCGCCTCCAGTCCGGTGCCTGTCTCCAGCGCGACCCGGCGCTCCGCCTCGGTCAGCCGGGGGGCCGCGGGGGCGGGCGGGGTCCAGGGGCCGGCGGTGCCGAGGAAGGCGGTGCGCGCCACGGTGCCGGGCAGCGGGCCCATCAACGGGCCGGGCGGGGAAGGGAGTTCCCAGGTGTCGCGGACGGTGTGGCGCAGATAGCCGGTGAGCGTGAGGTCGTAGCGGTGCCAGGGGAGCAGGCCGCTGCCGGGTACCGCTCCCCGGTGGGTGACGACCACCGTCCATGCGTCGGGATCGTCGGACACCGACGTGTCCCAGAACAGCGTGTCGCCGCCCCGGCTGCAGCCCCAGGCCAGCAGCCCGCCCGGCTCGGGGTGCAGCAGCGGCCGCTCGTGCTCGGGGAGTGCACGTGCCTTGATCCGCGCCTCCCGGTGCGTGGCCCCTACCCATGTGCCGTAGTCGAACCGCCCCGGCTGCACGCACGGCACATGGATCCAGAGGAACGCGCCGAAGTCCACCGGCCCGTGGCGGTCGGCCAGCCGTTTGTAGTCGGCGGGCAGCCGCGTTCCCAGCCACTCCTCCACTGCCGCCCAGTCGACGGGGACGGGGACGGGCGGGCGTGCGGCATCCTGCGCGGCGAACTCGTCCAGGTCCACGGTCACGTGCGTCCTCCGGGTGATCAACGGATGGCGGGAATTCTGTCACCGGCATGCACCCTCGCCGTCACCATCGCCGACGACAACGTCTTCGGACACTCCTCCTGGACCGCCCCGAGCCTCTTCCACGCGTGGCGCACGGTACGGTCGGCCTCATGGCTGAACCCCGGCTGACCACCTCCTCGTACCTCGTGCTCGGCATCATCGACAAACTCGGCGAGGCGAGCGCGTACGACGTGAAGGTGGAGGCCGGGCGTACCGTCGCACCGTTCTGGTCCGTGCCGCACGCGCAGGTCTACGCACAGTGCGACCGGCTGCTCGGGGCCGGACTGCTGACCCAGGTGCGTCAGGAGAGCGGACGCAACCGCCGGGTCCTGGAGCTGACCGACCGGGGCCGGCGAGCCCTTCGGCAGTGGCTCGCCGACACCGAGTTCGTCCCGGTCGAGGCCCGGGAGCGCGGCATCCTGAAACTGTGGTTCGGGGCCCGCCCGGAACTGCTCGCCCCCGTCCAGCTCGCCGAGCACGAACGCACTTTGGGCGAGTACGAGGAACTGGATCGCGATGTGGGCGAGTTGTTGACGCCCGGCCAGCGGGAGGCGCTGGAGTTCGGCATCCGCTACGAGCGGATGATGGCCGACTTCTGGGACTGGGTCCGGCGCCGGGACGAACGCGCCCAGGACCGCTGACCCCGCCCCGGCCGCCCACGACTCCGTCGACCACTGCCCCTGGCCGGCGCGAACTGACCTGTCTCACCCTCCTGAACGCCGGCGGGCCGCCGCAGCGGTGCTGACCGGCGGGGCCGTGGACGACGTCCGCCGCGACCGCCGGTCCCGCCCCGGCCACCGACGTCTCTCCCCCTGACCGCTGCCCCCCGACCGCCGGCCCCGCCCCGGTCGCCGGCCTCTCCCCCCCGGACCGTTGACCCCTGCGGCGAGCCGCTCTACCGTCGGTAACCCCTCTGATAGTCCAGAAGAGACCATGGCGGACCGGAGCGGACCGGGACCGCCCGGGAGCTGGGAAGAGCAGGGAGTCGCCGTGCGTCGTTGGACGAGCAGCACCTGGCGCCGGGTCGCCACGGTGACCGTGACGGCCGTGTGCGTCGGGTACGCGCCCATCGCGATGACCGAACTGTGGCCGTACGCCCGCCCCGGCGCCCCGGCGTTCGGGGAGTGGCTCCTCGGGCACACGGTCTCGCCCCGCTACGTCGCCGACGCTCTCGCGACCCGCATCGCCCCCTACCGGCACAGCCTGATCCCGATGATCGTGCACTCCGTCCTGGGCGGACTGCTCATGCTGCTCGGCCCCGCGCAGCTGCTGACCGCCACCCGTCGGCGCGCACGCCTGCACCGCGCGCTCGGCGTCCTTTTCGCGGTCACCGTCTACGCCTCGATGGCGGGCGCCGGTCTCTATCTCGCCCGCACCGCGCCCCGGGACGCCTTCAGCGGGGCGGCCTTCTGGATCGTCCTCGCCACGATCCTCCTCGGCACGGTCCTGAGCGTCACCCTCGGCATCCTCCCTCCTCGGCACGGTCCTGAGCGTCACCCTCGGCATCCTCGCGGCCGTCGGCGGCTTCCCCGATCTTCACCAGCGCTGGATGCTCCTGTGCTACGGCTACCTGCTCACCGCGCCCCTGCTGCGCCTGGAGTGGGGCGCTCTTCCGGCGGTGCTGCCCGGGCTGCCGATGGCGGAGATCAACCGGGTCGCCCTCATGCACCTGGGCTCCCTCGTCGTGTTCGGTGCCCTGCTCGCCTCCCGTGCCAAGGACCGCCGGGACATCGTCGACGGCTTCGGCCGGTCCTGGGCACCGCTGCCCGTGACCGCGGCCGCGCACCTGGCGGGGGCCGCCGCGCTCGGCTGGATCGTCCGCGCGCTGTCCGCGTACGGCGCCGACGGGCGCCGTCTGCTGGCCGGTTACCTCGTGCCGTACGGCCTGGCGTACGTGGTGATGGCCCTCGGCGCCCGGCGGGCCGCCCGCGACGGGCGGCCCTGGGCCCGTGAGGAGTGGCGGATCCAGCTGACCGGGCTGTGCCTGGCACCCGTGGTCTCGGCCGGGGCGGTCGCGTTCCTCCAGCGCACGCTGGACCTGGGCCGGTTCACCGCGCTGACGGCCGGCGTCGCCGTCGGCTGCGGGCTCACGGCCTTCGGCGCGACCCTGGTGGTGAGCCTGCGCCTGGTCCACGCCCGTGAAGTCCGGCGCCGCTCGGTACCCGCCCTGCTGCCCGCCGCGCGGCAGAGGACCGCGGTGCCCTAGCCGTACGCCGATTCCCGCCCCCGGTCCGCCTGTTCGTCCCCTCGGAAACGGAACCCTCCCATGGCAGAGTCCCCCGACCCGCCCCGCACCGCCGCGCCGGAGATCGGACCTGCACCTGCCCCGGGCAGGCCGCTGTCGGCCGGCGTCGCCGTACTGGCCACCGCGGTCGCGGTGATCAACGTACTCGTCGGCGGCACCCTCACAGTCGTCGCGCTGACCGGGCACGCCCTCGGCGCCTGGCCCTCGCCGGAGCCGCTGAGCCCCGGTCTGATCGGCGCCGGCATGCTGGGCACGGCCCCCGCCCTGTTCGGCCTCGCCCGCGCCCGCACCTGGGAGCAGGCCCGCACCCTCGTCCTCCCGCTCACCGTGGTCATGGTCGGCCTGTTCGCGGTCACCCTGCTCAACGCCGCCCGGCTCTACATCGCCCACGGCGGCCCCATCGTCCCGGTCTTCTTCAGCCTGGGCTGGCTCTTCGTGCTGGGACTGCTGTGCGTGGGAGCGGTGGTCTGTCTCGCCGGCCAGCTCGGGCGCCGGTCCGGGCCTGCGCTCCCGCGCACCGCTCCGCTGCCCGGCTGGTCCAAGCCGCCGCTCGCCGTGCTGGGCTCGTCCTGGCTGGGCATCGGCACCGGACTGCTGCTCCGCCCCGGTTTCTGGGCGGACTTCGTGCCCTGGCACACCAACCGGGCGGACGCCCAGGCGCTCGGTGTCTGGGCCCTCGCCCTCGGGGTGGGGGTGCTGGGCTCCCTCGCCGAGGACGACCTCGACCGCTCCCGCGCCGCCCTGCTCTCCCTGCCCGGTACGGCCCTCGCCATGACGGCCGTCCTGGCCGCGCGCGCCCCGCACGTCGACTGGTCCTCCGGGCCCGGGCTCGGCCTGGTCGCCATGGTCGCCGGGCTGCTGCTGGCGGGGGCGAGCGGCCGCCTCCTGCTCAGGTCCGGTGCCGGTGCCGGTGCCGGTGCCGGTGCCGGTGAGGGGCAGGGTCAGGGTGCCCGTGCGGGTGCCGGTGGGGCGGTTCACGGCGCTGGCTAGGCTCGGTGGCGTGTCGCACGTGGAAATCCTTCAGCTGCTGGTCTCGCCGGTCCACCGCCTCGCGGGCCGCCCCGGCGCCGGCCTGCCCGAGCTGCCGCACACCGACCTGGTGACGGCGGCCGAGGTCCGGGCGGGACTCGGCATCGTCGGGGACCGGTACTTCAACCACCCCGCGCACCGCAACGCGTCGATCACCCTCATGGCCGTCGAGCGCCTGCCGCAGCCGGGCCCCGAGGAGACGGACCTGCTGAGCACCCGGCGCAACGTCCTGCTGCGCGGCGTGGACATCGACGCCTTCATCGGGTCGACGGTCTTCCTCGACTGCGGCAGCGGGCCCGTGGACCTGGAGGTGTGCCGCGCGGCCAGGCCGTGCGCGTGGATGGACGTCACGGTGGGGCCCGGGGCGCAGCGGGCGCTGCGGGGCGGCGGGGGAGTCCGCTGCCGTCCGCTCACCGACGGGATCCTCAGCGTGGGTCCCGCCGTGTTCGGGGTGCGGGAAGGACCGCGGGCCTAGACCGGCCCCGGAGCCCTGTTCGCCGTCGCCGGGTGTGCGCGGCACGGTGGCGCGCCGTCGTCGACAGTCCTCAACCGAGGTTCGGCGCCGTCCAGTCGGCGTGTCGCAGGACGGCCCGCACCGTCGCCCGGGACGGGGCGAGCCGCAGGGCCGCGTTGCGCACGGCGACGGCCACGGGATGGGACAGCTGCTGGCCCATCCGGCCGGCCTGTCGGGCGGCGCGCGCGACGGACCGGGCGCGGGGCCGGCGCTCGGCGTCGTACCGGGCCAGCGCCGCTTCGACCGTGGGCGCGCCGGCGACCGCCGCGGCGAGGGTGGCCGCGTCCTCCAGGGCCTGGCAGGCGCCCTGGCCGAGATGCGGCGTCATGGCGTGCGCCGCGTCACCGAGGAACGCGATCCGCCCCGCGGCGAAGGACGGCAGGGGTGTCTCCAGTTCGTGGATGTCGTGGTGCAGCACGGCCTCGGGACCGGTCGCCGCCAGCAGTGCGGGGATCGGGTCGTGCCAGTCCCCGAACCGGCGGCGCAACACACCGAGCGGGTCCGAATGACGCACGCCGGGCGGCGAGTTGAGCACCGCGTGCCACTCGGCGCGCCCGTCGGCGAAGGCGATGTGGCCGACCTCGACCCCCGGCCCCCAGGTCAGTTCGAAGTCGCTGCTCAGCCGCACCGGGTGTGCGGTGATGGCGCGCAGGACCGTGGACCCGCTGTAGACGGGTCCGGGATGGTCCGGGAACATCTGGCCGCGCAGCCGGCTGCCCACGCCGTCGGCCGCGACGACCAGGTCCGCCGCCAGTTGCTCCGTGCCCATCGCGACCGTGACCCGGCCGGGCTCCGAGGGGGCCACCGCAGTCACCGGGACGCCCACGTGCAGGCACCGCGGCGGCAGTGCCTCGCGTAGCACACGGTGCAGTTCCGCCCGCGGGATGCCGACGATCGGTGTGCCCAGTTCGCGCGCGAGCGCGGCCCCGTCCATCCGGGCCAGCCTGCCGCCCGCGGGTGTGCGCGTACCCCCGGTGTACTGCGGCCGGGCCGCCGCGCGGACGGCCGCGCCGACGCCGAGCGCGTCCAGCGCACGCAGCCCGTTGGCGTGCAGGGAGATGCCCGCGCCCGCGTCGGCCGGGGTGGCGGCACGCTCGACGACCGTCGTCTCCCAGCCGATCCGGCGCAGCCCGAGCGCGGTGGCCAGCCCGCCGATGCCGCCGCCGACCACCACTGCCGTTCCACCCATGCCGGTCCCCTCCGCCCGTGTGCGCTCCTCGCGCGTCTTCTACAGATGTAGAAGCAGGCTACGCGGGTTCTCTACAGATGTAGAAGCAGGGGTGTAGAAAGAGGGGGTGCCCACCGACCGACGTACTCTCCTCGCCGACGCGGCCATCGGCGTGCTCGCCGACAGCGGGATGCGAGGGCTGACGCACCGCGCGGTGGACCGCGCGGCGGACCTGCCGTCCGGAACCACCTCCGCCTACTACCGCACCCGGCAGGCGCTGCTCACCGCGCTGGTCGGCCGTCTGGTGGCACTGGACCAGGCGGAGCTGCAGGAGATGGGGGGCAGGACGCCGGCCCCGCGCAGTCCCGGTGAACTGACGGCCGGCCTCGTGCTCTTCACCGAGCTGCGGCTCGCCGGGGCCGGTCGCAGGCGTTCGCTGGCGCGCTACGCCTGCGTCATCGAGAGCGTCCGCCATCCCGAACTGCGCGAGATCCTGGTGCCGCGCGAGAACGTGGCCCGCCGGGCCGTCCAGGACTTCCTCGCCGCGCAGGGGGTCGAGGACGCAGCGGGCCGTACGGTCACGCTGCTGACCTGCGTCGACGGGCTGGTCTTCGACCGGCTGGTGAACGGGGGAGGCGTGTCCGCGCAGGAGATCGGCGGCCTCGTGAGCGCGGCCCTGCGCTGAACCGTACGACGACGGCGGCGCCGCCACCCTGGGACGGGGAGACGGCGCCGCGCTTCTGCACGCGTCCGGGGACGTCAGACCAGCCACCCGATGAAGTGGATGATCCCGGCGAGGACGTCGGTGAGAAGGTTCATGATCGTGTTGCTCCTTGCGGTGTGGCTCTGAGTGGGACCTGTGCGTCGACCACGGTCTGCAGCCCGTCGCTTGCACACCGAAAGTATCGTCCCGGCACCCGTGTCCCACCGCTCTCATGAGCGACGATCACCTGTTCCAGGGAACACGTGATCCCCTGTTCGGATCGTGTGACCGGTGCAGCCGACTCATCCGGAGCGGACCGGAGTTGACGGCGCCGGTGCCGTCCGCAGTGCGCGCAGCACCGCCCACAGCACCGAGACGAACGGGACGGCCACCACGGCCCCGATCACCCCCGCCACGATGCTCCCCGCGATGACGGACACGGCCACCACGAGCGGATGCAGCCGGACCGCCCAGCTCATCACCAGCGGGTGCAGCACATGTCCTTCGAGCTGGCCGATGACCACGATGAGCACCAGCACGGCCGCGGCCGTGAGCGGGCCGCGCCCGGCCAGGGCGACCACCGTGGCCACCCCGAGCGCGACCGGCGAGCCCACCAGGGGCACGAACGTGGCGAAGAACTCCAGCAGCGTCAGCGGCAGCGCGAGCGGTACCCGCAGCACGATCAGGGCGATGCCGACGAGGACGGCATTGGTCCCCGCCACGATGATGATGCCGCGCGTGTACCCGGCGAACGTGTGCCAGGCCGCACGCCCGGCCCGGTCCCACTGTGCACGGGCACCGCTCGGCAGCAGCTGGTCGCGGGCCCAGCCCCACATGCGCTCGCCGGAATGGATGAAGAAGACGGAGGCGAAGAACGCGAGCGCCCCGCCGGTGATCACCTCGACCACTCGGCCCAGCCCCGACACGGCGCTGCTGAGCAGACTGGCCTGGTGCCCGGCGATGTAGTCCGTCACCTGGCGCTGCAGATCGGAGAGCTTTCCCGCACTGAGCCTGAACGGCGGCCGCTGCAGCCACAGCTCGATGCGGTGGACCCCGCCGCGGAACTCGCCCGCGAGCTTGCCCGACTCGTTCGCCACCGCGTTGCCCACGAGCGCGAACAGTCCCGTCAGCAGGAGCATGCTGCCGACGAGGGCCACGGCGACGCTCAGGGGCCGGGTGAGGACCCGGTTCAGGAGATCGGCGAGCGGACGCAGCACCGAGGTGACGACGAGGGCGAGGAACAGGGCGACGGCGATGAGCTGGAACCGGCCCAGGACACCGAAGACGCCGTAGACGACGATGCCGACGAGGATGAGACGCCAGGCGTAGGCGGCGGCGATCCGCAGCCAGGGCACCGTGCGGGCGGCCACCGGCCCGTCCGGCTCGCCGCGGGCGGCCGCGGGTCCGACAGGCTCGCCGCGGGCGGCCGGCGGGAGCCGTACGGAGTACGACGGCCTGCTGCCCAGCACGGCTCCGCCCGTCCGGCGACCCCGGCCCGTCCGTCCGCCCGTACCGCCCACCGGGCCTCCCGTCTCCGCTCCGCCGCCGCTCCCTGACCGGCCGTCACATCCAGAGAACCGTAAGGGGCGAGTCGCGGGCGGGGCGGCACAACGCGCCCGAGCCCGCGCCCGGCGCGCAGGCAGGGCTCCCGTCGCGGCCGGGATGCCCGCTCACGGACGAGGCGGTGCCCCCGCACGCCCCACCGAGCGTGCGGGTCTGCGCGAGCCGAGCCCCGTCGATCCGGGCGAAGGGCGCGGACGGATTCCCGGGTCACGGCCGCCCGGCGCCGGGACGAGCCGACAGTGACGGGACCTGCACCCTCCGTGGGTGACGGTCGAGTGAGGCGCAGGCAGACACTTCGCTCGGGGCAGGCGGCAGGAACCCTGCCGCCTGCCCCGAGCCGAAACTCCCGGCCTGAAACCCGTCGGCCCGAATCTCCCGGCCCGAAACCCTCGAAACCCCTGGGCACTCCCGGCCCGAATCTCCCGGCCCGAACCCACCTAGTCGTTCCCGATGGCGCGCTCCACGGGCAGCAGCTCCCGGATGTCGGCGGGCAGCGCCCCGGCCATCCGTTCGGTCAGCTCGGGCGCGAGAGCGGCGTCGAGCACCTCCAGCACGGCGGCGGCATCGCGCAGCGCCGTGTCCTCGTCCGTGCCGGCCCGGTCGGCGATCCGTCCGGCGAACACGGTCAGCCCGAACCGCTCGCCCGAGGCGCCCACGCCGGGGTCGGCGGTCCCGTCCACCGCCTGGCGCACGACCGTCGCCAGATCCGGCGGCAGCTGGGCGGCGACATGGAGGGCGAGCCCGGACGGCAGCCGCTCGGACAGGGTGCTCAGCACGGCGTGCGTCGTCCGCTCGGCGGACCCACGGTCCCGCAGCCGGGCGAGTGCCTGGACTTTTCCGATCATCTCGTCGTGCTTCATGAGGTCGGCTCCTTCCCCACGTGGGCAACGCCCGAGTACTTGTATTCTCCGACCTTCGCGTCCGGCGCGCCGCCCTCGGCGGTGGCCCGGGGCCGCGGCCGTGCGATCCGGATGGAGGAAGCGGGCCGGCCGGGGCGGGCGAAACGCCGCAGGCGTTCTTCCCAGCGCCCTGGGCACCGACGACCATGCGGTGTCATGGACATTTTGCTCGTGGCCAGCGCGTTCAACAGCCTCTCGCAGCGCGTCTACGCCGAACTGTCGGACCAGGGACACCGGGTGGACGTCGTGCTCGCCACCCACGGCGCCGACCCCGTCCGGGCCGCCGTACGGGAGTTCCGTCCGCACCTGATCGTCGCGCCGATGCTGAAGACGGCCCTGCCCGAGGACGTCTGGCGGGAGCACACCTGCCTGATCGTGCATCCGGGACCGCCCGGCGACCGCGGCCCCTCCTCGCTGGACTGGGCCATCGCCGAGCAGGCGCCCCGGTGGGGCGTGACCGTGCTCCAGGCCGAGGCGGCCATGGACGCCGGCGACATCTGGGCGGCCGAGCCCTTCCCCGTGCCGCCCGTCGGCAAGAGCGACCTGTACCGCAACGAGGCCTCCGACGCCGCCGTCACCGCCGTGATGCTGGCCGTGCGCCGGTACGCCGACGGCGCGTACAAACCCCGCCCGCAGACCGACGACCGCGTCCACGTCGTGTGGCGCGACGCCTACCGGCAGGAGCGGCGCCGGATCGACTGGGAGAACGACAGCACCCAGCGTGTGCTGCGCACGCTGCGCGGCGCCGACTCGCAGCCGGGCGTCCTCGACGAACTCCTCGGCCGGGAGGTGTTCCTGCACGGCGGCCACCTGGAGGACCGGCTGCGCGGCCGCCCCGGCGAACTCCTGGCGACCCGGGCGGGCGCAGTCTGCCGGGCCACCCGCGACGGCGCCGTGTGGATCCCGGAACTGCGCCCCCGCAAGAACAGCGGCGACCCGGCACCCTTCCGGCGCCCCGCCGCCGCCGTGCTCGCCGCGTTCGCGGGCCAGGACACCCCCGGGCTGCCGGAGAGCGCCGCCCCCCTGGAACTGCCCGCGCACCGGCGCACCTGGACCGACATCCGCTACCGGCAGCGCGGCGACACAGGCTTCCTGACCTTCTCCTTCCCGGGCGGGGCGATGAGCACCGACCAGTGCCGCAGGCTCCTCGCCGCCTACCGGTACGCGCTCGCCCGCCCCACCTCGGTCCTGGTGCTCGGCTCCGACCGGGACTTCTTTTCGAACGGCATCCACCTCAACGTCATCGAGGCGGCCGCCGACCCGGCCGAGGAGTCCTGGGCCAACCTCAACGCCATCGACGACCTCGTCGAGGCGGTGCTGCGCACCACCGACCGGCTGGTGGTGGCCGCACTCGCCGGCAACGCGGCCGCCGGCGGCGTCATGCTCGCCCTCGCCGCCGACCAGGTGTGGTGCCGCACCGGAGCCGTCCTCAACCCGCACTACCGGCGGATGGGCCTGTACGGTTCCGAGTTCTGGACGTACACGCTGCCGCGCCGCGCGGGCGGCGGCACCGCCCGCCGGCTGACCGAGGAGGCCCTGCCGCTGAGCGCCGCGTCGGCCGCGCGGATCGGGCTGGCGGACCGTCTGGTGCCCGCGGCGGCGGGGGAGTTCACCGCCGAGGTCGAGCGGCTGGCCGCCGACCTCGCCGCCGCCCCCGATCTGCGCCGGCGGATCGCCGCCAAGGCCGCGGCCCGCCGCGCGGACGAGGAGAAACGACCGCTCGCGGAATACCGGCGCGACGAACTCGCCCGGATGCACGAGGTCTTCTTCGACCCCGGAGCCCCGTACCACGCGCTCAGGTCGGCCTTCGTGCGCAAGAAGCCGGCCGGAACCCCCCGGCCGCTGGCGCCCCTCGCCGGGGAGGACCGGTGAGCGCCCCGGCCGGCCGGCTGCTCGTGGCGGGCGTCGGGAACATCTTCCTCGGGGACGACGCGTTCGGCCCCGAGGTGATCCGGGCCCTCATCCGGCGCCCGCTGCCGCCCGAGGTGCACACGCGGGACTTCGGCATCCGCGGCCTGGACCTCGCCTACACCCTGCTCGACGGCTGTGCCACCGCCGTCCTGGTCGACGCGGCCCCGCGCGGACTGCGCCCCGGCACCCTCACCCTGATCGAGGCGGAACCACCCGACGGCACGGTGGTGCCCGAGGCCCACGGCATGGACCCGGAGAAGGTGCTCGCCCTGGCCGCGCACCTGGGCGACGAGCCCTTGCCCCGGGTGCTCGTCCTGGCCTGCGAGCCCGGCGTCCTGCCCAGCGGCGACGAGGACATCCTGCCGGGACTGAGCACACCCGTGCGCGAGGCCGTCGACCGGGCCGTGGACGCGCTGCACACCCTGGTCCCCGTCCTGCTGGCGGATCCGGCGGCGCCGGCACCCCCGTTGGGCCGCCCGATGGAATCCGGGCCCCCGCACGCGGCTGCGCTGCCGGGGCTCGTGCCCGGAGCAGCCGAAGATCGGTGAGACCCCGGGCCGCACACGTGGCCGGGGCTCCGCTTCACGACTCCGAGGAGCTGCGCCCATGTGCCGGTCCGACGTCAAACAAGCCGTGCTGGCGAAGAACGACGACCTGGCCGCGCGCCTGCGCGACGACCTGACGCGGCAGGGCGTGGCGGTGGTCAACCTGCTGTCCAGCCCCGGCAGCGGCAAGACGGAACTCCTCGGCCGGGTCCTGGCCCGAGCGGTGGAGCGGGGAGTTCCGGTCGCCGCCCTCACCGCCGATCTCGCGACCGAGAACGACGCCGTCCGGCTCGCGAGGTCTGGCGCGCCGGTGCAGCAGCTGCTCACCGACGGACTGTGCCACCTGGAGGCACGGCAGGTGCGCGGGCGGCTGGAGGGCTGGCTGCCGGCGGACACCGCGGTGCTCTTCGTGGAGAACGTCGGCAACCTCGTCTGCCCGGCGTCCTACGACCTCGGCGAGAGCCTGCGGATCGTGCTGATGGCGGTGACCGAGGGCGAGGACAAGCCGCTGAAGTACCCCACCGCGTTCGGCTCCGCCCATCTGGTCGTCATCACCAAGACCGACCTGGCCGGGGCGGCCGGCTTCGACGAGGGCGCCTTCCGGGCGAACGTCCAGCGGGTCAACCCGGGCGTGGAGATCATCCCGTCCTGCGCCCGCACCGGCGACGGGGTCGACACGCTCCTGGCCAACGCGCTCGCCGCCCGGCACGGCGCCCCGCCGCACCGGCCCCCCCTCGCCCCGCACCCCCACGGCCACCACCACGGCGCCTCCGCCCCCGTCGCGTGACCGCGCCCGCCACCGCAGCGGTACGGCGCCGGCTCACCGTCCGCGGCACGGTGCAGGGGGTCGGATTCCGGCCCTTTGTGCACCGCCTGGCCGCCGACCTCGCGCTGGCCGGGTTCGTGAGCAACACCGCGAACGGCGTCCTCATCGAGGTCGAGGGCCCGGCGGAGGGCGTCGGACGCTTCTGCGACCTGCTGGCCGAGCAGCCCCCGCCGCTCGCCTCGGTCACCGCGGTCGGCTGCGAGGACCTCCCCGTCACCGGCGCCACCGACCCCTTCGCCATCCGTCCCACCGAGGGGTCCGCCGGCCGCACCCAGCTCCCGCCCGACACCGCGACCTGCGCCGACTGCCTGCGCGAGCTGGCCGATCCGGCCGACCGGCGCCACCGCCACCCGTTCATCACCTGCACCCACTGCGGCCCCCGCTTCACCGTCGCCACCGCGATGCCCTACGACCGTGTGGCCACGACCATGGCGGACTTCCCGATGTGCCCCGCCTGCGCCCGCGAGTACGGCGCCCCGGCCGACCGGCGCTTCCACGCGCAGCCCGTCGCCTGCCCCGACTGCGGCCCGCGGCTGAGCCTGGTCCCGGGCGCCGGCACCGGCGTCCGGCCGGCCCGGGACGCGGACGCCCTGGCAACGGCACGGGCGCTGCTGGCCGCGGGACGGATCGTCGCCGTGAAGGGGGTCGGCGGCTACCACCTGGCCTGCGACGCCACCGACGCACGGGCCGTGAGCGCCCTGCGCACCCGCAAGGACCGCGGCGGGAAGGCCTTCGCCGTGATGTGCGCCGACCTCGCCACGGCGGAACGCATCGCCCTGCTCTCCGGCGCCGAGCGGGCCGTGCTCACGAGTGCCCGGCGCCCCGTCGTCCTGCTGCGCAGACGGGTGCCCGCGGACGGCCTCCGCCTCGCCGACGAGGTGTGCCCGGGCAGCCCGCACGTGGGCCTGATGCTGCCCTACACCCCCGTCCACACCCTCCTGTTCGGGCTGCCGGGCGATCCCCCCGGCCCCCGGGTGCTGGTCATGACCAGCGGCAACCGCTCCGGCGAGCCCATCGTCACCGACGACGCCGACGCCCTGACGCGGCTGGCCGGGCTGGCCGATGCCTGGCTCGCCCACGACCGGCCCATCGCCTCCCCGTGCGACGACTCCCTGCTGCGGGTGCGCCCCGACGGCACCGAACAGGTTCTCCGCCGCTCCCGCGGATACGTCCCCCGCCCCCTGCGGCTCCCGGTCCCGGTCCGGCCCGCGCTCGCGGTCGGCGGCGACCTGAAGAACGTCCTGTGCCTGGGCGAGGGCGACCAGGCCTGGTTCGGGCCGCACATCGGCGACATGGGCGACCTGGCCACCCTCGAAGCCGCAGCGCGGGCCGAACGGCACCTCACCCGCCTCACCCGAGTCACCCCACGGCTGGTCGCCGCCGACCGGCATCCCGGCTACCACTCGACGGCCTGGGCGCGGCGACGGTCGTCCCAACTCGCCCTGGACGCCCCGCGTCTGGTCCAGCACCACCACGCGCACATCGCCTCGGCCATGGCCGAACACGGCCTCGACGGCGCCACGCCCGTGATCGGCGTCGCCTTCGACGGCACCGGGTACGGCGACGACGGGACCGTGTGGGGCGGCGAGGTGCTGCTCGCCGACTACACCGGATACCGGCGCTTCGCCCGCCTGGCCCCCGCCCCGCTGCCCGGCGGCGACTCCGGCGTGGCCAACCCGTGCCGGCTGGCGCTGGCCCGGCTGTGGGCGGCGGGGCTGCCGTGGGAACGGGACCTGCCGAGCGTCCTCGCGTGCTCGGAGTCCGAACTTGCCCTGTTGGAACAGCAGTTGCACCGTCAGGTGTCAAGTGTTCCGACGTCGAGCATGGGCCGTCTCTTCGACGCCGTGTCGTCGCTGGCCGGCGTGTGCCACCGCGCGCAGTACGAGGCGCAGGCCGCGCTGGAACTGGAGGCCGCGGCGACGCAGGCGTGGCACGCGGACGCCCGGGCGTACCGCTTCGGGCTGCGGGCCCTCCCGCCATCGCGCGAGGACCGGAGCGCGGCCCCGTCCCGTCAACCGCTCGGCCGGCTGAGCCGGGCGGCCAGGTGGGAGATCGCACCCCCGTTGCAGGCCGTCCTCACCGACCTGCGGCGGGGTACGCCCGGGCCCGTGCTCGCGGCCCGCTTCCACCGGGGCGTGGCCCGGGCCGTCGCCGAGATCTGCCGGCGGGCCCGCGGAACGACCGGCCTGACCACAGTCGCCCTCACCGGAGGCGTCTTCGCCAACGCCCTGCTGGAGGAGGAGAGCGCCGCCCTGCTGTCCGGGGACGGGTTCACGGTCCTCAGGCACGGCGAAGTACCGCCGAACGACGGCGGACTCGCGCTCGGCCAGCTCATGGTCGCGGCAACGGCAACCAACCACGAGACGGAGTGACCATGTGCTTGGCAGTGCCCGGCAAGGTCGTGGAGATCGACCACGGCGCCGACCCGCTCACCGGGCTGATCGACTTCGGCGGCGTGCGCAAACAGGCGTGTCTGGAGTACCTGCCCGATGTGCGGGTGGGGGAGTACGTCATCGTCCACGTCGGGTTCGCCCTGCAGCGCCTGGACGAGGAGTCGGCCCGGGCCTCCCTGGAGTTGTTCGAGCAACTCGGGCTGCTGGAGGAGGAGTTCGGCGACCCCTGGGCGCAGGCGGCCCGGCAGGAGAGCGGAAGTGAGGTCCTGTGAAGTACATCGACGAGTTCAACGACCCGGACCTGGCGCGTCGGCTGCTGGACGAGATCCGGGCCACGGCCACCCGGCCGTGGGCGCTGATGGAGGTCTGCGGCGGCCAGACCCACTCCATCATCCGGCACGGCATCGACCAGCTCCTGCCGGAACAGGTGGAGCTGATCCACGGTCCGGGCTGCCCGGTCTGTGTCACGCCCCTGGACGTCATCGACAAGGCGCTGGAGATCGCCGCCCGCCCCGAGGTGATCTTCTGCTCCTTCGGCGACATGCTCCGGGTGCCCGGCAGCGACCGGGACCTGTTCCGGGTCAAGGGCGAGGGCGGTGACGTACGGGTGGTGTACTCACCGCTCGACGCCCTCGACCTCGCCCGGAAGAACCCGGACCGCCAGGTCGTCTTCTTCGCCATCGGCTTCGAGACGACCGCCCCCGCCAACGCCATGGCGGTGCACCAGGCCCGCCGCCTGGGCCTGGACAACTTCAGCCTGCTCGTGTCCCACGTCCGGGTCCCCCCGGCGATCGAGGCGATCATGACGGCTCCCGCCTGCCGGGTGCAGGGCTTCCTCGCCGCCGGGCACGTGTGCAGCGTGATGGGCACCGCCGAGTACCCGGACCTGGCGCGCAAGCACCGGGTGCCGCTCGTCGTCACCGGCTTCGAACCGCTCGACATCCTCGAAGGCATCCGCCGCGCCGTCCACCAGCTGGAACGCGGGGAACACCGGGTGGAGAACGCCTACCCGCGGGCCGTGCGCGACCAGGGCAACCCGGCGGCCCTGCGCATGATCGAGGAGGTGTTCGAGATCACCGACCGCAACTGGCGGGGGATCGGCCGCATCCCGGCCAGCGGCTGGCGCCTGAGCGACGCCTACCGCGCCCACGACGCCGAGCACCGCTTCGACGTCGCCGGCATCCGCACCGAGGAGCCCGCCGAGTGCCGCGCAGGCGAGGTCCTGCAGGGCCTGATCAAACCCACCGAGTGCGCCGCGTTCGGCACGACCTGCACCCCGCGCACCCCGCTCGGCGCCACCATGGTCTCCAACGAGGGCGCCTGCGCGGCCTACTACCTGTACCGCCGGATGACCGGCCCGGCACCGCAGGGATCCCGTATCCCGCGCGAGGAGATGAACCCCGTTGGCTGATCTCGCCACAGAAGCGGCCGTCGACCCCGCGAACTGGACCTGTCCCGCCCCCCTGCGCGACCAGCCGGTCGTCGTCATGGGCCACGGCGGGGGCGGCGCCCTGTCCGCCGAGCTGGTCGAGCAGGTCTTCGCCCCCGCGTACGGCAACCCCACCCTGGCCGCGCTGACCGACTCGGCCGTCCTCGAACTGGGCGGCGCGCGGCTGGCGTTCTCCACCGACTCCTACGTGGTGCGGCCGCTGTTCTTCCCCGGCGGCTGCCTGGGCGACCTCGCGGTCAACGGCACCGTCAACGACCTCGCGATGAGCGGTGCCCGGCCCGCCTGCCTCTCCACGGCGTTCGTCCTGGAGGAGGGCGTGGAACTCGCCGTCGTCGAGCGGATCGCGCGTGCCATCGGGACCGCCGCCCGGGCGGCGGACGTCATCGTCGCCACCGGCGACACCAAGGTGGTCGAGTCGGGACACGGTGACGGCGTGTACGTCACCACCGCCGGCGTCGGCCTCGTCCCCGACGGGGTCGACATCCGTCCCCAGCGCGCCCGGCCCGGCGACGCCGTCATCGTCAGCGGCCCGATCGGCCTGCACGGAGTGGCGATCATGAGTGTGCGGGAGGGCCTGGAGTTCGGCATCGAGATCGCCTCCGACACCGCACCGCTGGCGGGCCTGGTGGCGGACATGCTGGCGGTCACCCGGGACATCCACGTCCTGCGCGACCCCACCCGGGGCGGGCTCGGCGCCTCGCTGAACGAGATCGCCCGCGCCTCGGGCACCGGAGTACGGCTCTACGAGCGGTCCGTCCCGGTCCCGGACGAGGTCGCGAACGCCTGCGGCTTCCTCGGCCTGGACCCGCTGTACGTCGCCAACGAGGGCCGGCTCGTGGCCTTCGTGCCCCGGCAGGAGGCCGAGGCGGTGCTCGCGGCCATGCGGGCCCATCCGCACGGCGCCGGCGCGGTCCTGGTCGGCGAGTGCGTCGAGGACCATCCCGGGATGGTGGTCGTCGCCACCGCCCTGGGCGGCACCCGGGTGGTGGACCTGCCGCTGGGGGAGCAGCTTCCGCGCATCTGCTGAGGGGCGAACGGACAGCCTGCCGGGGGGTGGAAGCGAGGGGACGCGGACAGCGTGCCGTGGGGTGCGGACCGTGTGCGGCCCCGCCGGAGCCCGAGGCTCCGGCGGGGCCCGAGGCTCCGGCGGGGCCCGAGGCTCCGGTGGGGCCGCAGCCGCTCAGGGCGCCGTTTCGACGCCCGTGATCTCCAGTTCCCGTCCGCTGCGCAGGTCCTGCGAGGGCCGGTCGCAGCGCGGGCACCAGAAGAACGGCGGCATGCCGACCGCGAACTCCTCGGTGCACTCACCGCACCACGCCCGCGCGGTCACCTGCTCGACGACGAGTCGGGCCGAGGCGAGGGCCGTACCGTCACGGGCCACCTCGAAGGCGAAGTGCAGCGCGTCCGGGACCACCCCCGCCAGCTCCCCGACCCGGACGGTCACCGACGAGACGCCGTCGGTGCCGTCCTCCCGGGCGATCTCCTCGGCCCGCTCCACGATCGCGGTCGCGATCGACAGTTCGTGCACGACGGGCTCAGGGGTACCGGCGGTTCGCGCGCAGGCCGCCGGTCATCCGGACGATCCGCAACTCGCGTACCACGCTCGGCAGTTCCTTCATGAGCAGGGCCAACGCCAGGCCGCCCACCAGAAGGGCCTGCGCGATCAGCACCTGACGCCCGGAAACGACCGATCTGGCCGTCCGCGATCTTTCGCAGCGCTTCATCACGCTCACTCCCTGCTCTCTCATCCGGGCGAGATGTTCGGCATTTCCTCGATCAGCGCGTCGTGCCGCTTCGAGTCGATCCCCGTGGAGCGGCGCGCGTCGGAGGTGCCGTCGACGTGGTGTCCGCTCTGATCCTCGTAGGGGCCCCTGTTGCCCTGGTGCAGACCGCGCACGTGGGTGGGCGTGTCGGGCTTCGCCTGGGGGCGGCCCACTCTGATGCTGCCCATGGTCGTCTCCTTTCTGGGCTTCACGATCGCTCGGTGAGCTCCGCGAAGAACCGCTCGACGGCCGGCCAGACCCGGCCGCCACCGGACAGGCCCCGCCACTCGCGGCGAACGAGGGCGACCATCCGGAAACAGTCGTCGATGGGCACGATCCAGTATTCGCTCTGGCCCCGGACGGTGTTCACCAGCAGGGCTTCCACCTCGGGTGCCATGGTCGCGAGCTGCACAAACGTGCCGGACAGCCGTTGCCAGGCCGCCGCGTCCACCTCCCAGCGCATGGCGCCCGCCGGACTCGGCCCCTGTGCGGTGACCGTGCCGTCGTCGCGCGGCACGAAGAACACCAGGCCCACCGGCACGCCCAGCTGCGCCGTGTCGACCGGAGTCAGCCGGAGCCGGCGCCGGGGCACCAGCCGGTGACGCCCCTCGCCCGCCCCGTCCTCGGCGAACAGGACGGAGCAGGGGCGGCACACACACCGCACCTGCGCCGCCTCGGTCTCGTACAGGTGGGGGTGCTCGTCGGCCACCGGGGCGGCGCACAGGTCGCACACCTCGGGCGCGGCCGTCGCCGTCCGGTCGGCCGCCGAGCGGATGACGCGGGCCAGCGCCCCGTCCACGGTCACCGCGCTCCCTGCGGCTGCGGCGCGGTCCGGCGCGTCAGCGTGGCCAGGGGGACGAAGGCCGGGGCCGGCCGCCGCTCGGCGGCGACCTGCTCCACGGCCGTCAGCTCGGGGGCGGCGGCCAGCACCGCCGCGCGCACGGCCGCCGTGATGTCGGCCGACCCGCCGCCGCACCCGGAACCGCATCCGCCGCCGCTGCTCACCCGCACCCGGGCCACCCGTCCTTCGACACCGGCCCACTCCAGGTCCCCGCCGCGTTCGCGCACCGCGGGCCGCAGCCGCTCGACCGCACGGGCGGCCCGGCGCTCGACGGGCTCCGGATGCAGGGCGTGCAGGACCATCAGGTGTCCCAGCAGTTCGTCGCCGGTGAGGCGCTCGCACAGCGCCTCGTCCGCGTGGTCCAGGACCCGGGCGAGCGCCTCGCCGTAGACCTCGGTCAGCAGACTCACCGACTCCAGCGCCTCGCGGGCGGCCGGGCCGGGTACGGACTCCAGCCCCGCCAGCACCTCGTCGAGCCGGGCGAGTCGGGACTCCACCTCAGGGTCCGGGAGCCGTACGGCCCTGTCAGCCATGGTTGGCTCCGTAGGTCGGCGAGTGCACGGTCGACAGCGTCTTGCCCTTGCCCATGTACATGTGCACCCCGCACGGCAGGCACGGGTCGAAGCTGCGGACGGTGCGCATGATGTCGACGCCCTTGAAGTCGTCGGGCCCGTTCTCCTCGAAGATCGGCTGGCCCTGGACGGCGTCCTCGTACGGCCCCGGGGTGCCGTAGATGTCGCGCGGGCTGGCGTTCCACGGGGTGGGCGGGTACGGGTGGTAGTTGGCGATCTTCTTGTCCCTGATCACCAGGTGGTGGGAGAGCACTCCGCGCACCGCCTCGTGGAAGCCGCAGCCGATCGCCTCGTCGGGTACCTCGAAGTTCTCGTACACCTTGGTGTCGCCGTCGCGGAGCATGCCCATCGACTCCTCCAGGAACTGCAGGGCCATGGCGGCGGCGTACGCGACGAAGTACGGCCGGGCCCGGTCCCTCTCCAGGGTGTTGCTCCACTTCGGGATCTTCCACTCCAGGGTGGTCTCCGGGAGCGATTCGCCCTTGGGCAGCGAGATGCGCACGCTGTGGCCGGTGGCCTTGATGTACGGCGTGTCGACGATGCCGCTCAGGGCGGTGGTCCACAGCCGGGCAAGAGGCCCGCCGCCGGTGTCCAGGGCCAGGTGCTCGCCGGTCTCCGGGTGGTGCCAGCGCGGGCTCATCACCCAGCTGTAGTTGCCGTCGAAGTCGCGCTTCTGCGGCACCGGCACGGTGGTCTGGTTCCACGGGTGGCGCATGTCGACGGGGTTGCCGAGCGGGTCGTGGGTGACGAAGGGCTGCTCGTTGACCCAGTCCTCGTAGAAGGAGCTGCCGAGCATGATCCTGAGGCCGAGGTTGATGTCGACCAGGTTGTTGGTGACCAGCTTGCCGTCCACAATGATGCCGGGGGTGACGTACATCGCCTTGCCCCACTGGTTCATGGTGGCGTAGCGGTAGTCGACGACGTCCGGGTTCTGCCAGGCGCCCCAGCAGCCCAGCAGGATGCGGCGCTTGCCGACCTCCTCGTAGCCGGGCAGTGCCTCGTAGAAGAAGTCGAACACGTCGTCGTTCATCGCCACCGCCTTCTTCACGAAGTCGACGACGTGCATGAGCCGGCTCAGGTAGTCGGTGAAGGTGTTCGGCTGCGGCATCGTGCCGACCCCGCCCGGGTACAGCGTCGACGGGTGGACGTGCCGCCCCTCCATCAGGCAGAACATCTCCCGGGTGACCCGGCTGACCTTCAGCGCCTCCTTGTAGACCTCGCCCTCGAAGGGGTTGAACGCCTTCATGATGTCGGCGATGGTCCGGTAGCCGTGGATGTTCCCGTGGGACGCGTCGGTGCGCTCGGCGCGGGCCAGCAGACCGGGGTTGGTGGCCTTGACCATCGCCTCGCAGAAGTCCACGAAGACCAGGTTGTCCTGGAAGATGGTGTGGTCGAACATGTACTCGGCGGCCTCGCCGAGGTTGGTGATGTGCTCGGCCAGCTTCGGCGGCTTGACGCCGTAGGCCATCTGCTGGGCGTAGTTGGAGCACGTGGTGTGGTTGTCGCCGCAGATGCCGCAGATGCGCGAGGTGATGAACCCGGCGTCGCGCGGGTCCTTGCCCTTCATGAACACCGAGTAGCCGCGGAACAGCGACGAGGTGCTGTGGCACTCCACGACTTCCCGGTTCGCGAAGTCGATCTTCGTGTAGATGCCCAGGTTGCCGATGATCCGGGTGATCGGATCCCAGGACATGTCCACGATCTGTGCGGGTTTGCGCCCTTTGGTGCGGGACTCGGTGGTCGTCATCTGCGGTACTGCCCCTCGCTGTTCGGGTTCGGCGGTTCGGTGGCGGGATGCGGGACGGACGGCGTCAGGCGCGCCAGTGCGGGTCGTAGCCGCTGGTCAGCTTGCGCTTGTTGTGGCGCCACTTGGGCTCGTGGTTCACCACGTCGTTGGTCAGGCCGCGCAGCCGGCGGATGATCGCCCCGTACGGCTTGACGGCGAGGGTCGACAGCGTCGCCCCGGGGGGTTCGTCCATGAACGGCATGAACGCGTCGGGGAACCCCGGCATCGTGCAGCCGATGCAGATGCCGCCGACGTTCGGGCAGCCGCCGATGCCGGCCATCCAGCCGCGCTTGGGCACGTTGCAGTTGACGACCGGGCCCCAGCAGCCCGTCTTCACCAGGCACTTGGGCGAGTTGTAGTCGTTGCCGAAGTCGGCCTGCTCGTAGTACGAGCCCCGGTCGCAGCCCTCGTGCACGGTCTTCCCGAACAGCCACTGCGGCCGCAGCATGTGGTCCAGCGGGGGTGGGGGAGCGCTGCCGGCCGCGTGCTGGAGCACCCAGATCAGGGTCTCCATGAAGTTCTCCGGCTGGATGGGACAGCCGGGCACGTTGACCACCGGGAGGCCGGCCTCGGACCTGAACTCCCAGCCCAGGTAGTCGGCCAGGCCCATACAACCCGTGGGGTTGCCTGCCATGGCGTGGATGCCGCCGAACGTGGCGCAGGTGCCGGCGGCCACCACTGCCCAGGCCTTCGGGGCGAGTTGGTCGATCCACCAGTTCAGGGTCTGCGGCTCACCGGTCTCCGGGTCGTTGCCGAACGACGTCCAGTAGCCGTCGCCCTCGATGATCTGCTGGTTCGGGATCGAACCTTCAATGACCAGGATGAACGGGCTCAGGTCACCGCGCGCTGCCGCCCGGTAGGGGGCGAGGAAGTCCTCGCCGCCCAGGCTGGGCGAGAGCACCTTGTTGACCAGGTTGACCTTCGGCAGGCCCGGGATGAGGCCGAGCACCACGTCCTCGATGGACGGCTGGTCGGCGGCCGTCAGGGAGACGGTGTCGCCGTCGCAGCTCATCCCCTCGGAGATCCAGAGGATGGTGATCTCGTCGATTCCCTTCGGCTCCCCGGACCGGCCGGGCTCGCCGCGGACTTCGGTGGTACCGCTCTGGGTCGTCATGTCGTCGGCCTTTGCTGCAGTCGGTCGCGGAGTCGGTCGTCGGCGTGCGCCGGCAGATCAGGGGCGTCCATCGAACCGTCCCTCCTCCGGCCGGTCGGCCGGACGCTGGGGCCGCGGGGACTGCGGCCGGGGTGGGTGGCTGGGGCCCGCCGGACCCGGTGGGTCCGCCCGGTCGAGCGGTTCGAGCTCGTCGGGCCGGAAATAGTGGAAACGGCCGTACCAGCCGTGCAGTTCGGCGGCGGGATCGTCGTCGACGGTCACCGCGAGGTGCACGCTGCCGTCCACGTCGTGGAAGACCGCGGCGACCTGGGCGGTGCGGCCGTCCAGGAACATGTCCTGGGCGTCCGCGCCCCGGCCGCGCGGCCGAAGCCGCACCCGGCTGCCGCCACCGACGGGGACGCCGTCCACCGGCACCGTGTCGGTCGCCGGGGACAGCCCGTCGTCGGCGTCCTGCTGCCACCAGGAGGGCCGTTCGGAGGGCGCGCCGGTCGTGGCCGGCGTGGCCGGGTTCAGGGAGCGGATAGCTCCGTGCAGCCGGGCGAACACCTCTGGGGGCATGCTGTCGACCCGGTCGAGGATCTGCGCGGCACGCGGGTCCGTGGCCCGGGCCTCGGCCTTCTCCTCGTCGGTCAGAAGCATCGTGCGCAGCGTCAGGATCTCGTCGATCTCCGCCGCGTCGTGCAGATCGCCCGGGCTCTCCGGCGCCACCTGCGGACGGTCCGGGAGGATGATCGGCGCGGAGAGCATGACCGGCCCGGTCGGGCCCGTGTCCTGGGTCGCGCCGCCGAGCACCGGAAAGGTGAACTCGTTGCGGCAGCCGCGCACCTGGTCCGCGAGACCGTCCGGCGGATCGATGAGCGAGACGAACTCCACGCCCGCACCTCCGACGAGCGTGTGCGCCGCGAGCAGCGCGGAACGCAGCGCATCGCCGCGGGCTGCCCGGACCTCGGGTGCGCACCCGGTGTTCTCGGTGCGCACCCGCAGCCGGTACACGTCCTCGGCGACCCGCTCGGCCACGACCGCCGTACGCGCCCGGACCTCCTCGCGCCGCCGCACCACCCGCCCGGCCCTGCCCGGCAGCGGCTCCGTCTCCTCGCCCGCGGGCGCCCCGGCTCCGGCGGAGCACTCGCCCCGCAGCAGATCCGCCAGCGGCCACTCCACGGTGACCTCGCGCGGGACCGCCTCGTCGAAGGTGAGACAGACCGTCCCGTCGTCGGTGCGCAGCGACTCGACCGGGCGGTGGCGGCCGTCCGCACCCAGGGCCTGCACCTGCTTGTGCTGCATCTGCAGGTAGCGCACGCGCACGCGCAGGACCGCACCGGGCCGTCGCACGCGCACCAGGCACTCGGTCTGCTGGTACCAGGAGTCCGCGGAGCCGGCGATGCCCGGCGTGACGGGCCCGTCCGCCTCCACCCAGTCCCGGGGCAGCAGTACCCCGAACTGCCAGCGGACCCGGTTCTTGGCCGAGGACCGGCGATAGGGGTACAGGAGATAGCCCTCGTAGAGGACGGCATCGGCGACAGCGCTCACCTGGGCAAAGGCACCGCCGGACACGTCGTACGACGCGCCGTCGGCCTCCTCGTCCACGGTGGCGCACGCCCCGCCGCTCCCGCCGCCCGTTGCCGTCATCCCGCCTCCTTGTCGCAGGTGCACCGGCCGATTCCTTCCACCAAGGTCACACCTCTCACGGATCCTCGCTCCTTAGGCGGACCGGTATTGCTCCGGTCAGGGGAGAGCGGGGCCGCGGGCGGCGGTGCGGGGCGGCGGAAGAACGGCGGCGCCGGGCGGGTCGGCGCCGGCGCCTGTCACCCGGCGCCCGCGCTGTCCAGGCAGCACCGCACGAAGTCCTGCACGACCGGATTGCGGTCGTCGTCGGCGGCCCAGGCCACCGCCACCTGCGTGGGGCTCACACCGGTGACCGGCCGGTGGACCACGCCGGGGCGGGCGTAGAACCGTGCGGCGGACCGTGGCGCGAGGGCGATGCCGTAACCGCTGGCGATGGCGTTCAGCCAGTCGTCGGGCTGTTCGGTGACCGCACCGATGCGCACGGGGCGGCCCCCGCGCTCGTCGGCCGCCAGCCAGTGCGCGCCACGAGCCGGTCTCCTCAGGGGCGGCGACGAACGGCTCGTCCCACAACTCGTGGAAGGCGATCGTGTCGCGGGCGGCCAGCGGGTGCGTGCCGGCCATCGCGACCCAGCGCGGCCCTGGCCTTCCACGTGCGGGCACAGGTCCTGCACACCGTCGCGGCCCCGGGCCTGTTCCTGGCCCGCGCGGCAGCAGCCCTGTCCCTGGCCGTGCTGCGCTAGAAGCCCTGTCCCTGGCTGTGCTGCGCTAGAAGCCCTGTCCCCGGCCGTGGGTGCGCTCACCCCGGGGCGTTCTCGCACGGCAGGCGCTCCAGCGCGACCAGGGCCGCGTCGTCGTCGAGATCGCCGCCGACGTGACGCAGCAGGGCGCGGCGCAGGGCGAAGACCATCGCGGGCAGCGGGCGCCCGGCATGGGCGCGGGTGTGCGCGGTCAGGTCGTAGAACCGGCCGCGGCGGTCGCGGGCCTCGATGAAACCGTCCGTGTAGAGCACGAGCCGGTCGCCCGGGCCGAACGGCACCGTCTGGGCCACGGGAGCCGCCCCCAGTAGATCACCGAGTCCCAGAGGAGCTCCGGGCTGCTCGGGCGGATGGGCGTGGACCCGGCCCGCACGGACGACGAGCGGCTCGGGATGACCGCAGTGGACGATACGGGCCACGGCCTCGCCGGGCGGGAACTCCACCAGCAGTGCGGTCGCGAACCGCTCCGTGAACAGCGCCCCGGTCCCCGGCTCGTCGGGCCCTTGCGGATCATCGTTGTCCTGCGCACCGTCCAGCGCCGCTATGTGCCGCTGGGCGCGCTCGTCCAGCTGCCGGGCCACCGTGGTCAGGGACGCCTCGCGCTTGGCCAGCTCCCGGAACGCGCCGAGCAGGGTCGCCGAGGCCCCGACGGCGGGCAGCCCCTTGCCGCGCACGTCACCGATGAGGATGCGGGTGCCGTACGGGGTCCGGACGGCCTCGTAGAAGTCGCCGCCGATCCGTGCCTCCGACTCGGCCGGCAGATACACGCCGGACAGGGCCAGGGAGCGCATGCGGTGGGGGAGCGGGTGCATCAGTGCTCGCTGTGCGGTCTCCGCAACCGAGCGGGCCTGGCGCAGCTGCCGTTCCCGGCGCCGGCGCAGCGCACAGGTGGTCAGCGAGGCGAGCCCGACCACGACCAGGGCGCACAGGACGACGTTCGAGTCGGGGGAGCCCCGCTGTCCCGCGTTCACCTGCAGCAGCAGGGTCAGCACGAGTGCCGCGCCGCCGAGCGCCGCCGTCGCCCAGAGCGGGAGCACGGCCGCGGCCAGGACCGGTACGGCGGCCATCACCGGCGCGACGTGCAGCCAGTCGGGCGTCAGCAGGTCGGTGACCGTGACGGCGGCCATGAGCAGGACGGGCGCGAGCGCGAGAAGCTCGCGGGAGCGGGGCGGCCGGCGCCCCGCGACCGTGCCGTGGCCCTCGCCGTCGCAAGGCGTGTGCTCCTCGGTGGGCAGGCCGGCGCTGTGCGGGAGACCGGTGCGGTGCCGGGTCATCGTCGCTGGGTGGGCCGAAGGGAGCCGAACGCGCGGTGGCGCCGGGCGGACGGCCGGGGCGGGGCGGGCGCGGACGTCGTCAGGCAGGTGAGAGCCGCGTCCAGGTGACGGAGCAGGTGCCGGTCCTCGGCGCGGGCGACCGGGGCATCACAGCCGGGCCTGCCGAGTCTGGCGACCGCGTGGCGCGCGGCGGGCAGGGCCGGGTGGGGCCGGACCTGACCGCGGCAGTCGTACACGCACAGGGCCGTGGTGCGCAACAGGCGGGCGTACGGCTGGGCGAAACCGTCGGCGCGCGGGGCGCCCTGCGACCGTGCGCCGACGCGGCCGACCGCGGGCCGCTCGTCCAGGAGCCGTCCGGTCGCGCACACCTGCTCCTCCACGTCGGCCAGTGCGTGCAGCACCCGCCGGTCCAGGTGCCGGCGGTGGCGCCGCGCCGTCGGCCGTACGTTCCACCGCACGCTCTCGTGCGCCTCCTCCACGGCGGTGCGCGCCTGGGCCACCGCGGTGTCGAGCTCATGGCGCCAGGCGGGGCCGAGCACCTCGCGCGGCCGCCCGCGCCCGGTGACGGAGTCGGCCAGACCGTCGAGGTGATGGGCGAGCAGGGTGCGCAGTCTCTCCAGCGCACGCTCCGCGGAACGCACCCGCACGGCGGGCAGCAGCAGCGCGCTGCACGCGAGGCCGAAGGCGAGGCCCAGCACGATCTCGGCGAGGTGGTCGGCCAGCTCGGCCGGATGCCGTCCGCGGACCAGGGCGTACGTGATGAGCGCGGTCGTCGGCAGATGCAGCCCGTGGTGGCCGAGGAACTCGCGCCGGGACAGCACGACGGAGGCGAAGACCACCAGAGCGAGACCGGCCGTGCCGGGTTCGACGTAGAGGGCCGCGGGTACGGCGACCGCCACGCCGAGCACGCATCCGGCGGCGTACCGGGTCGCGGCGGCGAGCGTGCGCACCACCGTCGCCTCGACGATGAGCAGCGCCGCGACGGCACCCACGTAGGGGTGCGGCGCATGCAGCAGCGTCACGCACGCCTGCCAGGTCAGTCCCGCCGCCACGGTGGCGCGCGCGGCATCCGCGCACTCTGTTCGGCCGAACGGGATCGGTGGGGCCGTCATCCGTGCGCTGAGCATGCCTTCCCCGTCTCCTTCGCCTGTGCCCGGTTCGCCGGGCCCGCCCCAGCCGGCCCGGAGCAACAGCCGTCCAGGGTAATCGGACAAATAGGGCATCTGGCAAATAAGGAACACGTCAAATCTGTGCTTCCACCGACCGGAACTGCCGCCCACCGGACTTACTGCCGACCGGAGCTACCGCTGCCGCTTCCGCGTCCGGTGTGCCTCCGTGAGCAGGGGCAGCAGGGAGAGCGCGAGGAGCGCGGCGACCAGCGGCAGCAGATACGCGTCGACGTGGGCGACCGACGACCCCAGGAGGTATCCGGCCAGGACGAGACTCTGGGACCAGAGCAGACCGCCGACGCACTGCCAGCAGGTGAACGTCCGCACGGGCACGCCGAGCGCGCCGGCCGCAGGATGCAGCACGGTCCGCACCATCGGGACGAAGCGGCCGATCACCAGCGCCTTGCCGTAGCCGTAGCGGGCCAGCAGCCGCTCCGCCCGTGCCACCGCCGCCCGCACGCGCCGGCTGGACGTCCGGGCCAGCAGCGGCCGCCCGCCGTGCCGACCGAGCAGATAGCCCACCTGTGCCCCCGCGACGGCACCGACGGCCGCGCACACCAGGACCTGCCACAGCTCCAGCCGGGGCACGTGCCGAGCGCTCGCCGCGCACAGCACCCCGGCCGGGAACAGCAGTGTGTCGCCCGGCAGGAAGAACCCGACGACCAGCAGGCCCGACTCGGCGAAGATCACCACGAGGACGCCGAGCGCCCCGAAGGCGGCGAGCAGCGAGGCGCTGTCCGTCGGATCGACGGCGATCACCGCCCTCGCCCCCGGGCCCTGCTCGTGGGTCGCATCCCTCAAGTCTCCCGTGGCCGCGGCCGGGGCGCCCGCAACGGACCGTGGGCCCGGATCAGCCCCTCGCGGAACGGGCGAGGCGGAAGCCGACGTCGTCGACGCGGAAGGTGGGGTGGCTGCGGCGTCTGACGGAGGCCCGGCAGCTCCAGTGCTCGTCGAACCAGCCGCCTCCGCGCAGCACCCGGTAGCTGCCGTAGACCTCGGCGTCGTAGACGTCCCAGCACCACTCCCACACGTTGCCCAGCATGTCGTGGAGGCCCCACGGGTTGGGCCCCTTGCCGCCCACGTCGCGGATCCGTTCCGCCGAGTTGCCCCGGTGCCAGGCGATCTCGTCCAGGGGGCCGTAGCGCGGCCCGTCCGTCGTGGCCCGGCAGGCGTGTTCCCACTCGGCCTCGGTCGGCAGCCGGTAGCCGTCGGCCGAGGTGTCCCACGCGATGTCCTCGTCCCCGGCGCCGAGACGGTAGACGGGGGTGAGGCCCTCGCGCAGCGACAAGGCGTTGCAGAACCGGACCGCGTCCCACCAGGAAACCCCTTCGACGGGCAGCCGCTCCCCGTCTGTGGCGCTCGGCCGACAGCCCGTGACCTGCGCGTAGAGCGCCTGGGTGACCGGATGTGCGGCGAGCCGGAAGGGGGCCGCTTCGACCGTCCAGCGGCGCTGGGTGCGTCGGTCCGACAGCGTGACCTGTCCCGCCGGAACCGTGATCATCTCGGGGTCTGCACTCGTCTCCACGAGCAGTTGATCATACTGCCCGGGCGATCTGGTGGCGGCTGTGCCCGGCGCCCCGTGCGCAGACTGCCGGCCGTTGTCCCGGACCCCCTGTCGGCTCCGCGTGCCCGGCCTTACACTGCCGATTCGCAGTAATACGGGGGAAGTTGACGGGGGGAGCCCACCATGTCCGGAAATCCGTACGGTCCTTACCAGGAATTCGCCATGCCGCCGATGCCGTCGGCGCCGCCACCCGCGCCCCCGGACGGCTGGAGGGCGGTGGCGGTCGCGGTACTCAACCTGAGCGGTCTCGGCCTCGGTTACGCACTCCTGCGAAGATGGGTCCTGGCGGCCGTCTGCTGGGCGGCGACCGCCGTCCTGCTGTTCGTCGCCCTGCCTGCCGACGCCGACGGCGTCCCGGGGGCTGCGCTCGCCGTCTACGTCCTGCTGGTGCTGCTGGCCGCCGTCCACGGCGCGTTCGCGGGACTGCGCACCCGGCTCACCTGGCCGGGCCGGGCGCCGCTGGCCCTCCTGCTCGGTGTGCTGCTGCTCGCCGTTCCGGCCTTCGGCACGGTCTGGTACGACGACGCGCACGACGAGGCCGTGCAGCAGGCGCTCCTCGACCGGCTCGACCACGCCGACCATCTGGTGACGACGGCCGGCCGGCACAGGTTCCCCACCGCCCGGGGCGACTACCGGGCGGCGCTGGAGATCTACCGGGACCTCGCGGTCGACCACTCCGGCTCCCGCGCCGCCGGCCAGGTGCCCGACCGCATGCGGACCTTCTACACCACCGTCGCCGCGGCCTACGGCCACAAGGAGTACTGCGACGCCGTCGAGCCGCTCAAGTACCTGCGCACGGTGCCCCGCACCATGCCGGGCAAGCAGCTCGGCACGCTGGCACAGTGGCCCGACGACCGGCTCGCCGCCTCGCTGTACGCGTGCGGTTCGGCCGGTCTGGCCGGCGGCGGGACGGACTGGGTCACGCGCTTCGGCGACCTGCTGAACACGTTCCCGCACTCCGAGTCCGCGGCCAAGGTCGTACCCGCCGTGGACGCGGCCGTGAAGAACGCCGAGAAGGACGTGAACGGCGCTCAGCCCTGCACCGCCGTCGCCCAGTTGCGTGACCTGAACACCCGGATCACCGACCTGTCGGGGACGGACGCGGGCACGTCCGACGCGCTGACGAAGTCCGCCGGACGTGCCGACCGGAGCGGCGACGCGGGGGAGTACGCCTGCGGTGTCGACCAGTACAAGGACGGCGACTTCAGTGCGGCCCAGAAGACCCTGGACCAGTACGTCGCGGACAACAGGAGCGGCAGGAACCGGGATCGCGCCAAGAAGATCGCCATCGGGGCCGAGGTCGCCCAGACGCTGCCGGCGGCCGGGAAGAAGCTGCCGACGACCGCCTCCGGCGGCAGCATCTCCGTCACGGTCAAGAACGACAGCCCCGACGACGTCACCGTTCTCTACACCGGCCCGGTCACCGGCAGCTTCACCCTCAAGGGATGCGGGAGCTGCAAGTCCTACGCTCTCCTCGACACGCTCAGGACCGGCTTCAAGCCGTGCAGCAGCGGCAGGAACTACCCGCAGCGCACGCTCAGCCTCCCTGTCGGCACCACCTACTTCGTGCACAAGCCGCACGGCGGCAGCACCGCGACACCGGCCTCGGACACGGCCCGGCTCCGGTCCGGGTACATCTACACCGAGTGCGCGTACACGACATCGACCCTGGGATCCACCTCCTGACGGGTGCGCGGCGAGCGGCGGGGCAGGCCGTTGCCCGCCCCGCCCTCATGTGCCGGTGCGCAGGAAGGCGGACCAGCCGCCCTGGGGCCGCTCGCCGACCTGCAGGCTGCGCAGCTTCCTCAGGACCGCCGGGTCCTGGGCGTCGAGCCAGTCGACGAGCTGCCGGAAGGAGACCAGACGGACGTCCTGCCAGAGGGCGATCCGCCTCAGCGCCTCCTCCGCGGCATCCATGTAGATACCGCCGTTCCACTCCTCGAAGTGGTTGCCGATGAAGAGCGGCGCCCGGTTCGTCTCGTACGCGCGCCGGAACCCGGCCAGGTACGACTCCGTCGCCTGCAGGCGCCAGTCCGCGTGGTGGTAGGAGGGTGCCCGGGTCGAGTTCCCGGACTGGTTGGCCAGCATGTTGTAGTCCATGGACAGCACCTCGAACCGGTGTCCAGGAAAGGGGATGCCCTGGAGCGGCAGGTCCCAGATGCCGCCCCTCCTGCGCGGCCAGCGCTGCACCCCGCCCGGCGAGGACGCGTCGTAGCGCCAGCCCAGCCCGCGGGCGGCCGGCAGCAGATTCCGCTGCCCGAGCAGGCACGGGGTACGGCCGCCCACCAGTTCCCGGTCGTAGTCGAAGGGCAGGGCGGGGTGGTCGTGCCAACCGGTGTGGGTGCGCCAGGACTTGACGAACGACCGGGCCTGCTCGATCTCCGAGTGCCACTCGGCCGGACTCCAGTGGGCCACGGATCCCGGGCCGGCGCAGAAGTGTCCGTTGAAGTGGGTGCCGATCTCGTGTCCGTCCAGCCAGGCCTCACGGACGTACTTCAGTGTCTCCTTGATGTGGGCGTCCGTGAGGTAGCCGATGTCCGAGGCACCCACCGGGTTCCCGGGCGGGCGGTACAGCCGCTTCTTGTCCTCCGGCAGGAGATAGAGGCCGGAGAGGAAGAACGTCATGTGCGCGTCGTGCGCGCGTGCCAGCTCCAGGAACCGCGGGAACAGGCCCTTGCCCAGCTCACCGGCGCCGTCCCAGGAGAAGACCACGAACTGCGGTGGGTCCTGCCCCGGGTCCAGGGGCGCCGGGGAGGGCGGCTGATGCGGCTGCGCGCCGGTGTACGACGTGGAACCGTCCCCGATGATCCGCGGCAGATCCCGTTCCGCCTGCGGACCGCCCAGCCCGGCGAGCGCTCCGCAGCCGGTCAGTGAGGTGGCCGCGGCGCCGAGACAGGCGCCGAGGCCGAGGCGTGTCACGTCCCTGCGGGTGATTCCACTCATCGGCATCCCAACCCGCGCCGTCGCCGGCCGCGCTGTGCGCCCCCGGGGTACTCACTACACCCCGCACCGTAAGACAGATAAGCCTACGAATGGATCATTTGGGGCGGCGTGGCGTCCGCAAGGACTCAGGCCCGCACCACACGCAGCGCCGGCGCCGGCCGAGCGGCAGCCCTGCGCCCCAGCCACTCCTGATACGCCGGAGCCTGACGGGCCACCTCCCAGTAGGCCTCCTCCAGCTCGGCCGAGCCGTTGTCGAGTTCGGTCGCCGTACGGGCCGCGAGCAGCAGCCGCACCCCGATCGGGTCGCCCTCCAGGGGCCGGACGGCGAGGTCGGGGCGGGGGCGCGCGGTCGGCTGGCTCACCGTGACGACCTCGCCGATCGCGGCCAGCGAGTAGGCGGTGAGATAGTCGCCGTGCAGCAGATCGGGCTCGATGCCCGCGTCGCGCAGCACGCGGCACAGCCCGTCCCACTCGCCGTCGACCGTGGAGTCGACCATCCACCGTTCGCGGGCGAGGTCGGCCAGGCGCACCTCGCGCCGCGCGGCCGCGGGATGGTCGGCGGCCAGGGTGACGAACTGCGGCTCGCGTTCCACCAGGACCCGCAGGAACAGCCCGGCCGGGATGCGCAGCGGACTGCCCTCGACCTCGTGCACGAACGCCAGGTCGAGCCGGCCTTCGGCGACCATGCGCAGCAGCGAGTTCGCGGACGCGTCCATCTGGAGGGTGGGTTCGGCCGGCGGCACCCGGGAGCGCAGCCGGCGCAGCCAGCCCGGCAGCGCCCGGCTCGCCGTGGCGCCGATGCGCAGCCGGGGACCGCCCGCGGCCCGGGCGGCCGCGGCCCTTGTCTCCGCGACGATCGCGGCGAGTTCGGAGACGAGCGGTCGCGCGCGGCTCAGCACGAGGTGGCCCAGCGGCGTGGGGCGGCTGCCCGTACGGCCGCGGGTGAAGAGCCGGCCGCCCAGCGTCTGCTCGATGCGGCGCAGCTGGGTGCTCAACGAGGGCTGGGCCATGCCGAGTTCGCGCGCCGCCTTGTGCAGACTGCCGGCGTCGGCGATGGCGCAGAGCACGCGCAGGTGCCTGACCTCGAACTCCATGTCGGGAGCGTAAGGGCGGGCCCGATGAGACGCCAGATGTTCAAATGCCAACGGAACCGGGCGAGTTGACGGCGATAGCCCTCGGCTATCCCCGATTGCCATCATCCGCCGGGCCCCGGGGCGGGCCCAGACTCATGGGCGACCGATCGTTCACCACCCCACATGAACGAGTAGGAGCCCCCCACATGACGTCGATCCGTACGTCCTTCGTGCCCGCGAAGAACTCCAGGAGACTGCTGGCGCTCGGCCTCGGCCTGGCGTTCGCGGCGCTGGGCACCGCGATCCCGGCGAACGCCCAGACCGCCGGCCGGGCCGCGGCGCCGCGCGCCCACTACGCCGGCACGGCCGAAGGCACGGCGAACAACAAGGCGTTCTTCGAGGCCGTGCTCGCCTCGGTCGCCAGGAAGCAGGCGGCGCACCCCGGCCTGAGGTCGGTGACCGTCTCCTACGACGCCTCCCAGGCGCCGAGCTTCCGCTCGCAGATAGCGAGCGCCGCGTCGATCTGGAACAGCTCGGTCTCCAACGTCAAGCTGCAGGCGTCCTCGGGCGGCGCCGACTTCGCCTACTACGAGGGCAGCGACCCCCAGGGGTCGTACGCCTCCACGGACGGCCACGGCAACGGCTACATCTTCCTCGACTACGCGCAGAACCAGGAGTACGACTCGGTCCGCGTGGCCGCGCACGAGACCGGCCACGTGCTCGGGCTGCCGGACCACTACAGCGGTCCGTGCAGCGAGCTGATGTCGGGCGGCGGCCCCGGTCCGTCCTGCACCAACCGCTACCCGAACGCGGCCGAACGCGCCCGCGTCAACCAGCTGTGGGCCAACGGCCTGGCCAAGGCCCTGACCGAGCTGAACAAGGTGCACTGACCGAGGGGGCGGGCCGTGACCGAGGGTCCTCCGGCCTTCCGGGAACCGCCCGTCGTCGCCCGGGGCGGGCCGTGCCGCCGACGCACGGCCCGCCTCTTGCATGTTCTATGTCATACAGCATAGATTACTCACCGGTAATGACCGGTGCGCCACCTTTCCCGGCTCGGGCAGGGGACGTACGAGCCCCACGGGAAGGTGACGGGTGGTACAGGGATGAGCCCGCGCAGGAGCGACAGCCGGGACCGGATGATCAGCAGCGCGGCGGCGCTGCTGGCCGAGCAGGGGGCCGGTGCGACGAGCATCGACCGGGTGCTCGCGCACAGCGGTGCCCCGCGCGGCTCGGTGTACCACCACTTCCCCGATGGCCGGACCCAGCTGATCGACGAGGCGGTGGCCTTTGCCGGGGACGTCATGGCGGCCCGGATCGCCGCCGCGGCGCGCGCCGGCGATCCGGTCGCGGCGATCGACGCCTTCTTCGCCCTGTGGCGGGACCGGCTGTCCGGCAGCGATTTCCGCTTGGGGTGCCCGGTCGTGGCCGCGGCGGTGGCGGCCGACGAGGAGGGGCCCCGATGGGCGGACTCCGCCGCCGCGGTCTTCGCCCGCTGGCAGGACGCCTTCGGTGACCTGCTGGTGGCGGGCGGCCTGCCGCAGCCGCGCGGCCGAAGGCTCGCGTCCTTCATCATCGGCGCGATCGAGGGCGCGGTGGTGCTGTGCCGTGCCGAACGAAGTCTCGCCCCCCTGGACGCGGCTGCCGCGGAGATCCACGACCTGCTGGTCCACGCCCTTGCCGACCGGACCGGGCCGGGAACCGGCGCCGGGGAGGCCCCCCGGCCCTGACGCCTTGTGCCTCCCGCGTTCTCCGTGACCCCCGTGCTCTTTGCCGGGGCGGGCGGGCGCGCCCTCCCGCTCCGCCCACCCGAAGGAGTCACCATGCCCACGCTCGACCGTCAGGACCTTGTCTTCGTGCTCGACCTCGGGCCCGGGGAGAACCGTTTCCACCCCGACTGGATCGCCTCCGTCGACGAGGCCCTGGACGAGGTGGAGAGGGCACAAGGGCCCCGGGCGCTGGTCACCGCCGCGACCGGGAAGTTCTACTCCAACGGCCTGGACCTCGACTGGCTCCTCGCCCACGCCGACCGGCACCGGGACTACGTCGTCTCGGTGCACGCACTCTTCGCACGGCTGCTGTCCCTGCCGGTGCCCACCGTGGCCGCGCTGCAGGGCCACACCTTCGCGGCGGGCGCGATGCTCTCCCTGGCGCACGATGTCCGGGTGATGCGGGCCGACCGCGGTTTCTGGAGCCTGCCCGAGGCCGACATCGACATTCCGTTCTCGCCGGCCATGTCCGCGCTGATCCAGAGCCGGCTCACCCCGCCGGTCGCCCACGAGGCCATGACCACCGCGCGCCGCTACGGCGGCCACGACGCGCTCGCCGCCGCGATCGTGGACCGAGCGGTCGACGAGGACGCCGTACGGTCCACGGCCGTCGAACTCGCCGCCGCCCGGGCGGCCAGGGCCGGCACGACCCTCGGCACCATCAAGTCGCGTATGTACGCACCCGTCCTGGCCCTCCTGCGGGACACGGCCGACCCCCTCGGCTGACCGGCAGTCCCTCCCGGCCCTCCACGGGCCGGGCCGTCCCACCGGCACGACAGCAAGGAACAGACATGTCCACCACCGACTCCGCCGCGCTCTCCGGGCTCGAACTCATGCGCTGGATCCAGCGCGAACGCCCCGCCCAGATCCCGTCCATCGGCAGGCTGATCGGGATGCGCTTCGACGAGGTCGACCCCGGCCGCGTCGTGGTCTCCCTCGACACCCGCCCGGACTTCTCCAACCCCCTCGGCACCGTGCACGGCGGCATTGCCGCCACCCTGCTCGACTCCGCCATGGGCTGCGCGGTCCACACCACACTGCCCGCCGGAGTCGGCTACACCACGCTCGAACTCAAGGTGAACTACATCCGCGCGGCCCGCACCGACGGGCAGACCCTCACCGCCGAAGGCACCGTCGTGCACGCGGGCCGCCGCACGGCGACCGCCGAGGGCAGGGTCCTCGACGAACAGGGCAAGCTCATCGCGCACGCCACCACGACCTGCCTGATCCTCGGCCCCGAGGCCTGAGGCCACCGCAGGTTCGGGCCGGCCGGCCCCGGCCCACCGTGCGCGAACGCAGTTCCGCGCGGAGGGGGAACGGCCCGGCCCGTCGCCGTCCGCAGGCGGGAGAAGGCGAACGGCACGGCGTCCGCCGGCGGGCGCGGGCGGCGCCGTCTCCACGGCCTGTGGCAGCGGTGCACCAGCCGCCCCGCGAACGCACGGTCGGCTGATGCACACCAGAGGGCTGTTCCCGTGGAGAGTCGCCTACGTCACTCTCCCCTGGTCCACGCCAGGAACCGGCTGAACAGACCCGGCTTGGACTTGGGCGCGGCCTGCGCCGACGGCTGCTGCGCGGGGTTCGCGACCCGGTGCGGGACGGGCGGGGCCGCCTGCGGCTGCGGTGTCTGGGCGGCGGGCGCAGCCACCGTGCGGGGAGTGAACCGGACCGGCAGGGTCACCAGGGAGCGGCTCCAGGGCGCGGGGACCCAGCTCAGGTCCTTGAACGGCACCCGGACCTCGATGTCCGGCAGCCGGTTGAGCAGCGTCTCGATGGCCGTGACGGCGATCACGAACGCCGGGTCCTTGGCGGGACAGGCGTGCGGCCCGGCCCCGAAGGCCAGATGGGCCTTGGCGCTGAGCTGCTCGCGGTGCTCCGCCAGCCGGGGATCGGTGTTGGCGCCCGCGAAGGAGATGACCACCGGCTCGTTGGCCCGCAGCGTCCGGCCGCCCAGCTCCACGTCGTGGGTGGGGTAGTGGGCCGCGTAGTTGGCGATCGGCGCGTAGTTCCACAGCACCTGGGTGACCGCGTCCTCGACCGGCAGGCCGGTCTGCCAGTCCTCGCCGAGGATCAGGGCGCTGCCGGTGCCGATCGTCGCCGACAGGGGCATGGTGCCCCCGGACAGCAGCGTCACGAGCTGATGCAGCATCTCCTCGTCGGTCAGTCCGGCGGAGTGCTCCATCAGACGGGTCGTCAGGTCGTCCCCGGGACGACGCCGCTTGAGCGCGATCAGCTCGTACACCGCCTCGCCGACGATCTGGTCGGCGCCGGGCTGGCCGTCGAAGAGGCCGCTGATGCCGGCGATGACCCGGTCACCGATCTCGGGCGGGCAGCCGAACAGGTCGCTGAAGACCAGCAGCGGCAGCGGCTGCGCGTACTCCGCCATCAGCTCGGCCTGGCCGAGGCGCTCGGAACTGAACCGGCTGATCAGGTAGTCGGCCGACTGCTGGGTCTGCCGCACCAGTTGCAGCTCGTTGACGGAGGCCAGGGAGTCGGTGACCGCCTGGCGCAGCCGGGCGTGTGCCGCGCCGTCGCTGAGCAGCGCGTTGGGGCGGTACCGCATCATCGGCAGGGCCGGGCTGTCCTCGGGGACGCGTCCCTCGTTCAGCGCCTTCCAGCGCCGCGAGTCCCTCACGAACGAACCGGGATTCTGCAGGATGTACAGGGCGGCGTCGTAGCTGGTGACCAGCTCGACCTCCACCCCGGGGGCGATGTCGACCGGCGCGCTCGGGCCGAGGCTGCGCAGGTGTTCGTAGTGGCCGTCGGGATCGGAGCCGAACTCGGGGCCGTACAGGGGGAGGTTGCCGTGCGCGGGGCAGCCGTGCGGTGGGCCTTGTATGCCGGGACGCTGCTGCATGTGGGGGTGGCTCCTAGTCGAGAAGGGACAAGAGGTGGTGGACGAGGGTGATGAGGGCCTGCGCCGACGACTGCTGGTCCCGTACGTCGCAGGAGACGACGGGCGTGCGGTCGGACAGGTTGAGCGCCTCGCGGATCTCCGCGAGCGGGTAGTCGGTCGTGCCGTCGAAGTGATTGACGCCGATGGCGTACGTCAGGCCGAACCGCTCGACCAGGTCGAGGACCGGGAAGGACTCGGAGAGCCGCTCGGGGTCGACGAGCACCAGCGCGCCCAGCGCCCCGCGGGACAGTTCCTCCCACATCTCCTTGAAGCGCTCCTGACCGGGCGTGCCGAAGAGGTACAGGACCACCTCGTCGCTGATGGTCAGGCGACCGAAGTCCATCGCGACCGTCGTGGTCGTCTTGTCCGGAGTCCCCGACAGGTCGTCAAATCCCACGCTGGCTTCGGTGATCTCCTCCTCGGTCCGCAGGGGCTCGATCTCGGAGATGCTGCCGATACAGGTGGTCTTCCCGACCCCGAAGTGCCCCACCACGAGGATCTTCACCGCAGTCAGGACGCCTGAATCCAGGTACACGAATCACGCTCCGAATCGGGCTTTGAGGCCGTCGAGCACGGCGTTGAGCACTTCTCGATCAACTCGTTCGGCGCGGGGAACGGGCTTCCTGGCGATGATGAGACCGCCTTCCTCCATCTGCGCCAGCAGAATCCGGACGATGCCCAGCGGCAGATGGGTGTGGGCGGCCACTTCGGCGACGGACAGAAAGCCCTCCGCGACCAGCTCCAGAACCTGACGTGCCTCGGGGGAAAGCGTGCGCGCGGAAGCAGAGGCGCCTTCCAGCGCGGACACCAGGGTCGTGCGCTCGTAGGCATTGTCCGGGGGCAGGGAACGCCCGTTCGTGATCACGAAGAGCGGGACTAATGCGGAGGTCAGCTCCAGTTCCTGTTCCGGCCCGTCATTCACGTGCGGCTCGCCTCCCCGCGTGGTGCGGTATATACGCCCAGCCGGGGCACCACCTCATGCAGACGGGTGGTGAACTCCTCGATATCCGCGTCGTGTTCGGCGGCCGCGGCCAGGAACGCGCCACGGCCCGCGGAGATCAGGAAGATCCAGCCGTGCTGGAACTCGATCACCGTCTGCCGCCACTGCGCCTCCTGGTGCACGCCGGCGAACTGCGAGGTGGCCCGGCTGTAGGCGTGAATCCCGGTCATGGCAGCGGAGATGGTGTCCGCGAGGTCCTGGCTCATGCCCGTGGTGGCGCCACGGGGCAGGCCGTCGGAGCCCAGCAGGACGGCATGGCGTGCGCCCTCCACCTTGCCGACCACCTCGTCGAGGTCGGTGATCGGGATCCCCGTGCTGCCCACCGGTCCACCGTGCGTGCGGGCGTCGCCCACCCGCCCGTCCGTCGCCTCGGCGGTCACCCGGGGCGGCGAGGTGAGGTTGTTGCCGAGCCGGGCGACGAGCCGGTGCATCCGGAACGAGATCTGCTGCATGTCGACGTCGGGCGCCGCGGCCGCGGCCAGATAGGCGCCCTGACCGGCTCCGATGAGGAAGATCCAGCCGTGCGAGAACTCGATGATCGTCTGGTTCCACTGCCTGTCCTCACCCGGCCCGGCGAAGTGGGAGGTCGCGCGGCTGAGCGACTGCATCCCCGCCATGGCGGCGGAGATCGTCCGCACGTCCTGCTGCGCCATGCCGTCGGTCGCGCCGCGGGGCAGGCCGTCCGCGGACAGCAGGACGGCATGGCGCGCCTTCGGCACGTTCTGCACGATGTCCTCGAGCATCCACGACAGGTCTGTGGTCATGCCTCATCGGACCCTTCGGACGGCGCCGGCGCGAGGTTGCGGCCCGAGAACGTCCCGCGCTGGAAGGCTCCGAGGCCACGGCCCGCGGTACGGCCGCTCTCCTCCTGCGCCGCGGCGGGCGACGGCGCGGTGTCCTCGTCGCGGACGCTGGCGATGGGTACCTGGCGCGCCCCTCGCCTCGGCAGGCCGTGCGCGGTGCGCGCCACCGGATCAAGTCGGCCGACGGTGCCCCGAGCGCCGTTGACCTGGGTGTTCTCGGCCGGTGTCATCTCTTCCTCGGTCCACAGTTCTTCCGGCAGCAGAACGACCGCCCGGACGCCGCCATAACGGGAGACACCGGTCACGTCCACCCGGAATCCGTACTGCTGAGCGAGAAGGCCGATGACGGGAAAACCGAACTTGGGCTGGTTTCCGAGGTGGGAAAGGCGTGGGCGGTAGTCACCGGACAGCAGGGCGGACGCCTTCTGCCGGTCTTCGTCGTTCATGCCGACACCGGCGTCGTCGATCACAATGCACAGGTTCTTCTGCACCCGCTGGAAAGTGACCTCGATGGGCGAACCCTGCTGCGAGAAACTGGCGGCATTGTCGAGAAGCTCGGCGACGGCGAGAGCGACCGGAGAAACGGCGGAGGCCTTCAATGCAAGACCGGTCTGCTGCATGATTTCCACGCGCCGGAAGTTGCGAATCTGACCCTGTGCGCTGCGCACCACGTCATAAACGCTCGCGGGCCTATTGCGACGACCCAGCGGGGCACCACACATGACGGCAATTCCCTGCGCCTTGCGTGCCATCTGTGCATTGGCGTGACTGACTTCCATCAAATCACTGAGAACGGAATGTCCGCCGTATTTGCGCTGAACTTCCTCCAGCAGTGCCAGCTGTTCCGCAGCGAGACTCTGCAGAAAGCGTGCGGAGCCCTTGAGAACGGCCTTGGTGCTTTCTTCGGCGGCCTCCTCGGCTTCTTGGATGGTCTTGGCGTGCTCGTTCTGGTGCCGCTGCAACTCCGCTCTTAAGACGGCCAGTTGGCTGTCGGCCTCGCTCACCCTCTGCGTGAGGGCGGCCTCGGCCTGCTGCTTCTTCGCCGCCATGGCCTGGTTGCGGCGACGGAGCACCAGGGCCGCGGCCACGGCGACCACCGTCACCGCAACGAGGCACCAGACGAGTGCGTCTTGATTCATGGAAACCTTTCCTGTGTGTAGCCTGCAACCACCGGCGGGCGAACCTCGCGGGAATCCGTGGCGCAACCACTGGGAGCGACACGGCTGCCGTCGTGCTGAGAACCGGGCCGTTCTCAAAAGCGACCGAGCCGGGTGGACCAAAGCCGCAGACGCGGGGATGCTATCACTCACATAGGGGAACCTTGGCAACGCGGAGCGTTGATTGACGGCCTGGTAACCCTCACCTGTTCGCCACCGAAGCTATTGAATGTGAGACAGTCGTCGCCTTGCGGTCGAGAGGCGAGTGCGGGGGTATTTATTCGGCATCATGCCGGACTGATTGCTCTTTGTCGGACTTATGTCATGGCGATGCGCTGGACGGCCCGGCTCAGCACCAGCACCCCCACCACGATCAGCGCGGCGCCGCACGCCTCGGGCACCAGCCACCAGCCCGTACGGACGCGCTCGTCGAACAGGGTCATGCCCAGGGCCAGGCTGATCACCGCGTCGCCGATGGTGAGCGCGGGCTGCGCGGCGGCCAGCGGACCGGCCTGCAGGGCGTTCTCCAGCAGGAGCACGGCGGCGGCGCCCGTCAGCGCGAAGCCGTAGGTCTGCCAGGACCGCAGGAACGCCGGGAAGCCGTGGTCGGCAAAGGTCCCCGAGGCGGACTTCAGCAGTGCCGCGGTCAGGGCGTTGCCCGTCGCGGAGGCAGCCGCCAGCAACGCTGCCCGACGGGCCCCCGCCCGCCCCCGGGAGGCCAGGAACACGGCCGCGCCCATCGCGCCGAGGCACAGCCCGACGGCCGGGACCCACCGGTGCAGGGGCGCCTGACTGGTGGCGCCGTGCGGGGCGGCCGAGGCGAGCAGGACGGCCAGGCCCGCCACCACCGCACCCACACCCCACCAGCCCGAACGGGGCAGCCGGCGGTGCATCAGCGGACCGGCCACGAGCAGGGCGAACGGCAACTCCATGATGAACAGCGGCTGCACCAGTGCGAGCGGCCCGTTGACCAGGGCCAGGCTCTGGAACACCGCGGCACCGATCACCCCGGCCATGCCGATCACCCAGGCGGGGCGGCGCATCAGCTCCCCGAGGAGCCGAACCCCGGTGCGCCGGCTCGTGGACGCCGCCTTGCGCTGGAACGCGGTCCCCACGGCGTTGCTCGCCGCTCCCGTGACGGCGAACAGCGCGGCCAGTTCGATCACGAGCCTCTCCTGCCTGAGGGCACACCTCCCGTACGGGCGTCGGGCACCCTCAGCCTACGAAGGCCCCGGCCGGGACGCCGGAGGACGGGCCGCAGCGCCCAGACCGTGCCTCCCCGGAGAGACGGCTCACACCCGGCTCGACGTCGCCGTGTCCGCCGACAGCCGCTGGGCGGCGTAGATCGGTACGACCGACAGCAGGACGAGGACGGCGGCCACCACGTTCACCACCGGAGCCTGCTGCGGCCGGGTCATGTTGTCGAAGATCCAGACGGGCAGGGTCTCGATACCGGGTCCCGCGGTGAAGGTCGTCACGACGATCTCGTCGAAGGACAGGGCGAAGGCGAGCAGGGTACCGGCCAGCAGCGCGGAGCGGACCAGCGGGAAGGTGACGTCCGCGAAGGCGCGGAAGGCGGTCGCGCCGAGGTCCATCGCCGCCTCCTCGTACGAGGCGGCCGTGCGCCGCAGCCGGGCCACCACGTTGTTGAAGACGACGACGATGCAGAAGGTGGCATGGCCGACGATCACGGTGAACAGGCCGAGACCCACGCCGAGCGGCGCGAGGACCGTGCCGAAGGCCGAGTTGAGGGCGATGCCCGTGACGATGCCGGGCAGGGCGATCGGCAGGACCACGACGAAGGACACCGCCCCGCGGCCGAAGAAACGGTGCCGGGCCACCGCGAACGCGATGAGCGTGCCGAGGACGAGTGCGACGGCGGTGGCACCGAGGCCCGCCTTCACGGACACCCACAGGGCCCCGCGTGCACCGGAGTTGTCCAGGGCCACGGACCACCAGTGCAGGGTGAGCCCCGGCGGCGGCCAGCTCGCACTGCGGTCGGGGTTCAGGGAGTTGACGAGGACGAGCAGCAGCGGGACGTAGATCACCGCGAAACCGAGTGCGGCGCCGGTGCGCAGGGCGATGCGCGCGGTGCGGCCGAGATGCATGGCGCTCTCCTCCTACAGGCTGGTCAGGGCGCCCGTGCGGCGGATCGCCAGCAGGTACAGGACGATCACGGTCACGGGCACGGTGCCGAGCGCGGCGGCCATGGGCAGGTTGAGTTCGATGTTGGAGTACACCAGGTTGCCGACGAGCTGGGTCTTGCCGCCGACGATCTGCACGGTGATGTAGTCGCCGAGGCTGAGCGAGAAGGTGAACACGGACCCGGCGGCGACGGACGGCAGCACCAGGGGCAGCACCACCGAGCGGAAGGTGCGCCCGGCCCTCGCGCCGAGGTCGGCGGACGCGTCGAGCAGGCCGTCCGGGAGCTGTTCGAGAGCCGTGTGGATCGGCAGGATCATGTACGGCAGCCACAGGTACGTCAGGGTGAGCACGGTCGCGGGCAGGCCGAAGCCCGGGCCGCCGAGGCCGAAGGGCGCGAGCATCCAGTCGGCGAGTCCGCCCCGGGAGAGGATGAGCCGCCAGGCGTACACCTTCACCAGGTAGCTCGCCCACAGCGGGGTGAGGATCGCCACCACGAGCAGCGGGCGCCACTTCGGCCGGGCCACCCGCGCGGTGTACAAGGCGACCGGGAAGGCGATCACGGCGCACAGTACGGTCACCGCCAGTGCCACGCCGACGCTGCGCAGGATCACCTGGCGGAAGACCGGGGTCGTGATCAGCGTGCGGAAGTTGTCCGTCGACCACACCCTCACCACCTGGGAGGTGAAGGAGTTCGTCGTCCAGAACGCCGAGACGAACAAGGCCGCCAGTGAGCCGAGGTAGAGCACGGTCAGCCACAGCAGCGGGGCGGTGAGCAGGAGGGCCAGGCGGAGCCGGGGCCTTGTGTGCAGTGCTCCGGCGAGCCGCCGCACGGTTCCCCGTCCGGCGGCGGGCCTCGCTTCGCTCGTCACGGCTCAGCCCTTGATCTCGGTCCAGGCCTGCACCCACTTCGCGTACGGCACGCACCTGACGTCCTTGCGGCCGTCCAGGCACTGCTCGATGGGCGTGTTCCAGAAGGCGATGTTCTTCCAGTAACCCTCGTCGGCCGCGTGGTAGTCCGTGCAGAAGTTCCTGTCACTGGTCTCGGCGCAGGCCTTCGAGTTGGCCGGGGCCTCTCCGAAGTACTCGGCGACCTGGGCGTTGACCTTGGGCGAGACGATCCAGTCGAGCCATTTGTAGGCGCAGTTGGGGTGCTTGGCCTTCGCCGAGACCATCCAGGTGTCGGACCAGCCGGTCGAGCCCTCCGCGGGGACGAACGCCTTGACCTTGGCGCCCTCACCGGCGGCGAGGCCGGCGATCACCTGCCAGGTGGTCCCGACGACGGAGTCCCCGCTCTTGAAGGCGGAGACCTCCTTGAGATAGTCGCTCCAGTACTCGCCGATGTCCGCGTTCTGCTTCTTCAGCAGGGCCACGGCGGCATCGAACTGCTTCTGGTCGAGCGCGTAGGGGTCCTTGATCCTCAACCCGGGCCTGGTCGCCCTGAGATACAGCGCCGCGTCCGCGATGTAGATCGGTGAGTCGTACGCGGTGACGTGCCCCTTGTACTTCGAGGCGTCGTCGAAGACCGCCGACCAGGAGGTGGGCGCCGGGCGCACCTTCTCGGTGTTGTACATCAGCAGGTTGGCGCCCCGGCCGTGCGGGATGCCGTACATCTGCCCCTTCACCGAGTTCCAGGCGCCGTTCTTCAGACCGCTGAAGACGTCCTTGTAGTGGGGGACGAGGCCGGTGTTGACGGGGGCCGCGTCGCCGGAGGCGATCAGTCGCAGGGAGGCGTCCCCGGAGGCGGAGACGGCGTCGTACTCCCCGGTCTTCATCAGCTTGACCATCTCGTCCGAGCTGGCGGCGACCTTGGAGCGGACCTGGCATCCGGTCTGCTTCTCGAAGCCGCTGACCCAGTCGGCCTTGGGATCGTTGGAGCCGTCCTCGACGTAGCCGGCCCAGGCGATCAGGTTGACCTGGCCCTCGGTCCTGCCGAGCTTCGTCGGGGCCCTGAGATCGGGCGGGTTGAGGCCCGTGGCCGAGGAGCCGCTGCCGGAGGAGTCGCAGGCGGCGGTGAGCAGCAGAGCGGCGGCGCAGGCCGCGGCCCGGAGGGTTCGGGTGAGACGCACGACGTTCTCCATGGGTGAGGGTGTCTTGCGCGGAGCGGGTTCGGGGGAGCGGGAGTCAGGAGGGGATCCGTACGGCGTGTCTGCGGTGCCACCGAAGGCGGACCCGGGCGCCGCGGTAGGCGGCGACGTCCTCGGAGGAGGTCTCCAGGTTCTGCTGGAGGGCGGTGAGCCGGCCGCCGCCGTCGAGGTCGACGAGGAAGCGGGTGGCCTCGCCGAGGTAGACGACCTCGACGACGGTGCCGGTGGCGCTGGCGTGCTCCGGCTCCTGTGCCCCGGCGGACTCCTTGAGCACCCGGATCTTCTCCGGACGGATGGTGTACGTGCCCGGGGCGCCGAGCATGCGGTGGGCCGCCTCGCCCTCGACCAGGTTCGAGGTGCCGACGAAGGAGGCGACGAAAGGGGTTGCCGGGCGCTCGTAGATCTCGGCGGGGGTGCCGACCTGGGTGATGCGGCCCCGGTCGAGGACCGCGATGCGGTCGCTCATCGTGAGGGCCTCCTGCTGGTCGTGGGTGACGAGGACGAAGGTGATGCCCACCTCCCGCTGGAGTGCCTTGAGTTCGACCTGCATCTGCTCGCGCAGCTTCAGGTCGAGGGCGCCGAGCGGCTCGTCGAGCAGCAGCAATCGGGGGCGGCCGACGAGAGCGCGGGCGAGGGCGACGCGCTGGCGCTGCCCGCCGGAGAGCTGGGCGGGGCGCCGCTGGCCGTAGCCTTCGAGACGGACCTCGGCGAGGGCCTTGCGGGCACGGACCAGACGTTCGGCCTTCGGCACCCTGCGGACCTTGAGCCCGTAGGCGACGTTCTGTTCGACCGTCATGTGCGGGAACAGGGCGTAGTCCTGGAAGACGGTGTGCACGTCCCGCTCGAACGGGGCCAGGCCGGTGACCTCCTGTCCGGCGAGTTCGATGCGGCCCCCGGTCGGGGTCTCGAATCCGGCGATGAGCCTGAGGACGGTGGTCTTGCCGGAGCCGGACGGGCCGAGCATCGAGAAGAACTCCCCGTCGCGGATGTCCAGGTCCACCCCGGCCACGGCGGCCGTCTCCCCGAACGACTTCCGCAGGTCCAGCAGGCGGACCGCGCTTCCCTCCATGCGGGAACCTTTCTGGCGCGCTCTGAGTTGAACGCAAACATATGAAGTCATAGTTCTCAACTCAAGGTCCCCTTAAGGTAAAGCTTGAGTCAATGCACAAGGTGGTGGCCGTGAGGCAGCACGAGATCGACGGCAGCGGCCGGGCGGCGGGCAGCGGCGCCCGCAGGGCCGTCTTCAGCCCGGTGGACAACCGGGCCCGCGTGGACACCGTCGTCCGCCGCATAGGCGACGCCATAGAGCTGGGTCTTCTCGCCGACGGCGAGCAACTCCCCGGCGAGAGCGAACTGGCAGGGCAGCTCGGGGTGTCGACGGTGACCCTGCGCGAGGCCCTCATGGCCCTGAGGCAACAGGGGCTGGTCACCACCCGCCGGGGGCGCGGCGGCGGCAGCTTCGTCTCGCTCCCCGAGGTCCCCGCCGACGACCGGCTCAGGGCGCGGCTGCGCGGCTGGAGCACCGAGGAACTGCGCGATCTGGGCGACCACTGGGCCGCCCTGTCCGGCGCCGCCGCCCGCCTCGCGGCGCAGCGCACGGAACCCGACGACCTGCACCAACTGCACCGCACCGCCGACGAGTTGGCGCATGCCGGGGAGACGGCGGCACGCAGCCGCCTCTACGGCCGCTTCCACGTCGAACTCGCGGCAGCCGCCCAGTCCGCCCGGCTCACCCGCGAGCAGGTCGCTCTGCAGAGCGAGGTGGGGGCGCTGCTGTGCCTGGTCCTCGGAAGCGGCGAATATCGTGAAGAAGTCGCGGACCGGCACCGCTGCCTCCTGCGGGCCGTACAGGATGGGGCCCACGAAACGGCCGGCACGCTGGCCGAGCGGTGCGTCAGGGAGTCGGCGGCGCGGCTCGTCGCCGTGTGCCTCACCCTCTGAGCGCGCCGCACCCGGTTCCCGTCCGCTGGAGGACACCATGGGCTGCAGCCCCGGGCCGACGTCCGCGACGCTCGACACGGACGCCGGGCGGGTGGCCTCACAGGTGGGCCGTGCGCTGGAAGCGGTCTTCGAGGCCGTCGCCGCCACCCGTGCCGACACGACGGCTCTGCTCGCCAGGGCGGTCGCGCAGGGCCGGCGCCCCGCGAGCGCGGACCTCGCCGCACTCCGTCCCGGACTGCACCACCGGCTGGCCCGTCAGGAACTGGTCTCCGGGGTCGGCTTCGTCGCGGCCCCCGGCCTGCTGGCCGACGTACCCGCCTGGCTGGAGTGGTGGCAGTCGGGCGCAGACGGCGACGTACGACCCCTGCTGCTCGACCTCGACCCCAGCCGCTCGGCGTACTCGGACTACACGCACTGGGACTGGTTCGCCCTGCCCCGCGACACCGGGCGGCGCGCCGTGGCCGGACCGTACGTCGACTACCTCTGCTCCGACGAGTACAGCCTCACGCTGTCCGCGCCGGTCGCCGTCGAGGGCCGCTTCGCCGGGGTCGCCGCCGCCGACGTGTACCTGCGGCACTTCGAAGCGGCCGTACTCCCCTTGCTGCGGCGGCTGTCACGCCCCGCCCACCTGGTGAACGGCCGCGGCCGGGTCGCCGCCTCCGCCGACCCCGCCCATCTCGCCGGGTCCCTCACCAAGGGCCCCGACTTCGGCGACCTGCTCGCCGCGGCCAGGCCCGCCCGCCGCGGTGGCCTGCGGCTCGTACCGTGTCAGGGCATCCCGCTCGTCCTCGTCCTGGACGACGAGTGAGCGCCGCGCGGACCGGGGCGCCGCCGCAGGCAGGATCGCGGCCGCCCGGGCGGGCGGCTCAGCCGCGAGGCCGGTCCCGGTAGGGGACGCGCGCCGCCTCGCGCACCATCGGGCTGTTGCGCCCGCTGGCCCGGCTGGGCGGGGACGAGTGGAGCACGATCGGTGAGGGGCCGCGTGCACGACCTGGCCGAACACCACCGTCGAGTTGCCGAGCCGCAGCGTCGAGTGCAGCGTGCACTCCAGCGCGACCGGGGACGCGGCCACCCGCGGCGGCTTCACCCGCAGCGACGGCTCGCGGTCGATGCCCACCGCATCGAACTCCCCCTCGTCGCTGGGAAAGTCGGTCGCGGTCGCGTTGATCTGCGCGAAGAGCGGCTCGGGAGCGAAGTTGACGACGAAATGTACACCCTGGCCAGGGACTCCGCTGTCAAAGCCTGCGCCCAGGCCACCAACCAGCTCAAAGCGGTCCTGGTTACTGCCGATCCAGCGCTGCGGGAAGACCTGGCCGGCTTGAAGCGCCGAGCTCTCATCCGTGCCTGTGTACTGCTCCGCGAAGACGCAGGAGGGACGGAACCTGTACTGCGGGCTACGAGGTTCACATTGCGCACGCTGGCTGAGCGAATCGAGCAGCTTGACGTGCAGGCTCGAGAACTGCAACAGCGTCTGTCTGAGTTGGTCGAAAGGCATTACCCCCAACTGCTCGCCGCTGTGGGGGTCGGACCGCAGAGTGCCGCTGTTCTGTTGGTCGCTATGGGGGACAACTGCAGGCCGCCTACGAGCTCGTAACACGATCATGGGCGTGCCTTCTTGAGGCGTCGCCAGCAGATAAGGCTGCAGGCCAGGGAGACGAAGGCGTCGTGGAGTTCGGTGCGGTGTTCCCATCGGACGGCGAGTCGCTTGAAGTGGTGGAGCAGGGCGAAGGTCTGCTCGACGACGTAGCGGAGCTTTCCCATGCCCTGGATGTTCGGGGCGCCCTTGCGGGAGATGACGGGCAGGATACTGCGCTTGCGAAGTTTGTCGCGGTTGGGGTTGGAGTCGTAGCCCTTGTCGCCGAGCAGGGCGTCGGGACGCCTTCGAGGGCGGCCGGGGCGGCCCGCCACCGGTGGGATGCCGTCGACCAGGGCGAGGGTCTGGGTGACGTCGTTGACGTTGGCCGCGGTGGTGATGACCTTGAGCGGAGTGCCGCGCCCGTCACAGTTCAGGTGGTGCTTGCTGCCCGTCTTGCGCCGGTCGATCGGCGACGGACCGGTGTCGGTACCCCCTTTTTTTTTCGCACGGACATGGGAGCCGTCCACGCAGGCCCGTGACCAGTCGAGCTGGCCGGCCGCGTTCAGTTCGGCCAGCAGGATGCGGTGCAACTGGTCGAAGACGCCTGCCTGCTGCCACCGCTCCAGGCGGCGCCAGCAGGTCTGTCCGGAGCCGAACCCCAGCTCCTGCGGCAGGGAGTTGCCAGGCTATGTCGTTGTAGAGGGCGTACAGGATGCCCTGGAGACAGAGCCTGTCTGCCACCGGCCGTGGCCCCGGCGACCGCTCGGGCCAGGGCGGCAGCAGCGGCTCTATCAGCGCCCACAAGTCGTCATCCACGGTCCACGGCCGAGTGCTCACATCATCACGAACGGCCGAATCGCCAGACCAGTCACGCCCGGCCAGGGCATCTCAACAAGATCGTGTTTCGAGCTCTACGTGGTGAGGCGTCGTTCGCCGCTTTGTGCGGGGCAAGCCCGGTGGAGTGCTCCTCGGGCAGTAGATGCCATCGTCGGCTCGACCGCGGCGGAAATCGGCGGGCGAATGCCGCGCACGTGCAGGCCCCTTCTGATCGTTGGGGACATCGCATTTCGCTGGAGCGTGCGGGGTGAGCGTGTCGGGGGTCTGCAGCTGCGAGGTGACGTTGGGGTGTCAGGTCTGCCGGGCTCGCTCAGAACAGTGCTTGGCCCTCGCCACTGGTGTCTGCGATGACTGGCCGGAACTGGGCAGGGAGGCCGTCCAAGCGGTCAGGACCGGCCGCTGCGGCCACGGCAGGGGCGGTCTCGGCCAACCAGACACGAAACCGCTCGGCGACTTCGCGGTAGGGGACTCGCGCCAGGACACGGTGCTCTCCGGAGGGGCAGAAATCGACGATGACAGTGAGCAGGCAGGAACGGGGCGCGTTCTGACTGCCCGTCCAGGACACGCGCAGGACACCGCAGGGCTTGCGCCCGCGGGGGGCGCGGTGGGTCGGGCGCAGCGATCGGCAGGCTATGTGGGCGGTCCATGCCGCGAGGTGCGGCAAGGGCAGGGTGGTGCGTGCGCGGCAGCCGGGGCAGCGGTGCCAGTGGCGAAGCCAGTGTTCGGTGTCGGTGTGGAAGAGGCGTGTGTAACGGTTCGCCACGCGGATGTCGTTGCTGTACAGGTGGTCGGGGCGTTCCAGTGTGTTGCAGGACCGGCAGACGGGGGCGCGGACGTAGCCGTGTTCGTGGCAGTGGTCGAGCACGGTGGCGGGCGCGGTGCGGCAGACGGCGCACACCCACCCGGCCACCCTGCGGGAGGTACCGGCTTTCCTGCTGAGCACGGAGTACAGCTGGCCTTCCAGCTCTTTGTTGTACGGGCGCAGTGAGGCGGTGGGGCCCTCGGGGCTCGTCGTCTTCCGGCCGTCGGCATCTTTGGCCTGCCGGGGGTGGGAGGGCGGCTCGGTGACGGCTGCGCTTGCCCGGCGGGTCCGCGCGACTTGCACCCACTGCGTTTCGGTGTGCTCGGCCGCGTCGAGAAGCCTGACCACAGCGCGCGGCAGCCACCACGTCCGCTGCGTCCCATTGCGGGTCTGCTCCACGAGTATCTGTCGCCAGTCGATCCCCGCTAGATGGTGCGGCCGGCCGACTTCACGTCGTGCTGCCCGCTCGGGGCTGCCCAGTTCCTGCAGTTCTCGCGTGATGCGCTGGCGCCAACGCAGCGGCGTTCCCTCGCTGCGCTCCTGCCTCGGCGCCCCACGAAACGGACCGATGCGGACCAGGTCCTGCCGATCCATCCCTACCGCGTTCAGTTCCGCGGCCGCCCGGCGCACCTCAACCTCCGGAACACTCCACTGACCGCCGCTCGCCCTCACCGTCGTCACCACATGGCCGCCGAGCAGGACGTACCCCACCCGGGCATGGGCAGGAGAGCGGGTGAATGCTCCAGAAGCCGTCGGCACAGCACTGTCGGCCGTCAAATCGACCCACAGAGCGTCCGCGGCACCCAGGGTGATCAGGCCGTCCGTGCGACCTGCCATGACACGCTCTGACATACCGACAGGCTAACGGCCTGCAACGCGGCAACGGGTTCCAAGCGCCTCGGTCAGCCGGGCCGCCACCCACGCCGCATCCGCCGCCCTGCAACTCTTTATTCCTGAGCATCTGGTTCGTCAACACCTCCCGTGCCCGCAGCCTCACCACCAGAACGTCAAGAGTCGGGCCGAGTTGGCGCTGCGCAAGGGACACAACTACGGCACGATCCTGATCGACATCGAGACCCGTCAGCCCGTCGACCTGCTGCCGGACCGCACGACATCGACGGTGGCCCGGTGGCTCGTGGACCACCCTGGAGTCGAAGTGATCTGCCGAGACCGCTCCGCCTCCTATGCCGAGGCCGGGCGAATCGGCGCGCCGGAGGCAGTCCATGTCGCGGATCGGTGGCACATCTGGTCGAACCTCGCCGAGGCCGTCGAGAAGACCGTCGTCCAGCATCGCGCCCTGCTCCGCGAACCGCACGACTCCGCCGCGGTCCAGGTCGCTGCGGCCATGCAGAGGCTGGAGCTCGAACCGATCTCCGCAGCGAGACCGCGGACAGCCGGTTTCGGCTTTCCGACCGGATCCGAGAACAGCATGCCGCCGTCCATGCCCTTCTCGACAAGGGAGTTGGGGTGAGAGCGATCGGCCCTGAGCTGGGGCTGGCCCGCAACGCCGTCCGCCGTCTCGCCCACGCGGCGAGCGCGGATGAGCTCCTGGTTGGCAGGTGGACCGGCCGCGCCAGCATCCTCGACCCCCACAAGCCCTACCTCCACCAGCGGTGGACCGAAGGCTGCACTGTTGCCCGTCGGCTGTTCGAGAAAGTACGTGAGCGCGGATACTCCGGCGGCGAGAGCGTCGTGAAGAAGTACGTGCACCGGCTCCGCGAAGCCTTTCCCCTCGATCCGCCCCGCAAGACACCGTCCGTGCGCGACGTGACCGGCTGGCTCACCCGCCACCCCGACCGGCTCACCGACGACCAGGCCCAGCGGCTCAAGGAGATCCCGGCCCGCTGCCCCGAGCTCGACCGCGGGCGCGGCCACGCTGCTGTCAAGCTTTCCCGGCAGTACCCGAATGCGCGGGAACAGGGCGTGGCCGACCCGCCGTTGTGCGGGCGCGCGACCGGTGAGACCACCCCGCGTACGGTGCCGTCGGCGCCGAGTGCGTGCGGGCGGCGGCGCACGGTGGCGGGGCTGAACCCACTACGTGAGCCGCCCGCTCGGAGGTGAGGCGGCCGTTCCACTGCAGCGCATCCACGAGCCGCTGGGCCATGAGGCTCAGTACGGAATCCGCCGATGTGCGCGTCATGAGAGCGAGCTTCGCTCATTCCCTCGCCGTGTGGAGCCCATGTCGGGGACCTCGCCCCAAGGATAGATGTCATCCGCCAGGGCGCCGCGGGCAGCCGAGGATCGCGGGCCTGACATAGCGTCACGAATACATGGAGGAACGGAATGAAGCGCAAAATGACCGCTGTGCTCGCTGTCGCCGGCATTGCCGCGGCGACCCAGATCGTGCTGGGGACCGCGCCTGCGTCCGCCTCCGGTGCCGCGTACCAGCTCAAGAACGTGGCCACGGGCAAGTGCATGCGGGGTGTCCGCTCCAGCTACACGTACGCCGTCACGATGGCGAAGTGCAACCGGAACGACGCCAATGAGTGGTGGGGCGTCGTCCAGGGCCAGGTGCACGAGGTCTACGGGCGCATCCACGACACGGACATCTGTCTGGCCGTCCCCAAGAGTGAACGCGGTGACTTCCCCAAGGACGTCGACACGACGAGCTGCAACAACTACAAGACCTACTACCTGGGGATGAGCACGATCCCCAAGGCGTGAACGCCAACGTGGTCCACAACGGCACGAACAGGACCACAATGAGCAGGGCTGGCCTGTTACGTGCCTGCTCGATCAGCGTGGACGGTAAGGCCGTACGGAAGCAGGACCACGGCCCCGTCATACACTGTTCGCTCCATCGAGGAAGCAGGTCAGTCGACAAGGCGGTCGGCGCGAGCACGCGCGTCTGTGGCCTCGGCGGAGGCGTTGGCCCGCGTGTAGGCGTCCGCGGCCTGCACCCAGTAGGTGCGGGCTTCAGCGGGGCGGTGGGCGGACTCGGACATGAGGGCCAGGTTCGTGCGGGTCTGGCCTGCCCCGTACCAGTCCTCGAACTGCTGGAAGATCTTCAGGGCCTGGTGGCACGCCTGACTCGCCTCCGGCGTCCGGCCCAGCATCCGCAAGGAGCTGCCGAGGTTGTTCCACGCGGTGGCCTCGCGGTGGCGGTCTCCCAGGGCCTGGTACAGGTCGAGGGCCCGGTGGTGGGCTTCGAGGGCCTCGTCGAGTCGGCGGGTGTCCGACAGGGCCATGCCGAGGTTGTTCCACGCGGTGGCCTCGCGGTGGCGGTCTCCTCCGGCCTCGTACAGGTCGCGGGCCCGGACGTGGGCTTCCAACGCCTCTTGACGTCGCAGGTGCGAGGTTCGGTAGCAAGCGGTCCGGGCTGACCGTGGACACCCAAGCGATCGGCCGCGGCACCACCACCGCGGTGAGCAGCCGGTAGAAGTCGTGGATGGCCATGGTCCCAGGATCGAAGTCGACGCGCATGCCTGTAAGTATCCAGGTCAGCGCGTGGGCGGTGGATCCTCCGACCTGGCCGGCGGTGTCATCGACGGCGTCATCTTCTACGACCTCGACCGCCTGGTCCGCCAGCCGCGCGACCTCGAGGACCTGATCGACATCGTCGAGCACACCCAACGCCCGGTCGTCGGCGCCACCGGCGGCCGGATGAACCTCGTCAACGACAGCGACCGCCACATGGCCCCCATGATGTGCGTCATGGCCCTCAAGCCCTCCTAGGACACCGCCCGGCGCGTCGCCCGCATGCACCTGGCCACCGCCCAGGACGGCAAGATCCAGGGCTGCATCGCCTACGGCTGGATCCGCAAGGGCCCCAACGAGGCCTACTGGTCGAGGACGAGGCGAAGGCCGTCGCTGACTTCTTCAAAGACTGCCTCGCCGGCGAAACCGCCTACGCCATTGCCACGCAGCTCAACCGACGCGGCGTCACGCCCCCGGCGGCAAAGCAGTGGTCCTCCACCATGGTCAACAAGATGCTCCGCCCGCCTTCCTCGCGCGGCTCCTGCAAGCCTCCGTCGCCGGTCGCGGCTGCGCAGGACGTGATCCGCCACGCAGCGACGTCAGCGTGGTCTGTGACGTGGCCAGGCGTCGCGTATCTGGGCCTCGTTCGCCTTGGCCTGCCGGTCCCGCCGACGCAGGTGGGCCGGCGGAAGGGCTCCGTTACGACCCCATGCCACGGCCAACCGTGCACGAGGTCGTTAGGGCTCGAAGAGGAACAACATGCGGGTGTGCTACGTGCTGACCTGCGAACTCAAGTCTCCAAACCCACAAGTTATCTCTCTTTGAGCCCTTGGCCCAGGCGCCCGCCGGGTCCAGAGACGCCCTCGACCGGCGTGCGTCAGTTCCGCTCCTTCTTGGGGAAGACGTACTCGTCGAGGAGCAGGCCGATGGCGACGGCCGCCGGGATGGCGACGAGGGCGCCGATGATGCCGAGGAGCGCCCCGCCGACCAGTACCGCGAGGATGGTGACCAGCGGGTGGACGTCGACGGCGAACTTCATGGCCCTCGGGACGATGAAGTAGTCCTCGGCGACCCGGAAGACGACATAGAAGACCGCGGTCGCGATCGCAATGGGCAGGGACACGGACAGCGCGACGAGACTGACGACGATGCCGGCGAGAGTCGAGCCCACGATCGGGATCAGGTCCATCAGGGCCGTGAAGATGCCCAGCGCGGCGGCGTACGGGACACCGGTGGCCGCGCACCAGCCGAAGGTCGCTACGCCGGCGATCCCCGAGGTGACGAGGTTGCCGAGCATGAACTTGCCTGTCCGGTTCATGATCTCTTCGGCCACGCCCTTGACGCGCTCACGGCGGCTGGCCGCCACGAAGCGGTAGCAGAACTCTTTGATGGCCGGCAGCGCCGCCATGCAGTAGAGGGTCACGGCGATCACGATGGCCGTGGACGCGACGGTGCTCAGGACCATTTGGCCGGCGCCCAGGACGCCTCCTGCAAGGCCGGACGCTCCGCCTCCTGAACCGATCTGCTCCTTGGCCTTCTCGACCAGGTGGAAGCGGTCCTCCAGGCGGCCGATCGTGGACTGGTGGTCGTGGAGCTGCTCCAGCCAGCCGGGCACCGCGTCTACCAGCGCGGTGATCTCTTTGGTCACCGGCGGAATGACCAGGGCCAGGAATCCGCCGAGGACGACGATGAACCCGGTCAGGACGATCGCGACGGCCCAGCCGCGCCGCAGCCCCCGGCGCGTGAACCAGACGACGAGCGGTTCCAGACTGATCGCGATGAACACGGCCAGCAGCAGCAAGGTCAGCATCGAACTGACCCGCATGACGGTCTGCACGGCGAGCCACGCCAGGCTCGCCCCCAGCCCCAGAGCGAAGCCCACCGTCACCCAGGACGGCTTGCGCCCGCCGCGTGGCTCACGGCTCGGCGGCTCCTGGGGCGCTTCCCGGGACACCTGTATGCCGCCCGCCGGGCCGGGGCCGTTCAGGGCCGCCCCGTCCAGCGCACCGTGCTCCTGCCGAGCGGACTCGGGCTCGGACTGCGCAGACATCGCGATGCCCCTCTCCTCGACTGCCTCGTATGGGCGTGGATGTCGCCGCGGGGCGCCCCTGACCGCCACTCACCCTGTGCCGTCGCCGACGAGCAGTTGGTCCGAGACGAGGAGGGTGGCACCGTTCCCGGGTACCCAGGCACTCCGCTCGTACCGCATACGCGCAGGGCCCGCCTGTACGGCCGATGCGTTGAAAGCGGTCACAACGGTGTGCGCAGTGAGGTACGGCCGTTGCGCCACGCGGTGAGGAGGTGGTCGCCGAGCCGCCTCTCGATCCATTCGGTGGCGTCGACACCGAAAGCGACGTCCCCGTCGAGAGCGGGCTCCGCTTCAAGGAGGCCGCCGACGACGTCCCGGCGGACGATCTGCTCGTGGACCGCGTCGGCCTCCACGTGCTCGGCGTAGAAGTGGACGGCGGCGGGGCCCGCGCCGACCCGTCGCAGCCCGTGGGCGAGGCGCCGTGAGCCGGGTGACGAGGTGGTCTCCACGGCTGCGAAGTGGCCCACCAGTGCTCCGCGCAGCGCGCGGTGGAGTCCGAACATGGACATGAGGTTGACGCTGGTCAGCATCTCCGCACCGGTCGTGTCGACGTAACGTCCGTAGGCGGTGTCCAGTTCGAGGTCCGCCATCAGGTCGGCGAACAGCTGGGCGTGGATGCGCTCGGGTCGTCCGGCGCCGAACTCGTCGTACTCCACGGCGACCATCGCGGCCTTCGCACATCCCGTCAGTCTCGGGATGACCCAGGCGTGCGGATCGGCTTCCTTCAGGTGGTAGAGGGAGCGTTGGGCCGCGTACTCACGGAACTGCCAGAGCTCTCCCCGATTCTTGAGGAATTGGGAGGGTACGTCGGCGTCGAAGGGTTCCACGAGGAGGTCCGCGAGGGCTTCTTCGGCCTTGCGCGGCGATCCGACGTCGGCGCGGAGCGCGGACAGGAAGCGGTGCTCCATCTCCGCCCGCAGCCGCAGCAGGCCGGGCTCCCACTCCCACCCGGAGTCGACGCCGGCGAAGCCTCGGTAATGGAGTTCGTAGCAGAGGTAGAGCGCCAGTTGCAGATCGTCCCCGTACGGGTCCGCGTGCACCGCTGTCACACGCTGCGGCAGCGGCGTCCCGGCGGGACGGGTCAGGGCCCGGCGGACCGTACGGGAGAGTTCGCCCCTGCTGCGCGGCAGCGCGGGGCCGGTGGCGCGGTCGTGGGCGGCCGGTGCGGTGCTGGTCATGCGGTCCGCCTCTGCCGGGCGCGGTGGCTGGTGTCACACCAGGGATAGACCCGGCTGCGCCGGCAGACGCAGAGCGCGACGGTGAACCGGTCCGAACGCGCGATGCGCCCGTCGTCGAGTACGACCTCGACCGGTCCTTCCACGAGGATCGGACCGTCGCTCGTCAGCGTGACGCGGCGCCATTGTTCAGCGGGTTCGTTCGGCACGGATGATCACCAGCTCTTCCTTCTCCTCGCCGGCGTCGACGAGCCCCCGCTCTCGCAGCCACGCCCCGCGCGAGCGGAGCACCGGACCGAACGGCACGAGACGCCGGTCGGTCACCCGGGCTTGGAGTCCCGACCGCTCCAACGCGGCCAGGGTCGGTGCGATGCCACACAGCGCGGAGTGCACGAGCAGCAGCACACCGCCGGGAACCAGTGACGTGTGCGCGCGGCGGCAGATCCGGTCCAGCAGGAGGCGTCCGTCGGCACCCGCGTCCCACGCCACCGCGGTGTGATGGCAGCGCGGGACGGACCCGGGCGCGGGGACATAGGGCGGATTGCTCACGACCAGGTCGAACCTGCGGTCGGCAACCGGGCCGAACAGATCACCGTGGAGGACTTCGACGGGCAGTCGGGCGAGCCGGGCGTTGAACCGGGTGGCCAGGACCGCTCGGTAGGCCCTGTCGACGGCGGTGACGCGGGCGCCCCGCCGGGCGGCGGCCAGCGCGAGGGCACCGGCACCGGATCCCATGTCCAGGACAGCGGCTTCCGCGGACACGTTCTCCCGGTCCAGGGCCCGGGTCAACAACTCGGTGTCGTGCTGGGGGGCGTACACCCGCCACGGGGCCAGCACCGAGCCGCCTTCGCTGTCGTTCCGGGTCGTAGTGTCGATCACCTGTACACCTCGCAGCCCGCGCCCCGAGCGTGTCACCGGACTCATCCGTCGGGTGGCTCAATATGAGGGGGCGCCTCACGGGCGAGCCTCGCAGGGCACACCCGACCAATGCGTCGCTGTTCCGAGTGCCCGGCGAATGGGACCTCACACGGCATAATGGACACTTCTACGATCATTCGGGCGCCGCAGCTGCACACCTACAGGGCGCGGAGTGACCCGATGTCCGATCTCTTGAAGCGGGAGCCGGGTACCGTGACCGATCTTGATCCCTTCACCGACCTGCTCGACTATCCGGTGTACGTCGTGACCGCGGAGGCCGACGGGGAAAGAGCCGGCTGCCTGGTCGGATTCGCCTCGCAGTGCTCGATCCGGCCCGCCCGGTTCATGGTCTGGCTGTCCAAAGCCAACCGGACGTACCAGGTCGCCGAGGGTGCCGAACGTCTCGCGGTCCATCTCCTCCGACGCGACCAGAACCGGCTGGCCCGGCTCTTCGGCGGCGAGACCGGCGACCGCACCGACAAGTTCACCCACGTCCCGTGGCACCCAGGACCGGGCGGATGCCTGATCCTCGACGAGGCCCCCGCCTGGTTCGTCGGTCGCGTGGAGAACCAGATCGACGGCGGCGACCACGTCGGTTTCCTGCTCGCTCCAGAGGCGGCGGACAACCCCACCAGCACCAGAAGCCCGCTGCTGACGCTGAACGACACCCATGACATCACCCCAGGCCACCCGGCGGACTGAGCCAGCCGAGCGTAATGGGGCGGCACCGAACGAGATCGGCCGGCGGGTACCTGCCGACGAGCGGGTCACTGACGTGGCTGCGTCCCCGGGTCAGTCCGATCACTCCGCCGCGACCAGGACCAGCCGGTCCAGCCTTTCGATGGCGGGACCGGCGACCACGCCGGCGAGTTCAAGTGCACCGACGTCCCCTGACACTTGGGACCGGGCAGGTCTCTGGTCCTCGACGCGGCCCCGGCCTGGTAGGTCGGTCGCGTGGAGAACATGAGCGACGGCGGCTATAGGCGATGTGAGTGGTCTCCGTTCCAGATCCCCACGCATCGCCTGAACTTGCACCCCGGGCACGCGAGAGCCCCGGGACTCGTCAAGGAGTCCCGGGGCCGTGGTGCTCAGAGCGGGCGTCGGATCAGACCTGCGGGCCGCCGAGCGGGGCGCCACCCGTGCCGTAGTAGGTGCCCAGTTCGTCGCGGTAACCCGGGTCGCCGAGGTGCTTCTCCCGGTGGAACTCCGGTGCGTCCTTGATCTGTTGCTTGGCGAGGCCGACGAAGACCTTCTTCTCCTTCGGGTCGATGCTCACGACCGTGCTCGCCGGGAGCATGACCTCCTTGCCGAAGATCCACACACCGGTGTCGACCACCAGGTAGGCGTCACCGACCTCGTCGGAGTGCTTGTCGACCTTGCCGATGCTGCCGTCCGTGGCCTCGACCTTGTATCCAGTGAGGTCGGCGCCGGCCAGGCGACCCGCGGTCGACTTGTAACTCCACACATTTTCAGTCACGCGAAAACAACTCCTCCGGTAAACGGAGGACGACAGGGGTTCCCGCCGATCCTCCTTTTCCGTGCGTCGTACACAGCGGTTTCTTCGACCGCCTTGGTTGCGAGTGCCCCGCATCCAGGGTTACACCCCCCACATTCAAGCCAGAATTCATAATTCTCTCCGGCCCTGCGCGAGTGTTATCGCCGGTCAACTACCAGCGATACCAGCGGCCACTCCCACCCTTCGGACGTGCGACGAAGCCGACGAGCCACACGACAAGCACGACGATCGCGACCCACCACAGAATTTTCAGCGCGAAACCCGCACCGAAGAGAATCAGGGCCAGCAGAAGAACGAGAAGCAGGGGAACCATAATTTTCAACCTCCGAACCACCGTATGCCCGCCAATTCCCCGTCCACGCCTACCGGCTCGTTACAGGACTTTTTTGAGGCGTCCCGGTCGGGCGTGGCTGGTGTCACGATTCGGTGTTCCGTGGTGTGCGCGTATCCGGCCGAACGGAGCGTGGACGACGACGGTGCGGCACACCGGGCGCTGTACGCGGGCCTGCTCGGGCTTCATGGTCACGGCGCCGATGACTGCGCCGCCAATGCCGATGCAGACAGGGGTGTTGTCCGTTGGGGGCGGCGTCAGGTGCGCAGCCGTGCTTCCACCCGGCCGTCGGTGATGCGGGTGTCGAAGGCGGGCTGGGGTGCGGTGGCCGGACCACTGACGTTCCAGCCGTCGGTCAGCCGGAAGGTGCTGCCGTGCCAGGGGCAGCGCAGGCAGCCGTCTTCCAGCGAGCCTTCCGACAAGGGGCCCGCCAGGTGGCTGCAGTGTTCGGCCAGCACATGCACCCTGTCATCCGGCTGGCGGACGGCGACCACAGCGACGCCGTCGAGGTCACGGCGTGTCGGTCGGCCTTGCGGAAGGTCCGAGAGGTCAGCGACGTAGTGCCAGCCCGGCTCCACCATCTGCGGGACGGTTGCGGCGTGGTTGGCGCCGGCTGCCTGGCGGTAGGCGAGGTGGCCGCCGAGCGCGCCGCCGATGCCGACGACGCCGAGTCCTGCCCAGCCGTACATCCTGCCTGAGACTTCATGCCCGCGCAGGCGAGCGGTCAGGGACGTGGCGTACAGGGCGACCCCGGTGATGTTCGTTGCGGCATGGATGATGCCGACGCGCATCTGCCGGCGGTTCAGTTCCGCCCAGTCCACCCAGCCTGACGCGGCGGCTGGGGCTGCAGCCAGCAGGCCGGTGGCGATCAATGTGCGTGCCGCGGTTCGCTGGCCCGGCATTGCGTCGAGCACCGCGGCGGACAGCCAGCTGCCGAGGGGGATCTGTATCAGCAGCGGGTGTACAGGGTGACCCAGCCAGCGCCCGTGCAGGCCGTCTCTGGCCCGGCCGAGTGGAGCCGCCCGCACCATCCGTTGCACGACCCCGAGCAACGTGTCTGCGCTGGAGAAGCGTTCCAATTGGTCGACGGCTTTCAGGACACGGCCAGGGCCCGCTGCATCGGGCAGGAGCCGCCCGGCCGCCGTGGGATTTCGCTGTGGAATGGTGCTGAGTCTCATGCGCTCCGAGTAGCCGCTTCCTCATGCCGTAATCAGCCGACCTCCGCCGAGCCACATACGCCACGTGACCTGGCCTTCGACGCGATGTTCGAGTGGCTGGGGGAAGGCACTGTCGACCGGGGGAGCTGCCGCCTCACGGCTCTGTCGGTCATCCGGCGGGTGTTCCGGTGACCGTGATCCCGCCTCTCGCCCACCGTTTCCAAGTGACAGGCGGCGGTTTGTGGTCCTCGTCGAGGGGTGCGTCGGTGAGGCCGGCCCGTGGCGCGCCTGATGGACCCTGGGATGGAAGCTCGCCGGACATCTCATAACGGGACGTCGAACTGCATGGCGTCGGCGAGCAGCGCCTGCAGCTCTTTCACCCTTCTCCGGTCGGCCGCGATTACGGCGTAGGGCCAGGCCCGGCCGTCGGAGGCGGTGTCCCCGTACAACACAACGCCTTCGCCCCGGCTCGGTGCCCAGGCCAGCCCTGCCTCCCGTAGCAGCTCAGCGATGGCGATGAAGGTATGTGGTGCCTGCGACCGCCCGGTCGCCAGCAGCCATGCGGGCTCGCGAAGGGCCGCCGCACGGCTGAGGCGGTCCACCAGGGCATGTGGCGCAGTGGTTGCCGTTCGCCGGACATTGCTCTCCGTGGCGAACAGCCGGCCTTGCGGGTCCAGAACCGCATCGATCCCGCAGCTCCCGGCATAACCGTGCCGGGCCAGATGGAGGCCCAGCGCCCATGCCCACTGTGCCAGCTCCTTCGTCGTGGCATTCGTACTCTCCTCCACAGGCGAGAAGTACCCGTCGTATGCGCCGCCCGCCGTATGCATCTCGCCGCTGAACACCACGCGCGGGCCGGCCTTCCCCACATCCATCTGGACGCTCAGGGAACGGGCCACGTCGAGATGTTCCTCCACCACCCACTCGCCGGCCGGCGGGCCCGGTGCCGACCAGGGCGCGGTGCGGGTGACAAAGTGCAGTTGATACCCTCCGGCGGACCTGTTCGGCTTCACCACAACGCGCTCGTGGCGGGTCAGCATCGCAGTCACGGCACCTTCGAGTTCGCTACCGTCGCAACAGCGGCCGGCCGGTATACGTATGCCCAGGTCGGCGGCGAGCGCCCGGAATGCTGCTTTCGTATTCAGGCGATACGCGATGCTGAGGGCGCCCGGGGAGATGCCCCTAGGCCCATATGGAGCCATGGGCACGCCCAGTTGAGCAGCGAGGTCGGTTGTAGAGACGTCCAGCGCGACAGGAAGCAACTGGATGCCCGGCCGGGCCGCGGCGAGGGAACGAAGTGTGCCCATGAGCCCGGCACGATGCACGGCTTCCGCAAAGGGGGCTCCGGCCACCGGGGGCACGGTCAGGACGGTGACGGATTCATGTGGCATCCCCGTGAGTTCGCCCGCGTAGCGTCGGAATGCGTGACTCAACGGGACTGGGGTGACCAGCACGTCCCCGGGCCGCGTCAGCCAGATTTCGCGCGAGGCATGCTCCGCCCAGCGATCCAATACTTCATGGGCAGCCAGGTGTACAGCGAGGTCGGAGTGGAAGTTCGCGTAAACGATCAAAGGGGTGCGATGGTGCTCCACCCTGCCATGTCTACCCGTGAAGCGCGGCAAGCCACCTCACCATCGCCCGGGTCCAGGTCGTCAACCAGTCCGCGTCTGCGGCCACTGACGTGCCCCGGTCGACCGCTGAGGCAGAGGGCACCGTTCCAGGAGGCACCCTCTTCCGGCATCATGACGGCGACGGCGTGGCCCGGGCTCCGGGAAGGGGGCTTACGTGGTGAGCAGGCGGTTGAAGAAGGAGCGGTAGCGCCGTAGGGCCCTGCGCAGTTCCTCCGTGTCCACCTGCTCGCCCTGCCCCCATTGGTCCTCCAGGTCCTTCTTGTGCTGAGCGAAGGTGGTGGCCAGGGTCTGCATGACGTCCGCGACGAGGGTGTCGGCGTCGTGTACGGCCTCGCGGGGGTCGTCCACGAACTTGTTCTGGGTCTGCTGCCAGCGGTCGCGGAAGCCCTGGTCCTCGTCCTCCGTGAGCAGCTGTGGAGCCTCGTCGGCCGAGGTGTCCGAGGTGTCCGAGGTGTCCGAGGTGTCCGAGGTGTCCGAGGTGTCCGAGGTGTCCGAGGTGTCCGAGGTGTCCGAGGTGTCCGAGGTGTCCGGGGTGGGCGCGGCGTCCGGGGCGGCGGCTCGGGCGTCGGATCCGGCGGCGGACCGGTCCCCGTCCCTCTCATCGGCCGGACTTTGCGTCGTGGTCGTCGCGGTGCTCTCACCGGGGTACATCGGGGCCTTCGCGGAGGCTTCCTCCGTTTCGCCGGGCGTTCCGGTGGTGGCGTCGGAGGGCTGTGCAAGATCCTCGGTGGTCAGGCCGCCGGTGGTGCGGTCCGTGTCGTCGTTGCTGTGCATGGGGTTCCTCCATGCCGGGTCGGGCCGGGGGTCGGCGTCAGGACCGGGCGGGCTGGGCCCGGCCGCCGTCGGAGAGCAACTCGTCGAACAGCGCGCGGTAGTGCACCATGGCGCCCCGCAGTTGCTCGGTCGTCGCCCGGCTGTGGGTGCTGAGGTCCTCCACCTCGTGCGCTGCGCGGTAGTGCTCGAGGGTGCGCCCGTGGTCCACCGAGAGGTCCTTCATCTGCTGTTCGAACCCTTCGGTCGGGTAGCCGCGGTCGTGCATCAGGGAGGTCACGAGCCGGTCGGCGTCGTGCACCGCGTCCTGGGGCCGGTCAACGAACTCCGACTGGACGCTGCTCCACTCCCGTGTGTAGCGGTCACGCGAGCCCGGGGAGAGCGGTTTGATCTCCAGTGCGTCGTGCCGCTTCTCCCGCTCTTTGAGTTCTCGCTCGGCGGTGCGCCGGCTGTCGGAGTCTTCGACGGTCCGTTCGTACTCCGGGCCGAAGCGTTCACGGAGGTGACGGCGTCGCATGATGAGTGAGACCGCTACAGCGGCCAGGGCGAGCACCACCACGATCGCAATGATGATCGCCAGAAGCGTTCCTGTGGACATGGGCCGCACGCTCCTCGTAGGAGTAGTGATCTGCCCCTCCCGGGTTCCCACTGGCCTGCTGTTCATCCCTTGTGCGCCGATCGGCTCCCCGGCGATCGACGACAGGCGACCGGCGCCACGCGTGTCCGACACGGTCCGGCGCCGTCACGGGGGGGCCGGCGGCCCACCCCGGCTGCCGGGGGCCCGCGGCAGCCTCGCTACGGAGCGGGTCGGCACCGTTACGTCAAGGGTGAGGTATGAACGCCCGGGGTGAGGTCCGCCGTCTGCCGTGGCTCAGGGGTGACTGGAGCCGCGGACGGCTCGGCATAGATCTCTGTCCCCCATACGGCATGCTCGGACAGCTGGGCCAGACGTTCCGCGAACTGGACCTGCCCGGCTTCCAGGACATCGCGCGTCCTGGTGTCGTCGAGGTACGCCATTGCAGGTGCAGGATGAGTACGAAGACGACGAAGACTGATGTGTCCGCAGGGGAACGATGAACTCCTCCCCTCGATTTGCGACGCCCGGAGAGTCGGTCCGTGCTCCCGGACTCTCAGATGTCGTCCTCCATTCGGATCACGGACTTGAGGTCTTCGTGCGCCTTCCCCGGCTTGTTTTCCTGTGCTTCGAGCAGGGCGGCGGCGAGGGCGTCCAGCTTGCGCTGGATGGCTCGCTCGGCCCGTAGTTCAGAGTTCTTCAGCAGTGCAAGAAGCAGCAGTGTCACCGCCGTCATGGCATCGCCGGCGAACAATTGCCATGTCAACCCGAGGCCGGCGAGATGCACGATGACAGTGAGAACGACCAGCCCGAGGCAGAATGCGAAGAACGCTGGTGAGCTGGTCAATTTCGACACGTACTCCGCAAGACGCTCGAACTTGCCGCGCTTGTCTCCGCCGCGGTCGGCGGGATGCTGAAGAGTCATGTGCTCCCGCTTTCCCGATCACGTCCGACAGGCGTGACGTCCGTGCGGAGTGCGCCATGTAATGGTGGGCCGCACCCCTTCCGTCTCCGTCCCCAGGGGCTGCGACCGCCGCCTGATCCGGGCGGAGATGCCCGCGCGCGAGTCGCACGCTGCCCTCACGGCCGCCGGGCCGAGCGTGGCGGTGGCCGCGCCGCCCACCTCACTCCGATGGGCAGACGTAGGAAAAGCTGTCCGGCAGATGACCGTCGTCGCGGCCTTGAAACTGCTTCGCGATCAGCTGCGTCGGCCGCAGGGGCCACACGGATCACGGCGACGGTAGCCGGAGGCACGCGAGGTCAGCCGTGCACTCGCGGTCAATGCCCGATCCGCTTGCGGACCTGGTCGGTGGCCCTTGCAGTCATCTCCTGCGCCTTGCCGCGCACCTGCTCTCTGCGGCCGGACCTCCGCATGGAATTGTCCCCCAGGGCCTTGCCGAGTGTCTCCTTCATCTTGCCCCTGACCTGCTTCACCTTGGGGTGTTCTCTGTGCATCGCTATCTCCGTCCTCTCGGTGGCGCCGGGGAACGCTGCCCCATCCGGACCGACACGTCCTCCTTCACCCTGCTGCCGCCCGCAGGCCGCCGCAACCGTGATGGGCGAGTACCAGTGGGTAGTGGCGAGGTATGACCCGAGCACCGGCTCCGCCTTCCCGGGCCGATGGTGAAGGGCCTTTGCATGTCCTCCAACGCGATCACCCAGGTAGACGGCGTCGACAGCGCGCCCCCGGGTCAAGGCGGGGGCCGCGGACGCTGAGGGGAATACGTCGTTACCGGGCCGTGTGGGGATCCCACGCCGCCATCGACCGGGTCGAAGTCGGCACGGGGCGATGGACCCGGACCGGGAAACGCACAAGGGCATTTCCCATGGGGCAGGGCTTCTGGTGCCGGCCCTGCGAGGGGCTGCTCGAAAGGCTGCCCGACACGTGAGCCTGCCTTTCCAGGACCGGGGGTGTCCCCGGCTGCGTAGCTTCGGTGCTTCGCGGCTCACCGTCGCCGGTCCTCCGCAGCTGGTACGGATGACTCGCTGTCCTGCCCGGTTCCCGGTGGGCGCCGCGCAGCATTCTTCTCCGTGCGTGGGTGAGATGCGAGGGCATTCGAGTACGCGCACCATGGCCGTGACACCACATGGTGGGTGAAGGCTTCCGCCGTGCCCGAGAGTTCCAGTCCTGTGCGAGCGCCGGTACGTACACAGGCAGGTGTTCCGAGTGCTGCACAGTGCGGCTGTGCCACACCCCATCCGTCGAGAGGTTCCCTCCATGGCCGTCCGTCATCAGCTGATCCGGCGTCCTCCGCACGCGGTATGGGCGGTGCTTGCCGATCCGACCCGGTACGGGGAGTGGGTGGTGGGGCCCTCCACGTCCGTGCCGCTCGATCAGACCTGGCCCGCTGTCGGATCCCGGCTCCGCTACACCGTGCGGCTGGGTCCCTGGTCGGCCGACGGGGTGACGACCGTCCGTCACCGGGAATCCGGAAGCGAGCTGGAACTGGAAGCCTCGTTCAAGTCGCTCGGCACCGCGAGGATCTTCCTCCAGCTCAGGCCCTGGGGCGAGGACGAAACGCTCGTCATCTGCGACGAGCACCCCCTGCGCGGTCCGGGAGGCACCCTCCACAACGCCGCGAGCGAAGCGATGCTCCAGCTACGGCACCGGGGCATGCTGACCCGCCTTGCCAGGCTCGTGGAACAGGATCCCGTCGGACAGGATCACGCCAGGCCGCACCATGCCTGACGCAGTGGTGATCGGTGCCGGACCCAACGGGCTGGTGGCAGCCAATGTGCTGGCGGACGCGGGGTGGAGCGTGGAAGTCCTGGAGGCTCAGCAGGAGCCCGGCGGCGCCGTGCGCAGCGACCGCGGTGTCCATCCGGACTACATCTCCGATCTTTTCAGCGCCTTCTACCCGCTGGCTGCCGTGTCGCCGGTCCTCGCCCGCCTCGATCTTGCGGCGGAGGGACTGCGATGGAGCCACGCCCCGCGCGTGCTGGCCCACCCGCTCAGGGACGGGAGGTGCGCCGTGCTGGAGCGTCGCGTCCAGGAGACCGCATCCGGGCTGGAGGGGTTCGCGCCGGGCGATGGTGATGCCTGGCGGGACATGTACGAGGTGTGGAGCCGTGTCGGGCGGGACCTGGTGCAGAGCATGTTCACGCCCTTCCCGCCGGTTCGCTCCGGACTCCGTCTGGCGGTGAAGCTCCGGGCCGCAGGCGGACTGCGGCTGGCCCGGAAGCTGGTCCTGCCGGTGCGCCGGCTGGGCGATGAGGAGTTCCGGGGCGAGGGCGGACGGCTCCTGCTGGCCGGGAACGCCCTGCATGCCGATCTGGCTCCCGAGGCGGTGGGCAGCGGCGGGTTCGGCTGGCTGATGTCGATGCTCGGACAGAGCCACGGCTTCCCGGTTCCCCTCGGCGGGGCCGGCGCCCTGACCGCGGCGCTTGTGAGCCGGCTACAGGACCGCGACGGCGTCGTGCGCTGTGGGGAGCGCGTCGTGTCCGTCGTCGTACGGGGCGGCAGGGCGGTGGGCGTCAGGACGTCCGGCGGCGAGACCGTGAACGCGCGGCGTGCCGTGCTCGCGGACACGTCGGCGCCGGCGCTGTACCGGGAGCTTGTGGGCGAGGAACACCTGCCGTCCCGCCTCGTGCGGGATCTGGAGCGCTTCCAGTGGGATTTCGCGACGTTCAAGGTCGACTGGGCGCTGACCGGACCGGTGCCGTGGACGGCTCCGCAGGCCGCCGGTGCGGGGACGGTCCACGTGGCCGACGGCATGGACAGCCTGACCCGGTTCGCCTCGCAGATCGCCATGGGACAGGTCCCCGACGAGCCGTTCGCCCTGCTCGGACAGATGACCACGGCGGATCCCAGCCGCTCACCCGTCGGCACGGAATCGGCGTGGGCCTACACCCACGTCCCGCAGCGCATCACCTCCGACGCCGGCCCCGACCGCATCACCGGCCGCTGGGACGCCCGCGAACAGGAAGCCATGGCGGACCGCATCGAGGCCCAGGTGGAACGGTTCGCGCCCGGCTTCCGCACCCGGATCCTCGCCCGCCGGATCCTGGCCCCCACCACCCTCCAGGCCATGAACGAGAACCTCCACAACGGTGCCATCAACAACGGCACCACCGCCCTGCACCAGCAGGCGGTCTTCCGCCCCGTCCCCGGCACAGGCCGACCCGAGACCCCCATCAAGGGTCTCTACCTCGCCTCCGCGGCCGCCCACCCCGGCGGAGGAGTCCACGGAGCCCCGGGAGCGAACGCCGCCCGAGCCGCCCTGCGATCTCACGGACTGCACACCCTCCTCCACCGTGCCCAACGGATCTGAACCGGCTGGCGCAAGGTGTTCCACGCGCTCGTCGTCCGGATGCGTGTGGTCCCCGCTCCGGTGTGCGTACTCCACAGTGCCGCCCGGTGACTGCCGCGTTTCCCGCAGCGCCTCGCTGCGGCGCAGGCGTCCGCGGCCTGCCGGCGGTCCCGGGGGATCGGTGGCGGCGGGCCGCGCGGGTTGGTCACCAGTAGTGGCGTCGGCCGGCGACGGCGTGTCCCATCGAGCCGAGGATCCACAGGATGGCGCCGACGACCAGCAGGATGATCCCGATGGTCCACAGGATGGATATCCCGGTGAGGAAGCCGACGACGAGCAGAATGACGCCGAGGACGATCATGATCTCTCCCTTGGGGGGTGGTGCCCGCGTCCCTGTGAACTGCGAGAGAGCGCAAGGGCGGTGGACACGGGGACGGTCGGTCTCCTCCTTACTCCGCGCGGTGCGGTTTGTGGCCGGCAACCTGCAGGCGGACCTCGGTGGGCATGCCAGAGGTGCCGGTGGACCGACGGGCGGGACCAGATCGTGTCGCCGGTAGAGGTCGAGCCCGGCGATGAGGATCAGCAGACCGCCGCCGAGCAGTACCAGTCCGGCGAGGGCCAGCAGACTGCGGTTGACCTCGACCTTCACCCTCCGAGTGACGGCCCCGCCTCCGCCTGTGCCGGGGACGCGTTCCCGCATGGCGCCGAAGGCGGAAGGCGTGAGCCATCCCCGCGCCACAGGTTGTAGATGCCCGATACCTCACGGGTGGCCATGCCCGAGATCGCGGTTCTTCCTCCGTGTCTCGGCCGGAGCCCGGGCCCCGGTACAGCTTCAGCGCGCTCACGCCCGCATCGGGCCGGCTGCCTGGATCGATCGCCGATCAGGTCGGCACGGCCTCCACGGGCCGGATGCGAGCGTCAGGCGTACGCACTGCGGCATTGACGATCACCGGCGCGCCTTTTCACCCTCGTCTTCCTCGGCCTCCTCGTCTTCCTCGTCTTCCTCTTCGTCGTATTCGCCTTCCTCGTCTTCCTCTTCCTCCTCTTCGGGGTAGTCCTCTGTCTCTTCCTCATCGGTGTATTCGTCGTCGGCAGAGGTGTCCTCGGCCTCTTCTTCTTCCTCCTCCTCGATGGCCTCCTCGTGGGTGCGGACCACTTCGCCGTCACGGATTTCGCCGCGCCAGCCTTCCGGTTCCTCGTCGGTCAGGGTGACGTAGCGCTGGAAGTGCTTGAAGTCCAGTCGCAGCCGACGCCCTTGGGCGCGCCAGATGTTGCCGGTCTTTTCGAAGAGCCCCGAGGGGTAGTACTCGACCACGAGCACGATGCGCGTCAGGGTCGGGGTCAACTCGTGGAAGCTGACGCAGCCGCGTGTGGTGCCCTTGGCACCCTCAGAGGTCCACGCGATGCGCTCGTCCGGCACCTGTTCCTGGACCGTGGCTTTCCAACCGCGGGTCGACGGGCCTACCTTGACCTTCCAGTCGCTCTCGGTGTCCTTGCCCTTCGACACGCTGCGGACGCCCTTGGTGAAGCTGCTGAACTTCTCGTACTGAGTCCAGTGGTCGTAGGCGAAACGAAGAGGCACACCAACGTCGGCCACCTCGATGATGTTCATGACCTTGGTACTGCCGGACCCGCGGCCCTTGCCCCCGCCGAAAGCTTCCTTGACCTTGCCGACCACGTTGTCCTTGATGCTTTTCGCCTTCTCGCCGGTCAAAGCCTTGAACGGTGAGTCACCTTGAAGCATCCTCAGACCTGCTTTGGGGAGTACGCCGCCGTTCTCCACGACGCCGGTGAGTCCTTCGGTGATCTCCCCCAGCTTGTCGCCCGCCTTTTCGGCCAGGTTCTCCACCTGGCTTCCCAGGAAGCTGGTGAAGGCGCCGCGCAGCTGGTCCAGCCCCGATCCCTGCCCGTTTCCGGTGTCACGTGCTGTGCCGACCATGGTTCTACCTCCGCCGTCCGGTAGCCGTCCTCGGCGCCGTCTTCCTGGCAGTGGTCTTCCTTGCGGTGGTCTTCCTCGCCGGAGCCGAGGACTTCCTTGCGGGCGCCGTCTTCCTGGCAGCGGGTTTCTTGGCGCTGGTCTTCTCCGACGGGGCTGCGGACCTCTTTGCGGGCGCCGTCTTCTTGGCTGTGGCCTTCCGTGCGGCAGTCTTCTTCGCCGGGGCCTTCCGGGGAGCGGCTTCAGCGGGACGATGCCTTCTCGGCTTTCGAGCGGCACGGCGATGCCTCGGCACGGGCTCTTCCCGCTCTTCCTCCTCCGGCTCCTCTTCCTCGGACTCTTCCTCCTCACCCTCTTCGTACTCTTCCTCGGGCTCGCCCTCTTCCTCCTCCTCGGGTTCTTCCTCTTCGTACTCTTCCTCGGGCTGGTCCTCTTCCTCGTCCTCGGGTTCTTCCTCTTCGTACTCTTCCTCGGGCTGGTCCTCTTCCTCGTCCTTGGCGCCTATGCGGGCGGTGCGCTCGTGGAGCGAGTCGGCCAACTCGGCGAGTTTGCGGTCGGCCACCGCGCTCATGGCCTTGCGTCCGGCATCGAGGACTTCGCCACGCAGTTGCTCGTTGAGGTCGGCGAACTGAGGAAGTTCACGAAGCCTTTTGATCCCTTCCGCCAGCAGCTGCTGTGGTTCCAGACCGAACCGGCGGCCGGCCAGGTAGGTCGCTGCGGCGAAGGCGACCCGTGCCTTCTTCGTCCGGCCGAGGACATACCCGCCGAGAACTCCGGCGGCAAGAGCGATCTTGGGTACATCATTCATCAGCTTTCCCCTCACAGGGCGGCCGAGCGGATGCTTCGCCTGGCGGGTGTCAGCCAACAAGGGCTCCCACACCGCTCGGGCGGAGGATCCGAATGAAGCAGCGGACAGCAGCCGTTCTGATCACTCCGCCCTTTCTTAGTCTCGTGTCATTGCCCTCACCTCCGCCACGAGAGGGGAGGCACGGTCCGAGTTCCCGGCCCCTTCTCCAGAGAAACAGCCTTTACTGTCAGCTCTTACGGGTGTGTGTCCACGCTTTTCGTCCCCGCCCCGCCTGGACGGAGGCCGGCGTTGTTCGCTCCGTGGCGATCCGAGCACGGGCCATGCACGCCCCGCTCTGTCTTAGATGGCGGTCCCGGCGCTAGATGGCGGTCGGATACTGCCGTTCGTGTCCAGGGGCTGCCTGAGCTTCTCGCAGCGCTCGCCCAGCTCTCCCGCAGGAGCGAAAGTCGGCCCGCGCCGTGCCCGCTGGTCGAGCCTTGCACCCGGCGGTCACAGCGGTGCAGACCTCCTGCCCTTCATGTCTCAGGTCACCTCCTCGCAACCGTCGCCCTCTTCGGCGGGCTGCCGGGCAGGTGAAGTGGGAGTGCGGAGAGCCAGGAGGGCTGCGCCCAGGTGCTGCTGCACGGCTTCGTCCAGGGCACTTCCCTGGACGGCGGTGACCAGTTGCCGGGCGAGCTGATGGAGTTTGGTGTTCGTGTTCTGGGAGACGGCGACCAGCACGTTCCAGGCGTCCTCGGGGCTGAGGCGGAACGAGGCCATCAGGACCCCGATGGCCTGGTCGATGACAGGGCGTGTCTGCATGGCGCGGCGGAGCTGCGCGACCTCCGTGTGCAGGTCCTCGTCGCGGCTCAGGGCGTCCTCCTGGGTGTCTGCGGCCGACAGGATGGACCTCTCTGACGGCAGGTGCGGGGAGCGGCCCCGGGACGTGAACAGGGCCTGTGTGCCCGTTGCGCTCAGGAGGCGCTGGACCGGGCGGCTGGCCGCCCGGATGGTCAAAGTCTTGCCGGAGCGCTGTGCATGATGCCGGGCGGCCAGCAGAGCTCTCAGACCGGAGCAGTCGCAGAACGTCGTCCCGGTCAGATCGAGATCGACCCCCCGGGCTCCACGCCCGACGGCTTCCCGCAGGGCGGATACCAGCGCCTGCTCTGTACAGAGATCGATCTCGCCGCCGATCGTCACCAGCGCGCGTCCCCGGCGCAGGGACATATTGATCCTCAGGTCCGATGGCGGTTGGGCCCCGGGGGCGGGGTGATCGGCCGCTCCTGCGTACACGGTGAGGTCCTCCTCCCTGGCGCGTCGCCGCGGAAGCCTCGGCTCGACCATGGCCCACCTCTCCCGTTCGTGTCCCAGGGCCTCGCTATCAGATTCCCCCTACCGGCCTTACCCGTCAAGAAATACCTGAAATCCAATTCGCATTTTTAGACACGTGAACGAAACGCCTATCATGGGCGCATGGGAGAAGTGCCTGAGCCACACACCGGATGGACGTTCCTCACCAACCACGCCCGGGTGCTCGCCACCATCGCGGACGACCGCACGACCCGCATGCGCGACATCGCTGCACGGTGCCGGCTCACCGAGCGCGCCGTCCAGAAGATCATTTCCGACCTGGAAGCCGATGGATACCTCACCCACACCCGTGAAGGACGAGCCAACGCCTACCGCATCCAGCCCGGAACCATCCTGCGACACCCGGCCGAGGCAGGCCTGACCGTCGCGGAACTGCTCGCCCTCCTGGTCCGGCACGAAGGCGGTCACACGAACGAGACCAAACGCGCCGACTAGCGGCCACACGGAGGCGGCACAGGCCGGTCGTCCAGGGGCGGCGCTTCGGCCCAAGCCTGTGCACATTCAGGGCCTGGCGGGGGTGGCGAGCGCGAGTACTGCTCCAGGCCGATCACCCGGCGCCTGCGCATCTCTTCCGCATCCGCCAGAGTCCCCCCTCACCCGCTGCGTTGCTCACCTCATTGGTCGTCGTCACGGCCGAGCAGGTACTCACGTTCGCTTTACCGCGAGCGGTCCACGCCGCAGCGGCCTGATGGCGGAAGTGGCTCGCTCGGTAGGCCGGGCGGGGCAGTCGGTGTTTCCACGGCAAAGGTGGGGCGGGGAAGTCTGGTCTGGCGATCGAGTACGGCTATGCCCGTCTCCGAGTACCTGGGGCTCTTCGAACGCCCGAGGTTCGGTCTGATGCACTTCGCGGAGCAGACCGCTTGTCGCGCGCTGTCATCGGCAGCGGCTTCGCCCCGAGCTGGGCGACGACGGTCGCGTGAACCCGCTGCAGGAAGCCGAAGACTGATCCGCCCCGTACGCCAAGCAGACGCGCACCCGGACGCGCAGCAGTACTGCACGGAGAACGAGGCATTTGATCTGCAGCTCCGAGTGTGCTGCCACAAAGCACGCGTTCGGTGTTGCGCAGGGCGCTCGCTTCTCGGGCCCGCTGGAAGGGTGACCTGCCGTGCAAACCGCATTGCTCCGTACAGCCTCATCGCCGCCCGCCTTGCCCCTGGGCCGCAGCGGAAGCGACGCTGGAACCCGGCTGCTCCGTCCCTGGGACTGGCCGCCGCCGTCGGACACACCGTCCGGGACATCGACGTCCCCGGCGGCGGACGGCCCGTACATGGTTCAGCGGCGTCTTCTCGATCTGCTTGAAGAACCGCGTCTCGTCGCAGACTTCGGCCACCAGGTCCGGGTCGTACACGAAGACCTGCTCGATGCCGGCGATGTCCATGCCGTAGATGCCCTCGGGGAACTGCTTGGACAGCTCGTTGAAGTACTCGACGGGGTTGGTGTCGGGGATCTGCGGCGTGTGGCCGAGCAGGGGAATGCCGCGCGGGGACCGGATGGGGCGGAGGTCGTTCGCGGAGTGCGTGGTCATGGCTTGCTCCTGTGTGTAGAGGGGGATGGGCAAGGGCGCGGTGCGCTGGCCGATGCCGTGGCGCCTCACGGAAACACACGCCGTATGGAATCAGTGCCGTACGCCGTATGGAACCTCGAAGCAATCCCCTGTGGTGCGACCGACCGCTGTGATCAAGGTCATTTCCATACGGTGTACGAAACCGATACCGTACGAGGTATGGAAAAGAAGGTGAGGCGTCCCCCGCGGGGAACGAGGAAGAGAGACGTGCCTCTGACCGAGGCCGGGATCCATACCGCCGCCGCGGCTCATCGACGCGGACGGAGTCGAGGCGCTCACCATGCGCAAACTCGCCACCGTGCTCGATGCGAACCCGATGTCGCTGTACCACCACGTGCCGAACAAGGAAGCCGTGCTGCGCGGCGTGGCGAGAATGGTCGGCGCCCAGTTCCGCACCGTGACGCTTCAGGACGCTCCCTGGCAGGAGCGCATCCGCCTGCTCGCCACGGACTTCCGTACGCTGGCGCATCGTCACCCCGAGCTGATGGCCTACTCGTTCAGCCACCAGCCGGACTTCATCCAGCCCGACGACCCGTTCTGGACCGCGCTCACCGCGATCGTGGCCGCCGCGGGAGTGCCGGAGTCGGAGGTCTCGGAGGCCGCCGCTCTGGTGGTCGCCGTCGTCGTCGGTGTCCTCGCCGCCGAACTCAACGGCTCGCTTCACCAGTGGGCGAGCCTCAAGCCCCCCGGTCTCGCCGCCGGTGCAGACGAGTCCACGGCCGCAGACCCGTCAGGGCCCGTCCAGGACCGCAGGTTCCGCATGGTGATGGACACGCTCATCACGGGCCTGGAAAGCCGGCTTGCGGCCGAACGTGACAGCCAGGGCCCGGGCCGTTGAGTCCCTGCTTCTGAGGCGTTGCGGCCTGGGGCGCCCTTGATCGGGCTGCGACGCACTGGAAGTCACGCTTGAACTGGTACAGGCACTCGAACAGGTACTTTCACCGAAGCTGAAGTCGATGTATGCACGTTAGGGCTCGCAGAGGAACACCATGCGGGTGTGCGACGTGCTGACCTGCGAACTCAAGTCTCCAAACCCACAAGCTATTTCTCTTTGAGCCCTTAGCGGGTCAGCCGGATCGTCATCGCTTTCCTCGGAACATCGCAGGCGCAAGATTGGCCGTCTCGCCGTCCGTGGCCAGGGTCGACACCCAGGCGATCGGCCGGGGCACCACCACATGGGTGAGCAGCTGGTAGAAGGACCTCGGGTCCGCGGAAGCCGGTGAGTAGTCGACGCGCATGGCAGCCCGCTATGCGGTACCGGCTGAGGACGCACGAGCGGTGGGTCGCCCGACTGCGGACGAGGGTGCGCCGCCGGGCGGGTGGCCGGCCCGGCCCCCGGCGCCGGTCCAGCCGGGGACCGTCGGCAGGACCCGCTCGGCCACCCGGAACAGTGCCGCGTCGTCGGGCGTCACGTCGTCCTGGCGCCAGAGGGCGACCTCGAACGCGCCGCCCCCGTCCTTGGCGTCCCGGGCGACCAGCAGATGGCGGGCGATGCCGCCGGTGCCCGTGTCGACCTTGCCGCCGCCGAGATGAAAACCGAGGGAGATGGTGTGGTCCGAGTAGAGCACGGCGGGGTGACCGAGAACCGTCCTCGACTCCGCGGACGTTCCGAGGAAGCCGGCCATCTCGCCGACCCGCAGATCGTCGTCCGACGCCCACAGCTTCACGGAGTACGTCGTCATCGAGACCTCCGCCTCGGGCGAGGGCGTCTCGGTGCCGTCGGCGTCCTTGAACGAACTCTCGGACCCGTAGGCGTTCTCAGCCTGTTCCCGGGGTGTCCCGAGGAGCGTGGGCAGATCCGAACGGTTCAGCGCCGTGCACAACCGGGCGGCGGACACGCGCGTTCCGCCGGGCTTGTGATGGTCCTCGGAGCAGGTGGCCGGCCCCCGGTTGGTGGAGCCGTGCAGTTCCTGCTGGGCCCACAGGACTCCCGCCAGCCCGGCGAAGACCAGCACCGCCGCCAGTGCCTGGACCCCCGGTCTGTGGTTCTCCTCGGACGCGGATTCGTCGGCCATGCCCCCACCTCTGCTGTTCCCCCGGCAAATGCTGGGGGAGCCTACCCGGTGATCGTTCCGGCCTGCATCCCGAAATTGGCGGTCAGTCGGCCGGCCATGTGTGCACCGGCGCGTTCAGGTGCATGTAGTCGATGTACAACTGCGTCATCCGCCGCAGGCACTCGTGCCGGCCGGCCCGGGTCGAGGCCTCCAGGCGGTGGACCATCTCCTTCTGCCACACCGCCCCGTTGCGCGCGGTGACACAGCGCTGCTCGATGATGCCGAGCAGCGGCTCCCGCCAGGCCGCGTCCATGCCGGAGAGCTCCAGGCCGCGGTGTGCCAGCGGGAGCAGACGCCGCAGGAGGAGTTCCGGCACCGGCAGCTCGCCCATGCCCGGCCAGTACAACGCCGCCTCGATCCCGTGCCGGGCCGCCGTGTGGAGGTTCTCCTCGGCGGCGGCGAAGGACATCCGCGACCACACCGGCCGGTCCTCCTCGACCAGGGCGCGGGTGAGCCCGTAGTAGAAGGCGCCGTTGGCGAGGGTGTCGGCGACGGTCGGCCCGGCCGGCAGCACCCGGTTCTCCACCCGGACGTGCGGTCTGCCCTGGGCGACTGCGTACACCGGCCGGTTCCAGCGGTAGATCGTGCCGTTGTGCAGGGTGAGTTCGGAGAGCTCGGGGATGTCCCCGCGGTCCAGCGTCTCCGCCGGGTCCTGGTCCTCGCACAGCGGCAGCAGGGCCGGGAAGTAGCGCAGGTTCTCCTCGAAGAGGTCGAAGACGCTGTTGATCCACCGCTCGCCGAACCACACCCGGGGCCGCACCCCTTGGACCTTGATCTCCTCCGGGCGGGTGTCGGTCGCCTGCTCGAACAGCGGGATGCGGGTCTCGTGCCACAGCTCCTTGCCGAACAGGAACGGCGAGTTGGCCGCCAGCGCCACCTGGATGCCGGCGATGGCCTGCGCCGCGTTCCAGTAGGGAGCGAAGTTCTCCGGGGAGACCTGGAGGTGGAACTGGGTGCTGGTGCAGGCCGCCTCCGGAGTGATGGTGTCCGCGTAGGTCCGCAGCCGGTCGACACCGTCCACCTCGATGCGCAGGTCCTCGCCCCGGGCCGCGAAGATCTGGTCGTTGATCAGCCGGTAACGCGGGTTCTCCGACAGCGACTCCTCGCCGATGTCCTCCTGCCGCAGGGTGGGCAGAATGCCGATCATGACCAGGCGCGCGCCCACCGACCTGGTCCGCTCGTCCGCGTGATTGAGCGCCGCACGGATCTCGGACTCCCAGGCGTCGGGACCGCCGGCCGTCAGCCGGCGGGGCGGGACGTTGATCTCGAGGTTGAAGCGGCCCAGTTCCGTGGACCACGCGGGATCCGCGATCGCCTCCAGCACATCGCTGTTGCGCATGGCGGGCTCGGCCGAGCCGTCGACCAGATTCAGCTCGATCTCCAGCCCGACCTGCGGCCGTTCGGCCTCGAACTGCGACTCGCGCAGCATCTGCGCGAACGCGTCGAGGCACTCCTGCATCTTGCTCCGGTACCGGCGGCGGTCCTCGCGGGTGAAGACGAGCGCCGGGACGTCCCGTCCCATCGGCCCTCCAGGGTTGCGCTCCTCGGAGACCTTTCCCACCCAGCGTCGCACCGACCGGCGAACCCCACCAAGCGGATGGTGGGCGCACGCGGCCTACAGGGCACGGGCGACGAGCAGGGCCACGTCGTCGTGGTCGTCGGGATGGCGCAGGCCGTGCAGCAGCCGGTCGCAGGTCTCCTCGAGCGGACGACCGGGGTCGTCGAGAAACCCGAGGAGGACGTTCAGACGGTCGTCGATGGGGTGCTGCCGGGTTTCCACGAGTCCGTCGGTGTAGAAGACCAGCAGGTCGCCCGAGCACAGCTCGGCCGTGGTGGTCTCGAACGAGATGCCGCCGACACCGAGCGGCGCCCCGGACGGAAGGTCCAGGAACCGCGGAGGCCGGCCGGGCCGTGCGAGTGCGGGCGGCATGTGTCCCGCGTTGGCGATGGTGCACCGTCTCGTGCGGGGGTCGTAGACCGCGTAGAGGCAGGTGACGATGTAGTGCTCCAGATCGCAGGTGATCTTGTCGAGATGCTGGAGCACCGCGTCGGGGGCGAGGTCCAGGTCCGCATAGGCACAGGTCGCCGTGCGCAGCCGCCCCATGGTGGCGGCCGCGTCGATGCCGTTGCCCATGACGTCTCCCACCACCAGGGCGATCTTGTCGTCCGCGAGCGTGATGACGTCGTACCAGTCGCCGCCCACTTCGCTGGTGGCCAGGGCGGGCTGGTAGCGGGAGGCGAGTTCCAGGCCCGTGTGGTGCGGCGGGTGGTCGGGCAGCAGGCTGCGCTGGAGGGTGAGGGCGGTGTTGCGCACGCTCTGGAACCACCGGGCGTTGTCGATGGCCACGGCGGCGCGGCTGGCCAGCTCACCGGCCAGCACCACGTCGTCGTCGTCGAACGGCTGCGGGTTGCGCGTGCGTTTGAGGTCGAGGGCGCCGAGCACCTCGCCATGGGCGATCAGCGGCACCGCGAGATAGGAGTGCACGCCGGCGCGGGCGAGGAGCTCGCCCGCCTCGGCGTTGCGCGCGATGCGCGGCAGGTCCCGGTCGCCGACATGGCGGACGAGGACCGGGCGGCCGGTGTGGACACACAGGGTGACCAGGCGGTCACCCTCGTAGGCGGCGAGGTCCCCGGGCGGGTCGGCGGCGCGCAGCGCCACCGTCGGCTGGGCCGCCTTGAGGGCGAGGGCACGGAACAGCTCCGGGCCGTTGTCCGGCTGCCGGGCCCGGCGGCACGCCAGCGCCGCGTCGAGCACGTCCACCGCGACCACGTCCGCGAGCACGGGGGTGCAGATGTCGGCCAGTTCGTGCGCGGTCTGCTCCACCTCCAGCGTGGTGCCGACGCGGGTGGAGGCCTCGGCGATGAGGGCCAGGCGGCGCCGGGCCCGGTCGGCCTCGGCGGCCGCGTGGTGGCGCTCGGTGACGTCGACGACGGAGACGGCCGCGCCCAGGACCCGCCCGCCCGGGTCCTCCAGGCGGTAGATGGACAGTGACCAGGCATGCTCGTGGTCGGGGTCCGGCGGGGGACGGCCGACGTGGTACTGGTCGAGCAGGGGGATGCCGGTGGCCAGCACCTGACGCAGCGCCGACTCCACGGTGTTCACGTCGGGGAAGGGCAGCGTCTCGCGCAGGTGACGGCCGATGTGGTCCTCGGCCGGAATGCCGTCGATCCGTTCCAGCGCCGGATTGACCAGGAGATAGCACAGCTCGGGATCCAGGAGGGCCAGGCCGATGGGGGACTGGTTGATCAGCCGCTCGCACAGTGCCAGATCGGTCTCGACCCGCTGGAGCAGGGTGTGGTCGGCCGCGATGCCCAGTGCGTAGACGTCGCCCAGATCGTCCAGCAGGCGCATGGTGCGGAACTCCGTCAGGCGGCTGCTGCCGTCCTTGTGCCGGACCGGGAAGGCGCCGGCCCATCCCCGGCCGGACTCCAGCACCTCGGTGAACAGACTCACCACGGCCGTCAGGTGCTCGGGACGGATGAGCAGCTCCGCTGCGTCCTTGCCGAGGACGTCGTCCGCGCTGTAGCCGAACAGCTCCTCGGCCTGCGGGGTCCAGAACACGATGCGCCCGCGGGTGTCCAGCGCCACCGCGGCCACGCTGAGCACGTCCAGCAGGCCGGTCGGCCGAGGCCGCGGGGCGTCGTGCTCGTCGCCGTCGGCGCGGAAGGAATCCACTGCCATCCGAGATCCACCTCCACCGGCCGGTCGGCCTCGCGTGTGCGCCGTGCCCGAGCACAGATGACCGGTACCTCTCCATGCTGCCCCCAGCGTTCCGTCTGGCCCAACCCCAGGCTGTGGCACGGACGGCGCGCCGTCCGGCTCGTGCGCATCGGTCGGACAAGCGGGACCATGGTGGAAATAAAGGATGGATCGGATGGAATCAGGGCGAGACGGTGTCGACGCTTGCACGCCCGTGGGGACGGGCGATGCCTTCGACGCGTCCAGCGACGCGACGGCGGTGCTCTCGGCGGACGGCGTCGTGGTCGGCTGGAGCCGGGCCGCCGAGGCACTGCTCGGCTACCGCCCACGGGAGGTCGTCGGCCGTTCCGCCGCACGTCTGCTGGCCATGCCCGGGGACCCGGCACGCGCCGTCGCCATCGCGCAGCGGTGCCGGGTCGGCATGGGATGGAGCGGTCTCGTCCCCGTGCGGCACCGGGACAGCCGCCGGATCGACATCGATCTTCGGGTGTCGGCCTCCTTCCGGATCGACGAGAAGGAGTGCTTTCTGGTCTCCGTGCGGGAGCAGCGGCAGCAGTGGACGGTGGGCCAGTCCGTTCTGGACGGGTTCCTGACCCGTTCACCGGTCGGCATGGCCGTGATGGACCGGGAACTGCGCTATGTATGGCTGAACGACACGCTGGAACGATTCGGCGGTGTGCCCCGGGACCAGCGGCTGGGGCGCCGGCTGAGCGAGCTGTTGCCCGGCCTGCAGGGAGAGACCATCGAGGGGCTGATGCGCAAGGTACTGGCCACGGGGGAGCCGGTGACCGACTACGAGTACCTGGGCTGGAGCTGGGCAGATCCCCACCGCCGGCATGCCTACTCCAGCTCGTTCTTCCCTCTGATGGACGGGGCCGACACGCAGGCCGGGGTCTGCTACATGGTCCAGGACGTCACCGAGCGCTGGACCGCCCGCCAGCTCCTGTCGCTGGTCAACGAGGCCGGCACCAGCGTCGGCAGGACCCTCGACGTCGTGCAGACCGCACAGGAACTGGCCGACTTCGCGGTCCCCCGCTTCGCGGACTTCGTGGCCGTCGACCTCCTGGAGCCTGTGCTCAGTACCGACGGGCACGCAGGCTGGCCGAGTGACGCCGGGCCGGCCCCCGCGCGTCCTGCGATGCGCCGCGTGGGCCTCCAGTCGGTGCGCGAGGGCTGCCCCGAGGCGGTGGCACAGGTGGGGGAGGAGGTGGACTTCCTGCCTCCGCCCGGCGACGCGAACCTGCTCGTCAGCGGTGATCCGGTCCTGATCCCGGTCGTCGACCCGTCCGACGACCTCTGGGTGTCCGAACAGCCTGTACGGGCGGCCCGGATGCGCGAGTTCGGCATGCACTCCCTCATCTCCGTGCCGATGCGGGCGCGTAACACGGCGCTCGGTCTCACCACGTTCGTGCGCTCGCTCAACCCGGTCCCGTTCGGGCCCGACGACGTCCTGCTGGCCCACGAACTGGTGGCACGGGCGGCGATGTGCGTGGACAATGCCCGCCGGTACACCCGGGAGCATGATGCGGCCGTCACTCTGCAGCGCAGCCTGCTGCCGCACGCCCTGACCGGCGGAACGGCGCTGGAGGTGGCCTCCTCCTATCTGCCGGCGGACGCGAGCGGCGGGGTTGGCGGCAACTGGTTCGACGTGATCCCCCTGGCCGGCGCCCGGGTGGGACTCGTCGTCGGGGACGTGGTGGGCCACGGCATCTCCGCCGCGGCGACCATGGGCCAGCTGCGCACTGCGGTGCAGACCCTCGCTGCCATGGAGATGCCGCCCGACGACCTGCTCGCCCACCTCGACGACCTCGTCATGCGGCTGAGCGGCGAGGAGACCGGCCGGGGCGCGGCCACGGGGAATGCGGCGACCTTCATCGGCGCGACCTGTCTCTACGCCGTCTACGACCCGGTCACCCGGCGGTTCACCATGGCCCGGGCCGGACACCCGCCCCCGGTGGTCGTCGCACCGGACGGGCACGCCTACTTCCCCGAGATTCCGGCAGGGCCCCCACTCGGCCTGGGCAGCATGGCCTTCGAGTCCAGCGAGATCGAACTGGCCGAGAACAGCCTCATCGGTTTCTACACCAACGGCCTGATCGAGGGGATCGACCAGGACGTCGAGTCGGGAATGGCCCGGCTCGGCACGGCGCTGGACCAGACCGCAACGGATCTCGGCGCCCTGTGCACCCACACCGTGCAGCAGCTGGTGCCGGCGCCGCGGCCCGACGACGCCGCTCTGCTGCTGGCGCGCACCCACGCCCTGCGGGCGGAGCAGGTCGCCTCGTGGGACGTGCCCGCCGATCCGGTGGCTGTCGCGCATGCCCGGGCCGAGGCCATCCGCCGGCTGACGGACTGGGGCCTTGAGGAACTGGCCATCACCACGGAGCTCATCGTCAGCGAACTGGTCACCAACGCAGTCCGGTACGCAGGAGCGCCCATCCGTCTACGGTTGCTCCGCGACGCCAGGCTGACCTGCGAGGTCGCCGACACCAGCAGCACCGCCCCCCGGCTGCGGCACGCCCGGAGCATGGACGAGGGTGGCCGCGGCCTGTTTCTGGTGGCCCAGCTCGCGCATCGCTGGGGTGCCCGCTACACGGCCGAAGGAAAGATCATCTGGGCCGAGCAGGAGATCCCGTGACGCCCGGGTCGTAAACGCGCCGCACGTCGGGCCACGGACCCGCGACGCCGGGGTCCCGAGCGCGCCGCCGGGTCGGGGACCCGTGACGCCCGGGTCTTGCCTGCACTGCCCGGCCCGGGACCCGTGACGCCCCGGTCTCACATGCGCCGCCGGGCAGGAAGCCCGTGACGTCCCCGCCCAGAAGGCGCAGGCCGTGGTCGGCCTGCCCGGCGAGGGGTTTTCGGCGGAGGCGGCACCCGTTCCCCGGAGCGCCTCAGCGGAAGGCCGGGGCGTTGCGGGCCGCCCACGCGGCGAACGGGGTTGCGGGGCGGCCCAGGATCCGCTCCACGTCCGCGCTGACGGCCTGTTCCCCGGGGGTCGGCTCGCCGAGGATGGAGAGGGTTCCCTCCACCACCGGTCCCGGCATGAACCGCGCCATCTGGTCCCGTGCCTCCTCACGGCTCTGCTCCACGAAGGTCACCGGCTCACCCAGGGCCTGTGCAAGTCCGGCGGCCCGCTGCCGGGGGGTGGCGGCCTCGGGTCCGGTCAAGGTGTAGGTGGCCCCGTCGTGCCCGTCCTGGCGCAGCACGGCGGCGGCGACCGCGGCGACGTCGTCGGGGTCCACGAACGGCAGGGCCACATCGGCGAAGGGCGCCGCCGCGGTGCGGTGACGCCGCACGGATTCCGCCCAGGCGAGCACGTTGGAGGCCATGCCGCCCGAGCGCAGCACGGTGAAGGCCAGTCCCGACGCGGCCACGGCCGCCTCGAAGCCGGCGGCGTGCGCGTAGCCCTGCGGCCGGGTGCCCACGCCCTGGGAGGACAGCAGGACCACCTTCGTCACCCCGGCCGCGGCGGCCTGCTTCAGGATCCCTTCGGGATCGTCGCCGGCCACCAGCAGGAACAGTGCCGTGGCCCCTTCCAGCGCGGGCGCCATACCGGCAGGCTGCCCGAGGTCGGTGGCGACGGCCCGCACCCCCCGCGGGACGTCCTCGGCGGTGATGCGCCGGGCCACTGCTGTCACGGTCTCGCCCTCCTGCGCCAGCTTCGCCACCAGCGCCCGCCCGACATTGCCCGAACCACCCGTCACCACGATCACGGCACTCACTCCTGATTGAGTTAGTTGGCTAACTAAGAAAGTGCATTAGTCGTGGCGCTCGGCCTTGTCTATCCTTAGTCAGGTGACTGACTCAAAAACCGGTGCGGATGCCGGAGCCGCCGCCCGTTCCGGCCGGGGCGGCAAGCGTGAACGCCTGGTCGAAGCCGCCGTCCAGGTCTTCCACCAGCAGGGCGTGGAGAAGACCACCCTCGCGGACATCGCCCGGGCCGGCGATGTCCCCCTCGGCAACGTCTACTACTACTTCAAGACCAAGGACCAGCTGGTCGAGGCGGCGCTGGGCGCCCACTGCGACCGGCTCACCGTGCTCACCGCCCGTCTGGACGCACTGCCCGACCCGGCCGGCCGGCTGAAGGCGCTGATCGACGGCTGGGTGGAACAGCGCGAGACCGCGGCCCGCTTCGGCTGCCCCTTCGGCACCCTGGCCACCGAACTCGACAAGCGTGACGACGGCCTGGACGAAGCCGCCGCCACGGTCATGCGGGCCCTGCTGGACTGGGTCGAGCGGCAGTTCGCCGAGCTGGGCCGTTCCGACGCCCGTGCCCTCGCCGTCGAACTGGTCGGGGCCTACCAGGGCATGTCGGTCCTCACCAACACCCTGCGCGACCCCGGCCTGATGGCCGATCAGGGCAGACGGCTCCAGTCCTGGATCGACGGCCTCGCCAGGCCCTGACCGGGCCCCGGGTCAGATGCCCATGGAAGCCATCTCGACGGCCGAGCGGTAGTTGGCCGCCGCGGTCACGACACACGCGCGGTAGGTCCGGTTGTCCTTCACGACCAGGAAGTAGTCGCGCAGGTTCTTCCAGTAGCCGACCAGGTAGCCGATTCCCGGGAGGAACCCCGGCGGGCGCGGGACGAGCGCGAACGCCTCGCTGCACTTGAGGATCTCCCCGGTGGCCGTCGACAGGACGTCGGCCACGTCGGCGTTCATGTTCCAGCCGGCCGCAAGTTCCGGGGTCCAGATCGCACCGGCCACCTCTCTGAGGTGTTCCTGCTCCTCGGGGGTGGGATCGGTGAGCACGCCCGCCGTCACCCGCGCGGCGCTGGCCGTGGGCGGCCCGGCCGCCGCGGCAGCGCAGGGTCCCGCCACGGCGACGGCGATCAGCGTCGTCGCCACGGTGAGCGCCGTGGCCAGTACCGTGCGGCCGGTGTGTCCGCTGTCTCGCGCCATCCGTCGACCCCTCCCGTCGGTCCCCGGTCCGCTCGGCCGGGGCCGTCCGAACGTGTCATGGGCGGACGAACACGGCAACGGCGACAACGCGCCACGGTCCGGGCGGGCAGTGGCGGCGGCGGGCGTCCCCGTACGCGACGGGCCGGCGTCCAGCGCCACGGGGCGGCGCCCACCGCCTTCTACTCGGCAGCGGTGGCGTAGTCCGCGAGCGAGACGTGGCCGGAGTTGACCAGCGGGATCCCGTCGAGGTACGCGGCCGGCAGGTCGAACGCCTCGACCAGGTCCGTCATGTGCGGGGCGAGGCCGCCCAGCACGTCGTCCAGGAGTTGGGGCAGGGCACGGACCTGCTCGCGGGACAGATGGCCCTCGGCCAGCAGGTCGCCGGTGTGCTCACCGAGCTGTTCCAGCAGGAACAGCAGGCAGAGCCTGTCCAGCAGATCACGGGTCCCCGGGTCCGCCGCCCGGGAGGCTGCCTCCAGAAAGGCGTCGGCGGCTTGCAGCCGGGCGTGCACCGAGACCATCTCCAGGGCGGCGGAGGAGGCGCCGTTCCACCGTTCCACCGGATCCCCCGAAGGGCCCCGGCGCAGCGCCGTGCGCGCCCGGTCCTGCCAGATGACCTCGGCTCCGGCCAGCAGATCGCGCACCTGCCGGGGATCCGCCAGGCGGGCCACGCCGCCCGGGGCTTCGGGGTCCGTCCGGGGCGGCTGGTGCTCGAAGAGCATCTCGGCGGCGGCCTTCACCCAGATCACCAGGTTGTCGCCCTCGGCCGTGATGGTGCCCTCGACGTACTGCGGGAACTCGGACAGGCCGTTGACGGCGAACAGGCCCTGGGCGCCGCAGCGTTCCCGGCACTCGATGGTGATGTCCCGCGCCTGCCAGGTGATCCAGCTCTTGGCCACGGCGATCAGGCGCTCGGTCTCCGCCCGCCGCCCGGTGTCACGGCCGGCGTGCTGCTGCGCCCACTGCGCGAGCACCGAGCGGTGCAGGAAGGTCATGGCGTAGGCCGTGGCGAGGCCCTTCAGGAGCCGGCCGTGGTGCGAGCGGTGGGCGTTGACCGGGATGCGCTGACCCACCCGCGGGCCGCTGACCTGCCGCTGGTCGCCGTAGCGGACGGCTATGGCGAGGGCGGCCCGGGTCGCGCCGACGGCGGCACCGCTCATGCACAGCTTGCCCATCGTGACCCGGCCGATGGACTGCAGGAACCTCTTGCGCCGGTTGCCGAGGCTGCTGTGGAGGCGGCCGTCGGCGTCCAGGCGGCCGTGCGCGGACTCCAGCAGGGCGTCGCGGGGCAGCAGCACGTGGTCGAACGCGGTGAGGCAGTGGTCCACCGGGGCGCCGGTGCGCAGGGGCAGCCGGCGCACCCGCACTCCCGGCAGCAGGCCCCTCTCGTCGCTCAGCGGCGTCAGGAACAGGAAGACGCCCTCGTCCCGGCCGTCGACGAGGAGCCGGGCGGCCACCACGGCGCTCTTGGGTCCGCCGGTCATGCTGGTGTTGGGCATGAACTTCTGGGCGCCCGGGTGCGGGGTGTTGAGAATGAACCCGCCGGTGACCGGGTCCCGTTCGGCGGTGGTCTGCAGCGCCCAGGCGTCGTTTCCGTGCTCCAGCTCGGTGCACAGGAACGTGCCGGTGCGCCGCAGGGTCGTGTAGTCGGACAGGTCCCGGCTCTCGGCGCCCTCGTGGTCGAGCAGGCTGCCGAGGAAGAGGTTGTAGTGGATGCTCGCCACCGTGCACAGGCCCCCGCCGCCGTCCACGATCGCCGCCCACTCGTGCAGCCCTGCCAGCAGCCCCGGGTCGTCGGCGAGTTCCTCGGCTCCCCGGACGGTGTCGTTCACCACGCGCAGCCACTCGTAGGAGAGGGCCGCGCGCCCGGCGGAGTCCAGTCCGGGGCGGTGGCGGAATGTCTCCTGCGCGATCAGGTCGCGCCACCTCGCGTGGATGTGCTGCCGTTCCTCGCCACCGAAGAGAAGACGGGCCAACTCGCCGGCGAGCGTGCCGGGATGCGGTCCGTCGGACCTCAAGTCCGGACCGTCCGCCCGGCTCCTTTCCGGATGAGCCACCTGATGCGTGTCATAGTGCTCGATCTCCGGCAAAGAGGGGATATGTACCTGAGGTGTCAGAAGGGTCATGACCCTCTCCAGTAGTCGCAGATCCGGAAGGGTGGGATGCGTAGAGTCAGAAGATACGGACCTCCCGGTTTGCTAATCAAGCCAAGTTTCTGCCAACGGCGGCTGAACTGCGACGACATGGGGTCGGCGCCCTGCCGCAGAAACGGAAGGGGATTTCCGGGGCCGCTTCGGGCCGGAGGGCCTTCTGGCGTGCGCAACTGCTGCTCGGACGTTGAGATACCGGCTGACAGGTTTTATTCTGGTGCACAGCGACGGCCGGGATTTCCTGTGTGCAAGGTGAGGAGGGGGCGGGGGCATGCTTGAAAGGCCATCTTTCCGGGTGGCAGGATACGTACCTGTCGGTTTCTTTTTGTCGCCGACCGGCCCGTGAAGCCAGTGCGGAGGATGTGCCGTGGCCTTGCAGGAACGAGCGATCAGGACAAGGCGCAACATCCTGGTGGCAGCCGCCGACGTCTTTGCCGAAGTCGGCTACGAGGCGGCGACCATCTCGGAGATCCTCCAGCGGGCGAACGTCACCAAGGGCGCCCTCTACTTCCACTTCGCCTCCAAGGAACAGCTCGCCCAGGCGGTGCTGACCGACCAGCTGAAGGCCGTGCCGGCCTCGCCACCGAGGGAACTGGTGCTCCAGGAGGGGCTCGACGCCGGGTTCCTCCTGGCGCACCTGCTCGGCACGGGTGACCCGATGGTGCGCGGCAGCATCCGCCTGACCGTGGACCAGGGGTCACCGCACGACGGGCTGGACCGGCGGGTGCCGATGGCCTCGTGGGTCGACCACAACGCCCATCTGCTCGAACGGGCGAAGGCGAACGGGGAGTTGCTGCCCCAGGTCGACGTGGAGGCCGCGGCGAAGGCTTTCGTGGCCGCGTTCACCGGGGCGCAGGTGCTGTCCAAGATCATGAACGACCATGCGGACCTGATGGAACGGGTGGTCGACCTCTACCGGCACCTGATGACCAGCATCGCGGTCCCGGCGGTACTGGTGCGCCTGGACATGTCGCTGGACCGCGGAAGGCGGGTCTACGAAGAGGCCGTGGAGATGAACCGGGAGCCGGAGGAGGCTCCCGCCGTCTCCTGAGACGGCAGCCTCCGACGGCCACGGAGGCAGGTATCCCGGGTGCGGGGAGCGGACATCGCTGCCATGGGCACGTCGCGACGCAACAACGTGATGAAGGACCGACCCAGGGAGCACTGTGATGGAAAACACCGCCTGCCCTTACGCCTTGGACCTGATGGGCCGGGACCACAGGGGAGAGGCCGCGATGCTGCGCGCCCAGGGCCCCGCGGTCCGGGTGGAACTGCCCGGAGGGGTGTTCGCCTGGGCCGTCGTGCAGCAGGCGTACGTGGAGCGGCTGCTGACCGACCCGCGCGTCTCGCGCAGCGCCCGTCTGCACTGGCCGCCGTTCATCGAGGGAAAGATCACCGAGGAGTGGCCCCTCTATCCGTGGGTGGCCAACGAGAACATGCTGTTCGCCTACGGAGAGCATCACACCCGGCTGCGCCGGCTGCTGGCCGGAGCGTTCACCGCGCGGCGCTCCGAAGCGCTGCGCCCCCGGGTGGAGGAGCTGTCGGCCGAACTGCTGGGCAGACTCGCCGCCCTCGCGCCCGGGACCCGCATCGACCTGCGCACCGCCTACGCGGAGGTGCTGCCGCTGCGGGTCATCTGCGAGCTGTTCGGTGTGCCCGAGGGCCCCGAGACGGACGCCCTGTCCACGGCGTTGAGCACCGTGTTCAGCTCCACCGTCTCCGCCCAGGACATGGAGGCCGCGCGGCTGGAGGCCTTCGGGCGGCTCGCAGCCCTGGTGAAGACCAAGCGGGAGCAGCCCGGCGACGACCTCACCAGCGCGCTGATCACGGCCCGGGACCACGGCGACCGCCTCACCGAGGAGGAACTGCTCGGCTCCCTCTTCATGTTCATCGCCGCCGGCCAGGACACCACCGCCACCCTCATCACCAACGCGGTCGGCGCACTGCTGACCCACCCCGAGCAGCTGGCGCACCTGCGCGCGGGACGGGCCGCCTGGCCGGACGTGATAGCCGAGACCATGCGGGTGCACACCCCCGGCGCGTACGCGCCGATGCGGTTCGCCGTGGAGGACATCGACCTCGACGGGGTGCGGATCAGCAAGGGCGACTGCATCCTCGTCAACTTCGCGGCGGGCGGCCACGAGACCGACCGGCACGGGGCGGACGCGGCCCGCTTCGACCTGCTGCGCACCGCCGACCGTGACGTCCTCGGTTTCGGTCACGGCCCGCACCGCTGCCTCGGCGCACCGCTCGGTGAGATCGAGGCCGCCTCCGCCCTGTCCCGGCTCTTCGAGCTGTTCCCGGACGTTCGGCTGGCCTGCGCGCCCGAGGAGTTGGCGCCGCTGCCGACCTTCATGCTGAACGGCTACCGGTCGCTGCCCGTGGTGCTGCGCCCCTCGGCGTCCTGAGCCCGGGGCGACGTGCCCGCCGGAAGTCCGCTGCCCGCCCGGGGCCGCGGGCTTCCGCGTTCCCCGGAGTTCACGTCGCCTTACGGATCTCCTTGGGGACAGGACACTCAAACCAGCCACGCGGTTTGATTGTTCCCAAGTGCCGTTCCTCGACGTTTTTGCCCTGGTGCCCCGTCAGGTCTTGCCGCGCCGAACCCTCATAAACATACTGAACATGCGGTTATCTGGAGCTGTGGCTCCGGGGCCGTGTCCACGCAGGTTCAGGAGGAGGGCGTCATGGTCAAGCAGGTCCGTGCGGCTCGCACACGGCAGGCCCTCGTTCTCGCGGCGGCCGAGGCCTTCGCCCACGACGGATACGCCCGTGCGTCACTGCCGGCGATCAGCAAACGGGCCGGGGTGAGCGCCGGCGCCCTGCACTTCCACTTCCCGAGCAAGGACGACCTCGCGGGCGAGATCGAGAGCGTGGCGGCGTGCCGGGTCGAGGAGTTGGCCGAGCGCTGCCGGTCTGCGGGCGGCAGCGCGCTCGGGGTGCTCGTGGCTGCCATTCGCCAGCTCGTGGTCACCTTCGCGAACGACCCGGTCGTGCGCGCCGGTTTCGCCCTCAGCGGCGACCTGTCCCGGGACGGCGGTGCCACGGTGCTGGACCGGTGGCACGGCTGGGTGCGTGACGTCGTCGCCCAGGCACAGCGGACGGGGGAGCTGACGGACGGAGTCTCGCCCGAGGGAGTGGCCGTGGCCGTGGTGGCCGCGACGGTGGGCTTCGAGGCGCTCGGCAGCCGGGACCGCGACTGGCTGTCGAACGAACGCATGGTGGAGTTCTGGGCCTGCCTGCTGCCACGTCTGTCGGCCGTACCCGGACCCGACCTCGCCGGGGTGCCCGAGCGAGGAACGGCCGTCGAACGGGACGCCGAGCAGAGTCTCGCCGGCCTCTGACGGTGCCCCCGGCAGCGCATCGACACCCGGCTCCGCCCCGCGTGACGCTTGCCCCGCCCCCCTCGCGGAAACCGGCCCGACCACGGCCCGGCATCCCCGGCCCCACGGCCCCCGATCGGGACGCCGTACGACATGAACTGGAGAAACACCTGATGCACGAGTCCCGTCGGTCGACCTCTGGCGCGGGAGCGCCCCTGCGCCTGGAAGAGTCCGCGCCCGCCCTCCGCGGGTCCGACAGCACCTGGACCCTCCTGCCGCCCGCCCGGGCCGCCCGACTGGGCCGTCCGGTTCACCGCGACACCAGGCCCAGCCACTTCGAGGAGTGATGCGGCCCGTCTCCCGTAACGTGGTGATCATGAGCGGTGAGAGTGATCTGCAGAAGCTGCTGAGCGGGATGCGTCCGGAGCTGAATCCGGGCCGCTATGTGTTCACCACCGTCGAGGGTGGCGTGCCCTCCGGGGTGAGCCCGGTGGTGACGGTCGCCGAGCAGGAGGGCCTGACCGTCGTGGCGCCGCTGGAGGAGGCGGACGCCGCGGGGATGGGCTACGACTACGTGGCCGGCTGGATCACCCTGCGGGTCCACTCCGCGCTGCAGGCCGTGGGGCTGACCGCCGCGGTCGCACGGGAACTCGCCGACGCAGGCCTGAGCTGCAACGTCGTCGCCGGGTTCCACCACGACCACGTCTTCGTGCCGTACGAGCACGTCGACCGGGCGGTGGCGGTCCTGGAAGACCTGGCGGAACGCTTCGCCTGAGCCGGCGGGTGAGGCGCGGCAGGTCGCGGACACGGGGGTTGCCCCGACCCCCGATGCACCGGCTCACCGGATGGTGGCTGCCGGGCGCCGTCGGTCACGGTGGTGTCCCGCAGGCATGCACCGGAAGGACAGGACCGTGCGCATCGTCACGACCGTCGTCGTCGCCCTCACCCTCACCGCCGCCGCCGTCCCCGCCGCCGGCGCCGCCGAGCCGGACCCGCCGGGCACCGACGGCGTATGGCGGACGGACGGCTACGGCACCGTCCTCACCGTGGGCGGGGGCGTCCTGCAGGAGTACCAGACGACGTCGGTCGGCTGTCTCAAGGGCGACACCTCACCGCAGACGGGTCCCGGAACCTTTCTGACGACGGACGGCACCCTGCTGACCGTACGGACCGGGCACGACCGCGACCACGCCACGCTCGCCGCCGACAGCTCGGTCGGCCACCGCAAGCTGCGCCGGATCGCGGCACTCCCGTCCGCCTGCACCCGTGGGCTGCCGGACGACCCCCGCACCTCCTTCGACGTCTTCTGGCAGACCTTCGAGGAGAACTACCCGTTCTTCGCCGCGAAGGGCATCGACTGGCACGCCGTACGGGACCGGTACCGGCCGCAGGTGCACAAGAACACCACCGGGAAGGAACTCTTCACGATCTTCAGCCGGATGGTGCGGCCGCTGTACGACGCCCATGTCGTGGTCCAGAACGGTGACAGCAGGTTCTACGAGGTCCGGCCCGGCACGGAGGTCCCGACCGAGGAACTGGACGCCAGGGTCAAGAAGTTCATCGTGGCGCGCGACCTGAAGAACGCCTCCCACCGGCAGGACTTCGCGGCCGGCCGGATCACCTACGCCGACCTGCCCGGCAACCGGGGCTATCTGAGGATCTCCGGCTTCGGCGGCTACGCCGGCAAGGACGCCCCCTACAGCGCCGAACAGGCGGAACTGGACCGGGCGCTCGACACGGTCCTGACGACCGAGCGGGTCGAGCGCCTCAAGGGGCTGATCATCGACCTGCGCATCAACGGCGGCGGAGCCGACACCCTGGGCATCCGCATCGCGCGGCGTCTGACCGACACCCCCTACCCCGCCTACGCCAAGCGGGTCCGCGACGATCCGGCCGACCCCGCCCGGCACACCCGCCCGGAGCCCGTTGCGGTCACTCCGGCCGATGCGCCCCGCTACACCGGTCCCGTCGCCGTCCTGACGGGTGGTTCGACGGTGAGCGCGGGGGAGACCTTCACGCAGGCGCTCATGGACCGGCCCGGCCGCACCGTCCGCATCGGCCGGAGCACACAGGGGGTCTTCTCGGACGTGATGGTGCGTCACCTTCCCGACGGCATGGTGTTCGCCCTGCCCAACGAGGAGTTCCTGACCCGTACCGGCCGCACCTTCGACGGCACGGGCATCCCGCCGCACATCGCCGAACCGGTCTTCACGAAGGAGGAGTTCGCCAAGGGCCGCGACTCGGCCTTCGACCGCGCGGTGAACATCCTCGGGAGCTGAGCGCGCCGACCGGCCCGGCACACGGATGCGGCCGAAACGCCCACGAGCCCCCGGTGCCGCTTGCGCGCCACCGGGTGGCCGGCGGGGCCCTCGGCGCCGCTCAAGCGGGAGCCGGTTGTCGTCGGGCGTCCTGCCCGGCGCGGGGTCACGCTTGGCTGTGCGCGGCGGACCGGGCCTGTGCCAGGATCTCCCCGGCGACGGCCAGCGCCTCGGAGCGGTCCTCGGGGACGAGGCCGATGCGGGTGCGGCGGTCCAGCAGGTCCGCCGCGTCGAGGGCGCCCTCGTGCCGGGCGGCCCAGAAGAGTTCGGCCCGGGTGACCGGGTGCCCCGCCAGGACCGGCTCGGCCAGGGCCGGGTCCCGCTCGGCCAGGGCGTGGACGGCCGGCGCCTCGGTGCCGTAGCGGCGGATCAGACGGCGGGGCGCGGACAGCGCGCGCAGCCGTTCGGGCGAGGCGGCACCGACCAGGGGCAGGGAGGCGGTGGGGGAGGGGCGCGCGGGCAGGCCGCGGACCTCGGCGGCGGCGTCGACGGCGTCCTGCGCCATCCGCCGGTAGGTGGTGAGCTTGCCGCCGACGATCGTGGTCACGCCGTCGGGCGAGGTCAGCACCGCGTGCCGGCGCGAGATGTCCGAGGTGCGGGCGGATGCGTCTCCCGGGCCGTCGTGCCCGGTGGTGTCCAGCAGGGGGCGCAGCCCGGCGAAGGCGCCGACGACCTCGTCGCGGCGCACCGGTGTGTCCAGCACCGAGCCGAGCACGTCCAGCAGGAAACCGATGTCGGTCTCGGGCACCTCCGGCACGTCCGGGACCGGGCCGTCGACCGGCTCGTCGGTGAGGCCGACGTAGACCCGGCCGTCGCCCTGGGGCAGGACCAGGACGAAGCGGTTGGTCTCGCCGGGGATCGGGATGTGCAGACCGGCCGGCAGTGCACCCAGCCGCTCCGAGCGCAGCACCAGATGCGTGCCGCGGGAGGGGCGGATGCGGATGCCGCCGACGAGGTCGCCGGCCCACACCCCGGTGGCGTTGATCACGGCGCGGGCGCGGATCTCGCCCTCCTCGCCGGTGAGTTCGTCGCGGATCCGGGCGCCGGACCCGGTCAGCTCCAGCACCCTGGTCCGGGTGAGCACCTGTGCGCCGTGGGCGGCCGCGGTCCGGGCGAGGGCGGTGACCAGCCGGGCGTCGTCGGTCACCTTGCCGTCCCAGGACAGCAGCCCGCCGCGCAGGCCGTCCGCGCGGATCGAGGGCGCCAGGTGCCGGGCCTCCGTCGCCGACAGCCGTCGCGGAGCCGGCAGCACCTGCCGTGGCGTCCGGGCGGCGAGCCGCAGCACGTCTCCTGCCCGGAACCCGGCCCAGGCCAGGGAGGACTGGGCGCGTGAGACCAGCGGGGTCAGCGGGAGTACGAACGGCTGCGCGGCGACCAGATGCGGGGCGGTACGCGTCATCAGCACCCCGCGCTCGACCGCGCTCTCGTGCGCCACGTCGAACTGGGCGGACGCCAGATAGCGCAGACCGCCGTGGATGAGCTTGGAGCTCCAGCGGGAGGTGCCGAAGGCCAGGTCATGGGCGTCGACCGCGACCACGCTCAGCCCGCGGGCGGCCGCGTCCAGGGCGGCTCCGGCCCCCGTGGCACCGAGTCCGACGACCAGCACGTCGGCCACGGTGCCGTCCGTCGCCCGGGCCAGCTCCCGGGTGCGCCGGTCCGCGCTGAGGGACGAGTCTCGTACGGCCTCGGTTCGGCTCATGGCGTCAGGGTCCTCTCCAGAAGGGTGCGCAGTTCGCCCAGCAGGGCGGGGGAGTCGAGGTCGGGATCGTCCTCGTCGGTCATCGTGCGCAGGGACAGGGCGAAGGACTGCACGATCAACAGCAGGCCGCGGGCCTGCCGTTCGGTGTGGGTGGTGCGAACCGATCCGTCGGCGTGGCCCTCGCGCAGCGCGTCGGCCAGCAGTGCCAGCAGGGCCTCCTGGCTCGCCCCGCGCCGGTCCAGGACATAGGGGAGCAGCAGCTCGGGATCGACGTCGACGATCTTGCGGAAGAGAGGGTGCGCGCGGAACGCCTCCACCCCCGCCACCAGCCCCGCCACGATCCGGGCCCGGGTGTCCGTGCCCGTCGTGGACTCCGGGATCGCGCGGGTGGCCACGGCGATCCATTCACGGGTCATCAGGTCGCCGACCAGGGTGCGCAGGTCGGGCCACCGCCGGTACAGGGTCATCCGGGACACGCCGGCGCGGCGTGCCACGTCGGCGAGGGTGGTGCGGCGGACTCCGACCGCCAGAACGCAGTCGCGCACCGCGTCGAGGACGTGATCATTGTCCGAACCGTTGTGACGAATAGGCGTCATGTGTCACAGTGTAACGCCCCGGGGGCCGGGCGGAGACGCCGCCGCGCGAACCGAGCACACCGACCTGTGAGGACGACCCTTCGATGGACATGCTGTGGAACGGCTGGGGCGACCCGGCCAAGGCGGCACCGCTGCCCGACTCGGTGACCGGACTGCTGCGCGACCTGCTCGGCGTCAAGCCGCACACCACGCCGGCCCTGGCCCTTGAGGACATCCGCCTTCCCGAGCCCACGGCCGGCCCCGCCGCCCTGAAGGCGCTCGCCGAGGCCGTCGGCGGCGCGGACCACATCCGCACCGACGCCGAGAGCCGCGTCCGTCACACCCGCGGCAAGTCCACGCCCGACCTGCTGCGCCTGCGCGCCGGAGACGTCTCGGACATCCCCGAGGCCGTGGTCCTGCCCGCCTCGCACGACGAGGTCCTCGCCGTCCTGAAGGTCTGCGCGGCGCACGGCCTGGCCGTCGTGCCCTTCGGCGGCGGCACCTCCGTCGTGGGCGGCCTCGCCCCCGAGCGGCGCGCCTTCGTCGCCCTGGACCTGCGCCGCATGGACGGCCTGCTCGACCTGGACCCGGTCTCCCGCACCGCCGTCTTCCAGCCCGGCCTGCGCGCCCCCGAGGCCGAGGCCCTGCTCGCCGCGGAGGGCTTCACGCTCGGCCACTTCCCGCAGTCCTTCGAATGGGCCACCATCGGAGGCTTCGCCGCCGCCCGCTCCAGCGGACAGGCCTCCGCCGGCTACGGCCGCTTCGACGAGATGGTGCTCGGTCTCACCCTCGCCACCCCCGAGGGGACCATCGAGGCCGGCCGGGCCCCCCGCTCGGCCGCCGGACCCGACCTGCGCCAGCTGATCCTCGGTTCCGAGGGCGCCTTCGGCGTCATCACCTCCGTCACCGTACGGATCCGCCCGCTGCCCGAGGTCCGGGTCTACGAGGGCTGGCGGTTCGCCTCCTTCGAGGAGGGGGCCGCGGCCCTGCGCCGGCTCGCCCAGGACGGACCCCGGCCGACGGTGCTGCGCCTGTCCGACGAGACCGAGACGCTCATCGGCCTCGCCCAGCCGGACGCCATCGGCGACGGGCTCGCCCAGAGCCAGGCCGGATGCATGGCGATCACCGGCTACGAGGGCACGGCCGAGGACACGGCTCAGCGCCGTGAGCAGGCGGCGGCCGTCCTGCGCGAGGCCGGCGGAACCCTGCTCGGCGCCGAACCGGGCGAGCGCTGGGCCCACGGCCGCTACTCCGCTCCCTACCTGCGCGACTCCCTGCTCGATGCGGGAGCCTTTGCCGAGACGCTGGAGACCGCCGCCTTCTGGTCCCGCATCCCCGACCTGTACACGGCCGTGCGAACCGCCCTGACCGACACCCTCACCCAGGCCGGCACCCCGCCCCTGGTGATGTGCCACATCTCGCACGTGTACGAGAACGGCGCCTCGCTGTACTTCACCGTGGTCAGCGCCCAGGGCGAGGAGCCCGTCGCGCACTGGACGCGCGCCAAGCACGCGGCCAACGACGCGGTCATCGCCGCCGGGGGAACCATCAGCCACCACCACGGAGTGGGCACCGACCACCGAGACTGGTATGTCAGGGAGGCCGGGGAACTGGGCGTGGAGGCGCTGCGTGCCGTCAAGCGCCGCCTGGACCCCGAGGGCATCCTCAACCCCGGCGTCCTGCTGCCCACCGACTGATCCACCCACCTCCCCACCCGCCCGGCCGTTCCACTCCTACCGTCACCGCCCCGGAGGCACACCGATGCGACAGTTCACCGCCGTCGTCAACCCGACCGCGGGCGACTCGACCGGGGCGGCGTCGCTGCTCCGGCTGGCCCGTCTGCTCCGCGAAGCCGGAGCCGAGCTGCAGACGGAGTACAGCAACAGCCTCGCCCACGCCCAGGACATCGCCCGGCAGGCGGGGGAGCGCGGCCGGGTGGTCCTGGCGGTCGGCGGGGACGGGATGGCCGGCGGCATCGGCGGCGCGCTCAGCGGCACCGGCACCGTCCTCGGTCTGGTGCCGGCCGGACGCGGCAACGACTTCGCCCGCGCCCTCGACCTGCCCGCCGACCCGGCCGCCCTCGCCGACATCCTGCTGCACGCCGAGCCCCGGCGCGTCGACACCATCGAGGTCGAGTCGGCCGTCCACCCGCGCACCGTCGTCCTCGGCAGTGTCTACGCAGGGGTGGACGCGCTGGCCAACCGGCACGCGAACCACGCCCGTCTGCTGCGCGGCGCCGCCTCCTACTACGCGGGCGGCCTGCGCGCGGTCACCACGTGGCGCGCGGCGGACTACCGCGTCACCGTCGACGGCGAGGAACACGCCCACCGCGGCTACACAGTCGTGGCCGCCAACTCCCCCTACTACGGCTCCGGCCGGCTCATCGCCCCCGGTGCCCGGGTCGACGACGGGCTGCTCGACGTCGTCATGATCCGTGACGCACCGCGCAGACTGTTCTTCGCCCTGATGAACGAGCTGAAGACCGGCGCGCACATCAACCGCCCCGAGGTACAGGTCCTGCGCGGCAAGGAACTGCGCATCGAGGCCTCCCGCCCCGTCCCCTACGGCGCCGACGGCGAGGTGGACGCGACCCTGCCGGTGACGGTCCGGGTACGGCCCGCCGATCTGCCCGTGCTGTACCGCCCGGCCGCCGAAGGGAACTGAGACGCCGGACCGGGCCGCCCGACTCGTCGCGTTCGGCCGGGGCCGGCCCGGCCCGGGCCCGGCCTTTTGCCGGGCCGCGGTACGACACCACGCCGGGGAGCGCGACGCTCGGCCGGGGCCCGGTGCACACGGGGGATCTCCCCTCCTGCGCGCTGGGGCTGCCCCCACCCGCGAATCGGCGGCCAGCAGGAGTGATCCGGTTCCGGCGGGTGCCTAGCGTTGGTGCGCATGGCGACGTTATCGATCACCACCTCCACCCTGCGCAGACGCTTGTGCGTGGCGGCCCTGCTGGCGGCGTTCGTCGCGCCGGTCACACCGGCGGCCGCCACCGGGCCGCCGCCCGACACCCGGCAGCACGCCGGCTGCGCCCCCCACGGCGAGCTGCGCCGGGCGCTGCGCACCCTCACCGAGCGGGACGGCCTCGCCGGAGCGGCGGTCCTGGTTACCGACGCGGCGGGCGGACCCTGCGCCCGCTGGACCGAGGCGGCCGGGACGGCCGACCTGCGCAGCGGTCGCCCGATGAACACCACCGACCGGCTGCGCGCCGGCAGCGTCACGAAGATGTTCACCGCGACCGTGGTGCTCCAGCTCGCCGCCGAGCACCGCCTCTCGCTCGACGCCCCGGTGGACCGCTACCTTCCCGGAGTGGTCCGCAGGAACGGCTACGACGGTCGCCGGATCACCGTACGGCAACTGCTCCAGCACACCAGCGGATTGCCGGACTACCTCGATGCCCCCGAGTGGGAGCACCCCGAGCGCCTGCGGTACCGGCACTTCACACCGCGCGAGCTCGTCGCCCGCGCCCTGGACCTGCCGCGCCCGCGCGGCGCCTGGCACTACGCCACCACCAACTACCTCCTCGCCGGTCTGATCGTCCGCGACGTCACCGGGCGTTCTCCCGAGGAGGAGATCACCCGCCGGCTGATCCGGCCCCTCGGGCTGCGGGACACGTACTGGCCCGGGGACGACACCCGCATCCGCGGACCGCACTCCCGCAGTTACTTCACCGCGGCCGACGGGCACCGCGTCGACGGCACCGACTGGAACACGACCTTCGGCGGGGTCGGCGGCGCCCTGGTCTCCACCCCCGGCGACCTGACCCGGTTCACCACCGCACTGCTCGGCGGCCGACTGCTGCCCGCGGCCCGGCTCGCCGAGATGCGGCGGACCGTGGCGGCCGACCCCGACCGCCTCTGGCCCGGGGCCCGTTACGGACTGGGCCTGATCGCCTCCCCGCTGCGCTGCGGCGGCATGTGGTGGGGCCACGCAGGGACCGTCCCGGGAGGTCACCGGGCGCTGACCGCCACGGGCCCCGGCGGGCGGAGCGTCGCCGTCGCCCTCGACCAGGTACCGGCCACGCTCCAGGCCGAACAGGACTTCCTGAAGGCCGTGGAGACCGCGTTCTGCGAAGGCCGCCCGTCCGGAGAAACCGGAACCCCAGAAAGGACGCACTCTTGAAACGCTCGGCAACCTCTTTACGGCCGGACAGGGCAACCACGGTCCGGTGGGCCGCTCTGGGCCTGGCCGCCACCGCCCTCGCCCTGACGGTGCTGCCCGCCACCGCCGTCCCGGCCCGGGCCGCGGCCGCCGATCCGCTCGCCCGCTACCACCACCAGCACCTCACCTGGAAGAGCTGCCGCCTCGGGTCCGGCGACACGACCGGAAAGGAGCTGGAACAGGCAGGCGCCCGGTGCGCCGACGTGACCGTACCGCTCGACTACGATGATCCGGGCGGACGTACCATCACGGTTGCGGTGTCCCGGATCCGCGCGACGGACACCGCCCACCGCGTGGGCCCGCTGCTGCTGAACGGCGGCGGCCCCGGTGGCCAGACGATCGGCGACCCGCCGTGGGTGCGCAAGGCCATGAAGGACGTCGGCCGACGGTACGACGTGGTGGGCGTGGATCCCCGTTTCGTCGGCCGCAGCACACCGCTGGACTGCCACTGGCCGACCGGCTCGGCGTTCCGCGGCGCCGGCCGCGACCGGGCCGGCTTCGACCGCATCGCGGCCTTCTCCGCGGACCTGGCCCGGCGCTGCCGGATACACGCGGGCGATGTGCTGCCCTTCGCCACCACGCGCAACACCGCGCGCGACATGGACGTCGTCCGCGCCGCGCTCGGCGAGCGGAAGATCTCGTACCTGGGCTACTCGTACGGCAGTTACCTCGGCCAGGTGTACGCGACGATGTTCCCCGCACGCACCGACCGGGTCGTGCTGGACGGTGTGATCGACCCGGCGCAGTACGGCCCCCGGCTGCTGCGCCGTGTCGGCCCGGCCAACCGGCACGCCCTGGAGGGCTGGGCCTCCTGGACCGCCGCCCGCGACACGACGTACGGTCTGGGCCGCACCCGCGGGGCGGTGCTGGCGAGCGTGGACCGCATCCGGGCCGTGGCCGCCCGCACACCCCTGCGGCTCGGCGCCTACCGGGTGGACGAACACATGGCGCCCATCGTCCTGTTCAACGGTCTCTCGCAGGACAACGACAGCGCCTACGGGGACTTCGCGCAGGGGATGCACGACATGCTGCGCGCGGCGGACGGGCAGCGGGTCACCCCGTCCCCGTGGCTCGCCGGCGTGCTGAAGTTCGAGCTCACCGGGGCCGAATCGCCGTACGGCAGTGTGCAGACGGCGATCCTGTGCGCAGACGGCGCCGCTCCCCACGACCCGGAGGTCTACTGGCGTGACGTCCGGCGCGCCCGCGCACAGGACCCGCTGTTCGGCCCCGTCACGGCCAACCTCAACGCCTGTGCCTTCTGGGACCGGCCGCGCGAGCGCCCCACCACTGTCCGCGGTGACCTTCCCGCGCTGCTCGTCAACGCCACGGGAGACCCGCGCACCCTCTACGAGGGTGCCTCCGCGGTACACCGCACGTGGCACTCCTCCCGCCTGGTGACCCTGCGCGGAGCCGACCAGCACGCGGTGTTCGGCGTCTACGGCAGCCGCTGCGTCGATGCCGCGGTCAACGCCTACCTCGGCACCGGCCGTCTGCCGGCCACGGACATCACCTGCAGGGCGCCGGCCCGGTAGCCGTCGCGGCACGGAACGGAGGGGACGGTCCGGGTGCCGCCCGGTCAGGGCGGCACCCTCAGTGTCCCAGAAGCAGCCCCGTCCCCCTGACGTCGGCGTGAATGCCGTCCTTGGCCACCCGTACACCCTGCAGCCGCAGGGCCCCCGCGGGCGGCTTCGGGATCTGGAAGGAGAAGGAGAAGCGGTCGGCGATCTGGGGGCGGGTCAGCTTGGTCAGGGCGGTGAGCAGGGACAGGTCGAGGCCCAGCCGTTCGAGGAGCTTCGGGTGGGCGAGGGCCGCGTCGACGAGATTCAGGCGCGTCAGGTCGTGCAGGAAGCGCGGGGCGCCGGTGAGACGGTGGAGCTTGTCCTCGTCCCGCAGCGCGGCACTCACCACGCCGTCGGGCACGCCCAGGCGGTGCACGATCTCCGGCACGGCCAGGAAGGCCTTGATCTTCTCCTCCTCCCGGGCGAGCCGACGCGCCGAGCCGCGGGTCAGGTGGAGACCCTCCGAGGGCCCGGTGCCCGGGCGGAACGTGGCGAGGTCCCCGATGTCGAGCCGCATGCCGCCCACGGACGTGGCGATGCCCCGCTCCCCGTTGCGGTGGATCCGGGCGTCGGCCCGCAGCCGCAGATCGCGACCCGCGAGGCGGAGGGCGCCACGGGCCTCGACGGTGCCCGGCCCGTGGGCTTTGAAGGACACCTGCGAGGCGCCGAGTTCGCGGTTCATGTCGGCGAAGGACAGCAGCACCTGCCCGTGCATCCGGCGCACGAGCGCGCCGCGTACGGCGGTGAGCCCGTCGCCGTCGATGCGGATCCCGTCCGCCGTGGCGGTGACCTGGGTGAGAGTGACCCGGTGGGCCGGGATGTCCGGGACCGTGACGCGGACCGAGTCCAGGCGCCGTGCGGCCACCTGGGTCAGAAACGGAAAGCCGCCGATCCGTACCTCGGGGGCGGCTGCGAGGTGCAGTTGGTCCTTGAGTCTTTCGGAGGCCTTGTGCTCGGCGAAGAGCAGGGCCCAGCGGTCGGCGAGGGTGATCAGGCAGGCGAGGGTGAGCACCCAGGCGAGAGCCCTGACCACGATGGGCAGGCCGGTGGCGCGGTTGCGACGGCGGCTGCCACGCCGGTGGTTGGGCGGCGACCAGGGCTCCTCGGCGTCGTCCTGCGGACCGGCCGAGCGGTCCTCGGTGAGGAAGTCGTCGAGGGGATTGTCTGCCAGCGACGCCAGTTCGTCGTACGGATTGCGGCTGAGCGGAACCCTTTCGCCGGCAGGCCCGTCGGACGGGGCAGGGTGATGCGTCTTTATGTGGGGGGTACGCATCGGGAGATTTGATCACATAACCATACCTGCTCTGCAAGTCCAGACCGAAGTTCTGTGCGAAACAGGCTACTTGGCGGTCCCAAGCCGGTCCCGGCATCGGGGCGGCACGCAGTCCCGCGGCCACGACAGGGTCAGACCCCCGGCCCGTTCGACACGCAAAAACCCTGCGCGAACCGGCGTCTTCCGCCGTACTCTTGCGCCCGCTGTCCGACGAGGGAGAATGCATGACCATCCGGAGCCTGACCCGTACCGAAGCCGAGCACCGCGCCGCGCTGTTGACCGTGGAGCGGTACGAGGTGGACATCGACCTCACCGGCCTGCCCGCAGGGCCCGAGGTCCGGTGCGTGTCCACCGTGACCTTCACCTGCCACGAACCGGGCTCCGAGACCTTCGTGGACTGCGCGGCACAGGTGCGCAGCGCCACGCTGAACGGCAGACCCCTCGAACCCACCGGGGACGGCCGGATACCCCTTCCCGGCCTCGCCGGGCACAACGTGCTGCGCGTGGAGAGCGTCCAGGCCGACACGACCACGGGCCAGGGCGTGCACAAGGCGACCGACCCCGCGGACGGCGAGGTCTACGTGTGGACCAGCTTCGAACCGGACGAGGCCCGGTACGTCTGGGCGTGCTTCGACCAGCCCGACCTCAAGGCCCCGCACGCCTTCACCGTCACGGCCCCGTCGGCGTGGACGGTGACCAGCAACTCCGGTGACGCGCGCGTCGAGGAGCTGGACTCGGCCCGCCGCTGGACCTTCCCGGACACCCCGCCCCTGTCCGTGTACAACACCGTCGTCAACGCCGGCCCCTTCCACGAGATCCGCCGTGAGGCGGACGGCCACGACCTCGGTCTGTACGCCCGTCGCTCCCTCGCCCCGGTCCTGGAACGCGAGGCCGAGGAGATCTTCACCCTCACCCGCCAGGGCCTCGCCTTCTACGGCGAGGCCTTCGCGATGCCGTTCCCGCAGCGCCGGTACGACCAGGTCTTCATGCCCGAGTTCGGTGGGGCGATGGAGAACTACGGCTGCGTGACCTGGTCGGATTCCTTCCTGCGGCGGTCCACGCCCACGCCCGCCGAGAGCGAGCTGCTCGCCAAGGTGCTGCTGCACGAGATGGCGCACATGTGGTTCGGCAACATCGTCACCATGCGCTGGTGGGACGACCTCTGGCTGAACGAGGCGTTCGCGGAGTTCGCCTGCCACTGGGCCGCCGAGCGCGCCACCCGGTACAGCGACGCATGGGCGGGCCACCTGGCGAGCGACAAACTCAAGGCGTACCTCGCCGACCAGGGCCCCGCCTCGCACCCGATCCATCAGCCCATCCACGACGTCGCCCAGGCCGCGTCGATCTTCGACAACATCACCTATCCCAAGGGTGCGTCCGTTCTCCAGCAGCTGATGACGTATGTGGGCGAAGAACGCTTCAGGGCGGGGATGACCGCGTACTTCGCCCGCCACGCCTGGGGCACCGCCACACTCCAGGACCTGACCGACGCCCTCTCCGAAGCCGGCGGGCGCGATCTGGACGCCTGGCGCACGGCCTGGCTCGCCACGGCGGGCACCGACCGCTTCTCGCTGGAACGCGACGGCGACGACGTCACCCTGGTGGCCGCCGGCACTCCGCGCCCGCAGGTCCTGGCGGTGGGCGCCTACGGCAGGAAGGGCGACGTCCTGGAACGCAGGGCGCTGGTGCGTGTCGAGGTGACGCAGACCCGCACCCCGGTCACCGGCCTCCCGTCCGAGGCGGACACCGACGTGCTGCTGATCAACGACGAGGACCTGACGTTCGCCACGGTCCGCCCCGATCCCGCGAGCAGGGACGCCTTCTTCCGGTCGGCGGCGGAACTGCCCACGGCCATCTCCCGGGGCGTGGCGACCGCGACGGTGTGGGACATGCTGACCACCGGCGAAGCCACCGCCGCGGAGGCCGGCCGGTGCATCACGGGGGTCCTCGTTGCCGAGACGTCCGACGCCGTGATCGAGCCCTGTCTGACCCTTGCCGCCAACATCGCGGAACTCTGGGCGCCGGAAGCCGAACGCGAGGGGATGACGGCTGCGGTGGCGGCAGCCTGCCGGCACCTCGCCGCGGACGCGGGCCGCCGGCAGGTCGCGCTGCGCGGCCTGGCCCGCACCGCGACGGGCCGGGACGACCTGGCCTGGCTGCGCGAACAGGCGGGCGACGACGTGGACCTGCACTGGCGTGCGCTGGTCCGTGCGGCGGAGTTGGGCGGGGACGTCTCGGCGGAGACGGCCCGGCTGCTGGAACGCGACCCGGACCCCGACGCCTGGGTCCGCGGCCTCGCGGTACGGGCCGCCCTGCCGGACCCGGCCGCCAAGGCGGAGGTGTGGCAGAAGCTGGTGGAGGACCGCGAGGTCCCCGTCAGCGCGGTCGGCCAGGTGGCTGCGGCGTTCTGGCGTCCCTCCCAGGAGAGCCTGCTCGCGCCCTACACCCGGCGATACCTGGAGGCCATCCCGCAGCTGCACCGAGGCGGAATGATCCCGGCGATGGTCGCCGCGAACACCCTGTTCCCCCCGTACGCCATCGAGCCCGCGTACATCGAGGAGGCCCGGCAGGCAGCCGAGCAGGCGGCCCCGGTGGTCCGCAAGACCCTCCTGGAACGCTCGGACGTGGTACGGCGCATGCTGCACTCCCGCACCAGGACGACCTGACCGGGGCGGACTCCGAGGGCGCCGTCCGCCTGCCCGCACGGGCCCTGCACCCACGGGCGGCCGGCGGCCCGGGGCGGTGTCGGCCGGCGCCCCAGCCGGGTGTCGGCCGGCCCCGGGTCGGTGTCGGCCGGCCCCGGGTGGGTGTCGGTCGGCGCCGAGGGGCGGTGGCAGCCGGAGACGGTCACGCCGCGGCCGAGGAGGAACCGGCCGACACTTGCACACGGAGGAACCCGCCGGCACCCACATACCAGGGTGCGGCCCCCAAGAACGCGGATCAGCCCCTGGGCCGACCGCATCAGCTCTCTGCGCGGAGGACATCGGCGGCCGGGGCCGAGCGCGTCGGTTGCCGGGCCTGAGCGTCTCAGTGCCCGAGGCCCAGTGCGTCAGTCCTTGAGGCCCAGCAGATCAGCCCCCGACACCCAGCCCGTCAGCCCCGAGACCGAGGGCGTACGTGAGACCCGGTCGGCCGGACAGCTCCGTCTCGCCGGTGACGGTGAACCCGGCACGGCTCAGCACGGCCCGCGAGGCCGCGTTGTCGAGGGTGGTCGCGGCCCGCAGGACGGTGAGTCCGTATCTGCCGAGGGCCAGGCCGCACATCTCCCGCACGGCCCAGGTGGCCAGCCCGCGGCCCGCGGCCCGCTCCGCGATCCGGTAGCCGAGATCGGCGGCGCCGTCCGCGACGTCCACCAGGTTCACCCGCCCCAGCACGTCGCCCCCTGCGCCGACCAGGACGTGGAAGTAGCAGTCCCCGGCCTGCTGTTCGGCGAGCAGGGCGCGGTGCCGCTCGTCGAACCGGGCGAAGTAGTCGTCGCCCCGGTCGGGTATGGATGCGGCGAAGTAGGCCCGGTTCTCCCGCTCGAAGGCGCACAGCGTCGGGGCGTGGTCCGGACGGAGCAGTTGGAGTTCGGGCATGGGCATCCTCAACCAGCCGCCTTCACCATCGCGGAGCGGATCCGGAGCGTGGTCCCGGCGGCGACCTTCAGATCGGCGTTCTGGGAGGCGTTGAGCGTCATCTGTGCCACCCGCGCCCATGTGTTGCCGTCCGCCCAGGCGCAGACCGGGTAGGTGAGATGCTTCCCGTCCGACCAGGTACGCCGCAGCACTTCGCAGTCGACGGTGACGGCCGAGCCGGACGGCGTCACGTCCCTGGGAGGTACGAGCAGGGTCACATGGTCGGCTTCGCCGCGGTTCGCCAGGACTCGGGCGCGCACCTGGGCGGTGTGCTTGAACCGGCCGTACATGCCCGTGACCACCAGTGTGCCGTGGTCGTCGCCGGCCGGGTCGTACACCCCGACGACGCCGTGGGCAGCCTTGGCGTCCCAGCTGCGCGCCCAGTCCTTCTCCAGGGTCCGTCCCAGCGTCCCGGACTCGTCCTGGGCCAGTTCGTAGCGGCCGTCGAGCAGTGTGCGGGGCAGCGTCAGGATGGAGCGGTCCTGGGGAAAGCCGCCGTCCAGCACCCGCTCGATCAGGACGAAGGCCATCAGGGCCGAGACCGAGACGACGAGGATGCCCCCGCCGATGATCCCGAGGACGAGGCCGGCCCTGTTCTTCTTCGGGGGCGGCGGGACGATGGGCGACGTCCCCCAGGGATGGCCCTGAGGGATCTGCGTTGCCGACGGTGGCGTGTACACGTCGGAACGGTACTCCACGTGGCCACCGGTGCCACGCGCGGCCTCCCGCAGCGGGGAGCCCGAGCGTGGCGCCGGTGGCCGAGGAGAGTCCGCTGGGCGGGAGGCTGCGCCGGTTCCCGCCCAGCGGGCCGCGAACGGGCTGCCGCCGCCGGGCCGTCGACGAACGACGTCCCGGTCGGGCGGCCCGCCGACGCCTGCTCCACCGTTCCCGGCATCCGTCCCCGGCCCGCCGACGCAGACTCCTGCCGGCGGCGTGACCAGAGCGGTTGAGGTGTCGGCGGCACGCCCTCCGTGCCGTGATCAGAAGCGGGGCGCTCCCGGGGTGCGCTGCGGCGTCGGGAGGATGTGCTGGTTCACGCCCGGGCTCCGGCGGCCGGGCGCCTCGCACGTGACGTCCCGGGCCGGAAGCCTTCCGGTGCTCAGGTAGGCGTTGACCGTGCGGTTGGCGCACGAGCGCGGGTCGTCGGAGTAGACACCGTGGCCCTCGCCCCCCTCGACGTAGACCATGCGCGACCCCTTCAGGGCGTGGTGCATGCCCAGGCCGCTGGTCAGGGGTGTCTGGGGGTCCCACTGGTTCTGGACGGTGAGCACACCGACCCTGTTGTCGATCTTTGTGACGGGCTCAGCGGGTTTGTTCCAGAACGCACAGGGCGTGATGTTGGAGCCGAAGTCGCCGTACAGCGGGTACTTGGCCTTGTCCCGGATCGCGTCGCGCCGGTACTGCTCGGGGTCGTGCGACCAGGCCGCGGTGTCACCACAGACCACGGTCCAGAAGACGGCGCCGGAGTTGTCGGCCGGTGCCGCCGCGGCAGCGAAGCGACGCGGTCCCGTCCCGTCGTCCGCTGCGGGGGACCGGTGCGGGACCGGCCTGCCGTCGGCGGCCTTCTTCAGCTCGACGACCGCCTCCGCCGCGCTCTTGGGGCTGAAGAACTCGGGGCGCAGGCTGGCGCGGATGTCGTCCCCGGTGAGCTTCCTGCCGTGGACATCGACCGGATCGCGGTCGGCCCGTGCCACCAGGTCCCAGAACGCCTTCTTCACCTTGGCCGGGGTGTCACCGAGCCTGTAGGTGGTGTGGTGCTGTGCGGTCCACTTCGTCCAGCGGGTGAACGCCGGCTCAGTGCCCTCCGCCCAGACCTGGATCATGCCCCGCCAGACCCGGGCCGGATCGACGGCGCTGTCCAGCACGAAGCGGTCGGTCCGCCCGGGGAACATCTGCGCGTAGACGGCGCCCAGATACGTACCGTACGAATAGCCCAGGTAGGAGAGCTTCTTCTCGCCCAGGACGGCGCGGATGACGTCCATGTCCCGGGCCGTGTTGCGGGTGGTGATGTACGCGAGCTTGTCGCCGTTCCTGGCACGGCACTTGTCGGCGACGGTGCGGGCCCACTTGACGTCACGGCTGAACGTCTGTGATCTGTAGGGGTGTTCGGTGTTCTGCTCCGCGTCCGTCAGACCGCAGGTGACGGGGCTGCTGCGGCCGACGCCGCGCGGGTCGAAACCGATGAGGTCGTACTGCTCACGGACGTTCTTGGGCATCGACTCCTTCATCATGACCGGCATGTCCAGGCCCTCGCCGCCGGGACCGCCGGGGTTGAAGAGGATCGCACCGTGCCGCTTGCCGGGAACGCTCGTCTTCATACGGGAGATGGCAAGATCGAGCGTCTTGGAGCCGGGCCGGCTGTAGTCCATCGGGACCTTGATCGTCGCGCACTGGAATGCGGCGGGCATCTGCGCGTCGCATCGGTGCCACGCGGGCTTCTGGTTCTCGAATCTCTTCAGGGGTTCTGCCGCGGATGCCTGCGCCGGGGCGAGGGCGGGGAGCACCGTTGCCGTGATCCCCACTGCGAGCAAGGGCGCCATGCGTCCTATCCGCACGATGGCCGTTCCTTTCGATCAACTTGCAGGTCGGAACGACCATTTCGTGTCGGCGGAGGCGACCGAATCCCTCTGCGGGGCGGTCTTGCTACGACTTCCGGCGGACGCAGAAAAAGACGTGCGGTGGAGAACCCAAGTGCCCTGATTGTCATCCGCACTTATGGACGGCGGGGAGGTCCGCGCGGGACACGTACGGCAGAAGCGGCCGCGTGGCAGAGAGGCGTGTCCGCAGGGAGGAGGGCATCCGATGGGGTGGAGGGAGTTCCTCGCCGGACTGTCTGACGACGACGGTAGCGGGACAGCGCCTGCAGGCTGTCCACGCTCCGCCTGGAGCCGGGCGGCGGCATTGGCTGACCCGCCGCCCAAGGGTCGGTCACCGCATGCACCGGCGACCGGTGCCGGCCCGGGCGAGAGAGGAGACGTCGCCCTGGCCGAAGGCTCCGGATGCGACGCCGACTTGTGTCAGGCGGTTTCGCCCTGGCCCTTTGCCTCGCCGGCGCCACATACGTCGCGCAGTTGCTTGAGATAGGTCAGGCCCTCGATGACCTCAGCGGCCGGCCCGAGCAGATGGGTCAGCAGCCCGGCGCGGACACGGCCCGCGCTCCGGAAGGTCTCGACGTCGCCGACGCTGGTGATCCATACCGGAAGCTCGGCCTGGCCCGGGGGTAGGAACGACCGCACCTGCGCAGGATTCCCCATTCCGTCAGTGGCATCGATGGGCTCTCCGCGCCACAGGGCCCGCACCTGCTCGACCCGCTCGTACATCACCGTCCGGCGATCGGCGTACGCCGACGGATTCAGCGCGAAGTCGGTGGCGTGCCCTCCGGAGGCGAAGGACACTCCGGCGCGGCCGCGGGAGATGTTGTCCACCACCGACCATTCCTCTGCGATCCGCAACGGGTGGTGCAGCGGTGCCACTACGCTTCCGGCCCGGATTTTGACGCGGCTGGTGGTCGAGGCGATCGCCGCGCTGGTCACCGAGGTATTCGGATAAGTCCCACTGAATGGGTGAAAATGGCGTTCCGGGGTCCATGCGGCCTGGAAGCCGTGCTCGTCCGCGAAGCGGGCGCCGTCGAGTAACGGCCGGTACGGTTGTCCTTGGCAATTCCGCTGTCATTGGCGAAGTAGAAGAGGCTGAAATCCATCGTGAAGGCCCCCTATGCCGATCATTGATGCATAGGTGAACTGTTGTGTATGTCATGGAGCGCTGAGCTGTCCCGTATGCCGGGTCCCCTCCCGCGCCCGGTGAGCATGCGCAGCGTTGTGGCGTTTTCGCAAGCTTTTCACTGGCCGGAGCGGTGCGGAGCCAACGGCGGACGTCGCACTCCCAGGATTTTCTCAGGCAGGGGCGCCCTCGTAAGTGTCAAGCGTGCGAGCGGATGTCTCGCGAGCGAGACAGGCACAATATCGGCTGAGCTGCACCTGGGCATGCAACTGTTGCAATGCGTGACCGCTGGACAGCGGTTGTCCCGTATAGTGCGTGAGATATCCGGCGACCAGTGGTGGACCCCGGCGACGGACGGCGTTCTCGGCTTCCTGCCGGGGGCTGGGGCGCGTTCGGCCGTGCCGTTCATGATGCGGAATGAGAAGGCCCGTGCGCTGGTGGCCCGTCTGCGATGACCGGATCTCCGCGGCAAGCGCGGTCGACTCCGGATTTTGCGATCGCACGGCAGCCCTTGTTTCGTGAACGCCCAGCAGCCTTTGCGGCTGCCGGGCGGCGGGAAACCGATCGCGACGATAAGGCGGCGGCCGGCGTCGACCCGACCGGCGAGTTGCTCGACGACCGGTGGTTCTCGCGTGACGCGAGGACGGGACGGTCGCCGACCGCTGATGGCGCGGTGTCATCAGCGGTGTCGAGCGGTGTCGAGCCGTGTCGAGCGATTTCAGGCAAGGGTGAGCGATTGGCCCCCGCGTGGCCCGCCGCCCCGGGATCGGCGGGCCGGCGCTTTGGAAGGCGCCGACGCGGGGTAAGCGGAACCTACGCTTCCGAAAGCGAAAACGGAACCCCCTTCTGCTATTGACCCTCAGCCTGCCCAGAAGCAACCCTGAACCTCACGCGCCGCAAGGGAGCAGAGCATGAGCCGAGCCACCGACACCCACCGCGTCGTCGAGTACTGGACGGACAAGGGCACTCACGTGATCTTTCCCGTCGCGAGGAACGACGAAGTCGACCGCATGAGCGACGAGCAGCTGATCTCGATGTACGGCGACCCCGAGGACGGGGCTGTCGCGCGCATCGCCCGCTAGGCCGCTCCGCCACCGGTCCGCGGCCGGGAGCCGTGCGCGGCTCGATCCACGTGCCCTTCCTGTGTGCGACAGCCCCGCAGGCGTACCGGTCCTCGAAAGCGCCCTCGTGCCGAGGGGCCGGCAGCCCGGCTGTCGTGCCCCGTGGGATCAAGTGAGCGGACGGAGCCTGCGAGGCCACCCGTCATCGGTTCGACCTGGGGCACCGCCGGATCGCCTTCGTGCCGCCCGTAGGCGTTCCGCCCGCGCCGGATCCTCAGACACGGATGACCGGGCCCAGTTCCGCCCGCGCCCGGGACGCCGCGCCGACCGCCACCGCGTCGCCGCCCAGGAGGGCGGGCCGCACCCGGATCCGCCGTCCGCTGACCGGGGGCTCGTCGGTCAGCGTGTGCCTGACCGACGGTTCCAGAAGCGCCCACGCCCGGCTGACGCCTCCGCCGATCACGAAGGTGGTGACATCCAGCAGACCCGCGGCGACGAGGATCGCACGGGCCACGGCGGTGCCGGAGGCCTCGTACACGGCGAACGCGTCGGGGTCGCCGAGGGCCGCCGCCTCCGCCACCCCGCGGGCGGTGGTGGTTCGTCCGGTCCGCTCGGCGTACCGGGCGGTGATCGACCTGCCGGACGCCAGCGTCTCCAGGTGGCCGCGGCCTCCGCAGGTGCACCGCAGATCGCCGAAACCGGGCACATGGCCGATCTCGCCGGCCGCGCCGTGCGGACCGTCGTACAGCCTGCCGTCCAGCCACAGCGCACCGCCGACACCGGTGCCGAGGGTCATCCCGAGCACATGCCGCTCACCCACGACCGCGCCCCGCGCGACCTCGCCGCGCAGGAACGCGTTGACGTCGTTGTCCAGGTACGCCGGTACACCCAGCGCCTCCTCGACCGCCGCCGCCACCGGGAAACCGGCCCAGCCACGGAAGGAGGAGTCGCTGGCCACGAGGATCCGTCCGGCCGGGGCGTCCACCACACCGGCGGCGCCGATCCCGACCCCGAGCAGCCGCCCGGGCGTGCGGTCGAGGAGCAGGCGCAGGGCGTCGAGCGCGGCCGAGACCATCGCCGTCCCGCCCTCGTGCGCGGGGGTGGGCACGGCGAACCGGTCGATCACGCCGAGGTCCGCAGCGCACAGCACCACCTCGGTGAGCGTCCCGCCGATGTCGACACCGGCGAGCACCCCGGGAGGAGCCGTCACGGGGCGGCCTCCAGCCCGGGCGAGGCCCGTCGGCGGCGTTGCAGCACCGGGTCCGGCACGGGCACGGCAGCGATCAGCCGGCGCGTGTACTCGGTCCGAGGGCGCAGCAGCGTGGTCAGGGTCGGCCCCTCCTCCTCGACGGCCCCGGCCCGCATGACGACGACGCGCTGTGCGAACTCCTGCACCACGGCCAGGTCATGGGAGACGAACAGGCACGCAAAGCCCAGTTCCGCCTGCAGATCGGCGATCACTTCGAGCACCGTGCGCTGCACACTCACGTCCAGGGCGCTGGTCGGCTCGTCCGCCACCAGCAGCCGCGGCCGCAGGACCAGGGCCCGGGCCAGACTCACCCGCTGCCGCTGCCCGCCGGACAGCTCGCGCGGCCCGCGTCTCGCCAACCCGGGCGAGAGCCTGACGAGTTCGAGCACCTCGGCGACCCGCGCACGCCGCTGCGCGGCGGACATGTCCCGCCGGTGCACGCGCAGCGGCTCGGCGACGCACTGGGCGACGCTCATCCGTGCGTCCAGTGAGGCCACCGGGTCCTGCAGCACCACGCCGACGCCGGAGAGCAGCGAGCGCCGCGGCCGTCCGCGGGTCCGGGCGAGATCGTTGCCGAAGAGGGTCACAGAGCCGGCGTCCGGGCGGACGAGGCCCAGGGCGACCCGGGCCGCGGTGGACTTGCCGGAGCCGGACTCGCCGACAAGGCCGACCGTCTCACCGGTGCGGACGGTGAGGGACACGTCCCTGAGCGCCTGGACGCCACGCCGCCCGCGGCCGAAGCGCACGCAGACGCCGCGCAGTTCCACGACCGCCTCCGGCCCGGCCGACGCCTCGGCGTCTCCGGCAGGCTCCGGACTCCTGGCGTCCCCGGCAGGCTCCGGGTACTCGGCGCCATCGGCCGGTTCGGGGTGCGCGGCTTCCCCGGCAGGCCGGGGCCGATCGACGTCCCCGGCCGTCGTCGGCCCGGTGATGTTCCCGGAAGGCCGGGGCTGCCCGGCGTGCCCGGCACGCTCCGGCTCGCCCACTGCCAGGCGGGGCACGGCGGCCAGCAGCCGCCGCGTGTACGCGTGTGCCGGCCGCAGCAGGACCTCCTCCACCGGTCCCGTCTCCACGACCTCGCCCTCCAGCATGACCGCGACCCGGTCGGCGAAGTCCGCGACCACGCCCATGTTGTGCGTGACCAGCAGTACGCCGGTGCCCGCGTCGGCGGCCAACGCCCGGAGCAGGTCCAGGATCTCGGTCTGCACCGTGACGTCGAGGGCGGTCGTCGGCTCGTCGGCGATCAGCATCCCGGGCGCGTTGGCGATCGCCATGGCGATGACGACTCTCTGCCGCTGTCCGCCCGACAGCTGGAACGGGAACGCCGACGCCCGGACCTCAGGCTCCGGGATGCCGACCCTGCGCAGCAGTGCGACCGCCGTCCGGGCGGCCTCGGCGCGGGTGACCGGGCGGTGGTTGCGCACGACCTCCGCGATCTGCGCGCCCACCCGGGTCAGCGGATCGAGTGCGGTGGCCGGCTCCTGGAACACCATGGAGACCGTACGGCCGCGCAGTCCCGCCAGGCCGGACTCGTCGGCCCCGACGACCTCGGTACCGTCGACCGAGACCAGGCCCGACACCCGGGCGCTCCCCGGCAGCAGTCCCATCGCGGCGAGGGCGACGGTCGACTTCCCGGAGCCCGACTCGCCCACCAGCGCCAGCGTTTCGCCCGGCCGGACACACAGGGACACGTCCCGCACGGCCGGCACCTCGCCGGTGTCGGTCGAGAAGGTCACGGTGAGACCCTCGATCCTGAGGACGGTCATCCGCGCCCCCTCACGTCGAAGGCGTCGCGCAGCCCGTCGCCGATCGCGTTGAAGGCACACACCACGAGGATGATCGCCACCCCCGGCGGCAGGATCAGCCACCAGCGTCCGGAGTACACGGCGGTCAGACCGGCCGACAGCATGCCGCCCCAGTCGGTCGACGGCGGCTGCACCCCGAGGCCGAGATACGACACGTACGCCACCAGCAGGATCGCGTCGGCGACCTGGAACGTCGCCGCGACCACGATGGTGGACACCGAGTTGGGCAGGATGTGCCGCCCGATCGCCCGGCCGTGCGTGCCGCCGACGGCGCGCAGGGTCAGTACGTAGTCCCGGCTCTTCAGGGTGAGCGTCTCCGCCCGCACCAGCCGGGACGGCACCAGCCACGACACCACTCCGAGGACGACGATCAGGCCGAGCGTGTCCGGGGTGGTGACGGCGGAGACGACGAGCAGGATGAACAGCGCCGGAATGGCGATGCCCGCGTCGACGATCCGCATCATCACGGCGTCCACCCAGCCGCCCGCGTAGCCCGCGACCGCGCCCCAGAGCGTGCCGACGACGGTGGCGAGGATCCCGGAGGTGAGCCCGACGAGCAGGGAGACCCTGCCGCCGTACATGAGCCGCCCGAACTCGTCGTGCCCCACGGCGTCCGTGCCCAGGGGATGCGTGCCTCCCGGCGCGAGGTCGACCTGGGCCAGGTCGGTGTGGGTCTGGTCCGTCGGGTGGATCAGCGGGCCGGCGAAGCAGAAGAGCAGGAAGAGCAGCACCACGAGGAGCCCTGCCACGGCCAGCCTGTTGCGGGCGAATCGGCGCACGGGCAGCCGGTGGCCCGCCACCGGCTCGCCGGCCGGAGCGGTCGGGAGTACGGCGGTCATGTCCGCTCCGTTCTCACCCGGGGGTCCACGATCCACTGCACGATGTCGGCCAGCAGCGTGCCGATCACTGTCGCGACGGAGATGACGAGGACGCAGCCGAGCAGCACCGGATAGTCGGAGGACTGGGCGGCGCTCCAGAACAGCAGCCCCATGCCGGGATAGTTGAAGAGCTGTTCGACGACGAGGGCGCCGCCGAAGAGCACGGGCACGTAGTAGCCGAGCATGGCGATCACGGGCGTGAGCGAGTTGCGGAAGACGTGCTTCCACAGGATTGCCGCGGGCCGGGAGCCGCCTGCGCGGGCGGTGCGCACGTAGTCCTCGGCGAGGTTCTCCAGCGTCGCGGCCCGCATGTACCGGCTGAACACCGCGACCATGGAGGCGGCCCCGGTGACCACCGGCAGGACGAGGGCCGCCGGGTCCGCGAACACCTCGGACAGCGTCGCGCCCTGGGGGCCCTGCGAGGGGAACCAGCGCAGGCTCTGCGAGAACACCAGGATCAGCAGCAGCCCCAGGAAGTACACGGGCGTCGAGTACGCGACGAAGCCGAGCGCCGTGACGACGTAGTCCACCGGCTTGTTGCGCCGCATCGCCTGCCACATTCCGAGCGGGATCGCCGTCACCAGACCGACGAGCGCGGACAGCACGGTCAGCACCAGGGTCTTCGGCAGACGCTGTTCGATGAGCCGGGAGACGGTGTCGTTGAGGGTGTACGAGGTGCCGAGGTCGCCGTGCAGGAGGGTGCGCAGGTAGGAGAGGTACTGGAGGGGGAGCGGCCGGTCCAGGCCCTGTTCGTGGTTGAACGCGGCGATCTGCTGGGCCGTGGCCTGAGGGCCGAGGATCCCGCGTGCGGGGCCTCCGGGCAGGGCGTGCAGCAGACCGAAGACCACGACCGTGACGACGAGGATCACGGCCAGCGCCTGCAGGAGCCGCCGGGTGAGGTACAGCGGGGTCTCCATGGTCAGCTGCTCCACTTCCACTGTGCCGGGTGGAAGTTGGCGAGGGAGTCCTGGGAGAAGCCGCCCAGGCCGCCCCGGACGACGGAGATCTGGTAGACGGGCTCCGGCAGCCAGATCACCGGCAGGTCCCGGGCGAGGGCCGCGCTGTAGTCCTGGATCGCCCGGGTCGAACTCGACGTCGTGGACCGGGAGACGAGGTGGTCGACGTCGGGGTTGGAGTACGAGCCGAAGTTCGAGCCGCCCTTGGACTGGAACAGCGAGTCACCGGTCGGGAAGGCGGGGAAGTACCAGCTGCCCGCGGTCCCGAAGAAGGACAGCTGCCACGTGCAGACCGCCTGCCCGGCGGTGCACTGGGGGGTCTGGGAGAGCACCGAGTTCACGGGTGCGGTCCTGATCGAGAACTTGATCCCCGTCTTCGCGAGCGAGGACTGGATGGCACTCATCATGTTGTCGGTCACCGCCGAGCCGGACTGCGCCAGCACCCGCATCGCGAACTCGGTGCCCTTGGCGACGCCCGCACCGCACTGCGCCGGGCCGGTGCCAGGATCGGCACAGGTCATGACGCCGTCCTGCTCCCTCCAGCCGTGCTTGGTGAGCAGTGCACGGGCGGCCGAGGTCGAGAACGGGTACGGGTTCCTGCGCTGCACCGGGGAGACGAACCCGGACGCCTGGCCCTGCGGGACAGGTCCGTAGCCGGGCACCGCAGTGCCGTTGAAGATCACCTTCGCCAGGCCGGTCTGGTCGATCGACCGCTGCACGGCCTGGCGGGCGTAGAGCTGTCGGAACACGGCGCCCATGCCGGGGTTGTTGAAGTTGTACGGCATGTACGTGACCGCCCAGCCGGACCAGGGCTTCACCGAGTAGCCCTGGGCGGTGAACCGCTCCTTCTGGTCGAGGTCGGTCGCCTCGATGTAGCCGTAGTCGAGGGTGCCGGAGCGCAGCGCGTTCTTCTCGGCGTCCGCCGTGGTGAACGGCAGCAGGTTCACCGTCGCGATGCCGGGCTTCTCACCGCCGTCGTAGGCCCGGTTGGCGGTGAGCACCACCTTGCCCGTGGTGGAGAAGGACCGCAGCGCGTACGGGCCGCTGATGGTTCTCCACAGGGCGTCCTTCTCGTAACCGGCGATGTTCTTCGCCGCGTTGTTGAGGTACGCCCACACCTGCCGGGCGCCCGCGGGCGTGCGGTCGGCGTCGGACACTCGCGTGGAGGAGCCCGTGCGGTCCCAGGCGTGCTGCGGCAGCGGGGTGATGCTGCTCAGCTCGTTGGCCAGCATCCACTGGGAGTTGTAGGCGCGGTCGAAGGCGAGGGTGAAGTGCCGGGCGTCCTCCGCCTTGAACGACGTCCAGTTGTCGGGCGCCTTGCCGGGACTGTAGCCCGCCCACTGGGCCTTGTCGGCCTTGATGAGGTTGAACCAGAACTCCACGTCCCGTGACGTGACGGGCTTGCCGTCGCTCCAGTGCCGGTCGCCCAGCGTGATCCGCACACTCTTGCCGTCGGCGGCGAAGTCGGCGGCGGTGGCGACGGAACCGGCCTTGTTCCAGGCGATCCGCCCGGTGGAGCCGTCGTAGGCGACGAGTGGCTCCCACAGTGTGTTCGCGATGGAGATGTTGTTGGTGTTCAGGTGCGCCGCGGTGCCGATCGGCAGGATCCAGCTCGGGGTGAAGTTCGCGGGCAGGGCGTAGTCGACCGAATTGTGGGACGCGGACGACGTACCGCTCGTCCCGGAACAGCCCGCGAGCAGCAGCGTGCCCGCGGACAGGGCGGCGGCGAGAGGCCTGGTGCGAGCAGGAGACATGGTTCACCTCGGGGGAGTGGAAGGGACCGGAGGTGGGCGGGAGGCCAGTCAACGACCGCCGTGTCCGAAGAAACAGACGCACTGCTGTAAAAAGCCTGTTACTGCTGTTCTGGAAAAAGCGATGGGGGGTGGTCGCGGGCATACGCTCGACGCTTGGACCGCCGATGCCGGAAGTGGGTTCGCCCGTGACCGAAAAAAGTCCACCGCGCAGGAAACACTCCGTCGGAGTCTCGTCGTTGGCCGAGCGGGTTCTGGAACTCCTCGCCTCCGGGCAGGCGTCGACGCGCACGGAACTGGCAGGGCTGCTCGCCGCCGCCCCGTCGACGATCTCGTTCACCGTGAGCCAGCTGCTGGCCCTCGGGCTGGTCGCCGAGGAGGGCACGGTCACCTCGACCGGCGGCCGCCCGCGCAAGGCACTTCGCCTCGGAGGCAGCGACGGCTTCGCGGTGGCGGCCGAACTCGGCGGCCGGCACGCCCACATCGGGGTGGTGCCGGCCGGTGGCGGGCTCACCGACGTGTCCACGGTGCCTTTCGCCACGGCCGAGGGCCCCGAGGCCGCACTGCCCGGACTGGCGGCGACGCTGGAGCATCTCGCCGAGCAGCATGGCCGGCACGTGCTCAAGGGCGTCGGCCTCTCGCTCCCCGGCCCGGTCGACCTCGCCTCCGGTGTCGTCACGCTCCCGTCCCGGATGCCCGGCTGGAACCGCTTCCCCGTCCGTGCCTGGCTGGAGGACCGCTTCGGCGTCCCCGCGGCGATCGAGAACGACGCCAACTGCATGGCCGTCGGCGAGCACATCGTGCAGCCCGCCGAGCGCCGCCAGTCCATCATGGTGAAGGCCGGCACGGCGATCGGCGCGGGCGTGATCGCCGACGGACGGCTCTACCGGGGCGGCTCGGGCGCCGCCGGCGAGATCACCCACGTCCGCGTCGAGGCCGCCCACGACATCCCCTGCTCCTGCGGCAACACCGGCTGTCTGGAGACCGTGGCCTCCGGGGCCGCGCTCGTGCGGATCCTGCGCGAGCGGGGTCTCGGGGTGACGTCCACCGAGGACGTCGTACGGCGCGCCTCGGACGCCGACCCCGAAGCCACCCGCGCGGTCCGCCAGGCCGGGCGGTACCTCGGCATGGTGCTCGCCGCCAACGTCAACTTCTTCAACCCGGACGCCGTGTACCTCGGCGGGATCCTGTCCACGCTCGAACCCTTCGTGGCCGCCGTGCGGAGTCAGTTGTACGAGGGCTGCCACCCGCTGGTGACCGAGCACCTGGCGATCGGGAGGGCGAGCCTCGGTGCGGATGCCGGACTGCTCGGCGCGGGCCAGTTCGCGCTGCAGCGTGCACTCGCCGGTGCCCTGCGCACGGCCACCGGTCACCGGCACCCCTGAGGCCGGGCGGAGGGAGCCGAACCCGGTCCGTACGACGCGTGAAGCCGGGAGGGAGGGCCGTCCCGGTCACCACGGCGCCCGGGGCCGGGCGGGGGAGTCGAACCCGGTCACCACGATGCCTGGGGCCTGCCCCGGCGAGTACGACTCCCGGGGCGGGCGCGGGTAGCCGGCCCCGGTCACCACCACGGACCCAGACAGCGGAGGAGCCATGCCAGCATCCCGTCCCGTGATCGCCGTCGCCGGTCTCGGCATCGAGTCGTCCACCTTCTCCCCGGCCCGCACCGAGGCCGCCGCCTTCCACCCGCAGCGCGGCGCCGACGTCCTGACCCGCTATCCGTTCCTGGCCCCCGGGACGCCGTTGCGCGCCGCCGCCGACTGGCGCGGGGCGCTGGTCGGCAAGGCCCTGCCCGGAGGCGCGGTGACGGCATCCGCGTACGCCGACCTGTCCGACGAACTCATCGTGAGAATCAAGGAGTTCGGCCCCCTCGACGGCCTCTGGTACGACATCCACGGCGCGATGACCGTCGACGGCGTCGACGACGCGGAGGCGGAGCTGCTGGCCCGCATCCGCCGGACCGTCGGTGCGGACACGATGGTCTCCACCTCCATGGACCTGCACGGCAACGTCTCCCGCGCCCTGGTCCACCTGACCGACCTGATCACCTGCTACCGCACGGCCCCGCACGAGGACGTCCTGCAGACCAAGGAGCGCGCCGCCCGCAACCTCGTCGCCCACCTGCGGGGCGGCGGAACCCGGCCGGTCAAGGCGTGGATCCCGGTGCCGGTGCTGCTGGCCGGTGAGCAGACCTCGACCCGCATCGAGCCCGCCCGGAGCGTGTATGCGGCCGTCGGGGAGGTGGAGGCCACCGAGGGGGTGACGGACGCGGCAATCTGGGTCGGCTACGCGTGGGCGGACGAGCCGCGCAACCGCGCAGCCGTGGTCGTCACCGGACCTGACGAGAACGCCGTCACCGCCGGCGCCGAGCGGCTGGCCCGCGCCTTCTGGCGGGCGCGGCACGACTTCGCCTTCGTCGCCCCCACCGGCACCCTCGACGCCTGCCTCGACGAGGCGCTCGCCTCGGTGGCGCGCCCCTTCTTCGTCAGCGACACGGGAGACAACCCGACGGCCGGAGGCGCGGGCGACGTGACGTGGGGACTTCGGCAGGTACTGGCCCGCCCGGAGTTCCGGGGCCCGTCCGGCCCGACCGTGCTGTACGCCTCTCTGCCCGGACCGGCCGCGGTCGACACGGCCGTGCGGGCGGGCGTCGGCGCCACGGTCACCGTCACCGCGGGCGCCGAGAGCGACGACCGGCACTCCGGACCGCTCACCATGACCGGTGTGGTGCACGCGGTACGGCACGGCGACCGGGACGCACACACGGAGGTGGTGCTCCGCGTCGGCAGCGTGTACGTGATCCTGACCCGGCTGCGCAAGCCGTACCACCACGAAGACGACTTCACCGGCCTGCAGCTGAACCCGCGCACGGCCGACGTGGTCATCGTCAAGATCGGCTACCTAGAGCCGGAGCTCTTCGCCATGGCCGCAGGCTGGCGGATGGCACTCACACCGGGCGGCGTCGACCAGGACCTGCTGCGGCTCGGTCATCACCGCATCCGCCGGCCGATGTTCCCCTTCGACCCGCAGATGCCCGAGCCGGACCTGACGGCCCGGATCGTCGCCTCCGCCGACCGTCCGCTCGGCGGACCCGAGGAGTGAGACGGCCCGCGCCCCGCTTGCCCCACGCCGCCCACCCCGTCGCGCTTGCCGTACCGCAGCCCGTCCCGCCCCGTACCGCCGCCCACCCCGTTCGCCGTCCCGCCCCCGCAGCGCGGACGGGCCGCGGCGCGGGGGCGGGACGGCTGCTGACGAGCCGTCGGCCCAAGCCGCTGTCAGCACATGTTCTGGACGGACCAGACCGGGGCCCAGCTTCCGTGGGCGTCCGAGGAGGGCGCGCCCTTGGTGGTGAAGATCAGCTTCTTGTTCTTGTCGAACATCTTCGTCACCGTGCCCCGGGTCTGGTTGTTGTACCAGGAGCCTCCGCGGCCCATGCCGTTGGGGATCTCCTGCCTGTAGCAGTCCTTGTACTTGAATCCGAGCTGCTTGAAATCGGCCTGCTTGTAGCCGCAGAAGTACCCCTTGGGGCAGTCGGCCGGCGCGGACCGCACGGCAGGCTGAGCGGCGCTCGACGGGGCCGTGGACAGCGCCACGGCGGCCAGCGCCCCGGCGGCCACGACAAGCCGCCGCAGAGATGTCCGGCGGGTGGAGTTCAGCATGTGAGTTCCCTTCTGTACCTGCTCGACGAAGGCGGAACCGGGTGGAGCGGAGCGGCGGGGTCGCGGCGCGCGACCCCGGCTGTCCCTCCACCGGACCCCGTGGGCGTCCGGCGTTCCTGGCCCGGGGCGCCCTGGGGCTCGCATCACTCATCCCAGCGGTCCGGCGCATTGTTTCGTCAGTACCGTTCGGACGGGCAAACAATGGCCGCAGGCGGTTCTGACGGGGTCGCGCGGCGCCCGCATCGAGAAGAGGGTCAACTCGGGGTGGCGCACCGGAGTGTGGGGTGGCGCGGGTTGCCGTCAGGTGCCGGTCCGTCCGGAGGCCGGCCGGGTCCGTGCCGAGCGGTCGGCCCGCGCACCCGGCTGCCGGAGCTCGACGAGGAGACCGTCGAACTCGCCCACGAGATGTTGATCATCCGATCCGGTCGGCCGAACCTGTGACGCGCGCCACTAGTCTGGACTGAGTCCAATCCGAGATTCCTTCCGTACTCATGCACAGAAGCTGACGCAGGGGGCGTCAGCCGAGATACGGGGAGCAAAGAGAATCATGGGTATGAACAGGATGTCCTCGGCGCGCCGCAAGGGTCTGACCACCGCCGCGGTCGCGTTGGCCGCTGTCGGCGGCATCGCCACCGCGGTGATCCCGGCCTACGCCACCGAGGGCCACACCGGCAAGGACACGACCATCCTCGCCACCAGCCTGCGAGGCGCCAACGAGGTGCCCGTCGCGGGCGGGCCCGCCGTCGGGGACAAGGACGGCGCCGCGCTGGAGTTCATCAAGGTCCGGGGCGACAAGGTGTCCGTCGCCGTGGCCTGGCGCCACATCGGAAGGCCGACCTCGCTCCACATCCACGAGGGCGCCAAGGGGACCAACGGCGGCGTCAAGATCGACTTCGGCGGGCTGCTGCACAAGGCCAAGGGGCACACCGTCACCGGCACCGTGAAGGTGAACGACCCGGCGCTGCTCAAGAAGCTCACCACCGAGCCCGGTTCCTTCTATGCCAACCTGCACACGGCGCAGTTCCCGGGCGGCGCCGTCCGCGGCCAGCTCCACAGGATCACCACGCCCGTCACCTTCCGCGCCGCGACGCACAGCTTCCAGGCCTCCGTGGTCAAGGGCAAGCAGATCTACCAGTGCAAGCCGGCCGACGGCGGTGGCCACGCCTTCGCCCAGCGGGACGTCAACGCCCTGCTCGGCGGCTCCATCCGGCACTCCTCCGTCAAGCCCAACTCCGGCACCCCGCAGTGGATCGCGCCGGACGGCAGTGCCGTCACCGGTGCCCTCATCGGCAAGACACCCAACGGCAAGGGCAACATCCCCGAACTCGACCTCAAGGCCACCGGGTCGGGCAGGCACCACGGACTGCTCGCCGGCACCGCGGAGATCCTTCGGCTGAACACCGTCGGCGGAGCCGCCCCGGCCGGATCCTGCACCCCGGGCTCGATCGCCGCGGTGCCCTACCAGGCGGACTACATCTTCGTGCAGCGCTGATCCCGGCACACAGTGTGCTGCGGCGGCGTCTCCCCGACCACCCCCACGGGGACGGGGGAGGCGCCGCCGCCCACGTACGGCTTCATCCGCCCCGGGCGACCCGGCCAGGGAACGCCGCATCGAGCGTCGTCATCGCCCTCTGCCCGGGACGACCTGTGCCGACCGGGCGGCAATTCCCCGACCGGGCGGCAATTCCCCGGCCGGGCGGCAATTCCCCTGCTGACGGAGGCCAGTTACCGCCAAAACCCTGACCGATCGCCTGCGCAGCCTTCGCATCGGGAATGTTCCCCTTCCGGAGACAGGAAAGGACGTCGCGGTGCCGGGGCGGTCGCGGGAAGGGCCATGGTCATTCCGCAGGACATCGTGTTCCACCTTCCCTTCGCACCGGAGGTCAGTCCGGACGCGGACGGCGCCCGGCAGCGCAGCCTCGACTGGTGCCGACGTCAGGGACTGGTCGCACACCCCGTCGACCGGGAGCGTTTTCCTGCGCTGGGACATCGCCGGGCTGATGGCGGCGTGGGTCCCGCGGGCCGTGGGCGACCTGCTGGACCTGACGGTGGACGCGGTCGTCGTGGCCACGTTCCTGGACGACCAGTTCGACGGCCCGCTGGCCGCCCGGCCGGGCCGCGTCGCCGCGGCCTGCCGCGCGTTCACCGACGTGATCGCCTCGGGCGGCGTCGCACCGGCCGGGATGGACGTGCTCCACCCGGCACACGCGGCGTAGGTGACGGTCACGCTCGAACGGTGCGTGGCTCTGGAGGTCGGTCAGGACTTCTTCCGGCGCCGGGGCCGGGCTGCCGGTTCGGGGAGGGTGACTCGGCTGCCGGGCACAGGGACGTGGTCAGGCTGATGTTCCGCCGGCTGCGGCCCACCGGCCGCCGGTCACCTCACGTGCGACACGGCGCCACCGGCCATCCCCGCCCGGCAGCGGCCAGGTCCAGGTCGGCCGTTGCGCCGTGCGCAGTTCCTGCAGGCGCCGGGCGAGGGACGGTCCCGCGACGGCGGCACCGTCCGGCACGGCGGCGCCATGGACAGTGCGCAGGTCGGCGAAGCGGGCCAGTTCGGCCTCGTAGAGGTGCACCGCCTCCTCGGTACCCGCGACCACCTCATCGCCCGGTGCGGTGCGATGCAGGTTCAGCAGGGCGGGCGCGGTCGACTCGGCGATCGCTGCCGAGAGCCGTGCATGACCGTCCAGAATCAGATGGCAGTCGAGTCCGCTGACCCACCACAACAGGACGGGCGGGAGCGTTCCGTCACGAGCCTGCTTGCGGTACGCCTTGACCCGGCTGTCGTCGGCATCGGGCATCGGGCGCAGAGGGAAGATCTCCCACGACCCGGAGTGGACGAACCAGTCGATGTATCCGTCCGGATGGCCGTCGACGAGCATCGACTTCCAGTACTCGCCCTGCGGCCGGCGGCCGTGGTTCCAGCGCAGGAGCGGGCTCTCGCAGGACATCAGCCACCGCCCGTCGTGCAGCGGACTGCCCGGTGAGCCGAGCAGGTGCTCCATGAAGCGGTAGGCCCAGCGGTCCGGGCTGCCGGCCAGGGCCCGTGCCGTCCCGGCCCGCAACGGCGGGACGGGGGAGCGGTAGGCGTCGGTGCGCCAGAAATCGACTCCTGCGAGATGCTCGTCGACATCGGCGAGGAGCACGGGCCGCGACTGCTGCGCAAGCAGCAGCCGCCGCTCGGCACTGAACAGGCACAGACCTGGCCGGCGGCGTTCCTGTACCTCCAGGGACAGGCCCGTCCATGTGCCGTCGTCCCGAATGATGTCCGTGCGCCGCATGCCGGGACCATAGTCGGCGCACGCCCTCGACCGCACGGCTGTTTGCGCCGGTGCCCGAGTCGCTCACGGTCCGGCGCGTGCGGCGGTTCCCCCGTCAGGCACGGCCCGAGGCCGGGCCGCGTGTGTCTGGACCCCGCACCGGGGTGGGTCTGGACCCACCCCATCCCGGCGGCTGGCGGCATGGTCCGTGTTCATGCAGGTCCGTAGCGTCGAAGACATCCAGAACGGACACGGACAAGGGTGAAGGACATGACCGGGACGCACATCGTGGACAAGCACATGAGGTCGTCGAACGGACCGCTGCTGCAGAGCCTGGGACTGAACGTCGTTGCGCCGCTTGCCGTGTTCTACGGCCTGCGAGCGGCGGGGGTCGGCCTGTGGTGGGCGGTGCTGGCGAGCGCCGTCCCGCCGTTGGCGGAGGGGGTGCTGACCGTGGTGCGGGAGCGGCGCGTAGGGATGCTGGGCGTCCTCGTGCTCAGCCTCGTGATCCTGGGCGCGGCGCTGTCGGCGGTGACGGGGAGCGCGCGGTTCATGTTCGCCAAGGACGGCTGGATGACGGGGGTCGTCGGGCTGGTGTTCCTGGGCTCGCTGCGCGGACAGCCGATCATCTACCGGATCCTGTCGTCGGTGGCGAGGGGTGACAGGCGTGCGCAGGTGGAACGCAGCTGGGAGGCGTCGCCGACCTTCCGCCACGTCATGCGGCTGCTGACGGTGGTCTGGGGTGTGGGTCTGCTGCTGGACTCGGTGGTGCGGGTGGTCCTCGCGTACACCCTGCCCATCGACTCGGTGATGCTGTGGACCTCGCTCCAGTACGTGGCGCTGTTCGTGTCCCTGGAGATCTTCAGCAGGCGCTACGGGCGGAAGCCGGCCCGGATCGCCGCCATCCACCAGGAGGCCGGGACGACGCCGGCCTGACGGGTCACCATCGAGAGGTGAATCGTTCATCGAGCGCGCTGCGGGGCGCGAGGAAAGGCCTGCCGGCCACTGGATCCCGTGGTGCTGGAGCTGGCGCCTCGTCTGATCATCGTCCGGCGCTGCCGGAGACGCCTCGGCTTGCTCGCCTGGGACTGTCTGGGATTGCAGTGGGGGTGTAGTGCCGACGGGGGAACGGCACCACACCCCAACGAGAGCAGCCTACCGGCAAGTAGAGGCCCGAGACCACTCCCTCAATGATGTGCGTAGGTAAATATCTTGATTTGCAACAGGTCCTGCGCGGGGGAGGCGGCACGGCTGACGGGACCGGTCGCGGCACGCGCTCCTCGTACACCGACGGCGCAGCAGTGGGTGACGGTCACACCCGCCGGACAGCGTGGGCGCATGCTGCTCCGTTCGGCCTGGTGCGGCACGGAATTCTCCTTTGCCCAAGCATGTCGTGAGGGGCGATCCTCGAACCCCGGAGCCGGACCGGGCGGCAAGGGGTTGGACAAGGGGGCGCCTGCGCTCCCGATCACGACAGGGGTCGTTGCGCCGGCATCGTCGACGACCACGGGGAGCACCATGCTGCGTTTCGTCCACCGGATCACCAAGTACGACCCTGCCGACCGCGACGAGCGCGGCAGCTACATCGGCACCGAGGACTCGACGAGCGACCACGGCCCGGTGGAGGCGGCCTACCTGCAGGCCGTCGAAGCCTTCGCCGAGGCCGCGGGCATCGATCACCTGGTCGTTCGCGAGCCGCAGATCGGCCCCGCCCGGTTCGGCAGGGAGCAAGCGGTCCCGGGCCACGGTCTTGACGGCCTCTTCCCGCCCGACCTCAGCGGGTTCCACGACGGCGCGGAGGTGTCCGTCCGGGTCGGTCTGGAGCTGGTCCGGGCCATGCTCCGCGACAACGGTGCCTGGTGCCGCCTGGAGGTCGAGGACGCGTTCGCCGTGCACGTGGGGTGGGACCAGTACGTCTATGTCGGGAGCGACAGGCCCTGCCCCGAAGCCCTTGCGCAGGCCCGGACACTCGGCCTCTTCCCGGAACGCCTGGATGCCTCGCCCTACGATGCGGCCCACGACGAGGAAGCCGGCGTGCAACGGCCTGCCGACGACGACTTCTGGGCCCGACTGCGCCTTCCCTTCGCGGGGCGGCAGGCAGCCATTTTGGAGGAGGGGTACGTCGACAACGCCTCCCGCTGGCACCGCCTCACGGAAGAGACCCTCGACGCGGTGCGCGCCAGGCTCACCCCTCGTGCCAAGCTGACCGTCTGGCCGGACCTCTGCGCCGACGTCGGCGCGGTTCTCGCCGCACTGCCGGAGGAAGGCCCGGTGGAAGTCGTCTGGGAGGACGAGGACGGATCGATCACCAGCACGATCGCCGACGAGACCGAGTGCCGCGCACTGGCGGCCCGGGTGGGGGGTGCACGGGCCGCCGCTGCGTGGCCCCTGTATGTCGACGCACGTCATCCTTTGTGCACCGCTGTCGTGCCCGACAGGGACGGGGTGTTGCGCGCCAGATGGCGGACCGAGCCAACTCCCAGCGACCGGTGCTGGGCCTTTCTGAAGACCCTGCGCCGTGGGCAGACCGTCACCGGCGTGGTCACGGAGATCGCCGACTTCGGTGTCACGTTCGTGGACATCGGCGGCTTCACCGCAATGATCAACGGTCCGGAGCTGTCCTGGAGGCCCATCGACCACCCGTCCGACATCGTCGCGGTCGGGAAGACGGTTTCCGCAGAGATCCTCGACGTCGACATGGTGAGAGAGCGCGTACCGCTGTCCTTGAGGGCCTTGCAGGAGGACCCGCTGACGCAGTTCGCACGGCGGGTCGGGCAGGTCGTGACCGGTGTCGTGGTCGGACTCCTGCCGTTCGGCGCCCTGGTGCGTATCGAGGAAAGGAAGGACGGCTTCATCGGGCTCGTACACAACAACGAGCTGTCCGAGGAACCCGTCGCCGATCCCGGGGCGGTGGTCCGGGTCGGCGACCCGCTCGTCGTCAAGATCCTCCAGGTCGACCTCACACGGCGCCGAATCACCCTGTCCCACCTGCAGGTTCATGCCCCCGGAGGATCCTGACCGGCCGGGCACGCCGGCCCACGCCCCGGCGTGCCCCGTCCCGGTCCGGGGCACCGAGTCCGGCCGGCGCGCGGGTGCTTCACCACCGGCCGCACACGAACCGTCCCGGGTGGCGGATCAGCTTCCGTCGCGTACGGCGGCCAGACCGTTGAACACGCCGACGTACGCGGTGCCGTCCGGGCCCACCGTGATCGGCGCCCAGTTGTTGTCGTATCCGATGCCGGTGCCGACGAGCTGCTTCCAGCGGGTGCGTCCCGTACGGAAGTCCACGGCGGTCAGGTACCAGGCGTCGATTCCGAGGGAGTTGGGGTCCTTGGTGTAGAGATAGACCAGCCCGTTGCCGGTGGACAGCTTCGGCACGACGGAGGGCGAGCGCTCCGCGCTCTCCCACACGGTGTCGCATCCGCTGCCGTCGCGCCGGACGTCGATCCGGGTGACACCGCCGACGACGCTTCTGCCGAAGGTGAGCGACGTGATGTTCTCGTAGCCGTAGTTGTTCTCGACCACGAGGCTGTTGCCCCAGCTGATCAGGGAGTTGTCCGTGGTGGATGCACCCGCTTCGAAGACGGGAATCTCGCACACCAGCCGCCGCTCGGCGGGGACGTCCGCGCCGCGCCGGTAGACGAGCACATGCATGCGGTCGTCGGCATTGTCGGTGATCGCGACGTAGCGGCCGCCGTCGCCGAAGATGTCCGGGGTGGTGCCCGAGCCCTGGTTGACGGACCCGGGCTTGGTGCCGGTGCCGCGGTCGTAGGTCTGCCGCCACACCACGGCGGGTGTTCCGTCCGCGGCGGCGGTGAACTCGTACAACGCGTGGTCGGAGACGATCGACACACCGTCGGCGGCGACGGAGAAGGAGTTCTGGATCTCCTCGTCGGCCAGCCGGATGGAGCGGATGGTCCCGGTGGCGGGATCGACGGTGCCGATGCGGCCCTGCCGGGTGACCCACCAGATCCGGCCCTGCCAGTCCGGCATGACGGAGGTGACCGGGTCGCAGGTCCCGCTGGGGTGCAGATTGGTCCAGGTCACGCAGTCGTGGGGAACCTGTCCGGTCAGGTCCCAGTCGTCGGAGACGGTGAACTCCCAGCTGCCGTCCGGCTTCTGCCGGTGCACCAGCCGGACGATGTGCTGCCGGGAGTCCGCGAGGACCAGGCGGTCCTCGTTGTCGAGGTACGAGTACGCGCCACCGGAGGTGTCCTTGAAGATCCGTGAGAAGTCGAGCCGGGTGATCGCCTCCACCGTGGACGGGCGTTGCGGCAGCCTGTACTCGGCCAGAGTCGCGAGGGTGTTCGGATCGAGCAGCTTGACCAGGAACCCGCTGAACGTCCCGCACACGGTGACGATCCGCCCCGCCCGGTCGAACGTCACGTTGGCGCACTCTCCACCCAGCAGCGCCATCCGCTCACTGCCGACCTGCGGGTGAGCGCCGAGCGGTCCGGACCACGGGTAGGTGGCGCTGCCCCAGCCGTCCGCATGCATCCCGGACCGGCCGTTCGCGGCGAGGTAGGGGTGCTGCGGGGGCTGTGTGCCGGGCAACGGCTGCGCGACGGCCGGGGCGCCGGCATAGGCGTCGACCAGACGGTGGCCGGGCGCCTCCGGTATCGGCTCGGCCAGGGCGGGCGTGGGCCCGGCGACGGCCGTCACTCCGGCCAGGGCCAGGGTGACGGCCAGCGCACGGCAGATCGTCCTGCGGGACATGCGGCTCCTCGGGATGCGAACAACAGGTGGTCGCGCCGCCGTGACCATAGGAGCGCACCACCGAGGAGTCCACACAAACGTGAGGATTGTTCATGATCTCGCAATGACAGACGTGCCCGTGGCGTACCAGCAGCCACCCTCGCCACCCCGCCCGGGCCCCGTGGAAGCGCCGCCAGCCCGCCGGGCCCGGTGGCAGCACCCTTGCCCCGCCGGGCCCGGTGGAAGCACCGTTGCCCGTCAGGACACCTGGGTCTGCTCCTCCAGCTCCGTCAGTCTCACCGTGCACAGGCCGCCGCGCTCGCTCTTGACCTCCGTCACCTTCAGCTGCGTGCCCGGCAGAAGGATGAACTCCTCCTCGCCGGTGAACGCGGAGAAGTCGCGGATGCCCACGGCCCGAGCGGGGGTCACCTCGAACAGCGTCCGCTTGCCGCGGCTGCCGAGAAACCCCTTGGCCACGCCGAGCTCGGACGTGCACGAGGACACGCCCCACCAGGTCACGGTCCGTCCGAGCGGGTACTGAGGACGGAGGTCCAGCGCCACCCCGCGCCACAACGGCGCACCGCGCACCGGGAGTTGCGACACGGCCGAGAACAGCAGCCGCAGATACGACAGGTACGGGACGACCCTGGACCGGTCCGGGGAGCGCAGGACGGCGTTGATCTCCCGGTAGAACGCCGACTCGCAGGTGTACAGGTAGAGGGCGGCGATCGCGTCGGCGGACAGCCCGTCGGACGTCTCGTCCGCACGCCGCTTGCCGAACTCGTGCGACAGGTCGACGTGCCGGCCCAGCCCGGACAGCAGCGCCGCGACCGGCGCGACAGCCTCGCGGAAGTCCAGGACGGGGGTGTCGAACACCCCCGTGATCGCGGGAAGGGCGAGCCCCTCGTCCCTGACGCTGGAGAGCCGGTCGAGATAGAGCTGGTGCAGCTCCATGGTGGAGGCGATGAACGCACCCATGCGGTCGGCCACATCTCCGTCCGCGCCGCTGGTCTGCGCCGTGAGCTTGTTCCAGCCGGTGCTCGGGAGCCAGTCGATCTCGTCGGCGCCCAGCGAGGCGAGGGCGGCGTTCACCGTGGCGAAGTGGTCGCCTTCACAGAAGATGTCGCCCTGGGCCGCCGGGTTGGCATGGTCGATGTGCCGGACCTCTACCTCGGGATACTTCTTCTGGAGGTCGAGAACGACCTTCTTCAGGCTGCGCGCGTGCGCTCCCCACCAGGCGAAGACGACCCCGCGGTCCTCGTCGTCGGCGGTCTGCTTGGCCTTGAGGATCTCCTCGACGATCCGCTCGGCGACCGGCCGCCAGAACCGTGTGTGCTGGTCGGTGCCGATCGCCCCGTCGCTGCTGGCCGTCAGCGCCGCGTTCAGCAGCAGGACGCCCTGCGTGAGCATCGCCTGGAACCACTCCGGCGGCTGGACGGTGTCCTGCTCCTTCAGCAGCGCACGAATGTCGGCTATCGGGGTCTTCTTGGCAATGCCGTACTTCCACATCGCAGCCGCCTTGATGATGCAGCGGATGCTGACGACCCTGCCGAACTGGCTGTCCTTCCAGTCGTGGAAGGTGTTGTCGAACATGGCGATACCGGTGGCGCTCTCCGGCCGCGGGTACGGGTTCTGGCCGAAGACGACGACCTTCCACTTGTGCGGCGCGTTGGGCTTGAGCGCCTGGAAGGTCAGTTCGCGGACGGGGACGACGTCCGGGCTGCGACCCGGGCCGATGAAGGCGGCGGCGTTCGGCTGCGACTCGATGACCGGCTTCAGCAGCGGAAGCCACGGTTCACCGCCGCCCTTGAACAGTTCAGCCAGGGCGAGCGGGTCGTTCGGGTCGGGCGTGGCGGAGGCGTGGGCATCGCTCATGGTGAAAGGGCTCCGAGAGGTCGAACTGTGCTGGTGGAAGGCCAGATCGGCGAAGTGCCAGTGAGGATATGTCAGCCCACTGACAGTCCCCTGGAGTTCGGGGGACGGAGGCTAGGTTGAGCGGCGTCGCTGTCAGTGGCCCGCGGTAGCGTTCGGATCAGTTGAGAGACCGTTCCCGATCGGAGTGAACCATGACCGCAGACCGCGAGCAGTCGCAGCTCAGGGTGGTACTGACCGACATCAACAGCGCAGTGGTGGAGTCGTGGCGAGCCGCTTTCGCCGACACCCCCGGGATCGAGATCCGCAAGGGCTCGATCCTCGCCGAGGACGTCGACGCCTGGGTCAGCCCCACCAACGCGCGGGGCCGGATGGACGGCGGGGTCGACGCGGTCATCAAGCGGCATCTCGGCGCGGGTATCCAGCTGCGGGTACAGAAGGCGATCCGCAGCCGGTTCGCGGGCCATCTGCCGGTGGGCAGCGCGGTGTGCGTCCCGTCCGGGGCGGTCGTGCCGAGGTTCCTGATCTCGACGCCGACCATGGAGACGTCCTCCCAGAACGTCAGCGAGACCCTCAATGTGGCCCTGGCCTGCGCCGCCGCGTTCCAGGCGATCCACCAGCAGAACAGGGAGGCGCCGGGGAGCATCCGGTCGGTGGCACTGGTCGGCATGGGCGCCCAGACCGGCAGGGTGCCGGCGCGGGTGTGCGCCAACCTGATGTGGACGGGCCACACCCTCTTCAACGACCACTCCTTCGACGACTACGACGACCTGCGCAGCACGATCGTCGCGCAGCTGGACGACATCGAGAGCGCACCTGTGGACAAGAGGGTGCGCATAGCACCGCCGAAGCGCGCGACGCCGCGCCGCTGACGAGGCCTGGGACGGCCGTGGTTTCGCACCCGCGCCGGAGCCGACCGCCTCAACCGGCCACAGATCCAGTCAATTCGAGGGGTGGGGGAGGTGAGGGTGTCTCACCTGTGGGAGGAACACCCGTGCAGCCCGCCGAACAGGAGGAACCCGAGCAGTCGGCTCACTCAGGCGCTGTGCTCGGCGGGGCAGGCGGTGGAGGAGTCACTGGTGACTCAAGGGCGACTTACTGGAAGGCGTCCGGGGTGACTCCATAGGGACTCGCTGGGAGGCCTCCGCGGTGACTCTATGGGGAATCACCAGGGGGCGTGCACAGTGACTCAGCAGGGACTCATCAGGGGGTGGCGTCCACCGGGAATTTCCTCCCGGCCGCGCCCAGCGGGGATGGCGATGTCGTGCCGGTGAGCGTGCCGGCGGCCCACGGTGAACCCGCGGGCCGCCATGAGTCATCCTGCACGGCCGGGCGCAGTGCTGCCGAGCCGTCCCGGTCTCACCAGGTGACCGGTAGGTGGAGGGGGAAGCGACGGATGGTCCCGGTGTCCCATTGGATCTCCTCCGGGGCCACGTCGAGGCGCAGGTGGGGGAAGCGGGTGAGCAGCCCGGTGACCGCGCTTTCGAGTTCCGCGCGCGCGAGGGGCGCGGCGAGACAGTGGTGGCCGCCCCAGCCGAACGTCATGTGCGGATGCGCCGGGCGTTCGAGGTCGAGGACGTGCGGGTCGGGGAAGACGGCCGGGTCACGGTTGGCTGCCAGGTAGGACACGTGGACGTAGTCGCCCGCGCGGATGGCGGTTCCCTCCACCTCCGCGTCCTCCAGTGCGATCCGCGGGATGCCCACGCCCTTGCGGAAGGGGATGAACCGCAGCAGTTCCTCCAGCGCGCCGGGGAATCGGTCGGGCTCGCGTGCGAGCGCGGCGCGATCCTCGGGACGGGTCAGCAACAGGTAGGCGATGTTGCTGATCTGGCAGGTCGCCGTGTCGTTGCCGCTGAGGATGAGCGTCACCGCGAGAACGGCCAACTCGTCGTCGCTCAGGGGCGCTTCACCCTCCGGTACGGGGGCGGTGGCCATCGTGCTGAGCAGGTCCTCGCCCGGTGTGCGCCGCCGGTCCGGGATCCGTTCGGTGAAGTACGACCGCAGGAGGGCCTTGGCGTCGGCCGCGTCCTGCCGGGCGTCCGGGGAGGTGGCCAGCAGCCGCATGGTGCAGTCGCGCAGGTGATCGCGGTCGGACTCGGGGACGGCGAGCAGCTCGCAGATCGTCTGGTGGGGCAGCGGGACCGACAGATGCTCCACCAGATCCGCGGGCGGCCCCGCCTCGGCCATCGCTGTGAGGAGCCGGGCCACCACCCGGTCCACGGCGGGCCGCATGGCCGCCACGCGCTCCCGTGTGAACGCCTGGGCCGCCACGTGCCGCAGCCGGGTGGCGTGCGGCGGGTCCGTGACGTTGATCGACTCCGGCGACACGATGGGCTCGGGTGTCATCCTCGGGTAGTTGCGCCCGACGATCGCCGCCCGGCTGAACTTGGGGTCGCACGTCACCTGGCGTACTCCGGCGAAGCTGGTGACCAGCCACGCCTCTGCCTCACCGTAGGGCAGCCGGATCCGGCAGACCGGGCCGTTCTGTGCCAGCGCGGCCAGCGAGGGGTCGAACTCCAGGGCGTCGGCGAAGTCGAAGGGGCAGGAGCGATCTGCCGTGTCGTGGAACGTCATGTGGGGTCCTTAATGCGTCGCTCGGCGCGTCGCTTTCGAGAGTGCCGGCCTTTCCCGCGCTGCCCGTACAGCGTCCTTCTGGTCACCCGTGTGGGCGGAAGGCGTTGTCCGGGCAGCAGCAGAGAACAGGGTCGAGAGGCTTGTGGTGCCCGAAAACCGATCTCTTGAAGTCCATCACCGTGTCGCGGACGCCGCCCGTCGAAGCCCGGCTGAACCCGGTCGGCCTCGAAGGGGCGTAGGTATGACCGGGGGTGTCGCCGCGAGGGGCCGGCCGGTCCGTGAGGACCAGGGCTGTGCTGCGGCTCTCGCCGTGATGTGGGCAGGCGTGGGTCCGGTCAGCTGTGCTGCCTGGGTGATGGCCGCCCAGTCGGCCACCGTGGTGATCTGCCGAGCAGTGGCAGCGGTGTTCGGGGCGGTGGCGATCGACGTGACGCCTCGTGCCTGGAGCCGGCATCGGAGGGGAGTGATGTCGCAGAGCGGATCCCGTCCGGCGGGAGAACATGGGTGCGCCGCCTGGGGGCTCGCGGGACATGGCGCCCTCCCGGTCGTACGGCCTGAAAGAGGTCATCCGTACCAATATGCGGGAGGGCGACCGACCTCGCAGATCAGGAGCTTCAGGCAACGATCTGGCCGTTCGAGGGTTCCTCGGAACTCTTCGGGCAGGGCGTTTTCCCCCTTCCGGGGTACCGAGTGCGTCCGTTTGGCGGAGAGGGCAGGATTCGAACCTGCGTGGGCCTGGTGGGGCCCGACCTTGAGGCGTGGCTCGCTGGTCCCCGATCAACCACTCCGGGCACCTCTCCTCGCTCCCGGCTCCGGCGGTGTCCCGAGCCGTTCACGTGAACAAGACTGGCAGGAAGCGCTGACGGGCGACCGACGTGCCGCTGATGCGCGGGTGCGGGGGCTGTCGTGGCGGCCGGCAGCCCGCAGGCGCACAGGAGCCGACGCACGAGTTCGTGCGGGAGCCCGCAGCAAGCCCTGGGTGCCGGGTCCCCCGGAAACGACCTGGCTCAACCGGACGGCGTGACCGGGGACCACACGCCGAACCACTGCTCGGGGAGGCCCGGGCGGTCGACACGGAACTGCTGGCCGTCCGTGCCTCGATCGCCGAGGACCTTCGTCGATGGGCCAGCTGACTTCGTCCTTCCGAAGGCGCCGACCTGCCGGCCCAAGTGCCCGGCCGTCCCGCGGAGTCCAGGATGCCGCGGCTCTCAGCCGACCAGTTGCTGGCCGCCGTCGATGTCGTACGTCGCGCCCGTGAGTGCCGTGTTGGTCATGAGGTGAACCGCGAGTGCGGCGACGTCGGCCGGTCCGACGACGCGGCCGATCGGGAGTGTGGAGCGCAGTTCCTCGCGACGGGCGTCGAGTTCGTCACCGAGAAGCCTGGCCGACAACGGCGTGTCCACGAAGCCGGCGGCGATCAGGTTGACCCGGACCGGCGCGAGTTCGAGCGCGAGACCGGCGGTCAGTGCGGGCATCGCCGCGGTGGTCGCGGGAGCGATCCCGAGGCCGGCACGGACCCGCCGGGCGCCCGTGCCACCCAGGAGCAGCAGCGTGCCGCCCGGCCGTACCGCGTCGGCCGCATGGCGCGCGACCTCCAGCGCCAGCACCATGTGCCCGCTGATCGCCCGGCGCGCCTGGTCGGAGTCCATGTCCAGCAGGCGCCCGTAGGACGGCTGTCCGGCCGTGACCATCACGTGGTCGACCGGCCCGGGCAGCTGCCCGAAGAACTCCTCCAGCTGTTCCGGCTCGTTGGCGTCGAACGCGGCGGTGCTGAGCGCGTCGGCCTCCGTGGCCGCTGTGCGCAGACGTTCGGGGTCCCGTCCGGTGAGAATCGCCCGCGCACCCTCGGCGCGCGCATGCTTGGCGGTCGCCAGCCCGATGCCCGCGCTCCCGCCGATGACGACGAGGGTCTGTCCGAGCAGGGCCGGTGCGCGGGGGTTGTACGCCGCCGGTGACTCGACACTCATGAATCCTCCTTAGCCGGGGCGGCCCGGAGGCTCCTGCCGGGGTGGGGGTGGTCCACCGGCTCTTCGGCGGTACCCGGAACGATCGGGAGGTCACCGGGGGAACCGGTCGATCATCCGCTCATGGCCGGCTTGTCCCGTCAGCACGGGGCAGGCCGCCCCTCACTCTTCGGGCGGCTGCGACAAGGCCTGTTTGACCTGCCTGGTCCGCTCGTCGGCCAGGACCTCGACGCGGTCGTTCTCCAGAGCCTCCAGGGTCTGCTCCGCGACATCGGCCGCGCTGATCTTCGGTGCGTCGGTGAAGGAGCTCAGATCCGTCTCCACGAAACTGGCGTGGACCCCGACCACGAGCGTCCCCTGGTCGCGCAGGGCCTGCCGCAGCGCGCCCGTCAACGACCACTGGGCTGCCTTGGAGGCCGCATAGCCGGGGTACTCCGGCCGTGCGGCCCAGGAGGCGGCCGACAGCATGTTCACCAGTGCGCCGCCGCCGTTGCGGGCCAGGACGGGGGCGAAGGCACGGGAGACCGCCCAGGTACCGAAGTAGTTGACGTCCATCGCCTCGCGCGCGCTGTCGAAGGAGCCCGTCAGGAGCTTGGTGTCGAAACCGCCCACAGCGGCGTTGTTGATCACAATGGTGACGTCCTGCGCGGCGGCAGCCGCCGCGGCAACCTCCGCGGGCTCGGTGACGTCCAGACGCACCGTGGTGAGGTCCTGTTCGCTCACGGTCGCAGGATCGCGGACAGCGGCGTAGACCTTGGCCGCTCCGCGGTCGATCAGCGCGCGGGCGAACGCGCGGCCGATGCCCCGGTTGGCCCCCGTCACCAGGGCGATCGATCCCTTGATCTCCATCGCGCTTCCCTCCTGCTGGTGACTGCCCCACTCGGTGGGCACCGGAGCCGGTCGCGTACCCGGCAGACAGCGGGCCACAAGGGATGCACCCGTGCTCCCGCGGCTGCCCGCCGCGGCCCCAACGCGCCGGGCCCCATCGCGCCGACCGGACAGGCAGCCCTACGGGTCAGCGGCGCGTCCAGGAGCCCGTTCACTCCACTGCCAGCCTGCACCAGATGCCGCCGCTTTGCATGTGCCCGGCGGTGCCACGCCCGCGGAGCGTCGGTGGACCACCGCCGACCTGCGTCTTCGGTCGGGATGGCGCTCGATCAGCCGTGCCAGGTCGTCCAGCCCGGCGAGGACGCGGGATGCCGGCAGCTCGTCGATGACGAGTGGTGAAGAGCGGCAGCCGCGCGACTCCGGCTTCCACGTGGGCGTCGATGAGGCGCTCGTCGTCCCCCGGGACGTTGTGGACGACACGGGGACACCGTCGGCGACGGCCCTCTGCGCCAGGACGCCGGGCCGGCCGGGTCCGCGGCGGTGAGGGCCCGGACACGCGCGGTCCGGGCCCTCGGGTGTGTCACACGTGCGGACGGCTGCCCGGCTCCTGATGCGGGAAGGTCTGGTCCGCTCCGGGGAGCGTCGGCTTCGGCAGCGTCGCCACCTCCTCCTTGGCCTTCTCCAGCTGCTCCGCCGTGTCGTCGGGGAGCCCGGGCGGGCCGGGGCGGGCGTCGCTGAAGCGGAAGGCGGTCGTGAGGTCACCGAAGGTGGCACGCCGCCAGTTGCTGATGTTCGGTTCCTTCACCCCGGTGAACCGCTCCAGGAACTGCAGGGCGGACGTGTGGTCGAAGGCCTCGGACGCGACCCAACCGCCCACGGTCCAGGGCGAGATGATGATCGCCGGCACCCGGAAACCGCCGCCGATCGGCAGACCCTGGATGTACTCGTCCGGCGTACCCTGCGGTGCGGTCGGCGGGGGCACGTGGTCGAACAGCCCGTCGTTCTCGTCGTAGTTGAGGATGAAGGCCGTCTTGCGCCACACCTCGGGGTTCGACGCGATCGCCTCGATCTTCGAGGCCACGAAGTCGGCACCTGCCGCCGGGAGGTAGTCGGGGTGCTCCGACTGGTAACTCGTCGGCATGATCCAGCTCACCGCCGGGAGACGGTCGCCCCGGGCGTCGTCCTCGAAGGTTCCCTCGGGCTGCGGGTGCACGCCTCGCTCGTACAGGTCGGAGCCGGGCCGCGCGTTCCTGAACGTGGCGAACTGTTCGAGCATGTTGCAGCCGTAGTCGTCGTCCTGCTGGTACACCTTCCAGCTGACGCCGGCCGCCTGGAGCCGTTCGGCGTACGTCGTCCACCGGTACGGTCTCGGCGCGGCGTTGCTGATGACGGGACCGCCCCGGGTGCCGCCCGGGTCGATCGAACCGGTCATCCACATCAGGCGGTTGGGCCAGGTGGGGCCGAACACCGAGCAGTAGTAGTTGTCGCAGACGGTGAAGGTCTCGGCGAGCGCGAACTGGAACGGGATGTCCTCGCGCGTGTAGTAGCCCATCACATAGGGGCCGTTGACGCCGTCGGCCTTGCGGTGGGCGGGCAGCCACTGGTCCATCCTGCCGCCGTGCCAGGCCTGGTGCTGCACGGACCATGCGTGGCTGGTGGACGGGATGGCCTGGGCGCTCGACGTGTGGGTGTCGAGATGGAAGGGGAGCAGATAGCCCCTCGGGTTCACGGCGTCGGGCTGGTAGAAGACCGAACGCCCGTTGTCCAGCCTGAGAGCGTCCGGGTCACTGAAGCCCCGGACGCCCGAAAGGGTGCCGAAGTAGTGGTCGAACGACCGGTTCTCCTGCATCAGCATGACGACGTGCTCGATGTCGCGCAGCGAGCCGCCCTCGGGGGCTCCGGCGGCGACGGCTTTCTGGACGCTCGGCGGGAGGAGGGAGAGCGCCGCGGCGCCGCCCAGCGCGCCCGCGGCCGAACTCAGAAGTCTACGGCGTGTCAACTCGGCCATGGTTGCCCCTTCTGGAGGGAGAGAAGCTCACCGGAGTGACGGCCGGCCCGGCGAAAAGGCGGACCGTCGATCACTCTCCGCCCAGGGCGACGCGCGGCATCAGGGGGCGACGATGAACATGTGGCCAACGCCCGGAAAGGGGTTGGCCAAGCCGTGACTCCCAACACCCGTGTGTTGCACGGTTGTTGCCGTACGTTGAGAAATCGATGGCAGGTGCATACATTTGGGTGCGGTCTCGGGCGGCCCGGGCAACTCCGATCCACCGCGACCCGGTGACCCGCATGCCCGTCCCATACGGCCGGCCGGCGGATGCACAGCACGTGACGCGGCTCCGGTCGGCTCGTGACACCACGATGCACAGGGCGCCGGCCCCTCGACCTGAGGTCGAAGGGCCGGCGTTCGGTAGCGGGGGCGGGATTTGAACCACGCGACCTCTGGGTTATGAGCCCAGCGAGCTACCGAGCTGCTCCACCCCGCGTCGGCGCGCCCAGCGTACGCCACGGTGATCGACCGGCCAGGGATTTACCTGCCCACCGCATGTCACCTTCCTTCAGGCGCATGCATCCCACCTTGTCGGGACGCAGGCGTCACACCCCGTCGGAAGCACGCATCACCTCCTGTCGGGCGGACGGGTGACATCCCGTCAGTCGCCTGCTTCCCACCCTGTCGGACGCGGGCGTCGCACGCCGTCGGACCCACGTGTCACACCTCGTCGGGCGTACGCGCCACCTCCCGTCGGATGCACGCGTCAGCTCCCCTCGGGCGCACGTGCTCCGGCCGCCGCCCTTCCCAGCGGCCGGGTACCCACGGCGGTTGAGTACGCGTGCTCAGGCAGGCAGTCCGGATCCGCTCGTAACGTCGGCCCCATGCACATAGACCATCCTGCCGAGGGCCCCTTGCTCCGGGCGGGCATCACGGCCGTAGCCTCCAGCCTGCCGGAACCCGAAGTGACCTCCCGGCAGTTGCAGGAGCAGATCACCGCGGCATCGGGGCTGCGACTGCCGGCACGGACGCTCGAACGGGTCACCGGCATCGTCTCGCGCCGGGCGGTGCCGGAGGGCGAGTACGCCTCGACGCTCGCGGTGCGGGCGGCGTGCACGGCGTTGTCCCGGGCCGGGCTCGCCCCGTACGACGTGGACCTGCTGGTGTTCGCCTCCGCGACGCGGGACGTGGCCGAACCGGCGACCGCGCACATCGTCCAGGCCGAACTCGGCTCCCGGGCCCATGCGCTGGACGTCACCAACGCGTGCAACAGCTTCGTCAACGGCATCGACACGGCACGGGCGATGATCCTGGCCGGCCGGGCCCGCCGCGCCCTGGTGGTCACCGGGGAGACCCCGAGCCGGGCGGTGCAGCGCGCCCCCTCCAGCCCCGCCCGGCTCCGGGACGGCTTCGCGGGCTACACCTTCGGCGACGCGGGCGCCGCGGTCGTGCTGGAGGCGGTGGACCGGGGCGGCATTCTCGACGTGGACACCGAGACGCATTCGGAGCACTGGTCGGTCGGGGGCATCTTCGGCGGCGGTTCGCGGCACCCCCGCGGGGACGAACACACCTACTTCCGCGGCGACGGGAAGGAACTGCGCGAGGTGTTCGAGAAGGTCGGCACGTCGGTGCTCGACCGGATGCGGCAGCGCACCGGGCTGGCGTGGACCGACTTCCGGCACATCCTCGTGCACCAGGTCACCCTGCCCTACCTGGAGCGCTTCGTGGAGCTCACCGGCGTTCCCCGGGAAAGGCTCGTCGTCACGGTCCCCGAGCTGGGCAACATGGCCAGTGCCACGTTGGGTGTGCAGCTCGACCTCGTCCACGAGGGCTTGTATCCCGGCGACCGGGTGCTCTTCGTCGGTCTGGGCGGCGGCGTGAGCATCATGACGATGGTGTGGGAGAAGGCGTGAGCGGCCTGTGGGTGGTGGTGCCCGCGTACCAGGAGGCCGCGCGGATCGGCGCCACGCTGGACGCACTCGCGGGCCAGCGCGACCTGGACTTCACACTCGTGGTGGTCGACAACGCCTCGACCGACGGCACCGCGGCCCTCGCACACGACTTCGCCCGCTGGGCTCCCTTCCCGGTCCATGTCCTCAGCGAGCCGCAGAAGGGTGTGGGCTGCGCGGTGGACACCGGCTTCCGGTACGCCATTCGCAACGGTGCGACGCTGCTGGCCCGGACCGACGCCGACTGCCTGCCGCGCCCCGGCTGGACGGTCGGTGCCCGCGACGCCCTGCGCCACGGGGCAGGCATGGTCTGCGGGCGCATCGACGCACGACGCGACGAGCACGGCCCGCTCGGGCGGGCCGCCTTCCGCGCGCTGGTGCGCGTCGCCGCGTTCTTCGGCCGGGTACGCCCCGCCCACCGGCGGCGCCACGGCTATCTCGCCCCCTACCGGATGCACGCGGGCAACAACATGGCCATCACCGCCGCCCTCTACGAGGCCGTGGGCGGGATGCCGCGCCGGCCTTCCCCCACCGACCGGCTCTTCCTGAACCGGGTGCGCCGCCGCACCACCGCCGTCGTCCACGCCCGCGCCATGGTCGTGGAGAACTCCACCCGCCGCCTGCGCACCTACGGCCTGCTCGGCACCGCCCGCTGGTACCTCGACAGGGGTCCCGGCCGCCACGGGGAGGACCCCCGCTGATGCTCGATCTCCTCACCCGCGCGCTCCGCACATGCCCCGAGCGGCCCGCACTCCTCGGCACCACCCGGACCGGAGCCGTACGCACCAGGGCCACGTGCGGGGACCTGGCCGCACTCGCCGACCGCTACGCCGCCGCCCTGCACACACGGGGCATCGGACGGGGCAGCACCGTCGGTGTCGCCGTACGGCCCGGGCCCCGGGCCCTCGCGGTGATGCTCGCCGTACACCGGCTCGGCGCACGGGTCGCGGTACTCGATCCCGGCGCCGGACCGGACGTACTGCGCGCCCGGCTCGCCCTGGCCCGGCCCGACGCCGTCCTCGCCGATGCCGCTGCCCAGGCCGTCGCCGGATGGGCCCGGCCGTTCGCCCGCCGCGCCCGGCTGGCCCTGCCGGACCTTGCCGAACTCGGTCCGGTGGCCACCGTCGGACCCCGGCTGCCCGGCTGCGCCCCCGCCCTGGACGCCGACGTCCGGGCGGTGATCCTGCCGCGCCCGGTCGACGAGGACGGCGACGCGGTCATCGTGTTCACCTCGGGCACCACGGCGCACCCCCGCGCGGTGGTGCACACCCGGTCCTCGGTCGCCGCCGGTATGGCCGCCGTGGCCGGACTCGTCCGGCCCGAGGCCGGGCGGCCGGTCCTCGGCGGTACCTTCTTCGTCCTCGTGCCGTCCCTCGCCAGTGGTGCCCCGGTCGCGCTGCCCTCCCGCTCCCCGCGCGTCCTCGCGCGGCAGCTGGGCCGACTCGACGCACAGGCCATCTACCTGACGCCGCCCCAGCTCCGGCTCGCGCTGGCGCAGGGCGCCCGCTTCACGGGACGGGTGTGGACGGGCTCGGCTCCGGCCAGTGCCGGCCTGCTCACCCGCGTCAAGCAGGCGGGGGCCGAGGAGGCCTGGGGCGTCTACGCCCTGACGGAGCTGTTCCCCGCCGCGGCGGTCGAGCAGGCCGAGAAGGCCGCCTTCAGGGGGGAGGGCGATCTGGTCGGCGCTCCCCTTCCCGGCGTGCTGGCCGAGACGGACGCGTCCGGCGAACTGCTGCTCGGCGGCCCGGCAGCGCGCGACCGCTACCTGGGCGAGGACCCGGACCCGTGGGTTTCCACCGGTGACCGGGCCCGCCTCGACGGCGGCCGGATCGTGCTGGAAGGGCGCCACAAGGACATGGTGTTGCGGCACGCGGAGAACATCTACCCGGGGCTGTACGAGCCCGCGCTGCACGTACCCGGCGCCGAACTGGCCCTGCTGGTCGGCGTTCCCGCAGGTGACGGCGACGAGCGCCTGGTCGCCGTCGTACAGCCGGGCCCGCGGGCCGACCGGGACGCGCTGCGGGCCGCTCTGGCCGCCCCGCTGGAACGGATGGGGTCCGCCCGGCCGGATGCGGTGCTGCTGGCCGACATCCCGCTGTCCGGACGCTCCTTGAAGCCCGATCGCGCCGCCACGGCCCGGCTTGCCACCGCCCGGCTTGCCACTGGCAGTCTCGGTACCGCCCGGCTCGCCGACGGCCGCGTCGCCGGCGGGAGGCGACGATGACCGCGTCGGCCGGCGTGCCGCTGTGGGCCGTGGTGCAGGCCTACAACGAAGAGGTCCGCATCGGCCTGCGCCGCCTGCGGGCCTGGGGCGTCCGCAGAACCCTGCTGTGGTGCTGGGACCGCCGTTACCGCCCCGCCGACGTGACGGAGGTACACGTCCGATGAGCACGCCCACCGACTCCGCGTCCGTCCCGGACCCCACCGTGCCACCGGCTCTCTCGGGTCCTACGGTGCCGCCGGCTTTCCCCGGCCCCACCGTGAGCCCGGCCGTGCCTGGCCCGACTGTGAGGCCGGCCGTGCCCGGTCCTACCGTGAGGTCGGCCGTGCCTGGCCCGACTGTGAGGCCGGCCGTGCCCGGACCCATCGCGAAGCCGGCCGTTCCTGGCCGTACCACGCCGTCGGTCTCTTCCGGCTGCACCACGCCTTGGGTCTCCTCCGGCCGCGCCACGCCCTCGCCCTTCGCCGGCCCCACCACGCCCTCGGCGCTCTCCGGTTCCCCCATGCCCTCGGCCTTCCCCCGCCCCACCGCGTCCACCGTGCGCGCGGCACGCCGTCGCGACCGGTGCGTGTACACCCGGTCGCATCCCCTGCTGTTCGCTCTCCTCGCCGCCACCCGCCGCCGGGCCGTGACAAGGATCGGCGGTGCGGTGCTGGTGCACGGCACCGACCCGTACCGGCGTGCCCTCACCCGCATCCCGCTGGACCGCACCGCGGCCGGAACCACCGGCGGCGCGGCCAGGGAACTGTCCACCGGCGGGACGCTCTTCGACCAGGAAGGCGCCGGTCACCACGCCACCCGGCGCGCGGTCGCCGAGGATCTCGGCGCGGCCGGGGTGGAGCGGCTGCGCCCGGTGTGGCGCGAGGTCCTCGACCGCCGCCTCGAACCGCTCGGCGCGGGCCACACCGTCGACCTCGTGCCGGTGGCCCGGGAACTGGCCGGAGCGACGGTCCGCGCGCTGCTGGACAGCGCCGGGGACCCGGAGGGCCTCGCCGACGCGGCGGCCCGCGCGGCGGCAGCCACCGTGCGCGACCACCTGCCCTGGCCCCGGCTGCCCGGCTCCGCCCGGGCGGCGGCCACGGCGGCGGCCCGGTTGGAGGCGATGCTCGCCCCGGCCGCTCCCGACGGGGCCGAGGAGACCGCCCTGCGGGCGATGCTCGCGGTCGCCGCCGTCAACACCACCGTTGCCGCCCTGCCCCGCGCCGTCGCCTGGTGCGCCGACGCGAGGCTGTGGGACGAGGCGGCCGACGACCGGCTGCGGCCGACCCTGGTGGGCGAACTGCTGCGGGTGATCGCCCCCTCGCCGCTGCTGCCGCGTGTGGCGGCCGCCGACGCCGACCTCGACGGATGTCCCGTACGGGCCGGGGACCGCCTGATCCTGGTGGCACGGCACGCCGCACGGGCCCACAACGAGCCCCCGAACGCCCGCCGACCGGCCCCGCCCGCCGTGGCCCAGCTCGTCTTCGGCGCAGGCACCCACGCCTGCCCCGGCGCACGGCTGGCCCGCGCTCAGCTCGACGACACCCTCGCCGCGCTCGCCCCTCACCGTCCCACCGTCGTGCGCGCCCGCGTCGACCGGGGCGCGGCCCTGCCCGGCTGGCGCTCCCTCACCGTCCGGGCGGCAGGCGGCCTGAAGCCCCGGGAGGGCCGATGACCACGATCGCCGTCACCGGGGCGAGCGGCTTCTGCGGATCCCACGTGGCCGCCGCTGCTGCCGCCCGTGGCGCCGACGTCCTGTGTGTCGGGCGCCGGCCCGGCCCGGCCGGGCGGCACATCCGCTGGGACGCCGCACGCGAGGTGCCGGACCTGACGGGGGCCGACCTCGTCGTGCACTGCGCGGCCGCGGTCGGCGACCCGGTACCCGGCTCTGCGGGCGAAGCCGTGATGCGTGCCGTCAACGTCGACGGCACGGCGCGGCTCCTCGACGCGGCCGCGGGCCGCCCGGTGGTGTGGGTGAGCAGCGCCAGCGTCTACGCGCCCGGGCCCGGCCGTTCCCGGATCACCGAGGACCATCCGGTGCGCGGCCAGTTGAACGCGTACGGCCGCACCAAGGCCGCGGGCGAGGCGCTGGCACTCGCCGCCGGCGCCGTGGTGCTGCGTCCCCGCGCGGTCTACGGCCCCGGGGACCCGCACCTGGTGCCCCGGCTGCTGTCCCGGGTCCGCCGCGGCCGGCTCCTGCTGCCGGGAGGCAGCGTCCTGCTCAGCCTGACGGCCGTCGAGAACCTCACCGACGCCTGCCTCGCCGCGGCCGACTGGCCGCCGGGCGCCTACAACATCGCCGACCCGACGCCGTACGAACGCGACGAGGCGCTCCGGACCGTTCTGCGCGCCCACGGCGTCCGGGCACGGATCGGCCACATCCCGCCGGGGCTCGCCCGCACTGCGGCGGGCGCTGCCCAGACCCTGGCCCGGCTGCGTCCGCACACGGAGCCACTGCTCACCCGCTACGCCGTGGACCAACTGGCCAACTCCGTCGTCCTCGACGTGTCCAGGGCCCAGGCACAGGGATGGACGGCCCGTCGCACGCTCGACGCCTACACGGCAGCCGGGCCGGCCGGCCGCGGCACGGGCGGTTCGTCCGCGTGATGCGCCGGCTGCCCGGCCTGCGTCTGCGTCCGACCCGGACGTCCTTCTCCGGCCGGTGTTCACCGGTGCGCAGGCGGTGTCCCCGTGCTGACGACGGGCTGCACGACGGGCTGCCGAGGAGCACTACCGGATCGTCGCAGGCCAGGGGACCGTGGTCTGGGCCGGGGCGCTGTAGTCGATCCCGGGAACATTCCAGCCGTAGAGCCGGCCGACCTGGGTCCGGAACCAGGTGGTGTCCGCGAGTTCGGCGAGGGTGCCGGTGGTCACGCCGGTCCAGCGTTCGCGGACGGCGTCCTGGACCTTGTCGTCCAGCTCCCATCCGTCGAGGCGGATCCGCTGCTGCTCGTCGAGCTGGAGCGGTGCCGCGCCGGTGAGCTGCTGCCACAGGGCACTCGCCTGCTGGGCGGTGCTCCGGAAGCCGTCACCGAGGACGGCGTGGAGGATGCTCGTGTAGAGGGCGATGGAGGGGATGGCGGTGGAGGCCTGGGTGACGGCCGCGCCCGCGACGGCGGTGTGGGCCTGCCCGCCGAGCGGGGCCAGGTCCTGCTGGAGGCCGCGTGCGGTGTCCTCCAGGTGCTGCTTGGCGGTGCCGATGGTTCCGGACCGGTAGATGGGCGCGGTCAGGTCGGAGCCGACATAGGAGAGTGCGACGGTGTGGAAGCCCTCGTGGATCAGGCCGCGGTCGGCCAGCGCGTCGATCCACAGGCGCCAGTCGGCGCCGCCCATGACCTGCACGGTCGCGTTGCGCTCGGCGTCGACGGCGGGTTCGAGTTCCAGGGAGCCGACGAGCGGGGCATCGCCCTCGAACTGCAGGGTCTTGGCCCGGTAGGCGGATCCTAGGGGTTTGATCACCGAGTGGTGGACCTCGCCGGTGGCAGGATCGGTGCGGCGCGGGGCGGCCACGCTGTAGATGAGGTGGTCGACCCTGCCGTAGCGGGCGGCGAGGTGGTCCAGGGCCTGGTCCTTGGCCGCGGTGGAGAACGCGTCGGCGTTCAGGAAGGCGAAGTCGGCGTCCGGTCCGGCGAGTTCGGCTGTGCGGGCGGTGCGGTACCACCCGGCGGTGGCCGTGCGGCGCTCGGTCTCGGGGGTCTCGAAGGCGATGGCGAGGCCGCGCATCCGGTAGGTGCGCAGTGCGGCGACGGTGGTGGCCAGGCCGTAGCCGGCGCTGGAGCCGACGATCAGGGCCACGTCCCCCGGCGCGATCGGCGAGGCGCTGGAGGCGGGGGTGCGCTGCCACAGGTCGTCGACGACGGCCGCGCAGCCCTCGGGGTGGGAGTTGACGTAGAGATAGCCGCGGCCGCCGGGCTTGATCTCGCGGAGGGTCATCGCGCTCCTTCGTGCTGGGCAGTGGTCCGCGCCGCGTGGGCGAGGGGTGCCGGGTGCGTCGCCGGTCGCCGACGAGGGCCGGCGATCCGGTGGCGTCGCAGGGGATGCCGACGCCGGGGCGCTGTTGCGGGGCCATGACCCGGCCGAGCGGGGCAGGGCCGTCGCTGCCGGGGTCCTGTTCCCGGTGCGCCTGGTCCTCATCCTGCCCGGACAACCCGCCCGGTGCCGTGGCGACTTGTGCCAGGGTCCGCCGGTGAATCTTGTCGGTGTCGTCCTCCGGCATCCGGGCCTCGGCAGGGCGGGGACGGAGACCGGCCACCGCCGTGTCCGGAAGTGATCACCTCCCGGTCCCCGGCCTCCGCCCGGGCGACGGCGTCGGCCCGGACGTCACCGTCCGAGGCTTCGCCCAGCAGCTCCGGGCCGCGGCCGCGGAGGCCGTCGAGGGCGAGGGCTGGGTCGGGTATCTCCTTGCACGAAACGGCTGCAAGCGGACGACACGGGGCAGAAGGGCCTTCTGCCATGCATGTTTGCCGATCGGAGGGCCTGCGAAGGTCCCTTCCGTAAATCCACCGCGCAAGAGGATCTGATGACGCGTCGCACGGAGTCGATCGAACCGATGGAGCAGCTCACCGGGGTCTGGCGCGCCATGGTCCTCGACCGTGATGCGGACGCCGACGTGCGGGAACTGCCGGGTATCGCCGTCCGCTGGGCCGACTGCCGCTTCCCCTTCTGGAACTGCATCACCTTGACAGAGGTCGGCAGGGACACGGCCATCCTCGGAGAGCGGATGAGCCAGGCGGCGGACATCATGCGCTCGAAGAGGCATCCTGGTTTCCTGTGGGTCTTCGAGGACCTCCTCGGCGACGAGGCACGCGCTGGAGCGCGGACGGCGGCGGAGAAGGCGGGCCTCGCGTACGCCTTTCCCGGCGTCGGCATGGCCGGAGACCTCCTCCCCGTCCCCGAGCCGTCCCACCCGGATCTGACGTTCGTGCGGGTCGCCACGGAGGAACAGCTGCAGGCGTACGCCGACCTGAACTCGCGCGCCTACGGACTCCCGCTGGAGGACGGCCGCGACGGGCTCCTCGGGTCCACGCTGTGGAAGGAGGGGGTACATGCCTACCTGGGGGTACGGGACGGCGTCCCGGTGACGTGCGCCGCAACGGTGGAAGCAGAAGGCCGTCTGTTCGTCGTGCTCGTCGCCACCGCCCCCGAATGGGAGCGCAGGGGCTACGGAGAGGCGGTGACACGAAAGGCTCTGCACGAGGGCTCCCTGGCCACCGGCCTGCCCCGCGCCACCCTGCACGCGACCGCGGCAGGGGCACCCGTGTACCCCCACATCGGGTTCGAGCCGAACTCGCCGATGCACTTCTACGCCCTGAAGCGGTGAGCCCGCCCGCAAGCCACGCCGCTCGGTCCTCGCCGCCCTGCCTACGAACCCGCGGCGGTGTTCGGTCCCGCAGGCGGCGCGCCGGTGACCGCGGCACGGTACAGGGCCTGGGTGGCGGCGCCGAAGTAGGCGCTGTAGGAGACCTGCGGCGTGTTGCCGCCGGTGTGGTAGCCGCCGATCACTCCGACGACGGCCCAGCCGCCCGGCCACGGCACGAGCATGGGGCCGCCGCTGGTCCCGCCCACGAACGCGTCGCAGGCGATACGCGGGAACGTCCCCGGGTCGGCGGAGTCGTCGCTGAGCCACTTGGTGGTCCAGCTCCAGCACTCCAGCGGCTTCTCCGCCCCGCCCGGATAGCCGATCATCCGTACGGGCGCGTGGTAGTAGCCCGTGCCGGTGAGCAGCTGGACCCCACCGGCCGCGTCCTGCAGCCGAGTTCCGTCCTGGTTGGGTTCGGTGACCGCGAAGGCGAAGTCGTACTCGGCTCCCGCGTGCTCGCCGAGGTCGTAGTACTGCTGGGACACATACACGCCGTTGGTCCGGACCGGGAAGATCCCGAAGGGCTTGAGGGCGTCGTGGTACTGCGGGACGAATCCGAGATGGCGGCGCGGGGACGTACCGGCGTAGCCCTGGAGGCAGTGCCCGGCGCTGAGCACGAGGTCGCGGCCGGGGCTGCGGACGACGGAGCCGCTGCACGTGCGACCGGTGCCGGTGGCGTCGGTCCAGAAGAAGGTGCCGGCCTGCGGGATCCCGTCGAAGCTCCGGCTCGGCGGGATGTACTCGCCCGGCAGGGGCCCGTCCACCGCGGGAGAGGCGGCGGGCGCCGTCGGGCCGGACTCGGTCCCCTTCGTGGTGTCGGCGGGCAGGGCGGAGGCCATGCGGCCCGGGGTCCAGTAGGCGTCGAGCCGGGTGGCCACCGGGTTCGGGGCGGCCGGAGCGGTGTCGGCGGACGCCGTGGCGGCGAGTCCGACGCAGGGCAGGAGGGCTGCCGCACAGACGGCGACGTACCGGAGGATCCTGGCTCTGAACACCATCAGTTCCCCTCACCGCAGACAGAAGTGACGGCTCACCATAGGCCCGCGGCCACTTATGCAGAAGTGTCCACCGAGATTATCGGCGAGTCCGCCGGGACCCGGCCGCGGAGCCGGGCGTGGTGGCCGACGGCGGACCGCTGTGCTGTCGGCGGTCCGCCCCAACTCCGTTGCGTTCACGGGCCTTTGGAATCCGACGCCCGTAGTGGGGGAGGGGTGGAGCGGTCCGGGGAAGGGGGAGGGCGGCGCGGCCCTTGCGCGCGGTGCCGCCCCGCGCCCCTCAGTGAGCCTCGGCCCCGGCCGCCTCGGGTGACGCGAGAGCGGCCTGCATCGCCACCCCGTCCACGTAGGAGTGCTTCTTCTTCACCGCTCCGCCGTCGACCACGACGAAGTCGGCGAGATCGACGTCCACCGCGGCGGCGGTCACGGTCGTCCCGGTCAGCTTCCACTGGACGACCCAGAACTCCTCGCCGGTGCGCAGCGAGACGAACTCGAAGGCCAGGTCCGGGACGAGCGCGAACATCCCGGCCACCGCCTCACGGACGGCCGCCCGCCCGCGCACCGGAGCTGCCGAAGGAGTGGGCCACGATGTCGACCCTGTGGGCACCGGTGCGGGCCAGGACCTGGTCGACGTACGCGGCGAAGCGGCCGGAGAGGGTCTCGTTGACGGACTGGCTGGTGTCGTAGCCCCAGGCGAACACGTCCTCTTCGGGGTATCCGGACGCCACCAGGTCGGTCCGCAACGAGCCCCACACACCGGGGTCCGCGTTGTAGCCGTGGACGAGGACCACCGGCGTGACCGCGGTGCTCGCATCCTGCCCCCGGGTTGCGGCCGCGGCGGGCGCGACCGGGCCGAGCAGCAGGGCGAGCGTGCCCAGCAAAGCTCGGGCATGCAGGCGTACCACTGGTCCTCCTGGCGTCTCGTCAGGTGGGGCGGTGGCCACATGATGGGGGTGCAGGACGCAAATGAACACCCGTGGCCGTCCTGCGGGCGCGACGACGAGGGGACCGGGACCTCAGCCCTCTTCGTGTCTGCCGTGCCGTCTCTCCGCGCCCTGCCGGTGGTGCTCCTCGGCGTGCCGCTCCGCCTCGGCGCCCTCGCGGCGCTCCGCCGGTGCGGAAGGGACGTCCGCCGAGGGCGTGTCGGACAGCGGGGTTCCGCCGACGGAGGCCGAGCCGGAAGGACCGGAAGGCGCGGGCGAGGACGGTGTGCCGTCGGAGGAGCCGAGGTTTGCGCCGACGGCCGCTGCAGCCGCGAACAGCAGCACGCCCGCCCCGCCCAAGACGGCCTGCGTGGCACGGCTGCGGTTCCTTCTCCGGGAGCGAGCGGCCCGCGTGCTCCCCGCGGCCTGCGTGCTCCCCGCGGCCCGGTGGGCGCGCGGAGCAGGCGGCGCGGCCGGCGGGGGCGGGGCGTCCTGCGGCGGGTGCTCATGGCGGGTCCCGGCCAGCCAGGCCGCTGCCTGTTCCGCCGTGGGGCGCCGTGCGGGGTCCTTGGCCAGCATGTCGACGACGTAGTCGGCCAGGGAGTCCGGTATCCCGGCGCGCAGCCGCGAGGGCGGGACGGGTGCGGCGTCGACCTGCTGCTGCACCACCGCCAGGGGGGTGGCACCGAGGAACGGCGGTCGGCCGGTGAGCAGTTCGTACAGCACGCAGCCGAGCGAGTAGACGTCCGAGGCGGGCTGCGCGGGGCGTCCCAGGGCGCGTTCGGGAGCCAGGTAGTCGGCGGTGCCGACGACCTTCCCGGTGGCCGTGAGAGCGCCGGCGGCATCGTCGGCGAAACGTGCGATGCCGAAGTCCGTGATCTTCGCGGTGCGGTCGGGGGTCAGCATCACGTTGGCCGGTTTGATGTCCCGGTGGACCACGCCCTGGGCGTGTGCGGCGGACAGCCCCGCCGCCATCTGTGCCCCGACGGCCGCCGCCTCGTGCGGGGGCAGGGTGCCGCGCAGGGAACGTTCCTGGGCCAGGGTCCAGCCTTCGATGAGCTCCATGACCAGGTAGAGCCGGCCGCCGTGGGAGCCGAAGTCGTACACGCCCACCACGTGGGGGTGGTGCAGACGGCCCGCCGTCTGGGCCTCCAGCCGGAAGCGCTCGGTGTCCGCCGCCTCATCGGTGCGCAGGAGTTTCACCGCCACCGGACGGTCCAGGGTGCGGTCCGTGGCCCGCCACACCTCACCCATGGCGCCGCGTCCCAGCGGCTCGTCCAAGTGGTAGCGGTCCGCCAGAAGCAGTCCCACGTGCGTCCCTTCGCTCTCGACGACCAGCTGCGCCGTGCCACCCGATGACCGACAGAGCGGACGCAGGGGTGGTGTTACAAGATCACTTTATCGAAGACGGGGTGTGCACGACGCCTGCACCGGGTGGGCACCCGTCGGCAGGCGGTGCGCCCGCGGCCGCCACGAAGGAGGGGGTGTGTGCCATCCGGAGTCGTGCAGTTGCGCAGCGTGGCAGGCGAGGCGGAGGTGGCAGGCGAGGCGGAGGTGGCAGGCGAGGCGGAGGTGGCAGGTGAGGCAGGGGTGGTCGGGCGCCGGGTGTGCCCCGCTGTCCGGTGTGGAGGAGGGGTGCCCGGGATGCTGCGTAACGGCCCGGAACCTTGGCACCTCCTGCTGATCGTGGCGATCGTCATCATCCTGCTCCTCGGTTCCGGTCTTCGGTTCCGATCTCCGGTCTTTGGTTCCGAGAACCTGCCGGAGGCGGTGCGCGGGCTGGGGCAGGTCGATGCCCATCCGAAGAGCGAGGCGAAGGCCGTGAAGGAGGCCGACGCCCCGCAGTCGGCGGCCCCCGCCGCGTCCGGGAGGGCGGCCCATGAGCCGCCTCCGGCCCCGGCCCCGCCCCTGGAACCGCACCCCGACCTGAGGCTCGCCTTGCCTGCGCCGGGTGACCGGGGCACGCTGGGCCTATGGGCGCTCCCGACGGCCCGACGCTCATCACGTCAGTCCAGCGGGCCTTCCGCCTGCTGGAGGCGGTGAGCGCGCACGCGAACGGCGCGCCGGCCAAGCAGCTGGCACGCGAGACGGGGCTGCCCCTGGCCACCGCCTACCACCTGCTGCGGACCCTGGTCCACGACGGATATGTGCGCAAGCTGCCCGACGGCGGCTTCGTCCTCGGTGACAAGCTCCAGACTCTGCACGGCGCGGGCAGCGCGCAGGTGCTGCTCAGCCGCGTCCGGCCGGCGCTCGCCTCGCTGCGGGACGAGTTCGGTTCCGCGATCTACCTCACCTTCTACGAGGAGGGCGAGATCAGGGTCGCCGAGATCGTCGACGGCCCCCGCGCACCCCGGGTCGACCTGTGGGTGGGATTCGAGGACGCCGGGCACGCCACCGCGCTGGGCAAGTCCGTGCTGCGCGAGCTGGACGAGGAGTCCCGCCGGGACTACCTCTCCCGGCACCACCTGGCCGACCTGACACCGCGGACCATCACCAGCCTCGCGGAACTGCTCAGGAAGCTGGACACCGACCCCATGGCCCCCGCCATCACCGATCTCGAGGAGTACGCGATCGGCACGGTGTGCGTCGCTGTGCCCGTCTACCGCGGGGACACGCTCGGCTCCCTCGGCATCTCCCTGCCGGTCGAGCGCCGCCACCGGCTCCGGGAGATCCGGGAGCGACTGCTCCCGGCCGCCGACCGGGTGACCAGGAGCCTCTCGCTCACTATCTGAAATCCCACTCCTTGAGGCTGCAGCGCCGAGCCGTTTTCCTGGATGAAACGGACATTCTGGGAGCTGTATCCCGTACAGGTGAGGATTTGCGGACCACGATGAGCCAGGCTCGAGACCATGGCGGCGGCAACCGGCCGAAGCAGCCGTACCGGAACCGATTCACCGGCACTGTGAACGCACAGCTGGCCGCCGGTGTCCCCGTGCTGATCGTCGCCGGGATCGTGTTCGTCGACGTCCTCGGCGGCGCCGGGACGATCTGGCTGCCGCTGCTGGCGGCCGGGCCCGCGCTGGCCGCCACCACCAACGGGCCCCGGGGCGTCCTGTGCGTCGGTTTCCTCGCCACCGGGCTCGGCGGGCTGCTGGGGAGCAGGCACGGGGTGCCGGGCCACGAGCTGGCGGCCGTCCTGTCGGCCCTGATGGCCGTCACCCTGGCGAGCGGCCTGGCCAGCGCGCTGCGCGACCGGCGGGAGCGGGTGCTCGCGGCCGTCCGCTCGGTCGCGGAGGCCGCCCAGCACGCCCTGCTCCAGCCCGTACCGGAGACCGTCGGCCCGTTCCGGGTGGCGGTCCGCTACAGCGCCGCGGCGGCGGAGGCCCGTATCGGCGGGGACCTCTACGCGCTGGTGCCCACCCCGCACGGGATCCGGCTGATCGTCGGCGACGTGCGCGGCAAGGGGCTGCCGGCCGTGGGGACCGCCGCACTCGTCCTCGGCGTGTTCCGCGAGGCGGCCTACGACGAGCCCGATCTGCTCGCTGTCGTGGACCGGATCGAGCGGAGCCTGGCGCGCAACCTCGGGGCCGACGACTTCGTCACGGCCGTGGTCGCCGGCTACGCCAAGGAGGGCGAGCTGGAGGTGGTCAACTGCGGACACGCGCCCCCGCTGCTCATCTCCGGCTCCGGGCGCGTCGTGGCCGTGGAGTCCGACCACCCGGCTCCGCCCCTGGGACTGCGGGCCCTCCTGGCCGAGGAGCCGCGCCTGCAGCGGCTGCCCTTCGCCGCGGGCGACCAGCTGCTGCTCTACACCGACGGGGTCATCGAGGCCCGTGATCACGCGCGTGAGTTCTATCCGCTGGCCGAGCGGGTGGCGTGCCATGTGTCCGACGATCCGGCACGTACGCTCACCGGGCTCCACGACGAACTGCTGGCGCACGTGGGCGGCCGGCTGCACGACGACGCGGCCCTGCTCCTGCTGCGCCGCCAGGGCGCGGACGAGCCGGTCACGTCCGAGTCGGTGGTCCGCGCACCGGTCGTCCCGGAACCGCTGTCCGGCGAAGGCCGTGAGGCCGCGTCCGTGATGTCCCGTGTGCGGTCCGCCGCCCTGGGCCGGGCCGACGGGAGCCGTGCCGAGGGGCGGACCGGGGAGTCGCAGCCTTGGGCAGTCCGGGAGGCCTCGGCTCCGTCCGCACACCGGGGGAGGGCCTTCCAGGGATGGGGAGCCGCCTGAACGGACCTCCTCCCGAGTAGGCCGGACCGGTCCGGCAGGAAGGAAGCCTGCGTCCGGTCGACCGACGGGAATCCGCCCTGTCGGTCCGGCGGAGGGACTCGTCGGCATCGGCGCGGCGGTGGAAATCCTCTGGGAATCCTCCGCGGCGGACCTCGACGGTTCGGAGGGTGCGTGGAGTGTCAGGCGGCCACGAGTTCGGCCCACCGGGTGACCCCGGCGCCATGGATGTGGATGCCGTGCGAATCGGCCACCGCGTGGACGATGCCCTCGCCCCGGCCGTGCTCGTCGGGGTCGATCCCCGGGCGGGAGTGTCCCGCTGCGAGCGCGGGCCCCGCGTCGGAGACCTCCACGCGCAGCATGCCGAGCCCGTCGCACCGGACCCAGACCAGTCGCAGGACCGCCGGGGGCAGGGCGTGGACGATCGCGTTGGTGAGCAGTTCCGAGACGACCAGCAGTGCGTCCTCGACGATCTCCGGGGACACGTTCCAGTCGGCGAGCACCACTCGCGCGCGCAGGCGGGCGGCCGAGACGGCCCCGGCGACGGGCGGTATCGGACAGATGTCCTCGTACGCCTCCCGAAGCAGGGTGTTGAGCTGTACCGCCATCTTCACTCCTGAGGTGAGCGCTGCCGGTCGGGCGCCGGGACCTCGGCGCCTGTGCCGGGCTTGTCAAGCACGGTAGGAAGCTGCACCGGGGTGGTCAATGAACCAGGGTCGGCATTGCCGAACGCGGCTGCCCGTCGCCGCCCCCACGTCGCCCGCACGCAGAGCAAAACGCCCATGTCGGTAATAGGCTCGCATCATGGCAGGCCCAGTCCAGTCGATCGAACGGGCGGCGGCAATTCTGCGTCTGCTCGCCGGTGGACCCCGCCGGCTCGGGCTCGGCGAGGTGGCGGCCTCGCTCGGCCTGGCGAAGGGAACCGCCCACGGCATCCTGCGCACTCTCCAGCACGTGGATTTCGTCGAGCAGGACGCGGCGACCGGAAAGTACCAGCTCGGGGCCGCGCTGCTGCACCTCGGCACGAGCTACCTCGATGTCAACGAGCTACGGTCGCGCTCGATCAACTGGGCCGACGCCCTGGCCGCCCGCAGCGGGGAAGCGGTGCGCCTCGGCACCCCTCTGGAAGGCAGGGTCCTCGTCGTCCACCACGTCTTCCGGCCCGACGACTCGCTCCAGACCCTGGACGTGGGAGCGCTGCTGCCCCTGCACGCCTCCTCGCTCGGCAAGGTGCTGCTGGCCTACGGGACGGCACCCTTCGACGCGGCGGTGGAAGCGGGGATGGAGACCTACACCCGGCACACCCTGGTCTCCCCGGAGCGGCTCACCCAGGCGCTCGCCGAGGTCAGGGAGGTCGGGTGGGCCGTCGAGGTGCAGGAAATGAGCATGGGCGAGGCCGGGCTGGCCGCGCCGATCCGCGGGCACGGCGGCCTCGTCGTCGGCGCCATCGGGCTGTCCGGCCCGGTCGAGAGGATCTGCGACAGCCAGGGCCGGCCCAAGCCGAACCTGATCACCCTGATCCGTGAGGCCGCACGGGCGATCTCCAGAGACCTGGGCGCCGCGCGCTGGTAGAGCGTCCCGTCTCTCGATCCGTCGGAAGGAGGACCCGTTCATGGTTGAGCGGTACGTCATGTCCATCGATCAGGGCACCAACTCCACCCGATGCATCCTGTTCGACCACGGCGGGCGTCTGGTGTCGGTCGCCCAGCGGGAGCACCAGCAGCACTTTCCCAGACCTGGATGGGTCGAGCACGACGCCGTCGAGATATGGCAGAACCTGCGGCGCGTCATACCCGAGGCCCTGTCCGATGCGAACCTCGCCGCCGAACAGGTCGTCGCCGCCGGGGTGGCCAACCAGCGGGAGACGACGGTGCTCTGGGACCGGAGCACGGGCACCCCCCTGGGCCGGGCGATCGTCTGGCAGGACACCCGCACGTCGCCGCTCGTCGAGGACCTCAGACAGCGTCCCGGGGAGGACTTCTTCCTGGAGCGCTGCGGCCTGCCGCCGTCGACGTACTTCTCGGCGCTGCGGATCCGCTGGCTGTTCGACAACGTCAAGGGGCTGCAACAGCGCGCACAGGACGGTGAGGTGCTGTTCGGCACCATCGAGAGCTGGCTGATCTGGAACCTCACCGGGGGCGCCGACGGCGGCCTGCACATCACCGACCCGACCAACGCCAGCCGCACCATGCTGATGAACATCCACACGCTCGCCTGGGACGACGAGCTGCTGGCGTTCTTCGGCGTGCCCCGTTCGATGCTGCCCGACATCAGGCCCTCCGCCGAGGCCTACGGCGAGGCCCGCACCCCGGTGCCCGGTCTTCGGATCACCGCCGCCCTCGGCGACCAGCAGGCCGCCCTCTTCGGCCAGACCTGCTTCGCCCCGGGCGAGGCGAAGTGCACGTACGGGACGGGCAGCTTTCTGCTGCTCAACACCGGCACCGACGTCGTACGGTCCCGGCACGGGCTCCTCACGACCGTCGCCTACCAGATCGGCGAGCAGCCACCCGCCTACGCCCTGGAGGGGTCGATAGCCGTCACCGGCTCGCTGGTCCAGTGGTTCCGCGACCGCCTGGGACTGATCAGCAGCGCCCCGGAGATCGAGACCCTTGCGCGGACGGTCGAGGACAACGGCGGCTGCTACATCGTTCCCGCCTTCTCGGGGCTTTTCGCCCCGCGCTGGCGCAGCGACGCGCGGGGCGTCATCGTCGGCCTCACCTCGTACATCACCAGCGGGCACCTGGCGCGCGCCGTCCTGGAGGCCACCGGCTGGCAGACGCGTGAGGTGGTCGACGCGATGAACGCCGACTCCTCGGTGGCGCTGCTGGAGCTGAAGGTGGACGGCGGCATGACGGCGGACAATCTGCTGATGCAGTTCGTGGCCGATGTGCTCGACGTGCCCGTGGTACGGCCCATGGTCGCCGAGACGGTCTCGCTCGGCGCCGCCTACGCCGCAGGACTGGCCGCCGGCTACTGGCCGGACCTGGAGGTCCTGCGCCGCAACTGGCACCCGGCCGCCCGCTGGCTGCCGGACATGGACCCCGCCCGGCGGGATGCGGAGTACGACAACTGGCAGCGAGCGGTCGAACGGTCCCTGGGATGGATCAGACCGCCGAAGTCCTGACGGGCCCGTGCCCCGGCCGGGACAGGGCCTCGTTCGGATCCTCCTAGCGGGCGGTGCCGAAGTCCTGGGTCCAGTAGCTGTTGGGCTGCGCGAGACCGACGCCGATCTCCTTGAACGAGCAGTTGAGGATGTTGGCGCGGTGACCGGGGCTGGACATCCAGCCCGCCATGACCTGCTCGGGTGTGGCGTAGCCGTAGGCGACGTTCTCGCCGTAGGCGCTCCAGGCGTAGCCGCCACGCGTGATGCGCTGGCCGGGGTCGGACCCGTCGGAGCCGGTGTGCGACATGTTCTGGTGGGCCGCCATGTCCTGGCTGTGCGCCTGCGCCACCTTGGTCAGGGTCGCGTTCAGGGTGAGGGCGGAGCAACCGACCTTGGCGCGCTCGGCGTTGACGAGCTGCACGATGCGCGCGACGACCCCGGACGCCGTGGCGGTGGCCTTGGGGGTGCTCGCAGCCGCGTGGGTCGCGGAGGCAGTGGGCCTGGGAGCGGCGGCAGAAGCGGTGGGCCTCGGCTGCACAGGCCTGGTGGCCTTCGGTGTGCTCGGAGCGGCGCTCGGCGTCTTCGACGTCACCGGAGCGGGCGTGGCCGCCTTGTGGAGGTTGCGGTGATGACCTCGGTGGTGATGCCTCTGGCGGTGCTCCCACCTGTGGTGGGCGGCCGTCTCGGACGGGCTGCCGGCGCCCGCGTAGGGAGTGGCGCTGTCGGACTGGTCCGTACTCTTGCCCGGCCAGTCGACGCAGGCCATGGCGGCGGACGGTATGCCTACGGCCCCCATGGCGACTGCGGCTATGACCATCCGCCGGTAGTACTGCTTCTTGCGATGCTTTGCCATGCGTGACCTCACCCGGTAGGCGCAGAGTCCCCGTGTGAGGGCGGTTCTGCGCGGACCCCGCTCCTGAGCTGCGGAGACGTTGTGCGGGTCGCCATTGTTAGGACGGCTTCACAGCGAGCGCAAAGGGCCCTCGTACTACTGCGCCTAGTAGACCCGGAGGAGCCTTGCCAGGACATGCGGAGCGTGCTGGTCCGGTTCTGGCAGTCCGGCCGAGCTGCTGACGCCCCGTCAGAATCCCTGTGTGCCTCCATGAACCGGCGGTGTCGCCGCCCGGCCGGAGTGCCGCCCCGGCGGCGGCGGCCGACGCGGACACCAAGACGGACAAATCCCATATGTCGACAGAGCGGCACCTACTATCCGGCAGGGCTAGATCGGGACATGCCGTGACGGATGTCACGGAACCAAACCCTCCGCTTATGTCTCGGCGCGCCGGACGGGGGGAGTCCTTGCATGGAGAACGCTCGTTCTCTAGGCTGACGGGTGTCGGCGAGAACGAGCGTTCTCGCGTGGTTGTGGGGGCTCGCCCAGCTGTGGCGTGCCCGGAGTCCGAAGGAGTTGAGACGACATGACCGAGGCCACCCGCCCGCCGGTGCCGCCGTTCACCAGGGAGAGCGCGATCGAGAAGGTCCGCCTGGCCGAGGATGCGTGGAACACCCGTGATCCGCACAAGGTGTCGCTGGCGTACACCGAGGACTCCCGGTGGCGCAATCGTGCCGAGTTCGCCACCGGCCGCGACGAGATCGTCGCGCTGCTCACGCGCAAGTGGAACACCGAGCTGGACTACCGGCTCATCAAGGAGCTGTGGGCCCACGACGGCAACCGCATCGCGGTGCGCTTCGCCTACGAACACCGCGACGACGCCGGGAACTGGTACCGCTCCTACGGCAACGAGAACTGGGAGTTCGACGAGAACGGGCTGATGCGCACACGGCACGCCTCCATCAACACACTCCCGATCGCGGAGTCCGATCGCGCCTACTTCTGGCCGCTGGGCCGCCGCCCCGACGACCACCCCGGCCTGAGCGACCTCGGCTTCTGAGGCCCCGCCCCCGCACGGACGACCCGTCGCGGAGGTTCGGTCCCGCGCGCCGAGGGCCACTCTTCCCGGCGAGGAGGTGCCGTGGACGCGCGGACGCGCCCTGGCGCTCGGCGCGCCGGCACGAACACCGCCCCCTCCCCCTCGGTCATTCGTGGCACTGAGGTCTTTCCGGCACTCCGGGCCTTTCGGACTTTTGAGGTTCTTCAGATTCTTGCGGTCTTTCGAACTCTTGAGGTCTTTCAGGCATTTCTTGTCATTGTGGAGCGTCCTGGCGCCGGTGCGGCGGGAGCCTCAGGCAGGCTCGCCCCGCCAGGCGCCGTCCCGCTGCGCCCAGCGCACGGTGGGTGCCACGGCGAGCCCGGCCACGGCGAACATCACTCCGAGCACCGCCCAGCCCAGCGCGCCGTGGGCGATCGCGGTGACCGTGACCAGGGCCGGGCCCGCCATCATCCCGGCCGACATGCCGGCGCCGAACACGCCCTGGTAGACACCGTGCGCGCGGGCGTCCGCCAGCTCGTAGCCGAGGGTCCAGCCACCGGCCGCCGACAGCACCTCCGCGAAGACCTGCACCACGGCACCGGCGGTCAGCGACAGCACCGCCCACACGGGAGACAGGCCCGCGGACACCGCATACACGGCGCAGGACGCCGCCAGAAGAAGCCCCGACCAGCTCATCGCCCGTACGGCGCCGGGGACCTGGGAGGACCGCCGCGCCACCCGTACCTGAAGGAGCGCCACCAGCACGCAGTTGACGATCAGCAGCAGGGCCGCCGTCCAGCGCGGCGCCTCGGTCCGCTGCACGATCCACAACGGCAGCCCCACCTCGGGCAGCGTGTACTGCACGACCAGCACCGCGTTGAGCAGGGTCACCGCGAGGAACGGCAGGTCACGCACCGCCCGCCAGCGGTCCGCGGCCGGGGCGTCGGCGTCCGGGACCGCGCGCTCGCCCACGTGCGGTGCCAGCGGCAGCCGTGGGACCAACAGTGCCGGACCCGCGAAGGACAGCGCGTTCAGCACGATCACCGTCATGTACGCCCCCCGCGAGTCCGCCTGCAGTGCGACCGCGCCCAGCGCGCCGCCGACCCCCATCCCGATGTTCGTCACCGTGCGCAGGTAGGCCCGCGCCTCCACACGCGTCGCCGCCGGCAGCACGTCGGCGTACAACGCCCCCTGCACCCCACGGCTCGCCATCTGCAGACCCGTCGCGCAGATCACCGCGACGAGGAACCCGGCGTACGAGTGCACCAGGGTGTACGCCGCCATGGCGAGACCCGTGCCGCCCCACAGCAGCGCCCCGACCCGCCGGGCGCCCCACCGGTCCGCCGCCCGTCCGGCAGGGACCCCGGCGGCCACGCCGACCAGGCCCGCGACCGTCAGCCCGAGCCCGACCGCCGTTGCGTCGAGACCGACGATGCGGGTGAAGTACAGGACGCCGAGCGGGAAGAACAGCCCGTTGCCGAGGGAGTTGACGGCGGTCAGTACGCTGGCCAGGCGCAGCGCAGGGGCCGCCGGCAGCAGCCCGCCCGCGCGGGTGGCACCGGCCGGCTCGGGACTTCCGCCCTGGTCAGCGGCGTGCGAAGGTGATGTCGTGGTCATGCCTGACAGCCAACCCGGCATCCGCTCACGTCCGACAATCATTTAGCCTGGCACTCAATGATCGAGTTCCGGTTCGCGGTCGATGACCTCGCCACCACCTCCTTCGCCTACTCCCCGCTGCAGGAGGCGGTGTTCTCGCTGCGCTGCCTGCACGACCCGGCCCGGTACGCGCATCACCGGCCATGGCTGCGCCGCATCCGCCCGCGCCTGGAGAACCTCGACCACGAACTGCTCACCGCGCTGGTCGCCCCCTGGCTGTGGGTGCCCGACTTCCTCAGCCCGCGCCCCACCCGTGCCCGGCCGGTCTTCGCCGACGAACTCGACGAGGTCCGCCGCACCCCGCCGGACGTCGTCACCGCCGACTTCCGTGCCACCTACCGCACCGAGGGCGCGCTCCCGCCGGTCGTCGTACACGGTCTGGCCGACCAGTCGGCCTTCCTCACCCGCCTCGCCGACGCCCTCGACGCCTACTGGCACACCTGCCTGAGCGACGGCTGGTGGCCGCGCGTGCACAGCATCCTGGAGGCCGATCTCGCCCATCAGGCACGGGTGCTGGCCGAGCAGGGGGCTGCGGCGCTGTTCGCCGGGCTCGACCCGCGGCTCGTGTGGGACGAGGACCAACTGCGGCTGACCCGTACCGGCGACACGGCCCCGTGGCCGTCGGTCGACATCCGGATCGCGGGACGCGGCCTGGTGCTGATGCCGACGATCTTCGCCCGCGGCGCCCAGACGGTGCTGGACCCGACGCGCCCGCCGATGCTCATCTATCCGGCGCGGGGCCGCGCCACCCTCTCCGAGGCACCACCGCCGGTCACCGACCGTGCGCTGGCACGGCTCCTCGGCCGTCCCCGCGCCCGCCTGCTGAGCCTCCTGGCCGAAGCGGCCTCCACGACCGAACTCGCCCACCGTCTGAACGTCACCCCCGGCGCGGTCAGCCAGCACCTGGCCGTCCTCTACGATGCCGGCCTGCTCAGCCGCACCCGCAGCGGCCGCACCGTCCGCTACCGGCGCACGGCCCTCGGCGACGAACTGTGCCGTTCATTCCCCCTGTTGTGATCTCTCCCATTGCGACAGCCGGGCAGGTGCGACGAACCTCTCCCTGAACGAGTGTCCGAATAACCGTTATCCGGGGCCCGCACAGCGGTCTCCCAGGTATCGGACAGCACCGTTCGGCATCGACGACAGGGAAGCTTTTGATGAGCACACAGGACACGGTGGACACGGCGGCACTGGTGAGCGCTGCCCGAGCGGGTGACCCGGAAGCCCAGGACGCGCTGGTCAGTGCGTACCTCCCGCTGGTCTACAACATCGTGGGACGTGCCTTGAACGGCTCGGTCGATGTCGACGACGTAGTGCAGGACACCATGCTCCGCGCCCTGGACGCCCTGGACGGTCTGCGCACCCCCGAGAGCTTCCGCTCCTGGCTCGTGGCGATCGCCATGAACCAGGTCCGGGCACACTGGCAGGACCGGCAGTTCACCCGGGCCGGCGTGGAGGAGGCCGAGGACCTCGCCGACCCGGGCGCGGACTTCGTGGACCTGACCATGCTGCAGCTGCAACTGTCCGGCCAGCGCCGGGAGACCGCGCAGGCCACACGCTGGCTGGAGCCGGACGACCGGGGGCTGCTCGCGCTGTGGTGGCTGGAGTGCGCCGGGGAACTGACCCGCGGAGAGGTGGCCGCTGCCCTCGAACTGTCGCCCCAGCACACCGCGGTCCGTGTGCAGCGGATGAAGGCGCAGCTGGAGTCGGCCCGCGTGGTGGTACGGGCGCTCGACGCGCAGCCGCCCTGTGAGGAACTGCGGGGCGTGCTGGCCTCCTGGGACGGCCGGCCCTCGGCGCTGTGGCGCAAGCGAATAGCCCGCCACGCCCGCGACTGCATGCACTGCTCCGGCCTGTGGAGCGGGCTGATGCCCGCGGAGGGACTGCTGGCCGGACTGGCGCTGGTCGCGGTGTCGACCGCGCTGCTGGCGAGGATGGGTCTCCCGTCGGACACGATGGCCCTGGCCGGTTCCGCGTCCCGGGCGGACGCGTCCGCGGACCACGCGGACACCGGTATGGCGGTCGGGCACCGGTCCTCGCGCGGCCGGACCGGCTCCCGGGGCGAGGCGCGGCGGCGCAAGCGCGTCCGGCGCCGGGCCGTGGGCGGCGCCGTCGTGGCGGTCTGCGTCGCGGGCGGCGGACTCTGGTACTTCGGAACGGACAACGGGGCCGGGAACGAGGGGGCGAGCACCGCACAGACCGCCGGTGATCCGGTCGTGGACCTCTCCGCACCCAGCGCCGCGGCGACCTCGCCGTCCGCCTCCGCCTCCGCGTCGCCGTCGCCGTCGGCATCGAAGACGAAGAGCGAGGCCAAGAAGACCCCGCACCCCGCGAAGAAGACCACGTCGGCTCCCGCACCGCCCCCTCGGCCGACGCGCACCGCCTCCACCGCCCCGCAGACGCAGGCGGCCCCGGCGGGCACCGTGGCCCAGGTGGTCGCGCTGGTGAACAAGGAGCGGGCGGCCGCCGGTTGCGGACCGCTCGCCGAGAACGCCCAGCTGGACAAGGCCGCGCAGGGCCACTCCGACGACATGGCCGCCCGGAACTTCTTCGACCACACCAACCCCGACGGCGCAGACCCCGGTCAGCGCATCACCGCCGCGGGCTACCGCTGGTCCACGTACGGGGAGAACATCGCCAGGGGCCAGCAGACCCCGCAGTCGGTGATGGACTCCTGGATGAACAGCCCCGGCCACCGCGCCAACATCCTCAACTGCTCCTTCAAGGACATCGGCGTGGGCGTCCACAAGGGCTCGGGCGGCCCGTGGTGGACCCAGGACTTCGGCGCCAAGCTCTGAGCCCTTCCCCCGGTCACCCGCACCGGCAAGGTCCGCCTTGCCGGATCCGTACGGGCACGGTCCCTCCCGTCGGCGTCCGTACGGCTTGGTTCCCCCTTGCCGGGTGCCGTACGGGCACGGCCCGTTCCGCCGGCGTCCGTGCGGGCTTGGTCTGCTGTGCCGGATCCCGTACGGGTATGGCACGTCCCCTCCGTGTCCGCACCGGCAAGTCCGTCCCGTCGGCTCCCGCGCCGCAAAGATCCGCCTCGCGTCTCCCTCGGCTCCGCCTTCGCCGGCGTCGGAGGGAGCCCGTGCGCGGCCGGCACACACGTACCCGTGCAGCACTTCGGCCTGGACCCGCCCCATGTGTCCGGCCCGGTCTGCCGAGGCTCCGGTGGCACACTGACCCGCGACGAAGGGCACATGGACCTGGCGGAGGTCGCCTGCCGAAGGTTCTCCCGGCGCGAGTGGTGACACGGCCGGGCCGGAGTGTGTCCGGCACATGGCCCAGCCGGCGTCCGGACCGAGCGGCCGGCCGTCGGCCGGAATGCGCTTGTCCGCCGTTGCGGGACTACCGTGCCGCAGTGGATCTCTTCTCCCTGTCCTGGGCGGCGTTGCTCGCGGCGGTCGCCGATCTCCCCGACGAGGACTTCGAACGGCCGTCGGGCTGTGCCGGCTGGCTCGTCCGTGACCTGGTGTGCCACCTGGTCATCGACGCCCAGGACGTCCTGATCACCCTGGCCACGCCCGCCGAGACCGAACCGACCGTCGACGCGACCACCTACTGGCGTCTCGTCGAACCCCCTACCGGCGAGGACCCGCTGGATGCACTCGTCCCCCGGCTGGCAGCCGCATACGGCGAGCCGCGGTGGCTGAAGTTCCATCTCGACGACGTCGGTTCGGCCGCCGGTCGCGCCGCCCGGCTCGCCGATCCAGCCGTCCGCGTCGGCACCCGCGACGAGGTCCTGACCGTCGCCGACTACCTGTCCGCGTACGTGCTCGTCCGTCAGTGGTGCCCGTCAGGCCGTGGCGAGCAGTTCGAGGGTGTCGATCACGCGGTGGGAGAAGCCCCACTCGTTGTCGTACCAGGCGACCACCTTGATGTGGCGGCCGTCGACCCGGGTGAGGGCCGAGTCGAAGATCGACGACGCCGGGTTGCCGGTGATGTCGGACGAGACCAGCGGGTCCTCCGAGTACTCGAGGACGCCGGCGAGCGGCCCTTCGGCCGCCGCGCGGTAGGCGGCCAGCACGTCCTCACGGGTCACGTCGCGGGCGACGGTGGTGTTGAGTTCGACGATCGAGCCCACGGGGACGGGCACCCGGATCGAGTCGCCGGACAGCTTGCCGTCGAGGTTCGGGAGCACGAGTCCGATGGCCTTGGCGGCGCCCGTCGTGGTCGGCACGATGTTCACTCCGGCGGCACGCGCCCGGCGCGCGTCCCGGTGCGGACCGTCCTGCAGGTTCTGTTCCTGCGTGTAGGCGTGCACCGTCGTCATGAAGCCGTGCTCGATACCGGCGAGTTCGTCGAGGACCGCGGCCAGCGGCGCGAGCGCGTTCGTGGTGCACGAGGCGTTCGAGACGATCGTGTGCAGGGCCGGGTCGTACGCGTCGGTGTTCACCCCGAAGGCGAGAGTGACGTCGGCACCGTCCGACGGCGCGCTGACGAGCACCTTCCTCGCGCCCGCGGTCAGATGGGCGCCGGCCGCCTCGGCCGAGGTGAAACGCCCGGTCGACTCGAGCACGATGTCCACACCCAGCTCCGCCCAGGGCAGCTGAGCAGGTTCCCGTTCGGCGAGCACCGTGATGCGGCGGCCGTCGACCACGAGGGTGTTGCCGTCGACGGACACCGGTCGGCCGAGCCGGCCGGCCGTCGTGTCGTAGGCGAGCAGTCGTGCGAGCGTGGCGGGCTCCGTGAGGTCGTTGACGGCGACGACCTCGAGTGCGCTGTCGCGTTCGAGCAGTGCACGCAGCACATTACGTCCGATGCGGCCGAATCCGTTGATGGCGATGCGAGTCATGAGTCCTGTCCTGTTCCTGTCCCTGTCCCTGCCCGTCGGGTCGCCACCAGGTTCGCCGGGCGCGTCCGTCCCGGACAGCGGCGTGATCGCCACTGTTCAAAAGGATCGCGCCAAGCCGACCGGCGGCCGAAGGAGCGAGCCGGGCTTGCCGGACGGCCGAAGAAAGGACGTGGTCTTGCCGGACGGTCGAAGGAGTGCGTGGGGTGTGCGGGGCGGTCGGCTACTCGCCGCGGGTGAAGGTGCGCCGGTACTCGCTCGGCGTGGTGCCGAGGATGCGCTGAAAGTGCAGCCGCAGATTCGCGCCGGTGCCCAGACCGACGTCGGCAGCGATCTGCTCGACACTGCGTTCCGACCGTTCCAGCAGTTCACGCGCCATGTCGATGCGGGCGCGCATGACCCACTGCATCGGCGTGTACCCCGTGTCCTCGGCGAAGCGCCGCGAGAAGGTGCGCGCCGACACTGCCGCGTGCCGGGCGAGCACATCGAGGGTGAGGGGCTCGTCGAGCCGGTGCAGCGCCCACTCCCGGGTGGCGGCGAACCGCTCACCCAGTGGCTCGGGCACACTGCGCGGCACGTACTGCGCCTGACCGCCGCTGCGGTAGGGAGCCGCGACCAGACGGCGGGCAGCGTGGTTCGACGCGGCCACCCCGAGGTCGCCGCGCAGGATGTGCAGGCACAGGTCGATGCCCGAGGCGGCGCCGGCCGACGTCAGCACGCTGCCCTCGTCGACGAACAGGACGTTCTCGTCGACCCGGACGAGCGGATGCTTGGCCGCGAGTGCCCGCGTGTAGTGCCAGTGCGTGGTGGCGCGTCTGCCGTCGAGCAGGCCTGTCGCGGCGAGGGCGAAGGCACCCGTCGAGATGGCCGCGAGCCGTGCGCCCCGGGCGTGGGCGCCGAGGAGAGCCTCGACGACGGGCCCCGGAGGGTCCTCGCGGTCGGGAAACCGGTAGCCGGGGACGAAGACGATGTCGGCCCACGCGAGCGCGTCGAGGCCGTGGGCGACGTGGTACGACAGGCCGTCGCCGCCGGTCACCAGGCCGGGCGCCGCACCGCACACCCGTACCTCGTACGGCATGCTCGCGCGAGTCGTGAACACCTGCGCCGGAATGCCGACGTCGAGCGGTTTCGCCCCTTCGAGCACAAGGACGGCGACGCGATGCAGACGGGAGGCGGGCACGGGAAGCAGGTTACGCGGAGCCCTTCAGCACGGCGGTCCGCCGGGTGCCGCAGGAGGCGCGACCGGTCGCGCCTCCTGCACGGACCGGACCTGGTCACATGACCGCCACCTCCTGGGAGGTGGCGGTCATGGTGTTCCGTTTCCTGCTCGGGGCAGGACCCTGATCGTGGGCGGACGCTAGCTACGACGTCCCGAGGGGTCGTGCTCGACCTTGTTCCGGTCCTCGTCGTCGCCGGCGGTCTGGTGGGGGATGGATTCGGTGGTGCCGGGGGTGGTTTCGGTGGCTTGGTCGGCGTGGCCGGGCCACCAGGCGGCGTG
>NZ_JBIBJK010000024.1:0-163112 GCF_042958635.1 Streptomyces sp. NPDC007971
GGGGGGGGCCCGCCCCCCCCGCCCCGGGGGGGGGGGGGGGGGGGGGGCCCGGGGGGGGGGCGGGGGGGCGCCCCCCCCCCCCGGGGGGGGGGGGCGGGCCCCCCCCCCCCCCCCCCGCCGCCGCGCGCCCCTACCGCTCGGCGTCCAGCGGCTCCAGTTCCTCGTCGTCGTCCCCGTCGTACTCGAGGTCGTCCTGCTGGTCGAGGTCGTCGGATGCGTCGTCGTCGAACACCGCGCTGACGTCGAACCGGCACACCACCCGCTGCGGGTCGGCCTGCTCGAAGGGGGCCTCCAGCCACTCACCGGGCTCGGCCGGCTCGTCCGCGGCGGTGACCCAGAGCGTGGAGTCGCCCTCTTCCAGGCCGAACTCCTTGTGCCGGGAAGCGATCTCGTCCGGTTCGAACTCGCCGAACAGGATGCCCAGCGCGCCGTGGACCGTGGTGGCGGCGTCCTCGCCCGCACCGCCGCCGTCCTCGTACTCCACCGCCTCGACCCGCTGGGCCTGCGCCAGGAGCCGCTGGGGTTCCGCCACGGCGTAGTCGCGGCGGATCAGCACGCTGACCGCATTGGGTTCCTCGGGGCCCGCGTACGGCGGAAGCGAGTCGTCCGCACCGGGAATCTCGAAGGGTGTGACCTCGTCGTAGCGGTCGTAGAGCAACTCGTCGTACGCCTCGGCGGCCGCGGCCAGCTGGTTGAACGCCTCGTAGACGTCCGGGTCGTCCTCCCCCGACCTGCGTTCGACCGCGGCCAGATGGCGATCGAGCGCGGTCTTGATCGCCTCGGCGGCGGCGCGTACCTCGGCAGCGGTGGGCTGCACAGCATCAGACATAGTGCAGACGCTATCCGTACCGGGCACCAGCCCGCACAATAGATGCGATGCCGGAATACGAATTTGTCGACGTGTATGTACCTCGCGGGGTCTCCCGCAAGGAGGCCACACGTCTGCTGACGGACCATGCCGAGTACGGACACTGGGAGTTGGACCGACTGAGCCTGATGCGCGACGGCAGTCGCAGGGTGCGGTTGCGCCGGCGGATCATCCGCCAGGTGCGGGCCACCTGGTGAGGCGGGACGCATGAACGGAGCGGGCCCCGCCGCGGCGGCGGGGCCCGCTCCGTTTTTCACGGCCTGTCGCGTTACGCCGAGGCCCGCGCCTTGCGGTACAGCAGCGCACCCGCGAGCAGCGTGCCGGCGCCTGCGGGCAGCGTGAGGCCCAGCGGCAGGTCACTGCCGGTGTGAGCGAGCTGGTCGTTGGTCGGCGACTGGCCGGAGCCCCCGCCCGGGTACGTGACCTGGGACCCGCCGGAGGGCGTGTGCCCCCCGCCTGCGGGCGGAGTACCCGGGTGACCAGGCGTTCCCGGCGTTCCGGGCTTGCCCGGCGTACCCGGATGCCCTGGCTGCCCCGGGTGGCCGGGATGCCCCGGGTGACCCGGCTGACCGGGGTGCCCCGGCTGGCCCGGGTGGCCGGGATGTCCGGGGTGACCCGGGTGGCCGGGATGTCCGGGGTGGCCGGGATGCCCGGGCGGGTTCTCGTGCCCGCCGCCCGGCGGCCGGCCGTGGTGTCCGCCGCCGTTGGCGCAGTCGTTGCCCTTGACGGCGTTGCCGACGCCGATCACGTTCACGCTGTTGCCGCAGACGTTGACCGGAACGTCGATCGGCGCCTGCACCGTGTTGCCGGAGCCGACACCCGGCGAACCGCTCGTACCGCCGCCCGCGTGCGAGCCGCCGGAGCCGCCGTGGCCGCCGCTGCCTCCGTGACCCCCCGAGCCGCTGCCGCCGTCGTTGGCGCATGTGTTGCCCACCGACGGGTTGAGGAGCCCGACGACGTTCACGGTGTTGCCGCAGACGTTCACCGGCACGTGCACCGGCGCCTGCACCGTGTTGCCCGACAGCACGCCGGGCGAACCGGCCGCGGAGCCGGCCGCGCCGGAGGCGGCCTGGGCGTAGCCGCTCGCGGCGGCGATCACACCGGTGGCCGCCGCCACCGTCATCAGGCCCTTGCGGGTGCCCTGTCGCATTTCTGGATTTCCCCTGCCTTCGGTTCTCTGTACGTTTCCGCGAAAAGGACTTCCGCGGAAAAAGACCGGTCGGCCTCGGAGCGCATGGCGCGCGCTCCAGGGCCGACGGTTCGAAAAGGACGCCCCCCCTCAGGGAGTCGACGTCACTTGTTGATGCAGGTGTTGCCGAAGGCAGGGTTCAGGAGCCCGATCACGCTGATCGTGTTGCCACAGACGTTCACCGGGACGTGCACGGGCACCTGGACGACGTTGCCGGAAACGACGCCCGGGGAGTGCACGGCGGCACCCTGGGCACCGGAGTCGGCGGCAGCCATGCCCGCGCCGGCGAGAACCAGACCACTGGTGGCAACCGCGGCAGCGACGATCTTCTTGATCATTATTCCTCCTTGTTGACAATGCGATCCCTGTGTTGCAGATCGCATTACCTGTAACGAGGAGGGAGTAATCGAGCTACGAGCTTATGGTCGCATTCACTCTTCTCAGTAGATCTCGTACGGGCGCCCGAATTCCTGGGCCCAGAACCTCACGACGCGTCGATGAAGCGGTCGAGGACCCGCACACCGAACTTCAGCCCGTCCACCGGCACCCGCTCGTCCACGCCGTGGAACATGCCGGCGAAGTCCAGCTCCGGCGGCAGCTTGAGCGGCACGAAGCCGAAGCCGCGGATGCCGAGGTCGTCGAAGGACTTGGCGTCGGTCCCGGCGGAGAGCGTGAAGGGGATCGCCTTGGCGGTCGGGTCCTCGGCCAGCAGCGAGGACTGCATGGCCTCGACGAGCGCCCCGTCGAAGGTGGTCTCGATCGCCTTGTCGGCGTGCACGTCCTCGCGGCGGATGTTGGGCCCGAGCAGCCGGTCGAGGTCGGCGAGGAACTCCTCCTCGTGACCCGGCAGGAACCGTCCGTCGATGTGTGCGGTGGCCTCGCCGGGGATGACGTTGACCTTGTAACCGGCGTTCAGCTGGGTGGGGTTGGCGGTGTTGGACAGGGACGCGCCGATCAGCTTCGCGATCCCGCCGAGCTTGGCCAGGGTGGCCTCCATGTCCTCCGGGTCCAGCTCGGTGCCGAGCGCGTCGCCCAGCTCGTCGAGGAAGGCCCGGGTGGTCTTGGTGACCCGCACCGGGAACTTGTGCCGCCCGACCCGGGCCACGGCCTCCGACAGCTCGGTGATGGCGTTGTCCCGGTGGATCATCGACCCGTGTCCGGCGGTGCCGGCCACGGTCAGCTTCATCCAGTGCATGCCCTTCTGGGCTGTCTCGATCAGGTACAGCCGCCGCTGCTCGTTCACCGTGAACGAGAACCCGCCCACCTCGCTGATCGCCTCGGTGACACCCTCGAACAGGTCGGGGTGGTGGTCGACCAGGTGCCGGGCTCCGTACGTGCCGCCCGCCTCCTCGTCGGCGAGGAAGGCGACGACGACGTCCCGCGGCGGGCGCCGCCCGCTGCGCAGCCGGTCCCGCACGACCGCCAGGGTCATGGCGTCCATGTCCTTCATGTCGACGGCCCCGCGGCCCCACACGCACCCGTCGGCGACCTCGCCGGAGAACGGGTGGTGGGTCCAGTCGTCCGCGTTGGCCGGTACGACGTCCAGGTGGCCGTGGATCAGCAGCGCGGGCCTGGACGGGTCCTCCCCCGCGATCCGGGCGACGGTGGACGCGCGCCCCGGGTGCGACTCGAAGATCTTCGGCTCCAGCCCGACCTCCGCGAGCTTCTCGGCGACGTACTCGGCTGCCTTGCGCTCGCCCGGGCCGGAATGGTCTCCGTAGTTGCTGGTGTCGAACCGGATCAGCTCGCGGCAGAGGTCGACGACCTCGTCCTCACCGGTGACGCCCCTGGCGGTCTCCGTCTCGCTCACGCTGCTTCCTCCCGCTGTCGCTGCTGGTGGTCCTCCTCATCCTGCCTCCGGCCCGGCCCGGACCCAAGGCCGGTCCCGGCCCGTCACACGCCGTTCACGCCGACCGGGTCATGGGGACGGGGTGTGATCGCCACCCCCGAAAGCCTGGTAATGTTTCCTTCGTCGCCGCGAGGGAAACCCCGCACGACAGACACCTTGTCCGGGTGGCGGAATGGCAGACGCGCTAGCTTGAGGTGCTAGTGCCCTTTATCGGGCGTGGGGGTTCAAGTCCCCCCTCGGACACCAGCGAAGGCCCCTGATCTTCAGGGGCCTTCTGCATGTCCTGGGACGTCCCCCTGCCCCGCACGCCGCCGAGGCCGCGCCGTCCGGACGGACCCGGGCCGGTACGAGCCCACCACCGGGAGCGGGAACCGGGCGGCGGACAGGGCCGGTTGCGCCCCCGGCGTCCGGCACGCCCCGGCCAACTCCCGCCCGCCCGACGCCCGCACGCGCCCGCCCGACGCCCGCACGCGGGTCCGGCCGGTCCTGTGGGGCGGGGTCGCCGATCCGCCGAGGGACCGCGGCCCGCCCTCGGGGAGCCCGCCCCTACGGGCGCAACGGCTCGGGCGACGGGGCGCGGGGCCGACAGCAGCAGGACGGGCGGCAGCCGGCGCCCGAGTGAATTGCCCTGAGTGTCCGTCCCCTCGCACTGCGTGTGGGGCATCTCTCGTCCGGTTGGAAAACCAGCAGGTCAGCGCCCTCGGTCCGCTGCACCGGCCGTCACCCCGGCGGCCCTCCCGAGTGGCTGGACGAAGAGGCCGCGCCTAGCGTCGTACTAAAATATCCGGCTTGTTACCGAGCTGGAGCCGGACAACCCCAGGCAGACCTGCGGGCCCGCCAGCGCCCCGGAGGCTTCCGGGATCGAGACGCGAGGACCGATGGCAGCCATAGACGAGAGCAGCGCTCTCGGCCTGCTCGACGAAGAGATCCGCACGCAGTTCGGCGACCGGGCACGCTTCTCCGCGGGACCTGCCGCTTCGCCGCGCACGCTGGTCGACGTCTTCGACGCGTCCGTGCGGTCGTATCCGGACGAGCCGGCCCTGGACGACGGCACCCGCCGCCTCACCTACCGTGCGCTGGCCGTGGAGGTGGAGCGGCTGCGGCAGCGGCTCGCCGGTCACGGGGTCGGACTCGGGGACCGGGTCGGTGTGCGGGTTCCCTCCGGGACCAATGAGCTGTACATCGCGATTCTCGCCGTGCTCGCCGCCGGTGCCGCCTATGTGCCCGTCGACGCCGAGGACCCCGACGAGCGGGCCGAGCTGGTGTTCGGCGAGGCAAAGGTGCGGGCCGTCGTCGGGGCCGGGCACACCGTCACCGTCCAGGGCACCGCCGGCTCCCCCGCCGCCCGGCCCGGTGCCGGGCACGACGCCTGGATCATCTTCACCTCCGGGTCCACCGGCAAGCCCAAGGGCGTGGCCGTCACGCACCGCAGCGCCGCCGCGTTCGTGGACGCGGAGGCGGCCCTCTTCCTCACCGAGGAGCCGATCGGGCCCGGCGACCGGGTCATGGCGGGGCTGTCCGTCGCCTTCGACGCCTCCTGCGAGGAGATGTGGCTGGCCTGGCGGTACGGCGCCTGTCTGGTGCCGGTGCCCCGGTCGCAGGTCAGAAGCGGTGCCGACCTCGGGCCCTGGCTGGTCGAGCAGGAGATCACCGTCGTGTCGACCGTGCCGACGCTGGCCGCGCTGTGGGAGCCCGAGACCCTCAACGACGTACGGCTGCTGATCTTCGGCGGCGAGGCCTGCCCGCCCGAGCTGGCGCAGCGGCTGGTCACCGAGGGGCGCGAGGTGTGGAACACCTACGGGCCGACCGAGGCCACCGTCGTGGCCTGTGCCTCGCTCCTGACGGGTGAGGAGCCGGTGCGGATCGGGCTTCCGCTGAACGGCTGGGAGCTGGCCGTCGTCGACGAGGCCGGTGAGCCCGTGCCCCTGGGCGGCAGCGGGCAGCTGGTGATCGGCGGGGTCGGGCTCGCGCGCTACCTCGACGCCGAGAAGGACGCGGAGAAGTACGCGCCGCTGCAGGCACTGGGCTGGGAGCGTGCCTATCGCAGCGGTGACCTGGTCAGGGCCGAGCCCGAAGGGCTGATCTTCCTGGGACGGGCCGACGAGCAGATCAAGCTCGGCGGCCGGCGGATCGAGCTCGGCGAGGTGGACGCCGCACTGCAGGCGCTGCCCGGTGTGGCGGGGGCCGCCGCCGCGGTGCGCACCGCCCGCAGCGGCAATCAGCTGCTCGTCGGTTACGTGGTCACCCAGGAGGGCTGGGACCACACGGCCGCCGTGCAGAAGCTGCGCGCCGAGCTGCCCGCCGCGCTCGTGCCGCTGCTCGCGCCCGTCGCCGAGCTGCCGACCCGGACGTCCGGGAAGGTGGACCGCAATGCCCTGCCCTGGCCCCTGAAGGGCGTGGAGGCCCCCAAGGCCGACCTGTACGGCACCGAGGCCTGGCTCGCCGAGCAGTGGGCGCACGTGCTGGGCATCCCGGTGACCGCCGCCACCGACGACTTCTTCGCGATCGGCGGCAGCAGTCTGGCCGCCGCCCAGCTCACCACCCGGCTGCGCACCCGCTATCCGAGCGCCGCCGTCCTCGACATCTACCAGCAGCCCACGCTGCGCAAGCTGGCCCGGCGTCTTGAGGCCTCGGCGCAGGACGACGGCTCGCGGCGGACGGTGGCCCCGGTCCCGCTGCGTGCCCAGGCCGTCCAGCTGCTGCTGCTCGTCCCGCTGGTCACGCTGCTGGGGCTGCGCTGGTCGCTGGTCCTGGCCGCGGTCGGGAACCTGCTGCCCGGGTACGCCTGGCTGCCGACCGCCCCGTCGTGGGTGCCGGCAGCCGGAGCCCTGCTGCTGTTCAGCCCGCCCGGGCGGATCGCGCTCGCGGCGGGCGGGGCGCGGCTGCTGCTGCGGCGCCTGGAGCCGGGGCGCTACCCGCGCGGCGGGAGCGTGCATCTGCGGCTGTGGACCGCGGAGCGGCTGGCCGAGTTCAGCGGGGCCACCTCGCTGACCGGTTCGTGGCTGGAGCGGTACGCCCGGGCGCTGGGCGCCAAGGTGGGGCCGGAGGTGGACCTGCACTCGCTGCCGCCGGTCACCGGCATGCTGCGGCTGGGGCGCGGGGCCGCCGTGGAGTCCGAGGTGGACCTGTCCGGATACTGGCTGGACGGTGACCGTCTGGAGGTCGGGCCGGTCAAGGTCGGTGCGCACGCCGTCGTCGGCACGCGCAGCGTGCTGTTCCCGGGCGCGCGGGTCGGCAAGCGGGCCGAGGTGGCGCCGGGTTCCGCGGTGACCGGGCAGGTGCCCACCGGTCAGCGGTGGGCGGGCGCGCCCGCGGTCAAGCTCGGCAAGGCCAAGCGCAACTGGCCCAAGGAGCGACCGCAGCGGGGCACGTACTGGCGGGTGATGTACGGCGTGGCGGGCGTCGGGCTGGGCGCCCTGCCGCTGCTGTCGGGCCTGGCCGCCCTGCTGGTCGTCCGGGCCTTCGTGGCGCCCGGAGCCCTTCTCGGCGAGGCCCTGCGCGGGGTCGCGCTCGCGCTGGTCCCCGCGACGCTGGCCTACGGGCTGGCGTACGCGCTGCTGATCCTGGTCTCCGTGCGGCTGTTCAGCGTGAAGCTGCGCGAGGGCACGCATCCGACCCACAGCCGGGTCGGCTGGCAGGCGTGGACCGTGACGCAGCTGATGGACCGGTCCCGTCAGACGCTGTTCCCGCTGTACGCCGGGCTGGTCACGCCGGTGTGGCTGCGGCTGCTGGGCATGCGGATCGGGCGGGGCGCCGAGGTGTCGACCGTCCTCGCGCTGCCGAGCCTGACCACCGTCGGCGACGGTGCCTTCCTGGCGGACGACACGCTGACGGCGCCGTACGAGCTGGGTGGCGGCTGGGTACGGATCGGGCGTGCGGAGATCGGGCGGCGGGCCTTCCTCGGGAACTCCGGGATGACCGCGCCGGGGCGGAGTGTGCCGGACGGCGGCCTGGTCGGCGTGCTGTCGGCGACGCCGAAGAAGGCGAAGAAGGGCACGTCGTATCTGGGGCTGCCGCCGGTGAAGCTGCCGCGAAGTGCCGCCGGCGGGGATCAGAGCCGTACCTACGAGCCGCCCGCCCGGCTGCTGTGGGCGCGCGCGCTGGTGGAGCTGTGCCGGATCGTGCCCGTGCTGTGTTCCGCGGCGCTGGCCGCGCTGACGGTGACGGCGCTGTGCGCGCTGGGCACGTGGGCCTGGGCCCTTTCCGGTTTGGTGCTGCTGGCCGCGGGTGCCCTGGCGGCGGTCGTCTGCGTCGTCGCGAAGTGGCTGCTCGTGGGGCGGCACCGGGCCGGGGAGCATCCGCTGTGGAGCTCCTTCGTGTGGCGCAACGAGCTGGCGGACACGTTCGTCGAGGTGCTGGCCGTGCCGTGGCTGGCCGGAGGCGTGCCCGGGACTCCGGTGATGACGGCCTGGCTGCGCGGGCTCGGCGCGCGCGTGGGCAAGGGGGTGTGGGTGGAGAGCTACTGGCTGCCGGAGACGGACCTGGTGACCCTGGAGGACGCCGCCACCGTCAACCGTGGCTGCGTGCTGCAGACTCACCTCTTCCACGACCGGATCTTGCGGACGGATACTGTGGTCCTCCGTGAGGGCGCCACCCTGGGCCCTGGCGGGATCGTGCTGCCCGGCAGCACGATCGGGGCCCGTACGACCCTGGGTCCCGCGTCGCTCGTCATGGCCGGGGAGTCCGTCCCGGACGACACCCGCTGGCTGGGCAACCCGATCGAGGCATGGCGTCGGTGAGCGCGGCTCTTTCGGGGCCGGCGAGCGGTGTACCGGAACGGAGTGGTGGCACAGCGCAGGGAGCAGACACAGCAGTGGCAGTTCAGCAGTCGGTCGGTCCGGACCCGTACTTCCCGGACAACGGTGATTCCCGCTACCGGGTGCACCGCTACGAGCTCACGCTGGACTACCGCCCGGGCCCGAACCGGCTGGCGGGCAGCGTACGGATCAACGCGATCGCCGGCCGGGCACCGCTCGCCGAATTCCAGCTCAACCTGGCCGACTTCAAGATCGGCCGGGTGCGGGTGGACGGCCGGCAGCCGCACTACACGCACCGGGGCGGACGGCTGCGCGTCCGCCCAGCCAAGCCCGTGCGGGCCGGGGCCGCCTTCACCGTCGAGGTGCACTGGTCCGGCAACCCGAGGCCGGTGCCCAGCCCCTGGGGCGAGCTCGGCTGGGAGGAGCTGGCGGACGGGGCGCTGGTGGCGAGCCAGCCGATCGGGGCGCCGTCCTGGTACCCGTGCAACGACCGGCCCGCCGACAAGGCGTCCTACCTGCTCTCGGTCACCACGCCGTCCGCCTATGCGGTGGTCTCGGGCGGGCGGCTGCTGACCCGTACGACGAAGGCCTCGACGACCACCTGGGTGTACGAGCAGTCCGCGCCCACGTCCAGTTATCTGGTCGGTCTGGCGATCGGCAAGTTCCAGACGGTGCTGCTGGGCGACCCGGGACCGGGCGGCGTGCCGCAGCACGGGCACATCCCGGCGCAGCTGCTCCCCGAGTTCTCCCGTGACTTCGCGCGGCAGCCGGCCATGATGGAGCTGTTCCAGGAGCTGTTCGGGCCGTACCCGTTCGACGAGTACGCGGTCGCGGTGACCGAGGAGGAACTCGATGTGCCGGTCGAGGCACAGGGGTTGTCGCTGTTCGGCTCCAACCACGTGGACGGCGCCCGGGGTTCGGAGCGGCTGGTGGCGCACGAGCTGGCGCACCAGTGGTTCGGCAACTGCGTGTCCATCGCCGACTGGCGGCAGATCTGGCTGAACGAGGGCTTCGCCAAGTACGCGGAGTGGCTGTGGTCCGAGCGCTCGGGCGGCCGCAGCACGCAGCAACTGGCCGCCGCGGCGCACCGGTTGCTGTCCACCCTGCCGCAGGACCTGCGGCTGGCGGATCCGGGCCGCAGGCTGATGTTCGACGACCGGCTCTACCAGCGGGGCGGTCTGGCCCTGCATGCGGTGCGCTGCGCGCTGGGCGACGACGCGTTCTTCCTGATGCTGCGCAGCTGGGTGCGGCTGCACCGCAACGGGTCGGTGACGACGGCGGCGTTCACCGAGCACGTGGCCCGGTTCGCGGACGAGCCGCTGGACGAGCTGTTCGAGGCGTGGCTGTACCGGGGGAAGCTGCCGCCGCTGCCGACGCTCGGCGCGCCCAGGGGGGTGCGGCACACGCCGTAGCCCCCTGTCCGGCCCGCCCGCCCCCTGGGCGCCCTGGCGCCCCCCGGTGAGCCGTGTCGCGCGCGCGGATGGTGCCTAGACGACCAGGGACAGCAGCAGGACCAGGCCGCCGGCGACCACCGAGATGATCGTCTCCATCACCGACCAGGTCTTGACGGTCTGTCCGACGCTCAGCCCGAAGTACTCCTTCACCAGCCAGAAGCCGGCGTCGTTGACGAAGCTGAAGAACAGCGAGCCGGCGCCGACGGCCAGGACCAGCAGGGCGGTGTGGGTGGTCGACATGTCGGCCGCGAGCGGCGCGACCAGGCCGGCCGCCGAGACCGTCGCCACCGTCGCCGAACCGGTCGCCAGCCGGATCACCACCGCGATCAGCCAGCCCAGCAGCAGTGCCGGGATCGACCAGTTCCTGGACATGTCCAGGATCATCTGACCCACGCCGCAGTCGATCAGCGTCTGCTTGAAGCCGCCGCCCGCTCCCACGATCAGCAGGATGCCGGCGATCGGCATGAGGCCCTTGTCGACGGTCTGCTGGAGCCGTTCCCTGCTGAATCCGGCGGCCCGCCCGAGCGTGAAGAACCCGACGAGAACGGCGGCGAGCAGCGCGATCAGCGGGGAGCCGACGACGTCGAAGACGCGCTGGGTCCGGTTCGCGGGGTCGTCGACGACGATGTCCACCAGGGCCTTGGCCAGCATCAGCGCCACGGGCAGCAGCACGGTGGCGAGCGTCGCGGCGAAGCCCGGACGGCGCTCCAGCTCCCCGGAGGCGCGCTGCGGCAGCATCCGGTCGGGGGCGGGCACGTCCACCCAGCGGGCCGCGACCCTGGAGAACAGCGGACCGGCGACGATCACCGTCGGTATGGCGACGAGGATGCCGAACGCCAAGGTCACGCCCAGGTTGGCGTGCAGCGCGTCGATCGCGACCAGCGGGCCGGGGTGCGGCGGGATCAGGCCGTGCATCACGGACAGGCCGGCCAGTGCCGGGATGCCGATGCGCATGAGGGAGTAGTTGCCGCGCCGGGCGACCATCAGCACGACCGGGATCAGCAGCACGATGCCGACCTCGAAGAAGAGCGGCAGGCCGATCACGGAGGCGATCAGCACCATCGCCCACGGCATCGCGCGCCCTGACGCCCTGGCGAGGATCGTGTCCACGATCTGGTCCGCGCCCCCGGAGTCGGCCAGCAGTTTGCCCAGGATCGCCCCGAGCGCGATCAGGACCCCCACGCCGGCGACCGTGCTGCCCAGGCCGGTGGTGAAGCTGGTGATCACCTTGTCGAGCGGCGCGCCGGCGACCGCCCCGAGCGCCAGCGAGCCGACGGTCAGGGCCAGGAAGGCGTGCAGCTTGAACCTGGTGATGAGGAGGACGATGACGGCGATGCCCGCCAGGACGGCGATGCCCAGCCGGGCATGACCGGCCGAGGTGATCGGCTGGACGGTGTCCGCTGCCAGCATCTCGACGCTGAGTCTGGTCACGGGGGTTCCCTTGCAGGTACGGGGATGAGCGGGTGGGGGTGCTACTGGAGGGTGTCGGGAAGCGCGTCCAGTGCCCTCACGGCACGGTCGGCGATCTCCTCGGGGCTGCCGCTGACCTCCACGGCCACTCCGGCCTCGTCGGGTTCCAGTGGCTGCAGCGTGGCGAACTGGGAGTCCAGCAGCGCGGTGGGCATGAAGTGGCCCCGGCGGTGGGACATCCGGTCCTCGATGAGCCTGCGGTCACCCGTCAGGTGCACGAAGACGATCCCGGGAGCCACGGCCCTGAGCCGGTCGCGGTACGACCGCTTCAGCGCCGAGCTGCTGACCACCCCGCCCAGCCCGGCCCGCCCCGCGGCCCAGTGACCGATGGCGTCGAGCCACGGCCACCGGTCGGTGTCCTGGAGCGGGATCCCGGCCGACATCTTGGCGATGTTGGCCTCCGGGTGGAAGTCGTCGCCCTCGGCGTAGGGGACGCCCAGCCGGGCGGCGAGCAGCGGACCGATCGTGGTCTTGCCCGTCCCGGCGACGCCCATCACCACGACGACGTGGGGGGTACGCATCAATGCCTCGCTGTGTCTTCCTCGACATCCGACGCCGACATCCGGCGTCGGCCACACTGAAACCCATTAGGTACGATGAATTCAAGAGTGTGTGACATATAAGTCTGACTTTTTGAGCCTGTGATCCAAGCCGTACGCTGAGTGCATGAGCACACCGGGCCGGGGGCTGCACGGCCGCGTACTGGACACTCTCGGCCCCGCGATCACAGCGGGCGAGTACCCGCCGGGCAGTGTCCTGCGCACGGACGAACTCGCCCAGCACTTCGAGGTGTCACGCTCCGTGATGCGCGAGGCGGTGCGGGTGCTGGAGTCCATGTACCTGGTCGAGTCCCGCCGCCGGGTGGGCGTGACGGTCCTGCCCAAGGCCGCGTGGAACGTCTACGACCCGCAGGTCATCCGCTGGCGCCTGGCGGGCGCCGACCGCCCGCACCAGCTGCGCTCGCTGACCGTGCTGCGCTCGGCGGTCGAGCCGGTGGCGGCGGGCCTGGCCGCGAAGCAGGCCACCGCCGAGCAGTGCGCCGAGCTCACCGAGTGCGCACTCGGCATGGTGGCCACCTCACGCGGCCACCGGCTGGAGGAGTACCTGGTCCACGACATCGCCTTCCACCGGGTCGTCCTCACCGCCTCGGGCAACGAGATGTTCGCCCGCCTCGGCGACGTCGTGGCCGAGGTGCTGGCGGGCCGGACCCATCACGAGGTGATGTTCGAGGACCCCGACCCGGCGGCCGTCACCCTGCACGTCAGGGTCGCCGAGGCGGTCCGGGCCGGCGACGGCACCCGCGCCGAGGAGCTGACCCGGCAGATCACCGTGGGCGCCCTCCACGAACTGGACATCCTGGCGCCGTAGCCGCACGGCTCGGGGGCCGGCCGGGGCCGCGCGGTCCGGGGAGTGAGCGGTGGGCGCCGTGGCCGCACTGCTCCGGCGGCGGCCGGCACTGCCTTCGCGGCCTGCACGGCCTGCGGCGGCTATTCGAGGAAGTCCCCGTCGACGTACACCCAGGCGCCGTCCACCCGCTCGAACCGGCTGCGCTCGTGCAGCGAGCCGCCGCGGTAGGAGGCGCGGTAGGTCACCGTGCCGGTGATGTGGAAGGCCGAACCGTCGGTGGTGCCGAGGACCTCCAGGCCCGTCCACTTCATCCCCAGGTCCAGCCGCACGGGTCGGGTCCGCGGGTGCCAGGTCCGCAGGAGGTACCCCGCGTCCCCCTTCACGAACGCGCTGTACCGCGACCGCATGAGGGCCTCGGCACTCGGCGCGGCGGCACCCGCGTGATAGCGGCCGCAGCACGCGTCGTAGGACTCGGGACGGCCGCAGGGGCAGGTGCGCGTGGTCATGTCCGACATTCTCCCTGGTCCCGGGGAGGCGCCGGCGCGCCGGTGCGGTGCACAGTGGAAGAGGTGACGCCTCGGCGCGTCCTGTGGCCTCGCAGCGCAGTGAGGAGAAGCAGTGAGGAGAAACGGACGATGACTGGACCCCTGATCAACCGTCCTCCGTCCGTGAAGGAATGGCGGCTGAACCTCTACCTGTCCGAACACGACCCGGACACCACGGCCCGGATCGTCCTGGACACCGGTGACAACGTCCTGGAGGGCCACGCGGAGGCCCGCCGGAACCCCTACGACCCCGTGGTGCCGGAGATAGGCGACGAACTCGCCGCCGGACGCGCACTGATAGCGATGGGCCGGCGGCTGCTGCGCGCGGCCGCGGGCGACATGAAGGCGGTCGGAGCGGACGAGGAGGAGAATCCCGCGCCGCTGTGGCTGCCCCGGGAATGACGGAGCGGTGCCGTGCTCTTCACCGACCGGAACGAAGCGGGACGGCGACTGGGTGCCCGCCTGGAGTACCTCCGGGGCCAGGACGTCGTGGTGCTGGGGCTGCCCCGGGGCGGGGTGCCGGTCGCCGCGGAGGTGGCCGCGGCGCTCGACGCGCCGCTGGACGTCTGCCTGGTGCGGAAGCTCGGCGTACCGGCCCAGCCGGAGCTGGGGATGGGCGCGATCGGCGAGGACGGCGTGCGGGTGATCAACCAGGAGGTGCTGCGCCTCACCGGCGCCGGACAGGCGGACCTGGACCGGGTCGAGGCGCACGAGCGCGAGGTGCTCGCCCGGCGGGCCGCCCGCTACCGGGGTGAGCACGCTCCCGTCGGCGTCGCGGGCCGGACCGCCGTGGTGGTCGACGACGGGGTGGCCACCGGCTCCACCGCACGGGCCGCCTGCCGGATCGCCCGGGCCCGGGGCGCGGCACGCATCGTCCTCGCGGTCCCCGTGGCGCCCCGGGGCGTCGCCCGGCGCGTCGGCGGGGACGCGGACGACCTGGTCTGCCTCGACACCCCGGCGGACTTCTTCGCGATCGGCCAGTTCTACGGCGACTTCACCCAGGTCGACGACGAGGAGGTGACGGCCTGTCTGCGGGAGGCGGACCGGCGCCACGAGCGCTTCGGCACCGGCTCCGAGGACCGCGAGGCGGAGGTGGCCGCCGGTGCGGTACGGCTGCGCGGACAGCTCACCCTGCCGGCGGGCGCGACCGGGGTCATCGTCTTCGCCCACGGCAGCGGCAGCAGCCGGCACAGCCCGCGCAACCGGTTCGTGGCCCAGGGACTGAACCGGGCCGGCCTCGGCACCCTGCTCTTCGACCTGCTCACCGAGGCCGAGGAGCGCGACCGGCGCAAGGTGTTCGACATCGGGCTGCTGGCGGAGCGGCTGGCCGGGGCCACCGACTGGCTGCGCGAGGAACCCGACACCGAGGGGCTCGCCATCGGCTACTTCGGCGCGAGCACCGGCGCGGCCGCCGCCCTGTGGGCCGCCGCCGAACCGTCGACGCGCCCCGCCGCGGTCGTCTCGCGCGGCGGCCGGCCCGACCTCGCCGGAGTGCGCCTGCCCGAGGTGACGGCGCCCACGCTGCTGGTCGTGGGCGGCGCCGACCCGCAGGTCCTCGCCCTCAACCGGGAGGCACAGGCACGACTGCACTGCGAGAACCGGCTCGACGTCGTCCCCGGCGCCACGCATCTGTTCGAGGAGCCCGGCACGCTGGAGCAGGTGACCGAGCTGGCCCGCGACTGGTTCACGGACCACATGGCGCCCGCACACGTGTAGGCGCGGATCATGCGCGAGGGGGCCGTCACCCTGTTCCTCGCCGGTGACGTCATGCTCGGCCGGGGCGTCGACCAGATCCTGCCGCACCCGGGTGACCCCGTCCTGCGCGAGGACTATGTGCACGACGCCCGCGACTACGTCGCCCTGGCGGAGGGGGTGAACGGACCGGTGCCGCGGCCGGCCGGCCACACGTGGCCCTGGGGCGAGGCGCTGCCGGTGCTGGAGCGGGCCGCGCCCGACGTGCGGGTGCTCAATCTGGAGACCGCCGTCACCCGGGACGGGGACTTCGCGCCGGGCAAGGGCGTCCACTACCGGATGCACCCGGACAACGTGCCCGCTCTCGCCGTGGCGCGCCCGGACGTCTGTGCCCTGGCCAACAACCACGTCCTCGACTTCGGGCCGCCCGGCCTCTCGGAGACGCTGGAGTGCCTGGCGGCGGCCGGGCTGCGCACGGCGGGGGCGGGCCGGGACGCGGCCGCGGCGTGGCGGCCGGCGACGGTTCCGCTGCGGGCGGGCGGGCGCCTGCTGGTCTTCTCCTTCGGGATGCTCTCCAGCGGCATCCCGCGCAGCTGGGCCGCCACCGCCGAGGGGTCCGGGGTGGCCCTGTTCGCCGCGCCGACCGCGCGGACGGCGGCCGACTTCACCGAGCGGCTGCGGCGGACCGGGCGGCCGGACGACATCGTGGTCGCCTCCGTGCACTGGGGCTCGAACTGGGGGTACGGAGTGTCCCGCGCCGAGGTCCGCTTCGCGCACGCGCTCATCGACGCGGGCGTGGACGTCGTCCACGGCCACTCCTCGCACCACCCGCGTCCGGTGGAGGTGTACCGGGACCGGCTCGTCCTGTACGGCTGCGGCGACCTCGTCGACGACTACGAGGGCATAGGCGGCTACGAGCACTACCGGGACGACCTCAGGCTGCTGTACCTGGCCTCGCTGGAGTCCGGCACCGGGCGGCTGACCGCCCTGAGGATGGTGCCCCTGCAGGCGCGGCGGATGCGTCTGGAGCACGCGTCGGCCCGGGACGCCGCGTGGCTGTGCGCCACTCTCGACCGGTGCAGCCGCGCCCTCGCGACCCGGGTCGAGCACGGGGACGACGGCACCCTCATGGCGCGGCCCCTGCGATGAGAGGGAGCGGGCGCGGCCCCTGCGGTGAGAGGGAGCGGGCGTGGCCCCTGCGGTGAGAGGGAGCGGGCGTGGCCCTGTGGCGGGAGGGAGCCAGGCAAAACCCCTGTGGCGGGTGGGGAGTTCAGGTCCGTCCGCTCCCGTGCAGGAAGCGGCGCAGGCGGGTCAGCGGCCAGGTGTTGATCACGTCCTCCTCGGTGAGCCAGCCGCGCTGGGCGGTGGCGACGCCGTAGCGCAGGTGGGCGAGGTGGAGGACCGAGTGGGCATCGGTGTTCACCGCGAACCTCACCCCGTGCCGCCGGGCCCGCGCGATGTCCTCGTCGCGCAGGTCCAGACGGTCGGGCTGGGCGTTGACCTCCAGCGCGGTGCCGGTGCGGGCGCACGCGGCGAACACCGCGTCCCAGTCGGCGTCGACGCCGGGCCGTCTGCCGATCAGCCGGGTGGTGGGGTGGCCGATGATGTTCACGTACGGGTTCTCGCAGGCCCTCACGAGGCGCCGGGTCATCGACCGGCGGTCCTGGTCGAAGTGCGAGTGGAGGGAGGCCACGCACAGATCGAAACCGGCCAGGAACTCCCCGGGCCAGTCCACCTCGCCGTCGGGACCGATGTTGAGTTCGGTGCCGTGCAGCAGCCGCATCCGGTGCCGGGTGCCGTCCAGTTCCCGCACCCGCTCGCGCTGGGCGAGGATCTTCTCGTCGGTCATGCGCTGCATGGACAGGTCGGGCGCGTGGTCGGTGACCGCGTAGTAGGCGTAGCCGCGTTCGGCCGCGGCCTCCACCATGGTCTCCAGCGGTGCGAGGCCGTCGGTGAGGTCCGTGTGGGTGTGCAGGTCACCGCGGATGTCCCGCTCGGTCAGCACGTCGGGCAGCTCGCCGCGCAGCGCGGCGTCGATCTCCCCGCGGTCCTCCCTGAGCGTGGGCGGGATCCAGGGCAGGCCGAGGCGGTCGTAGACCTCCTCCTCCGTGCGGGAGGCGAGCGAGGTGCCGCTGTCCGCGTCGAACAGCCCGTACTCCGAGAGCTTGAGTCCCAGGTGGACGGCGATGGTACGGGTGCGGATGTTGTGCCCCTTGGACCCGGTGAAGTACTGCAGTCCGGCGCCCCAGGACGCGGGCGGCAGCACCCGCAGGTCGACCTGGACGCCCTTGCGGGTGCGGACCGACGTCTTCTTCTCGCCGTGCGCGATCACCTCCGCGGTCGCCGGCAGCGCGACGAGGGCGTCCATGAAGGGCGCCGACCGGGTCGCCGCGACGAGGATGTCGATGTCGCCGATGGTCTCCCGCATGCGCCTGAGCGATCCGGCGTAGGTGCAGCGCTTGCAGCCGGTCACCGCGGACAGCTCGGCGACGATCTCCTCGGCCGTGCCGAGGGCCAGGTGGACCGGGATCCGGCCGCCCGACTGCCGCAGCAGCTCGATCCCGTGCGCGATGTTCTCCTGCGTCTTCTCGCCGAACCCCTTCAGATCGGCCAGCGCGTCCGCCTCGATGGCCGCGGCCAGTTCGTCCACCGAGGAGATGTGCAGGTCCTCGTAGAGCCGCAGCGCCTTCTTCGGGCCGAGCGTGGGGATCGTGATCAGTTCGCGGACCCCGGCGGGGATCTTCTCCCGGCGCTCCTCGACCACCGCCATGGTGCCGGTGCGCAGGTACTCGATCACCTTCTCGGCGATCGACCTGCCCACGTTCGGGATCTCCCTGAGGCCGTCCGCGTCCAGCCGGGAGATGTCGGCCGGATGACCGCCGATGGCACGCGCGGCCTTCTCGTAGGCGCGCGCCTTGAAGGCGTCGCCTCCCGTGATCGCAACGAGGTCCGCGTACTCCCGCAGGAGCGCCTCGACCTCCTCATTGGGCCGGGCCACTCCTCAAGTCTAGGGACGCCACAACGGGTGTTCCCGTTTCGCCCACTGACTGCTCACCGACCCCGTCCGCAGTCCCCGCCGGGCCTCCGGGTCCCCCAGGGCCATGCCGATGTGGCCGGCCAGGACCACGCCGATCGTCAGGGCCAGCCAGTCGTGGACGAAGGTCGCCGAGGTGCGCCACATCAGCGGGGTGAGGTGGGTGAACCACATCATCAGGCCGGTGGCGAGCATGACCAGGGTGGCACCGGCGATCCAGGCGGCGTAGATCTTCTGGCCGGCGTTGAACTTGCCCGCCGGACGCGACGAGGGGCGCTTGTCCCGGACCAGCGCGGCACGCAGCCAGGTGCGGTCGTGCGGGCCGAAGCGGTTGAGGAAGCGCAGGTCGGTGCGGAAGGCGCGGGAGGCAAGGCCCAGCAGGACGGGGACGGGCAGGGCGAGTCCCGCGCACTCGTGGATGCGGACGACCAGCGCACGGCGGCCGACGAGCACGGCCAGCTCCGGGATGTAGAGACAGGCGGCGGTGGCCACGCACACGCCCATCAGCACGGCCGTCGTGCGGTGCACCCACCGTTCGGCGTGGCTGAAGCGGCGGATCCGGGCGTCCGGCGGTGCCGGGGTCTCAGCTCGTAGGGTCATCGGTGCGTCCGTTCGAGCGGCCGACCCAGGCGTCGACGTCGTAGCCGAGGTTCTCCCAGTAGCCGGGCCGTACGTGGTCGGTGACGGTGATGCCGGAGAGCCACTTGGCGGATTTGTAGAAGTACATGGGGGCGACGTAGAGGCGGACGGGTCCGCCGTGGTCGTGGCCGATGTTCCTGTCCTGCATGCGCAGGGCGACCAGGATGTCCGGGCGGCGGGCCTGGTCGAGGGTGAGGCTCTCGCTGTAGGTGCCGTCGAAGCAGGTGAAGCGGATGGCCTTGGCGGTCGGCCGCACGCCGGCCTCGTCCAGCAAGCGGGAGAGCCGCACACCCTCGAAGGGGGTGCCCGGGACCCGCCAGCCGGTGACGCACTGGACGTCCTTGACCAGCCGGGTCTGCGGCAGGGTGCGCAGGTCGGCGAGGGTGTAGGTGCGCGGGTGGTCGACCAGGCCGTCGATGGTCAGCCGGTAGTCCGCGGGCCCCTTGTGCGGGACGGACGCGGCGACCGAGTAGTAGCGGAAGCCGCCGCCGTTGGGCAGCAGGCCGGTCAGGCCGGTCGGGTCGTTGCCGGAAAGGCTGCCGAGGATGCCTTCCAGTCCGCGTTGCAGCACGGGTGCGCCGGCCACACCGAGGGCGCCCAGGCCGAGGGTGCCGAGGAAGACACGGCGTCCGATCGGCCTGCCCTGCGCGTCGGGCCCCTCGGATGGTTCAGTGTTCACGCATTCATTCGAGCACTTCGGGCCTCGTGGGGCCAGGGTGTACGGCCTGCGGTCAGACTTCCGTAATCACTTCTCACCCACGGCCCGGACGGGAACGGCTCGGGAGCGCGTGCGGCCCGGTCGGGAGCGGCGCGCGAACACCGGTGGGCCGGCCGGGAGCGGCTCGCGAACACCGGTGGGCCGGCCGGGAGCGGCTCGCGGGGGCCTACGGTCCGGATGGGGACGCTTCTTCGGACGTCCTGCCGAGTGCGCGGTGCCGGGCGGTGCGGAAGGACTGCCACCCGTCGCGGTGCGCATAGGACCAGGGGGCCCGGGTGGCGTGGCGGCCGATGCGCTGGAACAGGGCGGCCGCCTCGGCCGGCCGGCCTGCGCAGGACATGGCGAAGGCCAGGTGGTTGAGGTCCACGTGGCGGCGGGGGTGGTCGTCGTGCTCCCACTCCAGCCACCAGTCGAAGCACGCCCGCAGGATCCGCCGGGCGCGGGGGCCCGACCAGTGCCCGGACGCGGCCGGGTCCGCAGGGGCGAGGCCGGTGGCGGCCAGGACGCGGTAGCGCTCGGCGTACGCGACCACCGGCAGGACGGCCAGCGGTGAGTCGGCGGGGGCCTCGGCGGCGGCCCGCTCGGCGAGGTCGTACACCTCGTGGGACTCGGCCCGGCCGCCCTGGGGCCGCTCGGCGAGACGGGCGACCAGCAGATGGTGGGCGTGGTGGTGCTCGGGGTGGCGGTCGCGCAGTTCGGCGAAGGTGCGCAGCAGCTCGCTCTCCGGGCCCATGGTGCGCGCCAGCAGGAGCCGGCCGAGCAGGGGGGTGGGGTCGGCGGGGGCGAACGCGGCGGCGGCGGAGCAGGCCTCGCGGGCCCGGCCGGCCTCCTCCTTGCCGCCGAGGGCGCGGTGGACCAGGGTCAGGGCGAACAGGGTGGCTGCGTCGGCGGAGCCCGGCTCGGCGAGCTGCCACTCCCGGGCCCAGGCGGCGGCGTACGGCTGTGCGGCGAGCACGGTGACACGGTGGCCGCGGCGGTCCCAGTCGTCGCCGGTGTGCAGCAGGAGCGAGCGGGCGGCCTGCCAGCGGCCCTGGGCCAACGCGGCGCGTGCGGTGCGCAGTTCGGCGTCGTCGAGGGCGTCGTCGTGAGCGTCGTCGAGGGCACCGGCCGGGGCGGATACACCGGCCTGGGCGAGGGCACCGGGCGGAGCGACGGCGCCGGCCTGGGCGACAGTGCCGGGCGGAGCGAGGGCGCCGGCCTGGGCAAGGGCACCGGCCTGGGCAAGGGCACCGGCCTGGGCAAGGGCACCGGCTTGGGCAAGGGCATCGGATAACGCGCCGGAGTCGTCCGGGGCGGACTCGCCGGACTGGTCCGTGGGGGCGCGGCGAGTGCCGAGCAGGGGCAGGGGTGGGGGCACCGCAGGACTTCCTGTTTCTCGGGCTGCCATCGACCGATCACGCACAGCAAACCCCCCGCCAAGGTTTGCGTCAAGCGGAACCGGGGTGTTGTCGGCTTCAACCTCCCTGCCGCAAGGGGCACTTGAGACACGGGTGACCTGGTTGCGGTCCCGCGGAGGCGACGCAAGGGCGGATTTCTGTGGCGTACGCCATGGCGCAGGCCGGACATGCGGCACACCATGGCCGCACGGTCATGCCGCCCACGGTCGCCCTTGCGACCGGCCGCGCGGCGTGACCGGCCAACCTGCCCGGTTCCGGGCACTGTCCGGGGCAATGCGGCCCCGGGAACGCTAGAGTCGGCCCTCACGCGTCCGTGGTCCGGCCGATGATCGAGGTACGCAGCGTGTCCGTTCCGGTTCTCCTTCTCGCCGTGAGTGCCGCCTGTTGCGTGGGCTTCGGGTTCGTGCTCCAGCAGAACGCCGCCCAGAAGGCACCGCTCGGCGACTTCCTGTCCTTCCGGCTGCTGCTGGACCTGATGCGGGTGCCGCGGTGGCTGGGCGGCATCGCCCTGATGGTGGCCGGCATGGCCCTCGGTGCGATCGCCCTCGGCAAGGGTGAGATCTCGCTGGTCGAGCCGCTGCTCGCGACGAACCTGCTGTTCGCGCTCGGCCTGTCCCGCCACCAGACCAAGCAGCCCCTGGGCCGCCAGGGCTGGACGGGCCTCGCCCTGCTCGCCGGGGGCGTGACCACATTCATCGTGGCGGGCGAACCACGCGCCGGCCACGCCGTCACCGACCCGCTGCGGCACTGGCTGATCATCGGTGCGACGCTGGGCGCGGCCATGGTCCTCACGACGTACGCAAAGCGGTCCCGGCTGAGCTGGGGCCCGGTCCTGCTGGCCACCGCCGCGGGACTCCTGTACGGCGTCCAGGACGCACTGACCCGGGTGAGCGGAACGCGCTTCGCCGCCGGCGGCCTCACGCAACTGCTGACCGGCTGGCAGCCGTACGGCGTACTGGCGCTCGGCGTCACCGGTCTCGTGCTGGTCCAGAGCGCCTTCGAGACGGCTCCCCTGCGCATGTCGCTGCCCGCGCTGACCGCGGCCCAGCCGCTCGCCGGGATCCTGTGCGGGGTGGGCTTCCTCGGCGACCGGCTGCGCACCGACACCGGCGCGCTGGCCTGGGAGGCGGCCGGGCTCGCGGCGATCGTCGCGGGGATCGTGCTGCTCGGGCTGCACCCGGCGATGCCGCGCGGCACGGGACGCGCGGAGCCCGCCCGCGACCTCCAGCCCCGCTGAACCGCCCGTCGGGCACCTGCTTGGATACGGGCATGAACCCTGCTGAGGAGATCCTCGACATCGTCGACGAGCACGACCGGGTAGTCGACCGGGTCCGGCGCGGCGAGGCGTACGCCCGGGGCCTGCGGCACCGGTGCGTCTTCATCCAGGCCCGGGACGCGGCCGGGCGTCTCTTCGTCCACCGCCGCACCGCCACCAAGCTGGTGTTCCCCTCCCTCTACGACATGTTCGTCGGCGGAGTCGTGGGGGCGGGCGAGTCCTACGACGAGGCGGCGCTGCGGGAGGCCGAGGAGGAGCTGGGGGTCACCGGCCTGCCCCGGCCGGAGTTCCTCTTCAAGTTCCTGTACGACGACGGGGCCGGGAAGAGCTGGTGGTCGGCGGTGTACGAGGTGCGCTGCGAACTTGAGGTGCACCCCCAGAAGGAGGAGGTCCAGTGGCACGACTTCCTGGCCGAGGACGAGGTCGAGCGGCGGCTCGGCGCGTGGGAGTGGGTGCCGGACGGGCTCGCTGCGTACGAGCGGCTGAGGGCGTTCCGGGCCGCCCGCTGAGGCCCCGGTAGGGTCCTCGGCGTGATCGAATTCGTACGGACCGTCCGGCTGTGGTTCGCGCCGGAGCAGGTACGGGAAGAGGGCAGCACCCCCGACTACCGGTTCTCGCTGGCGAACGAGCGCACGTTTCTGGCCTGGTTGCGGACCGCGCTCGCGCTGATCGGCGGGGGTTTCGCGGTGGACCAGTTCCTGCCGGACCTGCGCTGGGCGTGGCGGGTCGGCCTCGCGCTCGCGCTGCTCGGCGCCGGTGTGCTGTGCTCGCTGCGCGCGGTGAACCACTGGGTGCGCTGCGAGCGGGCGATGCGCCGGGGCGAGGACCTGCCGGCCTCCCGGTTCCCGGCGCTGCTGGGCCTGGTGGTCGCGGTGGTGGCCGTCGCGATGGTCGTGGTGGTGCTGGTGGGATGGGAGGGGTGAGCACGCAGGGGCGGGATCCGGGGCTGCAGCCGGAGCGGACCCGCCTGGCCTGGCGGCGTACGACGCTGTCCAGCACCGTGGCGGCCGTACTCGCCGTGCGGACCGCACTGCACGCCGGGGTCTCGGCCGCCGGGCTCGCGGTGTGCGCGCTGTGCTGTGCGCTCTGGCTGGGGTTCCTGTGGGTGGCCCACGACCGTATCCGCACCCTGGCGTCGGGCCCCCGCCCGGCCGCGCTGGCGCCCCGGCACGCGACGGCGGCGGTGCTGTGCGCGGTGGCGATGGCGGTGTGCGCAGCCGTGCTCGTGGTCTAGGGACGGCCTCATGGTCCAGGGACGGTCCAGGGACAGCCTCATGGTCCAGGGATGGCCTCATGGCCCAGGGATGATCCAGGGACGGCCTGGGGGCCGTCCGGGGCACTCGCACGCCACACGATCGTAATGCCCGGATATAAGCCTTTCGCGTGGCAGCCTTGCCGACGTCATGCCCCCGTACCACCCGAAGGTGAGCACCATGACCACCCTCCACCAGGAGCACACCGCGCACGGCACGCACCGCCACGGCCCGGACTGCGGGCACACGGCGGTGCGCCACGGCGATCACCTCGACTACCTGCACGACGGACACCTGCACCGTGAGCACGGCGACCACTGGGACGAGTGCGAGCCGACCGGTCACACCCCGCACGCGGACCACGAGCACGTGCACCACGAGGAGTGCGGGCACGCGCGCGTGCAGCACGGCGACCACGTCGACTACCTCCACGACGGACACCGGCACGCCGAGCACGAGGGCCACTGGGACGACCACTGACCGCGCCGGCCGGAAGCCGGGGCCGATGGGACGGCCACTGATCCTGTCGGCCGGAGGTCGGGGCCGACGGCTCCCCGGGACAGTGCACCGGGGAGCCGTCGGCCTATCGTGGCTCCGGTCACGTTTCCCGCCACCTTGAGCGGATCCACTGGACGGCATACCGACCGGTCGGCATCATGAGTCGCGTTGCTGTTCACCCGTTCTCAGGAGTGATGTATGAGCGCCGACCACCCGCCCGGACTCGATCTCGACCGGCTGCGCGGCCTGCTCGACCGCGAGCGGCCCGGTCTGACGGCCGGCCCCCTGACCGGGCGGCTGATCGAGGGCGGACGGTCGAACCTCACCTACGCGGTGACCGACGGCACCGCCCGGTGGGTGGTCCGGCGGCCGCCGCTCGGCCATGTGCTGGCCACCGCCCACGACATGAAGCGCGAGCACCGGGTGATCAGCGCGCTGCACCCGACCCGGGTGCCGGTCCCCCGTCCGGTCCTGCTGTGCGAGGACGAGGAGGTGCTCGGAGCGCCGTTCTACGTCATGGAGTTCGTCGAGGGCACCCCGTACCGCACGGCGGACCAGCTCGCCCCGCTGGGCCCGGAGCGCACCCGCAACGCGGTGCTGTCCCTGGTGGACACGCTGGTCGAACTGCACGCGGTGGACCCGGCCGAGGTGGGCCTCGCGGACTTCGGCCGCCCGGAGGGCTTCCTGGACCGGCAGCTGCGCCGCTGGGGCAAGCAGCTGGACGCCTCCCGCAACCGCGACCTGGCCGGCATCGACGAGCTGCACGCGGCCCTCGGGCGTGCCCTGCCCGTCTCCCCCGCGCCCGCCGTGGTGCACGGCGACTACCGTCTCGACAACGTGCTGATCGGCCCGGACGACCGGATCAACGCGATCCTGGACTGGGAGATGTCGACCCTCGGCGACCCGCTGACCGACCTGGGCCTGCTGGTGATGTACTCCCAGCCGCTCGGCATGGCCCAGTCGCCCGTGTCCACCACCGCCGAGGCTCCGGGGCACCCGTCCCCGCAGGAGCTGATCGAGCGGTACGCCGCACGCTCGGGACGCGACGTCTGCGCCATCTCCTGGTACACGGCCTTCGCCTGGTTCAAGCTCGCCGTGATCCTGGAGGGCATCCACTACCGGTACACGCTCGGCCAGACGGTCGGGCGCGGCTTCGACCGGATCGGCGACCTCGTGCCCGTCTTCATCGACCACGGACTGACCACTCTTCAGGAAGGCTGACCGGACATGGACTTCGCGTTCGACGCGCGTACGGAGGAGCTGCGCGGCAGGCTGCTCGCCTTCATGGACGAGTACGTCTATCCGGCCGAGGCGGTGGCCGAGGAGCAGCGGGCAGCGCTGGCCTCCCCCTGGGACACCCCGGCCGTGGTCGAGGAGCTGAAGGCACAGGCCCGCAGGCAGGGTCTGTGGAATCTGTTCCTCCCCGACGCCGAGTACGGCGCCGGGCTGACGAACCTCCAGTACGCGCCGCTCGCCGAGATCACCGGCCGCTCCCCGCACCTCGCGCCGACGGCCCTCAACTGCGCGGCGCCGGACACCGGCAACATGGAGGTGCTCGCCCAGTTCGGCGACGAGCGGCAGAAGAAGCAGTGGCTGGAGCCGCTGCTGGCCGGTGAGATCCGCTCGGCGTTCGCGATGACCGAGCCGGAGGTCGCCTCCTCCGACGCCACCAACATCACCACGCACATCGAGCGCGACGGCGACGAGTACGTCGTCACCGGCCGCAAGTGGTACATCTCCGGGGCGATGAACCCCGACTGCAAGATCTTCATCGTGATGGGCAAGACCGACCCGGACGGCCCGGACATCCGCCGTCAGCAGTCGATGATCCTGGTGCCGCGGGACACCCCGGGCGTCACCGTGAAGCGCGCGATGCAGGTCTTCGGCTACGAGGACCACTCCCACGGCGGCCACGCCGAGGTGGTCTTCGACCACGCGCGCGTGCCCGTCACCCACCTGATCGGCGAAGAGGGCGGCGGCTTCGCCATCGCCCAGGCGCGGCTCGGCCCCGGCCGGATCCACCACTGCATGCGGCTGATCGGCATGGCCGAGCGGGCGATCGAGCTGATGTGCCGGCGGGCCGTGTCCCGTACGGCGTTCGGCAAGGCGCTGGCCCAGCAGGGCGTGGTCCACAACTGGATCGCCGACGCCCGGGTGACGGTCGAGCAGCTGCGGCTGCTGGTGCTGAAGACGGCCTGGCTGATGGACACCGTCGGCAACCGGGGCGCGCACACCGAGATCCAGTCCATCAAGATCGCCACGCCCCGCGCGGTGGTGGGGATCCTCGACCGCGCCATCCAGCTGTACGGCGCGGGCGGTGTGAGCCAGGACTTCCCGCTGGCCGAGCTGTATGCGGGGGCGCGCACCCTGATGATCGCCGACGGCCCGGACGAGGTGCACCAGCGCTCGCTGGCGCGGCGGGAGTTGAAGAAGTACCTCTAGCAGACACACGGAAAGGGGCGGTCGCCACGGGCGACCGCCCCTTTCCGTGTGTCCACGGGGTCCATCGGTACAACGCGGCGTACCGGCGTGTCCGCGGGCCTACCGGTACAGCGGGGCTTGCCGGTGTGACCGCGGGGCGTACCTGTACGACGGAAACTTCCGACATGCCCGCGGGGCTACGGGCGCAGGGCCCGCAGCAGCAGGTCGGCCAGGTGGTCGGCGACCTGCTGGGGGGTGAGCGGGCCGCCGGGGCGGTACCAGGTCGACAGGTGGTGGACCGAGCCGAAGTGGTAGTCCACGACCAGGTCGGCGGGGGTCGCCATGGAGAAGACGCCCTCGCGCTGGCCCTCCTCGATGAGCGCACGGAAGCGTTCGTGGTAGCGCCTGCGCTCCGCGCGCACCTGCTTGTTCTTCTCCGGGCTCAGGTGGTGCATTGAGCGGAAGAAGATCATCGCGTCGTCGAGGTTCTCGATCGTCGTGACCACGACGTCCGCCGCCGCGTCCCGCACCCGCTTCTCCACCGGCTCGTCCGCGTCCGCGAACGCGTCCAACCGCTCCTGCTGGACGCGGAGCACCCGCGCGTACACCTCGTGCAGAAGGTCGTCCTTGGAGCCGAAGTAGTGGTAGAGCGCACCCTTGGTGACGCCGGCCGCCTCCACGATCTCCTGCACCGAGGTGCGGTCGTAGCCCTGCTCGGCGAAGAGGCGGGTGGCAGCGTTCAGCAGCCGCTGCGGGACGGGCGTGCCGTCTCCGTCCGTCGTCCTGGGCACTGCCGCCACCTGCCTTTCCGTCGTACTACCGACTGTCGCTGCCACTGCCCTGCGCCTGGGAACGCAGCTCCCGACGGAGGATCTTCCCACTCGCCGTCTTGGGCAAGTCGGGCAGGATCTCCACCTGGCGCGGATATTTGTAGGCGGCCAGTCTCTCCTTGCAGTACATCGCAAGTTCATCCGGGTCCGCCTGCACGCCCGGACGCAGGCTGACGTAGGCCCGGACGGTCTCCCCCCGGTAGCCGTCCGGCACGCCCACGACGGCCGCCTCGCGCACCGCCGGATGGGTGTAGAGGACGTCCTCGACCTCGCGCGGCCACACCTTGAACCCGGACGCGTTGATCATGTCCTTCTTGCGGTCCACGACGTACAGCCAGCCCTGTGCGTCCATGAAGCCGATGTCACCGGTGCGCAGCTCGCCGTCCGGGAAGGTCTCCGCGGTGGCCTCGGGGCGCCGCCGGTAGCCGGGGACCACCTGGGGCCCCCGGACGACGATCTCGCCCTGCTCGCCGAAGGGGACCTCCTCGCCCCGCTCGTCCACGATGCGCACGACGGTGTCCGCGCCGGGCACGCCGACCGCCAGCGTCCCGGAGACCGGGTCGACGGGCGCCTCCAGGCCGGGCGGGACGGCGGCGCACGGGCCGCTGCACTCGGTGAGGCCGTAGCCGACGCGGATGTACGGCCCGAAGCGCTCGCGGAACCTCTCCACCAGGGCGGGCGGCACGGGGGCGCCGCCCGAGGAGAGGTTCACGAAGGAGGCGAAGTGCTCGCGGGTGACGCCGGGGTGGGCGGCGAGGGCCAGATAGGCGGTGGAGGGGCCGACCGTGTAGTGCGGGCGGTGCTCGGCGAACGCCTCCAGGACTACACCGGGCTCGAAGCGGTATCCGAGCACCAGGGTGCCCGTGCTGTTCAGGCAGGCGCCGAACTGGCAGACCATGCCGGTGATGTGGAACAGCGGGGCGAGCGCGTAGTAGACGGGCCCCTCGGGCAGGCCGAGCCCCGTCCGCTGGCGCTCGGCGTTGTGCATGATGTTGCCGTGCGTGTTGGTGGCGCCCTTCGGGGTGCCGCTGGTCCCCGAGGTGTAGCTGATCAGGGCGACGTCCCCGGGGCCCGGGGTGCGGCCCCCGGGTGCCGTGCCGCCCTGCCGGGCGACGGTGGCCAGGTCGTCGGCGTCGGGTGCCTGGGGCAGCCGCTCGAAGCCGAGCACGCGGGCGTCGTCACGCGTCTGGAAGTCCAGCTCGCACCCGGTGAGCACGATCCGCACCGGCGAGTCGGCGGCTGTCTCCCGCAGGTACGCCTCCCAGGCGCGGTCGGAGCAGATCAGCGCGGCGACCTCGCCGTCCCGCAGGACGTGGCCGACCTCGGCCGACTTGTACATGGGGTTGACGGGCACGACGGTCGCGCCCGCCTTCCAGGCGCCGAGGACGGCCAGCACGAAGTGCGGGGAGTTCTGGAGCAGGACGGCGACCCGGTCCCCGCGCTCCAGTCCGCGCCCGGCGAGGTGGGCGGCCACCGCGTCGGACAGCTCGTCGACCTCGCGGTAGCTCAGACGGGCGTCGAAGTAGGCGAGGAAGGTGCGGTCGGGGGCCTCGGCGACGGCGTGGCGCAGGGCGTGCACGAGGGAGTCGGCGGGCCGGACCGGCTCGCGCTGGGCCTCGCTGAGCAGGGCGAGCCAGGGCCGGGCCGCGTAGCGGGAGGCGCTCACCGGGCGGCCTCCCACTTCTGCTGGATGTGGCTCATGCCGGCCAGCCAGCGGTCGGGGGTGGCGGCCCGCGCCTGATAGTACTCGGCGACCTCGGGGTGCGGCAGGATCAGGAAGCGGTCCTCCTCGATGCCGCGGAAGAGGGCGTCGGCGACCGCCTCCGGCTCGATCGCGGTGGGCTGCAGGACCAGGTCGCCCGCGCGGCCGGTGGCGGCCAGCATGTCGGTGCGGACGCCCTGGGGGCAGATGGCGTGGACCTTGAGGCCCCGGTGGCGGTAGGTGAGGGACAGCCACTCCGCGAAGGCCAGTGCGCCGTGCTTGGTGACGCTGTAGGAGGGGGCGCCGATCATGGTGAGGAGTCCGGCGGCCGAGACCGTGGAGACGAACCGGCCGCGCCCGCGCTCCAGCCACTGCGGCAGCAGCGCGTGGGCCGCGCGGACGTGCGCCATCACGTTGACGTCCCAGGACAGTGCCCAGGAGTTCTCGTCGAGGCTCCCGCCGGCCGCCGTGTCCTCGAAGGCGACGCCGGCGTTGGCGCAGAAGACGTCCACGGTCCCGCCGAGCGCGTCACGGGCGTCGCCGACGATCGCCGAGGCGTCACCGGGCACGGCGGTCCCGCCTATCTCCCGCGCCACCGCCTCGGCCTTGCCGGCGTCGAGGTCGTTCACCACCACGCGGGCACCCTCGGCGGCGAACCTGCGGGCCAGCGCGGCCCCGATCCCGCCACCCGCTCCGGTGACGACCACTCCCGCATCCTGAACGGCTTCCACCATCGGTCTCCTTCGACACGACTTCGCGCGGCACACATCGACTCCGGCGGCCCAGACTAACCAGTCGGTATGTAGGAAGGAAAGAGCATCCGGCCCAACTCAGGGGGCGCGGGGAGGTGCGGGACCGGCCAGACTCGGTCTGCACCTTCCCACCCACGGAGGTCACGCCATGCACCTGTCCAGAAGGGCCTTACTCGCGGCGGCCACGGCCACCGCCTCGCTCGGCACACCGGCGACCACGGCCGACGGCGGGCTGAGGACCGGCTTCGAGCGCCTGTCGGCCGACGGTTACGCCCTCCTCGCCGGCCGCAGGGTCGGCATCGTCACCAATCCGACGGGCATCACCCGGGACACCCGCCACATCGTCGACGTCATGCACGCCGACCACCGGGTGAGGCTGACCGCCGTCTTCGGTCCCGAGCACGGCTTCCGCGGCACGGCCCAGGCGGGCGGCTCCGAGGGCCGCTACGACGACCCGGCGACCGGCCTGCCGGTCTACGACACCTACCTGAAGAGCGGCCGCCCCCTCGCCGACATCTTCACCGCCTCCGGCGTCGACACGGTCGTCTTCGACATCCAGGACGTGGGCGCGCGCTTCTACACGTACATCTGGACGCTGTACGACTGCATGGAGGCGGCCGGGCTCGCGGGCAAGCGGTTCGTCGTCCTCGACCGTCCGAATCCGGTCACCGGACGCTCGGCCCAGGGCCCCGTCCTGCACAAGGAGTTCGCCACCTTCGTCGGCCGGCAGCCGATCGCGCAGGCGCACGGCATGACCGTGGCCGAGCTGGCCCGGCTGTTCAACGGGGAGTTCCTGAGCGCGCCCGTCCCGCTGGAGACCGTCCTGATGACCGGCTGGAGCCGTACGCGGTTCTACGACGCCTGGAGCCTGCCCTGGGTGCCGCCGAGCCCGAACATGCCGACCCCGGACACCGCGCTGGTGTACTCGGGCACCTGCCTGTTCGAGGGCACCAACCTCTCCGAGGGGCGCGGCACGACCCGGCCCTTCGAGCTGCTCGGCGCCGACGGGATCGACGGCCGGTGGGCCGCCGCGGTCAACGAACTCGGGCTGCCGGGCGTGCGGTTCCGGGAGGCGTACTTCGCGCCCACCTTCTCCAAGTTCGCGGGCAAGACCGTGGGAGGCGTGCAGGTCCATGTGCACGACCGCACCTCCTACGACCCCGTCCGCACCGGGATCGCCCTGCTGGTGACCGCCAGGAAGGCCTGGAGCGGCTTCGCCTGGCGCCCCGACGACTGGATCGACAAGCTCACCGGCTCGGCCCGGGTGCGGACGATGATCGACGCGGGCGCGGACACCGACGAGGTGGCCGGCGCCTGGCAGGAGGAGCTGACGGCGTTCCGGAGCGTCCGAAGGAAATATCTGCTCTACAAGTGACCCGCCGTGTATGGCCAACTCCGCCCCGTCGCAGGACGATGCGCCCATATCGCATCGTTTCGGGGGGACGAGGGAGCCTGACATGGCGGAGCCTGGAATGAGTGTGACTCCCTACTGGGAGCTGACCTTCGACGCGGACGGGGACGTGGACGGCCCCGAACGCGACCGGCTGCTGGAGCAGGTCACGGACCACGGTGTCCGTGACCTGATCGTCTTCGCGCACGGCTGGAACAACGACCGTTCGGGCGCGACCGCGCTGTACCGGCACTTCTTCGCCCCTGTCCCGAAGCTCGCCCCGAAGGCGCGGATCGGGTACGTGGGCGTGATCTGGCCGTCGATGCGGTTCTGCGACGAGCCGATCCCGGACTTCCCCAGGTCCGTGACGGCCACGGCGGCACCGGGCCCGGCACTGGACGAGGACACCCGCCGGGCTCTGCTCGCGGCCTTCCCCGACCAGGCCGCCGCGGTCGGCCGGCTGGCCGGGCTGCTGGACGAACGGCCGGGCGGCGACGAGGGGCTTGCGGAGTTCGGGCGGCTGGCCCGGCAGCTGGCCGGGGTGCCGCAGCCGTCCGCGGCGGACACCTCGCAGCCGGGCGAGCCCTCGGTGTTCGGCGCGGACACCGCGGCCGCCTGCGCGGAGTTCGCCGCGGCCCTGGGCGGGCTCACCTCGCCCGGGGCACCCGAGGGTTTCACCCTGCCGAACCCCTGGGAGGGCGCCAAGGAACTGCTGCGGCAGGCGGCGTACTACGCGATGAAGCGGCGGGCCGGGACGGTCGGCGAGCACGGACTGGGGCCCGTCGTCGGGCAGTTGGCCCGTGCGGCGTCCGGTGTGCGGGTGCATCTGGTCGGACACAGCTTCGGCGGCCGGCTGGTGTCGTTCGCGCTGCGCGGGCTGCCCGCGGGGGTACGCACGGTGAAGTCCGTGACGCTGCTCCAAGGGGCGTTCTCGCACTACGCGTTCGCGACCCGGCTGCCCCAGGACCGGGACACCGCGGGCGCGCTCAAGGACCGGCAGCACCTCATCGACGGCCCGCTGGTGTGCTGTCACTCGCACTTCGACGCGGCACTGGGAACCTTCTACCCGCTCGCCTCGCGTCTCGCGGGCGACAGCAGCTCGTTGCTGGGCCTCGACCTCGCGGCGGTGCTGGGCGCCGAGTGGGGCGCCATGGGCCATGACGGGGTGCAGGCGGTTGCGGGCACCGCCGCGCTGGACCTCGCCGCGGCGCTGAACGGGGCGCTGCCCGCCTCGGGCTGTGTGAACGTCGACGCGGCCGCGGTCGTGCGGCGCGGGGGCCCGCCGGCCGGGGCGCACAGCGACATCCTGCACCCCGAGCTGGCACGGGTGGTGCTGGCGGCGGGCCGTATCACCTGACCCGCCGCCGGCGCCGTCCCACGGGCGCCTCGGCGGCGCCCCGGCAGTGCTCCAGGAACGCGTCGGCAGCGCCTCAGCGGTTCCTCGATCCCTCAGCGGCCCCTCATGCGGTCCTCGTACGGTTCCTCAGCGGTCCCTCATACGGTCCTCATGCGGTTCCTCAGCGGTTCCTCGTACGGTTCCTCAGCGATGCGAGGTGTACTCCACGACCTGCTGGAAGGTCGGCCGGTTCTGCCAGCTGATCTTGCCGTGCTTGATGCCGCCCAGGGTGCGCTGGTTGATCGAGTCGGCACACCACTGGTCGCCGGCGGAGCACAGGTCGTCGCCCGGGTAGACCTGGGCGGCGGTCAGGCCGGCGGCCTGCTTCAGGGTGCTGATCAGCATGTCCCGGCAGGCGCCGAGGCTGCCGTCGCCGCAGTACTTCTGGGCGAGTCCGCCCTGCACGGACTCCCCGAGCACCGCCCGGATGTCCTTGTCGACATAGCTCCACCAGCCGTACTGGAAGGAGCTTCCGGCGTGCGAGCCGGTCGGGCCGTGTCCGGCGGACGGCGCCTCGTCCACGGGCAGGTTGCCGGTGAACGCGGTGTACAGGTCACTGCCCAGGCCGGGTTCGAACTCGCCCTTCACCAGCAGCGGCCACCAGCCGTCCAGGATGCGGATCGCGTCGGCGTTCGCGTACGTCTTCGAACCCGCCGAGGTCTCCGTGCGCCTGGCACCCGCGCTCACCCACGCCTGGAGCTTGTTCACGGCGTCGGCGGCCGTCGGGTCGGTCACCGCGGAGGAGTTGATCACCTTCAGCAGCTTCGGCAGCACGTCCTCGGCGCGCAGGTCCGCGAGGGCCGCGTCCGCCATGGCCTGCACCAGCTTGGTCCGGGTCACCCCGCCGGCCGTGACCAGCTTCTTCACCCGGTCCTCCAGCAGGTTGCCGCGGTGCACCGATCCGTCGCCCCACGACGCGGTCGTGTAGTCCTTGGCCTGCTTGTTGTTCCAGGAGATGTAGTAGTCCTGGTCGACCGAGTTGGGGTGGGCGGAGGCCGGGGTGTAGTCGGCCGTGTTGGTGGCCGGGTCCCAGTTCCGCCACTCGTACGCGGGCTGCCCCCACACCGGGAACTCGGCGTCGACGCCAAAGGCCCGCACCGGGTTGTCACCGCTGTTGTAGTAAGCGGTGTGCTGCGAGTCGGCGTAGAACCAGTTGAAGGTGTAGTTGATGTGCTGGGCCGCGCTCTGGAAGTCCTTGGGGCCCTTGACGTAGTCGGGGTCGTTCAGCATCTGGAAGCCGATGATCGAGTCGGCTTCGTGCAGATAGGAGGAGCGCAGGCTGGTGTAGGCGACCTTCTTGCCGCCGACGGTGGCCCGGTACTCGACCGGCCCGTACTTCGTCCGCCACACACGCATCGTGTACGACCCCGCCGCCGTGCCGTCGGCCAGGGTCGGCTTCCAGGCGTTCTTCTGCTCGACCTTGTCCATGGCCGTGCAGGTGCCGTGGTACAGGTAGTGGTAGTCGTCCTGGCACAGCTCGACGGCATAGGTGTCGATGATGTCCTGGCCGGAGGTGGTCGCACTCCAGGAGTAGTCCTGGCCGCGGCCGAGCTCGACGTACATGCTCAGACCGGCGAAGGAGGCGCCCCGGGCGCTGATGCCGGGCCCCTGGATCTCCTGGAGCATGAGCAGCTGCGGGGCGAAGTAGCCGGTCTGCGGCCCGAAGACGGCGATGGGGTGACCGCTGGCGGTGTACTTGCCGCTGACCACGAGGGCGTTGGACATCCCGCGTCTGGCGGAGCTGAGCGTGCTCTTCGCGGCCGACGTCGAGGTGTTCTTGGCCTTCGCGGTGGCGGCGCTGCCGGTGCGGTCGTAGACCAGCGGCTCCTGGGTCACCGAGCCGGGGTCGGGCAGGGCCTCGCCCTTGGGATCGTCGGGCCTGGAGGCGTACGGGAAGCTCTCGCCGTTGTGGACGGTGAGGGCGGCCTCGGCGTCGTTGCGCTCGCGGAAGGACTCCCAGACCTTGGTGCCCTGCTCCACGCCGTACTTGGACTGGGCGGCCATCAGGGAGAGGGCGTTGTTGACCTCGCCGCCCCCGCCGGAGCCGAACAGCGAGCCGATGACCGAGGCCAGCGCAACGAGGTCGGTGACCTTGAAGTGGTCGATGGTGCCGGCGTTGGTGATCGCGTCCTTGTGACCGGTGAGGTCGTACTCACCGGGGAAGTAGCGGCCGCTGTCGGAGGCGTCGATGTAGGAGTTGACGCCGTCGAGGTAGGCGTTCACGTCGGCGATCGCCTGCTGGCCGCGCGCGCCGTTCTTCGACACGGCGTTGTCGATCTGCGCCTGCAGGTCGGCCTCGGTGTACGGGGCGTTGCGGTAGAACTCCTGCTCCAGGCCCTGGTTGGAGGGCGCGCCGCCGGCGAAGCCGGTCAGCTGGCCGCGGCCCACGTGCCGGAAGACGTCCATCAGCCACAGCCGGTCCTCGGCGGCCGCGTATCCCGCGCCGAACTCGGTGCCGTAGCGGGTGGTGCCTGTGATGTGCGGCACACCGGCCTTCTTGTCCCGGACGATGGTGACGTCACTGCGGCCGGCCGGCTTCTCGGTGGAGGCCACCTGGTCGGAGGGGACCCCGAACGACGCGTCGTTGAAGAAGGTGTTGATCTTCGTATCGGTGAGGCCCGAGTAGCCGGTGGCCAGGTTGGCATAGGGGCCGAGCTGGTCCTCGGCGTGTGCGGGCTGGGTGCCGAAGGCCTGGTTGAGCAGGATCTGGGCGAGGGTGGCATTGCCGTTCTCGCCGGGCGGCAGGATGTCGGAACACTGGCCGCCGCAGTAGTCGTTCGAGGCCGTGGCATGTTCCGCCGCCGCTGCCTGGGTCAGCGGGGAGAGCAGGCCGGCGATCAGGACACAGACGGATGCGGCTTTCAGGAACCCAGTGCGCTTGCGGGGAGTTCTCAGTTTGTCGAACAGCACGTTGCGTGGGGCGCGCCGTGGCATGGCAGCTCCTCCCGACGGGGGTGGGCCGGACGTTACCGCCGGTATCCCCGGGATTGAAGATGAACATGCGTCAACTTTTGGAGTCATTGGAGTCGATGCCCGGCGGTCAACCCGGGGCGCCTTATGGGAGGGCATCGGAAATCGGATGGAGCCGAATCGTGTGTCGATACGTCTACTCGGCGGCGTCGCGAGGAACACGTACGGCGACGCCGAAGTGACCGAAGTACAGGCGCAGGTGCGACGGAGGTGCAGGGCGATGGCCGGATTCCGAAGTCTGGCGAGACAGGTGCGCGATCCGCGGTGCGATCTGGCACTGCGACGCTACTCACTGCGCAAGTGCCTGGAGCGGTTCGCTCCCTACGGGCACCGCGCGACCTGGGACCATCTGTGCTCCCGGGCCGGGTTCGGTCCGGAGGACCGGTCCCCCGACCCGGTGCGGCTCGTGGCCGCGCTGGAGGAGCTGGAGGCGGCGCGGGCGGTCTGGCTCGGCTATGAGGCCGAGTTCGCCGAGCGCCGCAAGAAGGAGAAGCACGGCGGGCTGCGCCGGCCGGGCAGCGTGGACGACTGGCACCGGCTGACCTGGGGCGGGTTCGGCGTCGCCTGGTGCGACGACCCGCGGGTCCACCCCGACGCGCCCCTGGCCGAGGTGCTGCGCCGGCTCATAGCCGCGCTGAACCGTGAACCGGGCTCGTCCTGCCCGGTGTGCGGCGGCGAGCGCCTTGTGTGGAAGTACGGCCTGGACCACGAGCCTTCGTCCGGTCCGGTCTGCACGGACTGCGGGATCCTCGTGCCCCGTCCCGTGCTCACGTCCCAGGCCCTGGCCCACGCCAGGCGGGGGATGCTGCTGATGTCGGCCTGACCAGCGAGGTGGGGGGTGGAACCGGGGGGTGCGCCGGGGGATGCCGCACCCCTTGCCGCGAGCGGCCGTCGGGCACGGCTCGCACGGGTGGGTCCGTTGCCGGTGCCTGCGGGCACCATCGAAACATGGTTCAGGTCTGTCTCAACGGGCGCCGCTCGGCCGCCGACGGTGCGGCGGTGCCGTTGTCCCCGCAGGAGTTGGCGCGGTCCGCGGCCGAGGCCGTCGCGGCCGGGGCCACTGAGGTCCACGTCCGTCCCAGGACGCCGTGCGGGCGCGGCAGTCTGTCCCCGCGTGTGGTCGGGCCGACCCTCGGCGCGCTGCGCGAACGGGTGCGTGTGCCGGTCGGCGTGACGACGGGGGCCTGGGCCGCACCCGACCCCGAGATCCGGTTCGAACGCGTCCGTTCCTGGTCGGTGCTGCCCGACTTCGCCTCGGTCGACTGGCACGAGCCGGGCGCCGAGAAGGTCGCCGAGCAGCTCCTCACCATGGGCATCGGCGTGGAGGCCGGCATCCGGTCGGGCACGGACGGAGCGGCCCGGTTCGCGGCCTCGCCGCTCGGACCGCGGGTGCTGCGGGTGCTGGCGGAGGTGACCGACCCCGACCCGGCGACCGCGCGGACCACGGCGCACGCCCTGCTGGCCGCCCTCGGTGACGCACACGGCCGTCCGGTCCTGCTGCACGGCGAGGAGGGCGGTGCCTGGCCGGTGCTGCGGCTCGCCGGACGACTGGGCCTGGCCACCCGCACGGGACTGGCGGACACGCTTCTCCTGCCCGACGGCGAACGGGCGCTGTCCAACGCCCAGTTGGTGACCGAGGGGCTGGTCCAGTACGGGTCGCTCCAGCGTCCCTCGTAGGGCAGCCCGACCGGCCGCGCCCGCATCGCCGGGTCCGCCCCCCGGGGCGCGCAGCCGTTCTGTGCGGGGCCGGCGGGTCCGTCGAGGACGGCGCCGGCGGCCGCGTGGACGGCGTCAAGTACGGCCGCAGGCAGGGGAGTTCGGTCCCGTCCGGGACCTCGCGCCGGGCTGTCGGTCATCAGCGCTCGCCCGCCGGCCGAAGAGCGCGACCCTAGCAGGGTCAAATCCGGTCGCTCCAGCCGTTTCCCGTGCGGAGAGTGGGTGCCGATGAAAACGGACTGAGGAACCGAGGAGTCCCCAGATGTCGACGCTGCGCGTCACCGCCGAAGTGCTGACCGTCCACGAGCATCCGAATGCCGATGCGCTCGAACTGGCCCAGGTCGGCCTGTACCGGGCCGTCGTCGCCAAGGGCGCCTACCGCACCGGCGAGGCCGCCCTCTACATCCCCGAGCAGTCCGTGCTTCCGTCCGGGCTGATCGAGGAGCTGGGACTGACCGGGCGGCTGGCGGGCGGCGAGGCCAACCGGGTCAAGGCGGTGCGGCTGCGCGGCGAGCTGTCCCAGGGCATCGTGTGCCGGCCGAAGGCGCTCACGGACGTCGATCTGGTGCGGGCGGCGGCCGAGGGGACCGACTTCGCCGAGCGGCTGGGCATCACCAAGTGGGTGCCGCCGATCCCTCCGACCATGAACGGAGAGGTGGAGTCCGCTCCCGGCCTGCTGCCGTGGGTCGACATCGAGAACATCCAGCGCTACCCGGACATCTTCACGCCGGGCGAGCCGGTCGTCCTGACGGAGAAGCTGCACGGCTCGGCGTGCCTGCTGACCTATCTCGCCGACGAGGACCGGGTGTACGTGTCCTCCAAGGGCTTCGGGGCGAAGTCCCTGGCCCTGAAGGAGGACCCGCGCAACCTCTACTGGCGGGCGATACGGGGACACGGCGTCGCCGAGGCCGCGGCGAGGCTCTGCGAGCGGCTGGGGGCACGCCGGGTCGGCATCTTCGGGGAGGTGTTCGGCGCCGGGGTGCAGGACCTGACGTACGGGGCCGACGGCCGCCGGGAGACGCTCGGGTACGCGGCGTTCGACGTGTCGGCGGAGATCGACGGGGCCGTGCGGTGGCTGGACGCGGCAGAGGTGCTGGAAGGAGAACTGCCCCTGGTGCCCAGGCTGTTCTCGGGCCCGTACGACATCGAGCGGGTGCTGGAGGTCGCGAGCGGGCGGGAGACCGTGTCCGGGCGGGAGCTGCATCTGCGGGAGGGCGTGGTGATACGGCCCGCCGAGGAACGGTACAGCCCGGTGACCGGGGGCCGGGCGATCGCCAAGGCGGTCAGCCCGGCGTACCTGACGCGCAAGGGCGGCACGGAGTACGAGTAGGCACCACGACTGCCCGCAGCCTCCGCCGGCCACAAAGCCGACGGGGGCTGCAACTCCCTGGCCCCGCGGGAAACTGCGTAGCCACACAACCGACGAGGACTACACCCCCCGAAGGGGCTCGGGGAACTACATGGCCACACAGCCGACCAGTGCCGCAACCCCCTAGGGGCGCAGGGAACTGCGCAAACAGCCACAGCGCGCCCGCAGACGCAGACGGGCCGCACCCACAACGCCCCCGACCGCGGCGGCCGACCCCGCGCTCAGCGCCCCTCGGGCATCAGGCGCGACCCCGCCCTCCGCTCGCCGAACACATCGTCCGGGTTGGACAGCACGCACGTGCTCAGGGACAGGCACCCGCAGCCGATGCAGTCGGTGAGGTGATCCCGCAGACGGTTCAGCTGCTTGATGCGTTCGTCCAGTTCGGAGCGCCACGCCTCGGACAGACGGGCCCAGTCGTCGCGCGTCGGCGTACGCTCCTCGGGCAGCTGCGCGAGGGCCTCGCGGATCGTGGCCAGGGGGATGCCGACCCGCTGGGCGGCGCGGACGAAGGCGACCCGGCGCAGGGTGTCACGGGTGTAGCGCCGCTGGTTGCCCGAGGTGCGGCGGCTGGTGATCAGGCCCTTGGACTCGTAGAAGTGCAGGGCGGAGACGGCCGCACCGCTGCGCGCGGACAGCTGTCCGACGGTCAGCTCGTGGATCTTCTCGGGAATCTGGGGCACTCCTCAGAGACTACCGACCCGGCGCAGGCCGCGGTCCGTTGACAGGCGCCCCTCACCCGAGCATGCTAAGCAGTTGCTTAGACACGCGAGCGAGAGGCCGGGAACATGGCAGAACCGAGGACCTTCACCTCCCCCGACGAGCTGAAGGCCGCCGTGGGCGAGCAGCTGGGCCACACGGACTGGCTGGAGATCGACCAGAAGCGGATCGATCTGTTCGCGGAGGCCACCGGTGACCACCAGTGGATCCACGTGGATCCGGAGCGGGCCGCCACGGGACCGTTCGGGACCACCATCGCCCACGGCTACCTGACCCTCTCGCTGCTGCCACTCTTCGGGCCGCAGCTGATCAGGGTCGAGGGCGTGACGATGGGCGTCAACTACGGGACGAACAAGGTCCGTTTCCCCGCTCCGGTACCGGTCGGCTCGCGGCTGCGCGCCACCGCGACGATCACCGGCGTCGAGGACGTCAAGGGCGGCGTCCAGGTGACCGTCGCCTTCAGCGTCGAGCGCGAGGGCGGCGACAAGCCGGTCTGCGTGGCGGAGTCGGTCTCCCGCTACTACCTCTGAGCCCGAGGCGCCCTAGCGGGCGCCCACCATCCGCAGCACGAGGTCGGCGTAGAGTGCGCCGACCTCCTCGGGGGTGCGCGGCCCGTCCACGGTGAACCAGCGGGCCACGTCGATGCACAGCGACAGCACGGCGAGCGTGGTGCCCTGCACGTCAAGCACGTCGAACTCGCCCGAGGCCACGCCGTCCTCGATGATCCCGCGCACCTCGGCGTCGACCTGGCGGCGCAGTGCGACGATCTCGGCGCGGGCCTCGGGGCCGAGTGCGTCGAGTTCGTACTGCACGACCCGGGCGGTGGTGCGCCGCCCGGCGTGCCAGCGGACGAAGGAGCTGACGGCGTCGGCCAGCCGCTCCGCGGCACTGCCCTCCCGCCCGGCCGCCGTCCGCAGGATGTCCAGGGCCCTGTCGTGGCCGATCCGGCTGATCCGGTGGAGCAGCTCTTCCTTGGTCTTGTAGTGGATGTAGAGAGCGGCCGGGCTCATGCCGGCGCGACCCGCGATGTCGCGTGTCGTCGTCGCGTGGTAGCCGCGCTCCGCGAATGCCTCCACGGCGGCGATGAGGAGCCGCCGGGCCGCGTCAGGGGTGACCTCTTCCCACGGCTCGACCTCGCCGCCGGCCGTTTCCTGCGCCGTACTCATCGCTCGCTCGCCCCTTTCGGTGACAGGAGGTAACACCATACCGCCGAAAGTGAGCGCTCGCTTAGTGTGCCGCCCGCAGGCTCCATGAGCTTCTCACAGCACCTCAGAGCTTCTCGAAGGGATCGTGCTCGGCGAGCAGCCTGTCCAGACGGGCCTGATCGACCCGGCTGACGATCTGCCCGGCCTCCTGACGGTCCCGGATCACCTTGGCGAGGGTGAAGGCCGAGGTGACGAGGTACAGGACGGCGATCGCCAGGAAGCCCCGCACCCAGGCGTCGGCTGCCAGGCGGAGGATGCCGATGGCGGTGGCCGCCATGGCGACCGAGAAGGATGCGACGGCCTGACCGTAGAAGGCGGCCGTGCTCTGCTGCTTGACCGGTGCGTCACTCATGGCAGCCAGCATCGGCGGACGTGGCGCACGCCACATCCGCCGGGATACTCAGACGGGTACTCAGAAGGCGGAGACCCCGGTCAGCGCCCGCCCTATGAGCAGCTTCTGGATCTGGCTGGTGCCCTCGTAGAGGGTCATCACACGGGCGTCGCGCAGGAGTTTGCCGACCGGGTACTCGTCGATGTAGCCGTAGCCGCCGAAGACCTGCAGGGCGTTGTTGGCGGCGCGCACGGCGGCCTCGGAGGCGAACAGCTTGGCCTTGGAGGACTCGACGGCGAACGGCCGGCCGCGGTCGATCAGGTCGGCCACCCGCCAGGTGAGCAGCCGGGCCGCGTCCACGTCGACGGCGATGTCGCTGATCAGCTCCTGCACCAGCTGATGGCGGGCGATGGGCTTGCCGAACTGCTCACGCTCTCCCGCGTACCGCACGGCGGCGTCGAGCGCCGCCTGGGCCAGGCCGACGCAGCCCGCGGCCACCGACATCCGCCCCTTGGCCAACGCCGACATGGCGACCGAGAAGCCCTTGCCCTCCTCCCCGATCATCGCCGAGGCGGGCACCCGGACGTCCTGCAGCACCAGCTCGGCGGTGGCCTGGCCGCGCAGGCCGAGCTTGCCGTGGATGGTGCGGCGGGTCAGCCCGGGCGCGTCGGCGGGGACGAGGAAGGCGGAGACGCCCTGGTGGCCGGGGGCGTCGGTGGAGCGGGCGAAGAGGAGGACGACATCGGCCCAGGTGCCGTTGGTGATGAACATCTTGGTGCCGTTGAGGACGTAGTCTCCCCCGCCCTCGCGCACCGCGCGCGTGGTGAGGTTGCCCGCGTCGGAACCGGTGCCGGGTTCGGTGAGGCCGAAGCAGCCGACGTACTCGCCGGCGGTCAGCCCCGGCAGCCAGCGCCGCTTCTGCTCCTCGCTCCCCCATGCGGCGATCGACTTGGCGACCAGGCCCAACGAGACGGAGACGATGCCGCGGACCGAGGAGTCGCCCCGGCCCAGCTCCTCGGTGACCAGGCAGTACGCCAGGTGATCACCACCCGAGCCGCCGTACTCCTCGTCGAGGGTCAGGCCGAGGAAGCCCACGTCGCCGAGCTTCTTCACGATCGCCCGGTCGACCTCCTCGGCCCGGTCCCAGGCGACCACGTGCGGAGCGATCTCGCGCTCCACGAAGTCCCGGGCGAGCTGCCGTACGGCGGCCTGCTCCTCGCTCAGCTCCAGGTTCACCACGTGATCACCCCAACAGACGGAATCTTGAAAACTATACATTTAAATTAGCACTGCTAGTTTCCAGGGAACAGCCCTACTATGTGCGCCATGGCCCGACCGCGCAAGCCCCTCCTCAGCACCGACCGGATCGTCGAGACGGCCCGGGAACTCGTGGACGCGGAGGGCCTGGCGGCCGTCTCCACCCGGCGGCTCGCCTCCGAACTGGGGGTGAGCGGTCCCTCGCTCTACAACCACTTCAGCACCAAGGACGAGATCCTGGAGGCGGTCGCGGACTCGGTGAGCGCGCTGGTGGACCTGTCGATGTTCGAGGACGGGCGCAACTGGCGGACCGCACTGCACGACTGGGCCGTCTCCTACCGGGCGGCCCTGCGCGACCACCCCAACATCGTCCCGGTCCTCGCCCGGGGTCCGGGGCGCCGCCCCGCCGCACTCCGCCTCGCCGACGCCGTCTACGGCGCGATGGTCCGCGCGGGCTGGCCGCCGGCCCAGGCGACCTCCATCGGCGCGCTGATGCGGTACTTCATCATGGGCTCCGCGCTCGGCTCCTTCGCCGGGGGCTTCGTGGACGACGCGAGCGCGTACGACCCCGCCGACTATCCCCACCTCGGCCAGGCCCACCTGCTCGCCGAGCAGCAGGAGAAGATCGACGAGCGGGCCTTCGAGGCGGGGCTCGCGGCGCTGCTGGACGGACTGGCGCAGCAGTACGAGCAGGCGCGGCAGAGCGTGTGAGGACACTTCGGCCGAGGCCGAAGTGCCGGTGCCCCATGCTGGGTGCATGACCACGAAGGACCCCAGGACCGCGAAGGACCCCCAGGCCGCCGGCCTCGCCTCGCTCGCCTCGCTGGTCGCCGACGAGACCCGGGCCACGTGCCTGCTGGCCCTGCTGGACGGGCGGGCCTGGACGGCGGGTGAGCTGGCCCGGCATGCCGGGGTCGCCGCGTCCACGCTGAGCGAGCACCTGGGCAAGCTGGTGGCCGGCGGGCTGCTCGCGGAGGAGCGGCAGGGCAGGCACCGGTATGTGCGGCTGGCCGACGCGCGGGTGGCGCAGCTCGTCGAGGAACTCGCCGCGCAGGTGCCCGCGGCGGCGCTGCGGCGGCCGGCACGGACTCTGCGGGAGGCGAGCGCCGGGTCCGCCATGGCCCGCGGCCGTACCTGCTACGACCATCTCGCCGGCCGGCTCGGAACCGCGGTCACCGACGCGTTCACCGAGCGGGGTCTGCTCCGGCAGGACACCGGGTTCGCGCTCACGGACGCGGGCCTTGAGTGGTTCGGCGCGGTGGGCATTCCCCTCGACCGCCGGGGGCGCCGCCCGCTGGCCCGTGCCTGCCTCGACTGGACCGAGCGGCGGCCCCATCTGGCGGGGGCGGCGGGGGCGGCGCTGTGCCGGTACGCCCTGGATGCCGGATGGTGCGTGCGGATCGGTTCCGAGCGGGCGGTGAAGGTGACGCCGTCGGGGTCGCGGGCGCTGTCGGATCTGCTCGGCATCGGGGCGGCGCAGTTGTGCTGAGTCCGGCCAGGGGGGCGGGCGGTTCCGCGACGTGCCGAGTGCGGGCCCTTCGTGGCCGGTCCCGCAGTTCCCCGCGCCCCTTCGGGGCGCTCGCCCCGCCTCGACCGGCGACGGCACCGGCCAACCGGTCGCCCCGTCCGTTTTCCGCCAGCCCGCTTCCCAGCCGCTGCCTAGCCTCTGGAGCATGATGAACACCAGGCCACACCCTCAGCTGCTCGCCGCTGCCGCGGCGGTCGTCACCGTCGTGCTGTGGGCCTCCGCCTTCGTGGCGGTCCGTAGTGCGGGAGCCGACTACTCCCCCGGCGCGCTGGCGCTCGGGCGTCTGCTCGCGGGGACGGTGGTCCTCGGGGTCGTGTGCGTCGTACGGCGCGAGGGGTGGCCGCCGAGGTCCGCGTGGCGGGGCATCGGCCTGTCCGGGGTGCTGTGGTTCGGGTTCTACATGGTCGCCCTGAACTGGGGCGAGCAGCAGGTGGACGCGGGCACCGCGGCCCTCGTCGTGAACGTCGGCCCGCTGCTGATAGCCCTGCTGGGCGCCCGGTTGCTCGGCGATCCGATGCCGCCCCGGCTGCTGGCGGGGATGGCCGTGTCGTTCGCCGGTGCGGTGACCGTGGGCCTGTCGATGTCGGCCGGAGGCGGGTCCTCGGTGCTCGGTGTGGGGCTGTGTCTGTTCGCGGCCGTGGGGTACGCCTTCGGGGTGGTCGCGCAGAAGCCCGCGCTCGGGCGGGCGAGCGCCCTGCAGGTGACGACGTTCGGGTGTGCCGCCGGAGCGGTGGTCTGCCTGCCGTTCGCCGGGCAGCTGGTGGGCGAGGCGGCCCGGGCGCCGGTCACGGCCACCCTCGACATGGTGTACCTCGGCGTCTTCCCGACCGCACTGGCCTTCACCACCTGGGCCTACGCGCTCTCCCGGACCACCGCCAGCCGGATGGGCGCGACGACGTACGCCGTTCCCGCGCTGGTCGTGCTGATGTCGTGGCTGGCGCTCGGGGAGGTGCCGGGGCCGCTGACGCTGGGCGGCGGGGCGCTGTGCCTCGCGGGCGTGGCGGTGTCACGGTCCCGGGCGCGCGGGCGGTCGCGGCGGGTCGCGGCCGGACAGCCGCGACCCGAGAAGGTCGGCTGAGCCTCAGAACACCACGAGGGCCCGGCCGCCCTTGCCCGCGAGCATGTTCTCGAAGGCCGCCGGGATGCCCTCCAGCGCGATGCGTTCGGTGACCAGTGCCGAGAGGTCCAGCCGGCCCTGCCGTACGTGCTCGGCGAGCACCGGCAGATCGCGGGCCGGGTCGGTGTTGCCGTAGACGCAGCCGGACAGGGTGCGGCCCCAGTGGAAGATCTCCAGGGCGTTGAAGGTGACCTCCTGGTCCTTGCCGCCGATGCCGACGACCGTCGTGCGGCCGCCGCGGCGGGTGGACTCCCAGGCGGCGCGGATGCTGACCGCGCGGCCCACGCACTCCACGGAGACGTCGACGCCCTGCTTGCCGGTCAGGGCGCGGATCTCGCGCGCGGTGGTGTCGGAGGCGAGGACGTAGTCGGTGGCGCCGGCCGCCCGGGCCAGTTCCTCCTTCTCGGGGGACACGTCGACCGCGACGATGCGGGACGCGCCCGCGATGCGGGCCGACTGGAGGGTGGCCAGGCCCACTCCGCCGACGCCGAACACCGCGACCGTCTCGCCCGCCCGGACCCGTGCCGAGTGGTGGACGGCGCCGTAGCCGGTGAGCACGGCGCAGCCGAGGAGCGCGGCCTCGGTGAGCGGGATGCCCTCCGGGAGGGGCAGCACACAGGAGGCGGAGACCACCGTCTCCTCGGCGAACGCGGCGACGTTGAGGCCGGGGTGCAGGTCGGTGCCGTCGGTGGTGCGGGCGTAGACGTCGGCGGCACCGTTGAGCGCGTTGGCGCACAGCCAGACCTCGCCGAGGGCGCAGGCGTGGCAGGTGCCGCAGGAAGGGGCCCAGTTGAGGACCACCCGGTCGCCGGCGGAGACCTGGGTGACTCCCTCGCCCACGGCGACGACCGTGCCGGCGCCCTCGTGGCCGAGGACCGCCGGGACCGGCACCCGCATGGTGCCGTCGGACAGGGACAGATCGGAGTGGCAGACACCGGCGGCGGCGAGGCGGACGCGGACCTGTCCGGGGCCCGGGTCCGGCAGCTCGATACCGGTGATCTCCAGGGGTGCGCCGATGGCGGGCAGAACGGCGGCTCGTACGGCCATGACTCGCGGACTTCCTTAGAACTGGAGGGACTTGGTCTGGAGGTACTCGGCGAGCCCGTGGCTGCCGAGTTCCCGGCCGACCCCGGACTGCTTGTAGCCGCCGAAGGGGGCGAGGGGGTTGAACCGGCCGCCGTTGATGTCGACCTGGCCGGTGTCCATGCGGCGGGCGAAGGCGACGGCCTCGGCCGCGTCGGCGGCCCAGACGGCGCCCGCGAGGCCGTACACCGTGCCGTTGGCGATGCGCAGGGCGTCCTCCTCGTCCTCGTAGCGCAGGATGGTGAGGACCGGCCCGAAGATCTCCTCCTGGGCGATCGTCATCTCCGGGGTGACGTCGGCGAAGACGGTCGGGCTGACGAAGTAGCCCTGCTCCCGGGGGGATTCGGGGCCGCCGGCGACCAGGCGGGCGCCCTCGGCGACGCCCTTCTCGATGTAGCCGCGCACCCGGCCGCGCTGCTTGGCGCTGACGACGGGGCCGATGCGGTCGCCGTACTTGGCGGCGGCCGCGGCGGCCAGTTCGACGGCCTCCTCGTACCGGTCGCGGTGGACCAGCATGCGGGTCCAGGCGCTGCACGTCTGACCGGAGTTGGACATGACGTTGGCGACGCCGACGCCGACCGCCTTGGCGAGGTCGGCGCCCGGCAGGACGACGTTGGCGGACTTGCCGCCCAGCTCCAGCGCCACCTTCTTGACGGCCGCGCCGGCCACCGCGCCGATCTGGCGGCCGACCGCCGTGGAGCCGGTGAAGGAGACCAGGTCCACGCCCGGGTGTTCGGCCAGCGCCTGCCCGGCGACCGGGCCGAGGCCGGTGACGAGGTTGAACACACCGGCCGGGACGCCCGCCTCGTGGACCGCCTCGGCGAAGAGCTGGGCGGTGAGCGGGGTGTCCTCGGCGGGCTTGAGGACGATGGTGCAGCCCGCGGCGAGCGCCGGGGCGACCTTCGCGACGATCTGGTGGAGCGGGTAGTTCCAGGGGGTGATCGCGCCGACGACGCCGACCGGCTCGTGCAGGACGGTCGAGTTGCCGACCCTCTCCTCGAAGGGGTGGGTGGCGGCCAGTTCGGCGTACGAGCCCGCGACGGCGATGGGCACGCCCGCGTGCACGGTCTGCGAGAACTGCAGCGGGGCGCCCAGTTCGGCGGTGACCGTTTCGGCGATCTCGTCCTTGCGGGCCACCAGGACGTCCCGCAGGGCGGCGAGGCGGGCGGCCCGCACGGCCGGCGGCGTGGCGGCCCAGCCCGCGAGGGCGGCGCGCGCGGCGCGTACGGCGGTGTCGACGTCGAGGGCCCCGCCGGCCGGGACCCGGCCGATGACCTGCTCGTCGGCCGGGTTCACGACGTCGATCACGTCCTGGCTCTCGGCGGGGCGCCAGGCGCCGTCGATGTACAGGCCGTCGTGTGCCTTCATGGTGCTTCCTCCCGGCGGGTCTCCGTCGTCCGGCACACAAACTAGCGGCGTTAGTTTTCGCGCGCCAGAGACACTCGTGCACCAGACGTACCGGGCCATCATCGCCAGGCCGGCGGCGGTTCACTCCTCCAGGTCGGGCAGCCGCGCCGGAGAGGGGCAGATGCGGTCGCCGTGCTGGTCGAAGACGAAGAGATGGGCGAGGTCGACGAGGAGCGGGACCTGCATGCCGTGGCGCAGCGCGATGTCGGGCGTGGTGCGCACGACCAGGTCTCCGGGCAGGCGGCCCTCCGGGGGCACGGGGTCGGCGCCCCCTTCCCGCTCCGGGGGACGGTCGAGGACCACCACCGGCCCGGCGCGCAGCGATCCGGCCCGCTCCCGCAGGCGGTCCAGCACGCCCGGGGCCTGCCGGCGGCGCCGCCCGGGCCGGGCGGCCGGACGGGGCGCCTCCAGCTCCGGTACGACGGCGGGGCGGGAGCCGGTGTCGAAGTGGACGAGCGTCTCGTGCCCCTGGAACTCCATGTGCTCCACCAGCCCGGTGAGCGGCACCTCGCCGGGCCGGGCGGCGCTGCGCCTGGCGATGCGCACCGCCTCCGAGCGCAGTCCGACGATGACCTCGCGCCCCTGCTGCACGCGCAGCAGCCGGTGGTCGGGGCAGAGGGGTTCGGGCAGCCGAAGGTACTGCTTGCCGAGGCTGATCGTCATCGCGCCGTCCAGCGGGGCGCGGACCAGGCCGCGCAGCAGGTTGATGCGCGGGGTGCCGATGAAGGCGGCGACGAAGACGTTGCGGGGCAGCGCGTACACCTCGCGCGGGCGGCCCACCTGCTGGAGCGCCCCGCCGCGCAGCACGGCGACCCGGTCGCCCAGCGACATGGCCTCGGCCTGGTCGTGGGTGACGTACACCGTGGTGACGCCCAACTCGCGGATGAGCCGGGATATTTCGGCCCGCAGGCGGTTGCGGAGCTTGGCGTCGAGGTTGGACAGCGGCTCGTCCATCAGGAAGGCGGAGGGGTGGCGGGCGATGGCCCGGCCCATCGCGACCCGCTGGCGTTCGCCGCCGGAGAGCTGGCCGGGGAAGCGGTCGAGCAGGTCCTCGATGCCGAGCATGCGGGCGGTCGCGTCCACGCGCGGACCGGGGTCGGCGCCCGGGGCCTCGATGCGCAGCGGAAAGCCGATGTTGTCGCGGCTGGTCATCCTGGGATAGAGGGCGAAGTTCTGGAAGACCATCGCGAGGCGCCGTTCGGCGGGCTGCCAGTCGTTGGCGTACTCCCCGTCGAGGAGCAGTGCGCCCTCGTCGATGTCCTCCAGTCCCGCGATCATGCGGAGCACGGTCGACTTCCCGCAGCCGGAGGGGCCGAGCAGCACCAGGAACTCGCCGGGCGCGATGTCCAGCGAGAGCCGCTCCACCACGCGGGTGCCCCGTGTGTAGGACTTGCTCACGTCGTGCAGAGTGATGGCGCGTGTCATGACTGCTGCCCCCGGGGGCTGTCCGGAGCACCGCCGCTCCGTGGGTCCGAAGGTCCCGTGCGGTCTCACGGAGCCTGTGAGTCACGGAAGTTAACGGAATGTGCCCGGCCGGGGAAGAGAGTGCACGCGCGCGCTGCGGTCACTTCGTCGCGGTCAGGTGGGCGAAGACCACCACGTTGCTCGTGTAGCCGGTGCGCCGGCTGAACAGGCCGCCGCAGGTCAGCACGCGCAACTCCGGGCGCCCCGTGGCCCCGTACACCTCTTCGTCGGGGAAGCCGACCTTGTCGTAGACCTTCACCCGGTCCACGGTGTAGACGGCGCTGCGGCCGTCGGCGCGCCTGGCCTCGATCAGTTTCCCCGGCTTCACCTGGGCGAGCGCGGCGAAGACGGCGGGTCCGGTGCTGGTGTCGCGGTGGCCGACGGCGACGGCGGTGCCGGACTCCCCCGGCGTGGGTCCGCCCCGGTACCAGCCGACCAGCTTCGCCCGGTCGATCGGCGGTGTCTCCAGCTGCCGGTCCCGGTCGAGCCCCACGCCGGTCACGGGCGCGTCGACCCCCAGGGACGGGATGCGCAGGGACGTCGGCCGGGACCGGGGCAGCGGACGCGGCGGGGGGCCCTGGCCCGCCCGGCCGGGCCCCTGAAGGCCCGCCCGGGCCGGGTCGGCCGGCCCGTCGTCTCCCCCGCACCTCACACCCACCGTCACCAGGACGGTGATCAGCAGGGCCGACCGGACGAGCCGGTAGGCGCGGGTCCGGTGCCACGGCCTGCGTCTGCGCCTACGCGGCGCCATGGGGCCGCCGGCGGATCAGCCGGACGTACACGGCGCAGCAGACCGAGACGAGCCCGACCGCCGCGGCGGCGGCCACCGGCGAGAACCCGGCGGTGGTGTCGACCATGCCGCCGCCGCCCGCGTGCACTCCGCCCTTCGGGCCGTCGCCCCGGTCGCCGCCCTGCCCCCAGCCCGACTCGTTGCGCTGGTCGTCGCGCTGGTCGTCGCGCTGGTCCCCGTGCTGGTCGTCGTGCTGGTTGCCCTGCTGGTGGTCCTCGATCTGCCCGGGGCCCTGCGCCCCGTCCTGCTTGCCGTCGTGGCAGTTGATGCGGAAGAGCTTCTCCCTGGGGGCGCCCCCCGTGACCCAGGTGAGCTTGTACTGCCCGTCGGCCAGGCCCAGCACGTCGGTGTGTCCGGCGCCGCCGGTGAGCTGGATGATGCCGGTGATGGTGGCGGTGGTGGGCAGCGGGGGCTGCGCCTGGATGATGTAGGCGATGTTGGGCAGGATGTCGAAGTTGACGGCGTCCAGGTAGAACTTGCAGGCCACCGGGTCGTCCTTGGAGACACCGAAGGGCACGCCGGCGCGGTGGATCCTGATGTCTCCGTTTTCCCCTTGGGCAGCCGCCGGGGGTGCCGCCACCCATGTCGCGCCCGCCGCGACGAGCGCGGTGAGGCCGACGGTGGCACCCGCACGGGAGAAGGTTCGTGGAAGTGTCAGGGTGGGCATGCAGACTCCTCCGGTTAGACGATTTTCATACAAATCGACCTTTCGTTGGGGACTCTCACCCATGCACTCCACGGCCCGTGGTACCAACGCCGGACGCGCCGTCAGATATCGCTCGTGCGGCCCAACGCCGACCCCGTCCGCCTCTCCCGCGTCACCCGTCCGGCCCCCTCGGGCAGCGCCCCGCCGCCCGGCGACCGCGAGCGCCACCCCGACGGCAGCAGCCCCCGGGCGATCAGACGATGCCGAAGAGGATCCCCGCGCCGAGCACGACCAGGGAGGTCAGGGCGGCCCACTTCACCACGAACCTGGTGTGGTCGCCGAACTCCACCCTGGCCATGCCGACGAGGACGTACACGGCCGGGACGAGCGGGCTGGACATGTGCAGCGGCTGGCCGACGAGCGAGGCGCGGGCGATCTCCAGCGAGGACACCCCGTGCGCCTGGCCCGCCTCGGCGAGCACCGGCAGGATGCCGAAGTAGAAGCCGTCGTTGGACATGAAGTACGTGAGCGGGATGCTCAGCACGCCGGTGACGAGGGCCATGTGCGGGCCCATGCCGTCGGGGATGTTGCCCACCAGCCACTTCGCCATGTGGTCGACCATGCCGGTGCCCTGCAGGACGCCGGTGAAGACGGCGGCGGCGAAGACCATGCCGGAGACGTTGAGGACGTTCTCGGCGTGCGCGGCCAGGCGTGCCCTCTGGTCGGGCATGTGCGGGAAGTTGACGGTCAGCGCGAGCGCGGCGCCGAGCAGGAACAGCACCGGGATCGGCAGCCACTCCATGATCATGGCGGTCACCAGGGCGACGGTGAGCAGTGCGTTGAACCAGTAGAGCCTCGGGCGCAGCGTGGCCCGGTGCGGGTCGAGCCCCTGGAAGCCCTCGTCCGCGGGCCCTCCGGCCGGATCCGCACCGCCGCCGGAACCGCCGGTGGTGCTCACGCCGGTGGTGCTCACGCCGGTGGTCTTCCCGGCAGTGGCCTTCCCGCCCCCGCCGGTGCCCGCGCCGGCCAGGACCGTCTCCTGCCCGGCGGGCTCCTTGGACAGCACCTCGTCCAGCGTCAGCACGCCGAGCCGCCTGCGCTCCCGGCGGCCGAGCACGTAGGCGAGGACGAGGACGAACAGCAGGCCCGCGGCGAGCGCGGGGATCATCGGCACGAAGATGTCACTGGCATCGAGCTTCAGCGCGGTCGCGGCCCGGGCGGTGGGACCGCCCCAAGGGAGCGTGTTCATCACGCCGTTGGCCATCGCGGCCACACCGGTCATCACGACCATGCTCATCTTCAGGCGCTTGTACAGCGGGTACATCGCCGAGACGGTGATCATGAAGGTGGTCGAGCCGTCGCCGTCGAGCGAGACGATCGCGGCGAGGACGGCGGTGCCCACGACGATGCGCAGCGGGTCGGCCCTGCAGAACCTCAGGATCGCCCGGACGACCGGGTCGAAGAGGCCGACGTCGATCATCACACCGAAGTAGACGATCGCGAACATGAGCATCGCCGCCGTGGGGGCGAGGCCGGTGACACCGTCGAGGACGTAGTCGCCGAGCCTGGCGCCCTTTCCGACGGCCACGCAGAACAGCGCGGGGATCAGCACGAGCGCCGCGATCGGCGACATCTTCTTCAGCATGATCAGGACCAGGAAGGTCGCGATCATGGCGAAGCCGAGGAGGGTCAGCATGAGTGGATACCTAACGTTCGCCCTTGAACATCCCACCAGGGGCCGGCGGTGCGATGACGTTAGGTCCGTTCAAACGGCGTTAACAAGACGTTGACGCGCGAGCAATAAGCGCAAAACTCCAGGTCACAGCCTTGCTCAGGTCACAGGAGCGAGCTTTTCGGACACCTCGGGCAGTGCGGCGACCTCGACGGGGATCCCGTTGAGGACCGCGTTGCCGGAGAGCGGGTCGAGCAGGCTGCCGTCGAGGAGCTGATTGACGTTGACGCCGGGGTCGGTGGCGGCGTGGCTCAGCCGGGTGCCGGGGCGGTCGTGGCCCCAGCCGTGCGGAAGGCTCACCACCCCCGGGCGGACGCCGTCGGTGACCTCGGCGGGCGCGGTCACCTCTCCCCCGGCGCCCTTCACACGCACCGGCTGTCCGTCGCGTACCCCGAGGCGTTCGGCATCCTCGGGGTTCAGGTGCAGGGTGCAGCGGTTGGAACCGCCGGTGAGGGCGGGCACGTTGTGCATCCAGCTGTTGTTGGAGCGCAGATGGCGGCGGCCGACCAGGACGAGCCCGGCCGGGCGCTCGTGCAGTGCCTCGCGCAGCCGGGGCAGGTCACCGGCGATCGGCCCGGGCAGCAGCTCGACCTTGCCGCTCACGGTCTTCAGCGGCTGCGGCAGGCGGGAGCGCAGCGGGCCGAGGTCGATGCCGTGCGGGTGGGCGAGCAGCCGCTGGAGGGTCAGCCCGTCGGGCCGGACGCCGAAGCCGTCGCCGTAGGGGCCGAGGCGCAGCATGAGGTCGAGCCGGCGCTCGGGGCCGGTGTCCCCGGTGAGCCGGCCGGCGAGCTCCTCCGGGTCACGGCCGTGCACCGGGGAGTGGGGCTCCTGGACGGCCTTGGCCAGGGTCTGGTCGATCACCATCGCGTCCACGGCGGCCGGGTCGGAGCCGTGCATGCCGGTGGCGGCCAGGATCAGCCGGGCGAGGATCTCGGTCTCGGCCATGAGGCCGGGTTCGAGGGGAACGGCGGGACGGCTGTAGCGGACCTGGTTGCGGACGGCCAGGGTGTTGAAGGCGAAGTCGTGGTGCGGGCTCTGCGAGGGCGGGGGCGGGGGCAGCACGACGTCGGCGTGGCGGGACGTCTCGTTGAGGTAGGGGTCGACGCTGACCATGAAGTCCAGCGCGCCCAGGGCCTTGTCGAGGCGGTCGCCGTCGGGGGCGGACAGCACCGGGTTGGCCGCGACCACGACCAGCGCGCGGATCGGCTCGCCCTCCTCGGTCGCGGTGTCGATCTCCTCGGCGAGCACGGAGAGCGGCAACTCTCCCTTGGCCTCCGGGTGTTGTCCGACCCGGGAGCGCCAGCGGCCGAGCGCGAAGCCGCGGCCGGGACCAGCCGGGCGGGGCGTCCTGTCGGTGGCGGCCTGCGGGAACAGGGCGCCGCCCGGCCGGTCCAGGTTGCCGGTGAGGACGTTGAGGACGTCGACCAGCCAGCTCGCCAGGGTGCCGTGCGGGACGGTACAGCTGCCGATGCGGGCGTAGACGGCGGCGGTGGGGGCGGCGGCGAGGTCCCGGGCGAGGGTGCGGATGAGGGGCGCGTCGACGTCACAGGCCCCGGCGACGGCCTCGGGGGTGAACTCCCGCAGGGCCTCGCGCACTTCCTGGACACCCTGGACGTGCGGGGCGAGGTCCTTGAGGTCGGTCAGGCCCTCCTCGAACAGCACGGTGACCATCGCGGCGAGCAGCAGGGCATCGGTGCCGGGGCGGATCGCCAGGTGGCGGTCGGCGAGCTTCGCGGTCCGGGTGCGGCGCGGGTCCACGACGGTGAGCCGGCCGCCGCGGGCCTTGAGGGCCTTGAGCCTGCCGGGGAAGTCGGGGGCGGTGCACAGACTCCCGTTGGACTCCAGGGGGTTGGCGCCGATGAGCAGCAGATGGCCGGTGCGGTCGAGGTCCGGCACCGGAATGGCGTTGGCGTCGCCGAAGAGCAGCCCGCTGGAGACGTGCTTGGGCATCTGGTCGACCGTGGAGGCGGTGAACACGCTGCGGGTGCGCAGCGCGCCGAGCAGCACGGGCGGGTAGAGGCCGCCGGCCACGGTGTGCACGTTGGGGTTGCCGAGGACGACGCCGACGGCGTCGGGGCCCGAGCGCTCCACGACCGGGCGCAGGCCCGCGGCGACGGCGTCGAAGGCCTCCTCCCAGGTGGCCTCGCGCAGGGCGCCGTTCTCGCGGACGAGCGGGGTGCGCAACCGGTCGGGATCGCCGTCGACGGCACCGAAGGAGGCGCCCTTGGGGCAGATGAAGCCCTTGCTGAAGACGTCCTCGCGGTCGCCGCGGGCGCCGGTGACGCGGGTGCCCTCCAGGGTGAGGGTCAGCCCGCAGGTGGCCTCGCACAGGGGGCAGATGCGCAGAGCGGTGCGGGACACGGGTCCTCCCCGAGGGTCGGCGGCGGTGCCTGGCAGACACAGGCGGGCTTCGACCGAGCATACCGACCGGTAGGCATGGAGGGGAGCCCTCTGCGGGCTTCCGAAGCCCTCCGCACAGGTCAGTCGAGGACGCGCCCCAGGTATGCCCGCAGCAGCTCCCGCGTCTCCCGGATGATCGCCTCGTCCCCCCGGGGGTCGACCCGGAAGGCCAGCTGCACCAGGGTGTCCGCGCTCTCCACGGCGACGAGGAAGACCCGGGCCAGGTCCTCGTCGGGGGTGCGGCCGAGATAGCCGGAGAGCAGGCCGGTGAGGCGATCGGCGACCCGGGTGTTGGGGCCGGACTGCCGGGCGCCGACCGGGATCTGGTTCCCGAAGTCCACCAGGGAGAAGCCGGGCGCGGTGCGCTTCATGCTCAGGTACTCGTCCAGCACGGCGTCCATCGCGGCCCGCCAGTCCCTCCCGCTCCCGGCCGCCCCCGAGCCGGAGGGGTCCGCGCCGCGCGCCCGGTTCAGCCGCTCCCTGACGCGTTCGGTGTACCGCTCCAGGTTGCGCTGGGCGAGGGCGTCGCACATCTGCCGCTTGTTGCCGAAGAAGCGGTAGACCGAGCCGATGGGGACCTCGGCGCGCAGGGCGACCGCCCGGGTGCTCAGGGCGTCGTAGCCGACCTCGTCGAGGAGGTCGGCGCAGGCGTCGAGGATCCTGGTCAGCCGTTCGGCGCTGCGCCGCTGGACGGGCGCACGGCGCAGCGATGTCGCGTGGGGCACGGGCTTCATGATGCCTTTCCGCCGGAATCCGGTGAACCTCGCCCCACAGTACGAGGACGGGTGGCCGGTGCACTCATGGGCCGACGGTGACGGTCGTGGTGCCCACCGAGGGGCCGGCCGGCTCCGCGCCCTGCCCTGTCGGCCCGGAGGGGGGTGCGGACGCGTCCGGGTCCGCGCCGGAGGCGGTGACGTCGGCGGTGCTCTCGACGGCCTTGCCGTGCACGGCCCACACGGTGCCGTCGTCGGCGTAGAGGCGGGCGGTGACGTGGTGGGTGCCGTGCGGGACGAGGCGGTCGGCCAGGTGGTACCCGCGCGCCCGCAGCCGGGTCACCGGCCGGCCGTCGACGAGGAGGCAGACGAGCCCGCGCGCGGGCAGCGCCCTCGGTTTCCCGGCCGCCGGCGAGAAACGGAAGTGGTGCAGCGTCAGCAGGACGTCCCAGCCGCCGGCCGGGTCCGGGGTCACCTCCACGCCGACGTCGGGCGCGTTCTTCTTGCCGACCTCCCTCAGGTGGCGGCCGGTGTCGTCGGTGTCGTCGAGGACCTTGCCCACCGGCGAGGGCGAGACGGAGGTGCCGTTCCCGTGCGCGCCGCCGGTCCCGCAGCCCGCCGCTCCGAGCGGCAGCAGGGCGCAGACCGCGAGCGCGGTGAGAGTTCTGCGCGTCCACGACATGCCGGGGAGACTAGAACACCGCTGCGGCGCCCGGATCCCCCTGGAGTCTGGTTCCCGCCCTGCCGGGGAGGGAGGACCCGGCCCCCTCTTGCGCCCTCCCCCACTCATTCCTACGGTGATACATAGGAATCAGGAGCGCAAGGGCAAGGGAGCGATCATGAGCGATGGGGGTACCGCCCTCGCGAGCGGATTCGAGCGTGGGGGAGCAAGGAAGACCGCCGAGGGACTGTCGTATCTCTCCGGGTTCGGCAATGAACACGCCTCGGAGGCCGTACCGGGCGCCCTGCCCGAGGGCCGCAACTCGCCGCAGCGCGCGCCGCTCGGCCTCTACGCGGAGCAGCTGAGCGGCACCGCCTTCACGGAGCCGCGGGCCCACAACCGCCGCTCCTGGCTGTACCGCATCCGCCCGTCGGCCGCACACCCGGCGTTCACCCGCGCCGAGAACGGCGCGATCCGTACGGCACCCTTCGCCGAGACGGTGCCCGACCCCAACCGGCTGCGCTGGAACCCGCTGCCCGAGCCGCCCCCCGGCACGGACTTCCTGGCGGGCCTGTGGACCCTCGGGGGCAACGGCGACGCGGCCCAGCGCACCGGCATCGCCGTGCATCTGTATCACGCCAATTCCTCCATGGAGCGGGTGTTCGGCGATGCCGACGGGGAGCTGCTGATCGTGCCGGAGCGCGGCGGGCTGCTGCTGCACACCGAGTTCGGCAGGCTCCATGTGGAGCCGTCCCATGTGGCGCTGATTCCGCGCGGGGTGCGCTTCCGTGTGGAGCTGCTGGACACCGCGCCGGACGGGGGGCAGAGCCCGACGGCCCGCGGCTATGTGTGCGAGAACTACGGGGCGCCGTTCCAGCTTCCCGACCTCGGCCCCATCGGCGCCAACGGCCTCGCGAACGCCCGGGACTTCAGGGCACCGGTCGCCGCGTACGAGGACGCGGAGGGCCCGGTGGAGGTGGTGAACAAGTTCTGCGGCAACCTCTGGACGGCGACGTACGACCACTCGCCCCTCGACGTGGTCGCCTGGCACGGCAACCATGTGCCCTACGTCTACGACCTGCGCCGTTTCAATGTGATCGGCACCATCTCGTACGACCACCCGGATCCGTCGATCTTCACGGTCCTGACCTCCCCGTCGGACACCCCGGGCCTGGCCGGCGTCGACTTCGTGGTCTTCGCCCCCCGCTGGCTGGTGGGCGAGGACACGTTCCGGCCGCCCTACTTCCACCGGAACGTGATGAGCGAGTACATGGGCCTCATCGAGGGCGCCTACGACGCCAAGGCGGCCGGGAAGGGGGGATTCGTGCCGGGCGGCGGCTCGCTGCACAACATGATGTCGGCGCACGGCCCGGACCGGGAGACCTTCGAGCGGGCGAGCGCCGCCGAACTGCGCCCGCAGAAGATCGACGACGGCCTGGCGTTCATGTTCGAGACCCGCTGGCCGGTGACGCTCACCCCGCACGCGGCGGGCGCGGACCACCTCCAGCAGCGGTACGACGATGTGTGGCAAGGCCTCGAACGTCACTTCCGGCCATTGCACTAGCGAGGCCCGACAGGTACGGATAGCCGCGTGACCTCCTTCGCTCCGGATTCGATCGTCCTGAACCGCAAACTGCCGCTGTGGTACCAGGTGTCGCAGTCGCTGCGCGCCTCGATCCTCGGCCGCTCGCCCGAGGACCCGCTGCGCCTGCCCACCGAGGAGCAGCTGGCGGAGCACTACGGGGTCAGCGTGCTGACCATGCGACAGGCGCTGAAGGAGCTGGAGGACGAGGGGCTGATCAGCCGGCACCGGCGGCGCGGCACGTTCATCGAGCCCGATGTGCGGCGCGGGGCGCCGGTGCGGCTCCTCGGTTCGGTGGACGCGATCGTGGCCCAGCAGTCCGGCATGACGACCGAGCTGCTGGACCACGGCCGCACCCCGGTGCCGCCCGCCCTCGCCGAGCACTTCCCGGATCTCGCGGAGGTGGCGACGTACCACCGCCTGCGCAGCGACGAGAAGACCGGTGAGCCGACCAACCACGCCCTCAACCACGTCCGTCCCGAACTGGCCGCGCACATCGACCTGGAGGACCTCGTCCGCTGGCCCATGACCAAGGTCCTGCGGGACCTGGTCGGGGCGGACATCAGCCGCATCACGGACACCGTGGAGGCGCGGCTCGCCGACCCGGAGACCGCCCGGCTGCTCCAGGTGCCGCTGCTCAGCCCGATCCTGCACTACACGGGCGTGACGTACGACGCCGCCGGCCGGGTGCTGGACGTCGCGGTCATCCACTACCGGGGCGACCGCTTCTCCTTCACGGTCACGCTGGACGCCACCTGAGGGCGGATCCCCTCGGCCCCCTGGCCCCGGTGCCCCGGTGCCCCGGTCAGGCCGTACCATGCCCTGCGTGACGCACGACGACGCTCCGCTCCTTGCGGACCTCATGCCGTGGTCCGTCGCACCGCTGCGGCTGGGCCGCGCCTGGCCGACGGCGCCCGGTCCGGCCTCCCTGAAAGCCCGCTGGGAAGCCCTGCTGAAGGCCGGAGGGCCGGACCGGGAGGCGCTGTTCGAGCCGACCCGGGCCCGCACGCTCCACTCGGCGGTGGGCCAGCTGCCCGGCCGGGCGGCCGGCACGGAGCGGCTGGCGCGTGCCGAGGGCCCCTGCGCGGAGCCGGTCCGTGTGCTGACCGCACCGTTCGACGAGCAGTGGCTGATCCCGGACCACCGGCTGATCGACACGGCCCGCCCGGAGCTGTGGCGGGTCGCGGACACGCAGCAGGTGTTCGTGGTGGAGACGGGCACGGAGACGTCCGGGGAACCCCCGTTGCTCGCGACCTCCGTCCTGCCCACCCTCCGCACCGGCCGCATCCGTCCCCTGTACCGGCGTCCGGGCGGCACGGAACCGAACCTGGCTCCGGGCATGCTGGACCATCTGACGGCCCGCCTCGGTGAACGCCCGGCCCCACCGGACGTCCTGGCCTGGATCCTGGCCACGGTCCGCCCCGACCTCACCGTCCCGCTCACCGAGGACGCGGGGCTCTGGACCCGGGGCGTCGACGTGGGCCGCCGCATGCTGTGGCTGATGCGCCGCGACGGCGAGCGGCCCAAGCTCCCGGGCGGCCGCCGCCCCTACGTCCGCGCACCGCTGCCCGCCCTCCCCGTGACCCTCGACTACGACCGCGACGAGGAGACCCTCCGCCTCGGCGAGGGCCGCATCTCCCCCGTGCCGCCCGCGGCCTGGGACTACGAGGTGGCCGGAGTGCGTGTCCTGCAGGCCTGGTTCGCGGCCCGCACGGCGCCCGCCGAGCCGGGCACCCTGGCCGCGCTCCGCCCCGCGACCTGGCCGCAGCCCTGGACCTCGGAGCTGCTGGAGCTGATCACGGTCCTGGCCCTGCTGGCGGAACTGCGCCCGCAGCGCGCCGCGCTGACGGTGACCGCACCCGTGACGGCGGCCGGCCTGCACCGCGCGGGCGTCCTCCCCGTCCCGGACACGGCCCGCCGCCCGGCCTCCGTCCTCGACCACCACGAGGAAGGCCCCGAGGGCCAGTTCGCCCTGCTCTAGGCGCGGTTCGGGGCCACCGGCCGGCCCGCGCGGGGCGAACAGACCGGGCTAGCGCGGCGCGAACGCGTCCAATACCCGCTCCAGTGCCCGCCCGAACACCGCCTCCAGGTCGATCGGGCCCGGGTCCTCGCTGAACGCCGCCGCCATCCTCGGGTACGCGCCGGACGCGACCCGGCCGCTCAGGTAGGCGATGCGCACCGCGTTCTCCTCGTCCTCGGACCAGGGCAGGGCGCGTACCCGCTCGGCCGTGTCGATCTCGTTGCGGACGTAGGTGGTCACCACGCCGTTCAGCATGGCGATCAGTTCGAGCTTGGTGCCGTAGGACCCCTCCAGCGGTTCCAGGCACGCGAGGCAGTGCTCCAGATAGCGCAGGGCGTGCGGGCTGAAGCCGTACACCGGGGACATCAGGCGCGGCACCCACGGGTGGCGGTGCATCAGCGCCCGCGTGTCGTGCGCCACCCGCAGCAGGTCCGCCCGCCAGTCGCCGCTCGGCTCCCACGGGGCGTGCTCCGCGCTGACCGCGTCCACCATCAGCTCGTACAGGTCCTCCTTGCGGGGGACGTAGTTGTACAGCGACATGGTGCCGCAGCCCAGCTCGGCCGCCACGTGCCGCATCGACACCGCGTCGAGCCCCTGCGCGTCGGCGATCCGGACGGCCGCGGCCGCGATGTCGTCGCGCGTGTACGCGGGCTTCGGGCCTCGGCCCGTGCGCTCCGGACGCGCCCAGATCACTTCGGGGACGGCCCCTCGGACTGCCATCGGTCATCACCTCGACCACCATCCTAGTTACGTACGGCGTACGTAGTGCGGTATGGTCACCCCATGACTACTACGTACGCTGTACTTAGTGAGGGTCTGGAGAAGCGCTTCGGCGCCGTGCACGCCCTGCGCGGGCTGGATCTGGCGGTGGCTCAGGGGACGGTCTGCGGGCTGCTCGGCCCGAACGGCGCCGGAAAGACGACGGCGGTGCGGCTGCTGACCACGCTGCTGCGGCCCGACGCGGGCTCGGCGCGGATCGCGGGCCACGACCTGGTGCGCGAGGCGGCGGCCGTGCGGCGCCGGATCGGCGTCACCGGGCAGTACGCCTCGGTCGACGGGGACCTCACCGGCCGCGAGAACCTGCGGCTGTTTGCACGGCTGCACCGGGTGCGGGGGCCGGCCGGCCGGGCCGGGGAACTGCTGGAGCGGTTCGGTCTGGCCGAGGCCGGCGACCGGAAGGTCTCGGTCTACTCGGGCGGCATGCGGCGCCGACTGGATCTGGCGGCCAGCCTCGTGCTCCGCCCCGACGTGCTCTTCCTCGACGAGCCGACCACCGGACTCGATCCGGCCAGCCGCAACCACATCTGGCAGGCCGTGCGGGAGCTGACGGCACAGGGCACGACCGTGCTGCTCACCACGCAGTACCTGGAGGAGGCCGACCGGCTCGCCGACGACATCGCCCTGGTGGACGGCGGACGGGTCGCACACACCGGGTCGCCCGCCGAGCTCAAGGCGCTCATCGGGTCGTACGCGGAGGCCGCGGTCCCCGACGGCGACGACGACGGGCTGCGGGCGGCGGCCGGCGTGCTCGACCGGCTCACCGGCTCCGCGCCCGTGTTCGACCGCGAGCGGGGCGCCGTCGGCGCGGTCACCACCGACCCGACCCTGACCCTGCCCCGCCTGGTGCGCGAACTCGACGCGGCCGGTGTGCCGTTGCTGGACGTGCGCCTGAGACCGCCGACTCTCGACGACGTCTTCCTCCGGCTCACCGGACAGTGCGCCGACGACAAGGAGCTGGTCCAGTGAACGCGTTGGCCCACGACGGCCTGGCGATGACCGGCCGACAGCTGCGCCGGGTCCGCAACAGCCCGGGCCTGGCGATCCTGACCCAGATGATGCCGGTCAACATGCTGCTCTTCTTCGGCTACGTCTTCGGCAGCGCACTGGCGATGCCCGGCCGCGAGTACCGCTCCTTCCTCGTGCCCGGGCTGCTGGTCGCGACCGCGGCCGGCGGACTGATGACCGGCATGTTCCAGGCCGCCGCCGACACCCACCGGGGCGTGACGGACCGCTTTCGCGCGATGCCGGTGAGCCGGGCCGCGGTACCGCTCGGGCAGGCGGTGGCGGACCTCGTGGTCACGGCCGTCGGCACGGTGCCGCTGCTGCTCGTGGCGCTCGCCGTGGGGTGGCGGATCGAGGGGTCCGCCGTCGAGGCCGCCGCGGCGGTGGGCCTGCTGCTGCTCTTCCGGTTCGCCTGCACCTCGGCCGGGATCTTCCTGGGGCTGCTCACCCGCAGCGAGGACGCGGCCGGGCAGCTCGGCGCCTCCTCCTTCGTGCTGCCGCTGCTGTCCGACGCCTACATCCCGACGGACAACCTGCCGGGCTGGCTGCGCACACTCGCCGAGTGGAATCCGATCAGCGCGGTGACCACCGCCCTGCGGGACCTCTTCGGCAACGCGCCCGTGCCGCACGACGCCGCCTGGCCGGTGGCCCACCCGGTCGCCGGGGCGCTCGCCTGGAGCCTCGCCCTGACCGCGGTCTTCCTGCCCCTGGCCGTACGCCGGTACGCACACGGGCAGCGGTGACCGGGTACTGACAGAACCGCCGGTCAGGGGAGATCATCCACTCCATGGACCGTCTCCCGCTGCCCCTGGAGGGCATCACCGTCGTCGCCGTCGAACAGGCCGTGTCCGCACCCTTCGCGACCCGGCAGCTCGCCGACCTGGGCGCCCGGGTCGTCAAGGTGGAGCGCATCGACGGCGGCGACTTCGCGCGCGGCTACGACACCGCGGCCGGCGGTCTCGCCTCGCACTTCGTGTGGTGCAACCGCGGCAAGGAGTCCATCGCGCTGGACCTCAAGGACCCCCGCGGCCTCGACGTCGTACGGCGGCTGGTCGCGGACGCGGACGTGTTCGTGCAGAACCTCGCCCAGGGCGCCGCGGCCCGGCTCGGTCTGGACGCGGCCACCCTGTGCGCGGCGCACCCGCGGCTGATCGCCGTGGACATCTCGGGATACGGCAGCTCGGGCCCGTACGCGGACAAGCGGGCCTACGACATGCTCGTGCAGTGCGAGGCCGGGCTCGTGTCGGTGACCGGAACACCCGGGCAGCCCGTCAAGGCGGGGATTCCGGCGGCGGACATCGCGGCGGCCATGTACGCCTTCTCCGGCGTGCTGGCCGCGCTGGTGCGGCGTGGCACGACCGGGCGGGGCGGGCCGGTGGAGGTGTCGATGCTGGAGGCGCTCGCGGAGTGGATGGGGCATCCGCTGCACCACGCGATGCACGGCGGTGAGCCCCCGGCACGCACCGGGCTCGCGCATGCCGTCATCGCGCCCTACGACGCCTATGCGACGGCGGACGGCGGACGGGTGCTGTTGTCGGTGCAGAACGACCGGGAGTGGCGGCGGCTGGCCGAACAGGTCATCGGCCGACCGGAACTGGGGACGGATCCGGACCTGGCGACGAACGCCGCGCGGGTGGTGAACCGGGCGCGGACCGACGAGCTGGTCGCAGGTGCGCTGGGAGTGCTGGACGCCGACGAGGCGCTGGGCCGGCTGGAGAAGGCGGGCATCGCCTGTGCCCGGCTCAGGGATCTGGACGAGCTGGCGGAACATCCACAGCTGACGGCCCGGGAGCGGTGGCGTCAGGTGGGGTCACCGGTCGGGCCGTTGAAGGCATTGCTGCCTCCCATCACGCTGCCGGGCGGGGACGAGGCACGGATGGGTGACGTGCCCGCGCTCGGGCAGCACACCGGGGCGCTGCTGCGTGCCGTGGGGATGACGGACGACGAGATCGCAGCGTTGCGCCGGGACGGCGTGGTGGCCTGAGCGCGGGCCCCTCGAAGAATCCTTGCGAGGAACGCCGGTTCGCTCGGAGCGGGACGGGATACCGCTCAGTGCCCGCCGAAGAGCGAGCGGCGCAGTCGGCGCAGCGGAGCGAAGAGGGAGACGCGGCTGACCCGTGCGCCCCGGTCGCTGCGCTGGTGCGCTTTGTCACGTGCCGTCAGCTCAAGCATCAGCGAGGTCGCCTCGGCCGCCTTCTGCTGCGGTATGGCGGGACCCGCCAGCACCGAAAGATGGCGGTCGAGGCGCGAACTGGTCGCGCTGCTCCCGCAAGTGATCGCAGGGACCCTGGCCCTGCTGCGCACTGTTATCTGCTCCATGTCACTCCCCACCCGTACGAGTCCACCCGGCCCGGGCAGGGTAACCCTATCGCCCCATCGAGGCATGCGGGTATCTCGACCACAGGATTCACCTTCCCCGTAAGGCGGTTGACCATCCCACGATGACTACTCTCCGAATCCGACCGATTTCAGGGTGAGTTGGACAAGCGGCTGGCTGGTGGGCTGTGCCGAGCCTCCGTTCGGCTCGACGGTTACGGCGAGTGACGCCGAGGACTTGCCGAGCCCCTTCGCGACCAAGGGCGTGTCGCCCTCGAAGAGCCCGAGGGAGCGCGGTTGCACATGGGGGCGCATGACCCAGAGCTGGTGAACGCGTCCACCGGACGGGTTTCCGTATCCGCTGAGCGTGACGACGGCTCGCCCCTCCGATGCGGAAGCGATCACTCCGATACTGCGGCCCCGGGCGTCCTCGCTGCCGGCGGCACGGGCGTCGGGAGCAGCCAGAACGTGGGCGATGTCACGTGCCTGGGCCTTCTCGGCGTCGAGCTGGTCCCGGGTGCGGTTCGCCTGGACCGCGAAGAGGGAGGCGACGACGAGGGCCGCGGCGGCGGTCGCCGTGGCGAAGGGGACGAAGAGAGGGCGGGCACGGGTGCGCGGCGGCGGAGGCTGGGTGCCCCACACGTGCGGCGGCAACTGGGGCGCACGCTCCCGCGCGGGCGCCGGTGCCTGCTCCTGCGGAGTGGTGCGCACGGCGGCCAGCACCCTCTCGCGCAGGGCGGGCGGCGCCGCGGCGGCCGTGGACCAGGCGAGGCGCACCGCGTCCTCGGCCAGCGCCCGCACCTCGGCGGCACAGCGGTCGCAGCCGTTCAGGTGCTTCTCGAAGCGGCGGCGCTCGTCGGGTCCGAGGGCGTCGAGCGCGTAGGGGGCGGCGAGGGAGTGCAGGTCCCTGCGGCCCAGCAGGCGGCCGAAGATGCTCATGCCGCGCCTCCCAGGCACTGGCGCAGCCGGGTGAGTCCGTCGCGCATCCGCGTCTTGACCGTGCCGAGCGGCAGCGAGAGCCGCTCGGCCACCTCACGGTACGTGTACCCGTCGTAGTAGGCGAGCGTCACGGACTGGCGCTGCAGGGCGGTGAGCCGGTCCAGGCAGCGGCGCACCCACTCGCGCTCCAGGCCCGCCTCGACCTCCTCGGCGACATGGTCGAAGGCGGGTTCCCCGGCGCGCAGGGCCTCGCGCTGCTCGCGTTCGCCGGCGGCGCGGGCGCTGCGCACCCGGTCCACCGCACGCCGGTGGGCGAGGGTGAGGATCCAGGACAGGGCGCTGCCCCGACGGGGATCGAACCGGGCGGCGGAGCGCCACAGTTCGAGCAGCACCTCCTGGGCGACCTCCTCGGACTGGGCGGGGTCGCGCACCACGCGCCGCACGAGCCCGAACACCGGTCCGGAGACCAGTGCGTACAGATCCTCGAACGCCCTCTGATCACCACCGGCCACGAGCACCAGAAGCTCGTCCGCCTCCACCCCGGCCCCCCTTCCGTGGCCGCAGCCGGCCCTGCCTCTGACTCCACGCATCCGCACGAGCGCACACCTCCGGCGGGTGATACGGATCAACGGGCCGAAAACGCGGGTCCAAAACACGGAAAAAAAATCTTCCGTCCGACCAATCCGATCGGCTCCCCGGCTCCGTATCACCGTCCGTCAAGGCAAGTTGGCACTGAGGACGGACGGCATGACACCTCTCTTCTCCAGGAGCGGCACAGGACGCAAGGGCCTGGTCACGCTCATCTGTGGTGCGCTGGCCGCCGGAGGGCTCGCAGCCGCCGGCGTCGCCACGCTGGAACCCGGGGCGGCCTCCGCCTCCTCCCACCGCGAGGCCCCGCTGATCTCGGGGACCCCGCAGTACGACAACACGGACCTGTACGCCTTCGTCAGCCCGGACAAGCCGGACACCACGACGATCGTGGCCAACTGGATCCCGTTCGAGGAGCCGGCCGGCGGCCCGAACTTCTACACGTTCGCGGACGACGCCCAGTACGACATCCACATCGACAACAACGGTGACGCGCAGGGCGAGTTGCTCTTCCGGTACACCTTCAAGACGCACGTCAAGAACAAGAACACCTTCCTCTACAACACGGGGGCGGTGAAGAGCCTCGACGACCCGAACCTCAACATCACGCAGACCTACGACATCGACCTGATCAAGCTGCACAACCAGAAGGTGGTCTCCAAGACGCGGCTCGCGGACAGCGTGCCGGTCGCGCCGTCGGACGTCGGCAAGGCGTCGATGCCGGACTACGCCAAGCTGCGGGCGCAGGCCATCCACCAGACGGCGGGCGGCGCCGCGACCTTCGCCGGGCAGGCCGACGACCCGTTCTTCGCGGACCTGCGCGTCTTCGACCTGCTCTACGGCGGGAACCTCTCCGAGGTCGGACGGGACACCCTCAAGGGCTACAACGTCAACACGATCGCGCTGCAGGTGCCCAACGACCTGATCCGCGAGTCGGCCAAGCAGCCGATCGTCGGCATCTGGTCGACCACCCAGCGCCGCAACGCGCAGGGCTACTACTCGCAGGTCTCGCGCCTGGGCAACCCGCTGGTCAACGAGGTCGTCAACCCGCAGAAGGACAAGGACAGGTTCAACGCGTCCCAGCCCTGGTACGACGCGCAGTTCCTGAAGAACGTGACCAACCCCGAGCTGCCGAAGCTCATCGAGTCGATCTACAAGATCAAGGCACCGGCCGAGCCGCGCAACGACCTCGTCGACGTGTTCCTCAAGGGCGTCAAGGGCCTCAACCAGCCGCCGTACGTGAAGCCTTCCGAGGAACTGCGCCTCAACACCTCGATCAAGCCGAGCATGCACCCCAAGCGGCTGGGTGTCCTCGACGGTGACAACGCGGGCTTCCCGAACGGCCGTCGCCTCACCGACGACGTGATCGACGCCTCGCTCCAGGTGGTCGAGGGCGAACTGGTCGGCTCCAAGAACGACCTGGGTGACGCGGTCGACAAGAACGACAAGGGCTTCGAGAAGTACTTCCCGTACGTGGCCGAGCCGACGGCGGGCTCCCGCGGCGCGCTTGCCAAGGGCACGTCCGGCAACGCCGACGTGCGCAGCCAGCTCGGCGACGCCCTTCAGCCGGCCGGGTCCTCCTCCGGCGGCTCCGGCAACACGATGCTGATCGCCGCCTCGGCGGCCTCGGGCGCGGCCGGGATCCTGCTGATCGGCACCGCCTTCGCCTGGTGGCGCCGCCGCATGCAGCGCCCGTACTGACGCGCATCCCACCTACCGGCGCGGCCCGTTTCCCCCCACGGCGGGCCGCGCCCTTTTCCTCGACCATGACCAGGCGACCTAGGAGAGGGCATGGCCCCGCGTATCGATGACGAGGAGTCCGGCGGGCGGACGGTGAGCAAGGGCGCGGGCGCCACCCCGGCGACCGCCGCCCGCGCAACCGGGCCGGCCGGGTCCGTGCCGGAGACGGCCGTGCCGGAGACGGCCGTGCCGGAGACCGAGCTGTCCGTGCCGGGCAAGGAGGCGGCAACGCCGGAAACGGCGCCGTCCGTGGCGGACGCTGAGGCGACAACGCCGGAAACCGCGCCGTCCCTGCCGGACGCTGAGGCGGCAACACCCCAAACGGCACCGTCCCTGCCGGACACGGCTGCGACAGCCCCGGAATCCAAGCCGTCCGTGCCGCAGGCGGCAGCGCCGGAAGCAGAGCCGCAGACCGCAGTGCCGGGAACAGCAGCGCAACCGGCGCCGGAAGCCGCGGCAGCGGAATCGGCGTCCGGGACCGCAGCACCGGCGTCGGCCCCGGAAGCCGCAGTGTCGTCGTCGGAGCCGGCGAAGGCGGGCTCCGTGCCCGGCGCCGACCGGCGCGTGACCGCCGTCCGGCGCATCGCCGCCGCGGGTCGGCGCTGGCGCGCGGCCCAACTCGTGGGCAGCGCAGCCCTGCTGGCCGTCGCGCTCACCGGCGGGGCGATCGCCGTCGGGGCGGCACGGGACGGCGGGCCCGCCGTGGCGGCCGCCTCCAGCGCCGTGGATCCGGGGCTGCTCGGCAGCGGCGACCTGGACGCGAGCATCGCCGCCCTCCAGACTCATCTGCGCTCCCAGCCGAGGGACGTCGACGGCTGGGCCACCCTCGGCCTGGCCTACGTGGAGCAGGCACGGACCAAGGGGGATCCCGCTCGCTATCCGCAGGCGGAGAAGGCACTGGACCGGTCGCTGGCGCTGGCACCCGGAAACGACCAGGCCCTGGCCGGCCGGGCCGCCCTCGACGCCGCCCGGCACGACTTCAAGGACGCCCTGACCTACGCGGACCGGGCCCTGAAGCAGAACCCGTACGGCGAGCGCGCCCTGTCCGTCCGTGTCGACGCCCTGGTCGAACTCGGCCGCTACGCCGAGGCCGACCGGGCCGTCGGGACCGCGGACGCGCGCAAGCCGGGCGTGCCCGTCTTCACGCGGTACGCGTACGTGCACGAGCTGCGCGGCGACGTGACGACCGCTCGGCGCGTGCTCAAGCAGGCCCTGGCCGTGGCCACTTCCCGGGGCGACGTGGCGTACGTGTCCGCGCAGCTCGGCCAGCTCGCCTGGAACCAGGGCGACTACAAGGGTGCGCTGGGCTTCTACGCCCGGGCGCTGGCGGCCGACGAGAACTACCTTCCCGCCCTGGAGGGCCGGGCCCGCACCCAGGCCGCGACCGGCCGGCGCGACGAGGCGATCAAGGGCCTGGAGACCGTCGTGGCCCGCTACCCGCTGCCCGGCCCCCTCGTGGAACTCGGCGAGCTGTACGAGGCCCGCGGCGCGGCCGGCGACCGGGCCAGGGCGCGCGACCAGTACGCCCTCGTGGACGCCTGGATCGCCCTCGCCCGCGCCAACGGCGTCAACGCCGACCTCGACACGGCGCTGGCCGCCGCCGACCACGGGAACAAGGCGTCCGCCCTGCGTGCGGCGCGCGCCGAATGGGCCCGCCGGCACACCGTGCACACCGCCGACGCCCTCGCCTGGGCACTGCACGTCAACGGCCATGACGAGGAGGCCCTTCCCTATGCGCGCCGGGCCACGGCCACCGGCTACCGCAACGCCGCCTTCCGCTACCACCGCGGCATGATCGAGCTGGCCACGGGACACACCGCGCAGGGCCGGGCGTCCCTGGCGGCGGCCCTGAAGCTGAACCCCGGCTTCTCCCCCCTGGGCGCGGCCGAGGCCCGCAAGGCCCTGGAGGCCGCACGGTGAACCTCCGTCGCCCGTTCGCCTGCGCCGCGGCCGTCCTCACGGCCGCCTGCGCCCTCGTGCTCACCCCGGCCACCGCCGCGAGCGCGCATCCCCTCGGCAACTTCACCGTCAACCGCTACGACGGTCTCGTCGCCGCTCCCGGACAGCTCCGCGTCGACCATGTGGAGGACCTCGCCGAGATCCCGGCGACGCAGGCCAAGCCCGGTATCGAGCGGCTCGGCCTGACCGCGTGGGCCAAGCAGCGGTGCGCCGACGCCGCGCAAGGCAGCGTGCTCACCGTCGGAGGACGGCACGTCGCCCTGGCCACCGGCACCGCCCGCGCCCACCTGCGGCCCGGGCAGGCGGGGCTGAACACGCTGCGCGTGGAGTGCCGGTTCACCGCACCCCTTCCGCAGGGGAAGGCGGCCGCCCTCGGCTTCCACGGCGCGGGAGCCACCGGCGGCCCCGGCTGGCGGGAGATCACCGCGCGCGGCGACCGTATGACGCTGACCGCGACGGACGTCCCGGCGAAGTCCGTCTCTCACGAACTCACCACGTACCCGAAGGACCTGCTCTCCTCGCCCGCCGACACCACCGCGGCCTCCCTGCACGTGCGTCCGGGCGGCCCGGCACTGGCCGAGGAGCGGCAGGACGCCCCGGGGGCGGGTGTGCTGCCCCGGGGCGCCGACCGCTGGACCCGCGCCCTGGACGACCTCGTGGCCCGCCACGACCTGACCCTCGGCTTCGCCACGCTCGCCCTGCTCATCGCGGTGGTCCTCGGCGCGATGCACGCGCTGGCGCCGGGACACGGCAAGACCCTGATGGCCGCGTCGGCGGCGGCGCGCGGAAGCCGCGCCCGGCTGCGGGACGTGCTGCCCCTGGCCGCCTCGGTCACGGTCACGCACACGCTCGGCGTGGTCGCCCTGGGCCTGCTCGTGACGGCCGGCTCCGCCGCCACGCCCTCGGTGATCGCCTGGCTGGGCATCGCCAGCGGCGCCCTGGTACTCGCCGCGGGCGCGAACCTCGTACGACGGGCCTGGCCCCACCGTGCGCACGGGCACGCTCACCCCCATGTCCACGCGCATGAAGAGCATGAAGAGGTGGAGGAGCGGCAGTTGGCCGTCGTGGGCGCCCAGCACGGAACGCCCCACGGCCATGACCACCACCATGGCCACGACCACGACCACCCTTCCGGCCATCACCATGAGCATGCCGAGCACCACGGCCAGAGCCACAGCCATGACCACGACCACGACCATGACCGTGCCCACGGGCACACTCACCACCACGCCGTCGAACACACCCATGGCGGTCACACCCACAGCCACCCCACGGCTCCCACGCTCCGCGGCACGATCCTCCTGGGGTTCGCCGGTGGTCTGGTGCCCAGCCCCTCCGCGGTCGTCGTGCTCGTCGGTGCCGCGGCGCTCGGCAAGGCCTGGTTCGGGCTGCTGCTCGTCGTGGCGTACGGCGCCGGTCTTGCGCTGACGCTCACGGCGGCCGGGTTCGCCGTCGTCAGGCTGGGCTCGGGCGTCAGCCGGGTGCTGGAGCGGCGCCCGCGCTGGACCGCCCACCCGGTGGCCGCCCTGCTGCGCCGGACCCTGCCGCTCGCGTCCGCGCTGGTCGTTGTCGCCCTGGGTGCCGGATTGGTGCTCAAGGGGGCCGCATCCGCACTCGGTTGAGCTACTTTTGTGGAGAATTCACGTCAGATGCCGTGGGGGGCGCCCGTGTCCGGAGAACCGGGCCACGACCGTGTGATCGCGGACCGCTACCGTCTGCTGTCCCCGCTGGGCGAGGGCGGCATGGGCACGGTGTGGCGGGCCCGCGACGAGGTGCTGCACCGGGAGGTGGCCGTCAAGGAGGTGCGGGCCCCGGCCGGGCTGCCCGCGTCCGACGTCGAGCGGTTGTACGCGCGCCTGGAGCGCGAGGCATGGGCGGCGGCCCGGGTCGGCAACCGCAACGTGGTCACGGTCTACGACGTGGCGCTGGAGGGCGGCCGCCCGTGGATCGTGATGGAGCTGGTCCGCGGCCTGTCCCTGGCCGATCAGCTGGATGCCGAGGGGCCGCTGTCCCCGCAGCGGACCGCGCACATCGGTGCCGAGGTGCTGGCCGCGCTGCGTGCCGCGCACGCCGCCGGTGTGCTGCACCGGGACGTCAAGCCGGCCAACGTGCTGCTGTCGAACGACGGCCGGGTGGTCCTCACCGACTTCGGTATCGCGACGGTCGAGGGCAGCTCGGCGCTGACCATGACCGGGGAGGTGATCGGCTCACCGGAATTCCTCGCACCGGAGCGGGCACTGGGCCGTACGCCGGGCCCGGAGTCGGACCTGTGGTCGCTGGGCGTGCTGCTGTACGCGGCGGTCGAGGGGAATTCCCCGTTCCGGTACGACACTCCGCTGAGCACCCTGCGCGCCGTGGTGGACGAGGAACTGCCGCCGCCGCACCGCGCCGGACCGCTCGCGCCCGTCATCGAGGGGCTGCTGCGCAAGGACCCGGCCGAGCGGCTGTCCGCCGAGCGGGCGGAGCAGGATCTGCGGATCGTCGCGGCGGGCGGTGCTGCCCGCACGGAGCCGACGCCGGCGGCACCCTACGCCCCGACGGTCGCGGCCCGGCCGCAACGGCCCTCCCCCACACCGCCGATGCCCGTGCCCGCCGGGTATCCGGAGCCGTCGACCACGGCCGTCGCGCCCTCCCGGGAGCGGCGGACGGGCCTGGTGCTGGTGGCCGGTCTGCTCGCGGTCGTCCTCGCGCTGGCCGGGCTGACGTACGCGCTGCTCCATCACGACAACGGCGGCGGCAAGGGCGACAGCACCGCGCGGACCGGCCGGGCGAGCGGCAGGACGCACTCCCCCTCCCCGAGCACCGGTACGGACTCCGGCACCGGGGCGGCGCAGCCGCCCACGCACAGCAGTGCGCCGACGAGCAGCGCGCCGGCCCAGTCCGTGCAGGTGACCCTGGCGGGTTCGCACACCGCGTACGAGGGGACCTGCCCGCCGCCGGCCGGGCAGGCGCCCGCGTTCACGGCGACGTTCACGGTCGGGCGGCTGCCCGCGCAGGTGGAGTTCCGGTGGGTGCTGGCGCACGGGTCGGTCTCCGACCCGGGGTGGAAGACGCTGGCGTTCCCGGCCGGTGGCGGAAGGACCCGGCAGGTGCAGGTGGTCGTGACCGCCTACTCCGAGGACCGGACGATCGAGAACGCGATCAGCGTGGAGGTGCGCAGTCCGGTGCGGACCACGTCGAACTCCGTGCCGTTCTCGGTGACCTGTTCCACGACGGCGACGGAGACCCCGTCGGGCGGGGCCTCCGCTTCGCCTTCGACCTCGCCCTGACGGGTTCGGCCGCGGGCTCGGGACGCGTTCGCAGGGTTCAGGTCAGGTCCGCGGGACTCAGGACGCCTTCGCAGGCCTCAGGACGCGTTCGTGGTGAACACGGGCAGATAGCCGCCGGACTGGCCGGCCGCGGTGGGGTGGTACGACTCCCCGATGTCGAGCCAGTTGACGCTGTGCAGCCAGGAGTCGCCGGAGCAGATCTCGTGGCTTGAGAACGGGGAGCGGACGTCGCCGAAGACGAAGTCGTGGTCCAGGGCGCGCTTCTGGATGGCGGCGTCGATGTAGTCGGCGGCCGAGTTGATCGCGGACCGCTTGGTGCCGGAGAGGCCGAGGCAGCTCTGGCCGAGGAGGTAGAAGCGGGGGTAGCCGAGGACGACCACCCGGGCGGAGGGGGCCTTGGCACTGATCGCGTCGTAGACGGTGTCGAGCTTGCCGGGGAGCGTGGAGTCGACGTACGCCTTGGCATTGTTGATCTTGGATACGCAGCTGCTGTCGGACGAGAGGACGCAGGTCGTCATGATGTCGGCGAATCCCGCGTCGTTGCCGCCGATCGAGATCGAGACCAGGGCGGTGGAGGAGTTGAGCGAGCCGAGCTGGCCGGCGAGGACGTCGTCCGTCGTGGCGCCCGAGCAGGCGTTGAAGGCGAACGAGGACGGGCCGTGGGCGGCGTTCCACAGGTACGGGAACGCCTTGGTGCTGCGGTCGCAGCTTCCGCTGGAGCTGATGTAGCTGCCTGACCCGACTCCGGAGGAGTAGGAGTCACCGAGCGCCACATAGCCGCCGGTTGCGGCCGACGAGGAGGCCTGCGCCGTGGCGGCCCCGGTGAGGGCGAGGCCGGTGGCGAGAAGGAGCGAGGTCACGGATGCCGCAAATCGGGAACGTCTCATGGAACCTCCCTTTAGCAGGATCTCTGCCACAACTGTCGTACCAACTACGCGTGTTGATTGGAAGTGTTCATGCCAAGAACTTTTCAGGTTTGAACCACGCCTCAACGGGATCGGTTCAGGACCTTCACCGCACACCCCCTTCCCCCAGGGCCTCGAACACTCCGGGGAACACATGTTTAAAGGGGGACTGCCGTCTTGACGGCTCCTGCGGGCCTGCGCCACATTGAAGCCCGGCATCCGGCGCGTCGGGGGGCAAAGTCGCCAATGCAGACCTTACGCATCAAGACACCTTCAACAGACCGCGGCGAGGACGCCACCGAGCGGGTGCGCCCGGGTCCGGGGAGGGACCTGTCCGCGCTGCTCGCCGGGGCCGCCACGGCCGCCGCCGCGGTCGGCGCGGCGCTCGCACTCACTGACACCGCGTCACCGCTGCGCGCACCGTGCACGCTCTTCTTCCTGCTCACGGCTCCGGCCGCGGCGATCGGGACGGCGCTGCGCGGGCTCAATCCCGTCGGCCGGGTGCTCTGCGCGCTTGCGGGCGCGGTCGTGCTGAACATGCTGGTTGCCCAGGGCATGCTGGCCGTGCACCGATGGTCGGTGCGCGGTGGCGTCGTCGCGGTGGCGTCTCTCAGCCTGCTGCTCCTGCTGCCCGCCCTCGGCCGAGGGAAATTCCGTTCGAGGAAACGAACGCAAGACGGAACAACCCCGGCCAAAGTTCTGTAACGGCCCAACCAACAAAAACGTGAGACCTCGGTGCAGGTCTTGCCATTCTGGTTCAATCGTCAATACCGTCGTACAACTCACCCGCATCGGTCCGTCGGCACACGGTTCAGGGGAGGGCTCAGGGCCGTGACGTATCGGCGCGGGGCGCGGTAGGGGGGTGCCGTGCTCGGTGACCGCACATGTTTCCGAGTCGTGCCGCGCGACCGGCTGCCTTCTTTTTCCGGCAGCCCGGCCTGCTTTGCCAGCTCATCTGCGTGCACGGAGATCATTTCGCCGTGCCGAAGACGAGAACCCCCCTTTCGAACCGGACACAGAGCCGGGCCGCCCAGGGGCGGGCGGTCCACCGGACGAGAGGGACACAAACGCATGAGTTCCGTTCTGCATCCGCCGAGTTCGGGCCAAGATCCGTTAATGGCCACCCACTACCGGCCCATCTCCACTCACCTCGCGATCACTCCGCCGGTGAGCGTGGTGATTCCCGCCATGAATGAGGCGGAGAATCTCCCCTACGTCTTCAAGACCCTTCCTGACTGGATACAGGAAGTGGTTCTTGTGGACGGCAATTCCACCGACGACACGGTCGAGGTGGCCCGCTCGCTGTGGCCCGCGGTGAAGGTCGTCGAACAGCAGGGCAAGGGCAAGGGGGATGCCCTGATCACCGGATTCGAGGCGTGCAGCGGCGACATCATCGTGATGGTCGACGCGGACGGCTCGGCCGACGGCAACGAGATCGTGTCGTACGTCTCCGCCCTCGTCTCGGGCGCCGACTTCGCCAAGGGCTCGCGTTTCGCCAACGGCGGCGGCACGGACGACATGACCTTCATCCGCAAGCTCGGCAACTGGGCGCTGTGCACCGTCGTCAACCGCAAGTTCGGCGCCCGCTACACCGATCTCTGCTACGGGTACAACGCGTTCTGGCGGCACTGCCTCGACAAGATCGACCTGGACTGCACCGGCTTCGAGGTCGAGACCCTCATGAACATCAGAGTGGTCAAGGCAGGGCTGAAGGTCCAGGAGATCCCCAGCCACGAGTACCTCCGCATCCACGGCACGAGCAATCTGCGGGCCGTGCGGGACGGGCTGCGGGTGCTCAAGGTCATCCTCAAGGAGCGCTCCAACCGGCGCGCGCTGCGCCGCGAGGCCCGTCAGGCGCGCCTGCTGAACGCCGGGCAGGGAGAGGTGTCTTGACGGATCCCGACATCTCCGTCGTGATCTGCGTGTACACCGAGGACCGCTGGGAGGACATCCTCGCAGCGGTCTCCTCGGTGCGCGCGCAGTCGTATCCGGCGCTGGAGACGCTCCTGGTCGTGGACCACAACCCGGTCCTGCTGGACCGGCTGGCCCGCGAGTACAAGGAGTACGAGAAGGGCGCGGCGGCCGGTGACGTCCGGGTGCTCGCCAACGCCGGCCCGCGCGGGCTGTCGGCCGGCCGCAACACCGGTATCGCCGCCTCGTACGGCGAGGTCATCGCCTTCCTGGACGACGACGCGGTGGCCGAGCGGGACTGGCTGCGGCGCTTCGCCGAGGGGTACGCCGATCCGCAGGTGATGGCGGTCGGCGGCCGTACGGTCCCCGTCTGGGCGTCGGGCCGCCGGCCCTCCTGGTTCCCGGAGGAGTTCGACTGGGTGGTGGGCTGCACCTACCGGGGGCTGCCGCCGGGCCGGGTCCGGGTCCGCAACGTGCTGGGCGGAAACGCCTCGTTCCGGCGTACGGCGTTCACGGCGGCGGGCGGTTTCGCCACCGGCATCGGCCGCGACGGCGACCGGCGCCCGCTGGGCTGCGAGGAGACGGAACTGTGCATCCGGCTAACCCGGGCCCGCCCCGACGCCGTTCTCCTCATCGACGACCGCGCGGTGATCCACCACCGGGTGCCCGAGGCCCGCGAGCACTTCGCGTACTTCCGTACCCGTGCCTACGCGGAAGGCCTCTCGAAGGCACTGGTGGCCCGCAGTGTCGGCGCGGACAAGGGGCTGGAGTCCGAGCGCCGGTACACCACCCGGGTGCTGCCCGCCGGGGTCGCCCGCGGGCTGCGGGACGCGATGTTCGCCCGCCCGGGCGGCGCCGGGCGCGCGGGCGCGATCGTCGCGGGGGTGCTCACGGCGGCGGGCGGCTACGTGGTGGGCAGTGTGCGGGCACGAAGGGGCGGGACGGCGTTCTCCGTCGCACCGGTCGAGCAGGGGTCCCCGAGCGGCACGGGCGCAGGGACCGGGGGGGAACGCCCATGAGCCACACGGGCGCAGGGACCGAGGGGGAACGTCCATGAGCCACACGGGCGCAGGGACCGAGGGAGAACGTCCATGAGCCACACGGGCGTACGGATCGAGGGGGAAACGCCCATGAGCGGCACTGCCGTACCGATCCTCATGTACCACGCGGTGGCGACCGCACCGGGCGACGCCACCCGGGCCCTGTCGGTCGCCCCGGAGGCGTTCGCCGAGCAGATGGCGCTCATCGGCGACCTGGGCCTGACCCCGGTGACGACCGCGGACCTCGCGGCGCGCTGGCGGACCGGCCGTCCGCTGCCGGAGCGGCCCGTGCTGATCACCTTCGACGACGGCTACGAGGGCGTCCACCGCCATGCCCTGCCCGTGCTGGCCAAGCACGGCTTCCCGGCCACGCTGTTCGTCTCGACCGGCTGGATCAAGGGCGCCCACGACACCGGAGGCGGCCTGGACGTCATGCTCGACTGGCAGCAGGTGCGCGACCTCGCGGACGCCGGCGTCGAGATCGGCGGGCACAGCCACAGCCACCCGCAGCTCGACCAGCTCGACGACGCCGCGCTGCGCTCGGAGCTGGTCCGCAGCACGGAGATCGTCAGCGGCGAACTCGGATCGCGTCCCGTGTCGTTCGCCTACCCGTACGGCTACTCCAGCCGCCGGGTCCGGCGGGCCGTGCGGGAGGCCGGGTACGCCCAGGCGCTCGCCGTCGGCAACGCTCTCGCCCGGCGCGCGCAGGGGCCCTACGCCCTGCAGCGCGTCACCGTCCGCCGCAGCACGGGCGTCGAGGAGTTCCAGCGGCTGCTCGAAGGCCGCGCCATCGCCCGCAACTTCGCCAGGGACCGCGCCCTCACCCAGGGGTACGCCCTCGTCCGCAGAGCACGCCAGGTCCGCCGGAAGGCCATCCGTTCCCGTGTCTGACACGACCACCACCACCGAGGCCGCGACGTCCGAGCCCGAGGCGCCCGCACCGTCCGGGCGCCGCCTGAGGCTGCCCGGGACGGGCCGGCCGGGCGGCGGCAGCCCGCTGTTCCGCAACGCCTACGCCCTGATGCTCAACACCGGCATCTCCGCCGTCCTCGGGCTGGGCTTCTGGCTGGCCGCGGCCCGCTACTACTCCGAGTCGGCGGTCGGGCAGGGCTCGGCCGCCATCGCCGCGATGAAGCTGCTCGCCGGGCTGACCGCGGTGACCCTGACCGGTGCCCTGGCCCGCTTCATCCCGGTGTCCGGGCAGCGCACAGGACGGCTCGTCTTCCGTACCTACGCGGGCAGTTCGCTGATCGTGGCCCTCGCGGCGGGCGTGTTCCTGATGACCCTGGACGCGTGGGGGCCGTCGTACCGCTTCCTGCACGGGCCCGTCAACGGCCTCGGGTTCATCGCGGCCGTCATCGCCTGGAACCTGCTCACGCTCCAGGACGGAGTGCTGACCGGGCTGCGCAGCGCGCCCTGGGTGCCGGTGGGCAACACCGTGTTCTCGGCGGTGAAGCTGGGGCTGCTCGTCGCGTTCGCCGTGGCGATCCCGGCCGCCGGCGTCTTCGTGTCCTGGGTCGCCGCGATCGCCACCTCGGTGGTGCCGCTGGGCTGGCTGGTGTTCCGGCGGCTGGTGCCCCGGCACGTCAGGGCGACCGAGAACCACGCCAGGCCGCCGACGCTCAAGGAGATCGGACGGTTCCTCGCCGGGGACTACACCGGCTCGCTGTTCTCGCTCGCCGTGGTCTACCTGGTACCGGTGATCATCGCCTCGCAGGTCAGCTCCGAGGACAACGCGTACTTCTACATCACCACCACCATCGGCGGCACGACCAACCTGCTCGCCATCAACATGGGCGCCTCCCTGACGGTGGAGGGCTCGCACGATCCGGGGCGGCTGGCCACCGACACCCGGGCCGCACTGAAGCGGATGACCCGGATCATGCTGCCGATCGCTGCCGTGCTGTTCGTCGGCGCACCCTGGATCCTGGGCGTCTTCGGCGACGGCTACGCGCACGCGGCGACACCGCTGCTGCGCTGGTTCGCGGTCGGTGCACTGCTGCGGGTCGTGATGGAGACGTACTTCGCGGTGCTGCGCGCGCAGAGCCGCACCGCCCCACTCGCCTGGCTGCAGGGCCTGCTCTGCCTGCTGGTGCTCGGACTGACGCTGCTGCTCCTGCCCCGGATGGGCCTGACCGGCGCGGGCGTCGCCGAGATCTCCAGCCTCACGGTGATCGTGGCGATCGCCGCGCCCAAGCTGTGGAAGACGCTGCGGGCCGCACCGCAGGCCGCACCGGACGCGGCCGCAGCGGACGGGGACCTGTCCGACCTGGGGGCGCTCCCCCACTCCCGGCCCCGCCCGAACGGGGCGACCCCCAGGAGCCGGGGCACCCTCACGAGTGGGGGGACCTCCGCCGCCCCGGCGCGCCGGCCGGGCCCGGCCTGGGCACTGGACCGCGACACCCTCGCCCTCGGCATCCACGTCGACTTCGACCACGTCGAACGCCGGCCGGACGTCCGTCCCGGCCCCGGCACCCCGCCCACCGGCACACCCGTGCCGCTGCCGGCCGAGGGGCCGGAGCCGGGTGCCGAGGCATCCGTGGGCCCGGCCGAGGCAGCGCTGCTGCGGGAGGCGGTGGTCGACGCGCCGTTCGACGAGGAGGCGGCGGCCGGGAGCGCCGCACCGCAGGACGTCCTGCCACAGAACGTCCTGCCGCAGGACTTCGTACCGCGAGACGTCGTTCGGCCGGACGTCATGCATGAGGACCCCGTACCCGAGGACCTCGTACCGGAGGACCTCGTACTCGATGGGGCGCCGCCCGAGCCGCAGGGGCGGCTGATGCCGACCCGCTCCGGTGTCGTCCTCGGCTGCCTGCTGATCGCCGCACTGCTGCTGTACTGGGTGCCCGCGCTGCGGCTCGGCGAGGCCGATCTGGACCGGATGGGCGGGCTCGGCCTGGTCTCCGTGCTGCCGCTGCCGACGCTGGTGGGGGCCGCGCTGCTGATCACCGTGTTCGCCTCGCTGCTCTGGCTGCGCCGCGAGCACCGCGCCCTGCTGTTGGTCACCCTGCTGGCGACCGTGGTGTCCCTGCACGCGCTGCCCGCGGTGCTGGAGACGGAGCCGCGGTTCGCGACGGCCTGGCAGCACCTCGGCTTCATCGACTACATCGACCGCACCGGGTCCGCCGTACCGGACCTGGACGCGCGCTGGAGCTGGCCGGGCTTCTTCGCGGCGGCCGCGTTCGTCGCCCGGGCGTGCGGGGTCGACGACTTCACGGAGATCATCCGGTGGTGGCCGACGGCGATCCAGCTCGCCTATCTGGCCCCGATGTTCCTGCTGACCCGCTCGCTGCGGGCGAGCTGGCGTGCCAGGTGGACCGGCGTGTGGCTCTTCGTCCTGTGCGGCTGGGTCGGCCAGGACTACTTCTCGCCACAGGGCTTCACGTACCTCCTCTACCTCGTCTTCGTGGCGATCCTGCTGGTCTGGTTCCGTGCGCCGCACGTGGTGTGGGCGACGTTCCGTCCGGGCGAGGCCGAGGTGGAGCCCGCCGACCGGCGTCAGCGTGCCGTGCTGCTGCTGGTGGTGATCGGCCTGTACGCGGCGAGCGTTCCGGCGCACCAGCTCACCCCGTTCATGATGCTCGGTGTGCTCGCCGCCCTGGTGCTGCTGGGCCGGTCGGAACTGCGCGGCCTGCCCGTCCTGTTCGCGGTGCTGGTCGCGGCCTGGGTCGGTTTCATGGCCGAGCCGTACTGGTCCGGGCACTTCAACGACCTCTTCGGCGGGGTCGGCGGGGTCGGCAGCAATGTCTCGACGTCCGTCTCCGGCCGGATCCAGGGCGGGAGTTCGACACACAAGCTGGTGCTGTACACCCGGGTGCTGCTGGCCGGCTCGGTGATGGCCTTCGCCTGCTGGGGCTGGTGGCGGCGGCGCTTCCACCGCTACCGCGAGCGGTCGCTGCTGGTGCTCACCTTCATCCCGTTCCTCGGTTTCGGCATGCAGTCGTACGGCGGTGAGATGGCGCTGCGCGTCTTCATGTTCGCCGTGCCGGGCGCGGCCCTGCTCGGTGCTCTCGCCCTCTTCCCGCGCGCCGGCGCCACCGCCGAGGAGCGGGCGAAGGACCGGGTGAGCCTCGCCCCGCTGGCCGCGCTGCTGGCCGGTCTGCTGCTGATGGGCGGCTTCCTGGTGGCCCGCTGGGGCAACGAGACGTTCGAGCGGACCCGGCCCGGCGAGGTCGCGGCCATGGACTGGGTGTACGCCCACGACAGACCGACGGTACGGCTGCTGTGGCTCACCCAGGACACGGTCAACGACGTCACCCCGGCGTTGCCGTGGGGCGCGCGGGACATGGAACGCGTGAACTATGTGCCGACGCTCGCACCCGCCGACCCGGTGCTGGTATCGAGCCTGGTCAAGGCGCTCAAGGACGCGGGCCCGCACTCCTATCTGATGATCAACGAGAGTCAGGTCACGTATCTGGAGCTGGACGCGGGCTACTCGGCGACCTGGGAGTCCCGACTGATCCACAACCTGGACAGCCGTCAGGAGCTGACGAAGGTCCTGGTCAACGACGACGTCACGATGTACGCGCTGCGGGGGCAGCCGGCGGGCCCGGTGCCGAAGCCGGACCCGGGCCCGATCGGGCCGCAGGTGACGTGGACGACGTGGTCGGTGGTCGGCGCGCTGGCTGCCGTCGCGCTGATCCTGCTGCTGACCGCGCGCGAGGTGGTCCGGGTCGCGGTGCGGCCCGGGGTGCGGCAACTGCGGTGGCTGCAGGGCAGCTTCTGGTTCTCGCTGCCCCTGCTGGCGGTGCTGCTGGCCTCGCTGGTTCAGCGGTTCCTGACGATGAAGTGACGGATGAAGTTACGGCTGAAGTGACGGCTGAAGTAACGGCTGAAGTGACGGCTGCGGGGTGGTGACTGCGGGGTGGTGGCTCAGCGATCGAGCCACTTCACCTCGTAGGCCTTCATGTCGAACCGCTTGCCGTCGACCTGCGCGCTGATCGGCCGACCGAGGGTGTTGACCACGAGGACCGTCCTGCCGCCGGCCAGCACCCGTACGTTGGGCACGTCGTCCTGGGCGACGGACACGGTCCCGTACCCGGTGCCGGGCGGGAACGCCCTGCCGAAGCGGGACACCAGGTCGTACATGGGCAGTGCCCTGCCCCCGCCCGCGCTGTCGGTCGGCGTCCACAGACAGCCGGGGCAGTCGGTCCCGTTCTTGCGCTCCGGGTTCCAGTAGAAGCCGGAGTCGGCGCCGCCCTTGGCCATGGCGATCAGCCCGGCCGCGTGGACGGCGATGCGGTGCGCCTCGGTCCAGCCCCTGCGGGCGTCCTTGGCGTCGGCGGGTTCGACGTAGTACTCGGCCCACCACAGGGGAAGGTCACGGGTCTGGCGCCGCACCCACTGGCCGACCGCGGTGAGCTTGTCGGTGGCGGCGAACTCGTCGGGCAGCAGATCGTCGTCGTTGGTGTAGCTGGAGCCGTCCACGACCACGAAGTCGGCGCCGGCCTTGTGGGCGTTCCAGTAGCCGAAGGCGTCGAGGACCCGCTGGTCCATGGCGCCCCAGGGGCCCCGGACGGCGGTCGAGGCGTTCTCCTGCTGCCGCGGGTCGACGCTGTCCATGGCGAGGTAGGGGCCGCCGACCATGAGGGTCCTGTCGACCTTCTTCAGCGCCTTGTAGACGAGGTTGTACATCGCCGTGTAGCCCTCGTAGTCCCAGCGGCCTTCGGCGTCGTTCCAGAAGCCCTTGAACTCGTTCCAGACGATGAAGTGGCGTACGTCGGGATAGCGCTTGGCGACGGTCGCAGCCAGGTCGGCGAAGTCCTGGTAGTGGGCCGGGGTGGGCGCGGTCTCCAGAGCGGGGCGGCTCCAGTCGGTGTTGCCGACGCCGGCCCTGCCGCCCTTCATCCAGTCCGGCGAACAGCACAGCGTGACCACGGGGGTGCCGCCGGACCTGCGGATGAAGTCGATGCGGCGGTCCATCGCGCCGAAGTCGTAATGGCCCTTCACCGGCTCGGGGTTGTCGGCGCCCCAGCCCATGATCGCCTGGTCCTGCGGCAGCCCGCCGTCCTTCGCCAGCAGTTGCTCGACCCGCCCGGTGGCCGTGCCGCTGCCCTGGTCGCCGCTGTACTGGGTGTGGGTGAAGCCCCAGCCCACGTACGGCTGCGGATGCGCCGGCGGGGTGGCGGGCGTGCCGTGCACCCGGTCGCCGTCGGGCGAGGTGCCGACGGTGCTTCCGCCTCCCCCGGGCAGCGTGTTGAGCAGGGTCACCACCAGGGCCAGAGCGGCCACTCCCACACCGAGCAGGGCGGTGAGCCGCCAGCGCCCAGCCCCCGTATACCACCCATGACGTCCCATCACGGACAACAGTAACGGCGGAACCCACGGCAGGGGCAGTCTTGGGAACACCCGGAACAAAAGGGACCGGTGAGGCCGCTGGTGCGGTCGCCGGCGAGGCGCCGGGAGGCCGCCGGTGCCCCCGCCGGGAGGCCACTGGTGAGGCCGCCGGTGCGGTGCGGCGGCCCGGCGGGGGCGTGCGGTACGGCGCCCCCGCCGGGGCCCGGGGCTGCCTCGGTGCGCCCTGCGCCGCGCGTGCGCGGCCGGCCCCCGCGGCCCCCACGGCCCGCCGGTCGCCCATCGCTCCCGGGCGGGTCCCGAACGCCGCCGAACGGCTCCCCGACGCCGCCGATCCGCTCGCGATCCACTCGCGAACTGCTCGCGAACCGCTCGCGAACCGCTCTTCCGGCGGAGCGTGGAGCGGCGGAAATGCCGTGCACGGAGCGCATGGGTGCCGGATCATGGCGGCATGTCTGCGAACCCACACGACGCTCTGCCGATCCGGCTCCACGTCGACGACTCCGACTCGCCCTCCGACGTCGTCGACGCGCTGTTCCTCGGCCGCTTCGCGACGGGCGAGCAGCCGTACTCGCACGCCGCGAACATCGACCGGGTGCGCTCGGGCGCGACGCTGCTGCCGGACGGCGCCCGGGTGCTGCGGGTCGCCCGCGACGACGACCGCAGCGCCACCCTCGCCGAGGGCGAGGGCTGGACCCTGCTGGTCTCGCGGTGGAACCGCGGCGCGGACGTCACCGTGACCGCAACCAGTGCCGAGCTGGCCAAGGACGTCCTCCACCGGGCCACGGACGGCGCGTCCGACGAGCCGGAGCCCCAGCCGGAGAACGTGACCATGGGCTTTTGGTACGTCTCCCCGCGGCGCGGCCCGCACCGCACCACCCGGCAGATCTCCGCGGGCACCTGGGAGGAGGTCCGGCCCAACTACACCGCGCCCGTGGCGGACGCGATGAACCGCCTGATGGAGACCACTCCCGAGGACATCGCGGGCCGTCTTCTGCTCCTGCACGGCCCACCGGGCACCGGCAAGACCTCGGCCCTGCGCACGCTGGCCCGCTCCTGGCGGGAGTGGTGCCAGGTGGACTGCGTCCTCGATCCCGAGCGGCTCTTCTCCGACGTCGGCTATCTGATGGACATCGCGATCGGCGAGGAGGACAGCGCGGGCAAGGGCCGCTGGCGTCTTCTCCTCCTGGAGGACTGCGACGAGCTGATCCGCGGCGAGGCCAAGCACACCGCGGGCCAGGCCCTGTCCCGGCTGCTCAACCTCACCGACGGCCTGCTCGGCCAGGGCCGCAACGTCCTGGTGGGCGTGACCACCAACGAGGACCTGGAGCGCCTGCACCCGGCCGTGGTCCGCCCCGGCCGCTGCCTGGCCCGCATCGAGGTCGGCCCGCTGACCCGCCGCGAGGCGGTGAACTGGCTCGGCACGGAGGAGGGCGTCGGCCGCGAGGGCGCGACCCTGGCCGAGCTGTACGCGCTGCGCCGGGGCACGGCGCCGACGTCGGTGCCGGGAGCACGGGACGGGGCGGACGCGGGCCTGTATCTGTAACGGGACAGGGCGGACGCGGGCCTGTATCTGTAGAGGTCGCGTTCGGGTGTTTTGATGGATGTATGACCCTGTTCGTCGGCACGTCGGGGTGGCAGTACAAGGACTGGCGGGACGTGGTGTACCCGCCGGGGGTCCCGACGCGGCTGTGGCTGGAGGAATACACGCGGCTCTTCGCGACGGTGGAGATCAACAACGCGTTCTACCGTCTCCCCTCCCTGGAGAACTTCGAGGCCTGGCGGGACCGGGTGCCCGCGGACTTCGTGGTCGCGGTCAAGGCCAGCCGCTACCTGACCCACATCAAGCGGCTGAAGGACCCAGGGGAGCCGGTCGACCGCCTGATGAGCCATGCGGCGGGCCTGGGCGACCGGCTGGGCCCGGTCCTCCTCCAGCTCCCGCCGACCCTGCGCGTGGACGCGGCCCTGCTCGACGCCTGCCTGGCCTGCTTCCCCGAGAGCACGAGGGTCGCGGTCGAGCCGCGCCACGACTCCTGGTGGACGCCGCAGGTGCGCGGGGTGCTGGAGACCCGGGGTGCAGCCCTGTGCTGGGCCGATGTCCGGGGCCGACCGGTGATCCCGCTGTGGCGCACCACCGGCTGGGGCTACGTCCGCTTCCACGAGGGCCTGGCCCGGCCCTGGCCGCGCTACGGCCGCCGCTGCCTGGAGACCTGGGTGGACCGCATCGCGACGACCTGGTCCGGCACGGACGACGTCTACGCGTACTTCAACAACGATCCGGGCGCAGCGGCGGTGGAGGACGCGGTGGCGTTCGGGAAGGCGGCTCGGCGGGCGGGACTGACGGTGACACGGACACCGGAGCCGGCGAAACTCCCGTGACCGCATGTCCGCCACTGCGCCGCAGGTCCCCCACTGCGCCGCAGGTCCGCCGCCACTCCGCAGGTCCGTCACCACTCCACGTGGACGCCACCACTCCGCATGTCCGGCGCTACTCCGCGCGTCGGTCACCACTCCGCTTGTCCGCCACCACGGCCACGGGCGCGCATTCCGGCGGCACCGGCACCCTGCTCGGCCCAGGACCGGACATCCCCTACTCCCGGTAGGCCGCCCGCAGGGCGTCCCGCACCGCCCCCAACGCCTCGTCCTCGGTGAGGCCGAGCCGCTTCGCCCGCTCCGCGTACCCCTGCGCGGCGGCCGCGGCCTGGCGCTCCGCGGCGGAGCCGGCGGCAGCCACGAACGTTCCGTTGCGCCCCCGCGTCTCGATCACGCCGTCGCCCTCCAGTGCCCGGTAGGCCTTGGCCACCGTGTTCACCGCGAGCCCCAGCGACTCTGCCAGCCCCCGCACGGTCGGCAGCCGGTACCCGACCGGCAGCGCTCCGGACCGCGCCTGCTCGGAAATCTGCGCCCGCACCTGCTCGAACGGCGCCGCGCTGTCATCGATATGGATCTTCAGGCTCACAGCGCCGATTGTCCCGTACCCGGCGGAAAATGAGAGGCAGCACAGCGCGTCTGCCCGTACGGTGCCTCCCCATGACAGTGATCGTCCGCGACCTGCGCCCCGGCGTCCCGTCCGACGCCGAGGGCTTCGCCCGGGTCCGCCATCTCGCCCTTCCGTACATCCTGTTCACCCCGGACTCGGTCCGCCACCTGCTCACGCACAGCCATCCGGACGCCCGCTTCCGCTCCCTCGTCGCGGTGGAGGACGACGAGGTGATCGGCACGGCCCAGGTCGCCCTGGTGCACGACAGCCCGGAGCCGGGCCAGGCGTACGTCAACGTCTACGTACGCCCGGACCGGACCCGCCGTGGTGCCGGCCGGCTCCTCGTGCGGGCCGCCGAGGAGTACCTCACCGCCCTCGGCGCGACCAGGCTGTACTCCTGGGTCCTGGACGAGCCGGGCAACCGCGCCTTCGCCGAGAAGCAGGGCTACACGAGCGGCCGTCCCGCGCACTTCCTCCGCCTCGACCTGGCGGGCGGCACGCTGCCACCGCTCCCCGAGGTCCCGCAGGGCGTCGAGCTGCGCACGGCGGCCGAGTTCGCGGACGACCCGCGCCCGCTGTTCGAGCTGGACGCGGAGACGGTGCGGGACGAACCCGGGGACGTCGCCGTCGAGTTCACGGACTACGAGGCCTGGCTGGAGCAGAACTGGAGGCATCCGCTGCTGGACCGCGAGCTGACCATGGCCGCGGTGGTGGACGGCCGTCCGGTCGCCTTCAGCGTGGCCTACACCGACGGCGCCGGCCGCTACTCCACCGCGATGACCGGTACCGCCCGCGCCCACCGCGGCCGCGGCCTGGCGAAGCTTGCCAAGATCCACTCGCTGTACCGGGCCCGCGCCGCCGGTGTCACCGAGGCCTTCACGGGCAACGACGCCGGCAACGATCCGATGATCGCGATCAACGAGTGGCTCGGGTACGAGATCTGCGCTACGGAGGTGCGCCATGTCCGCGAACTCGGCTGAGCCCGCAGGGCGGGTGGAGGTCGTCCTGGTCAAGGGCGGCCGCACGAAGATCCGGTACCCGGCGCAGCTGCTGCACGACGACGGTGTCCACATCTGCGTCCGCGCCCCGTGGGCGGGCGAGGGCGCCCGTGACTTCGGCTTCGTGCGCTTCGAGGCGGGCGATGTGTTCACCGAGCACTACTGGCGCGACCGCTGGTACTCGGTCAAGGAGGTCCGGGCCGGGGACGGCACCGTCAAGGGGTGGTACTGCGACATCACGCGCCCGTCCGTGCGGTCCGGCGCGGAGCTGGTCGTCGAGGACCTGGATCTGGACCTGTGGCGCTCGGCCGACGGCACGGACGTACGGCGCCTGGACGAGGACGAGTTCGCCGAGAGCGGGCTGGCGCGGACGGACCCCGAGGCCGCGGCCGCCGCCGTGGCCGCCCTGGACGAACTGGAGGCACGGGCCCGCACAGCCGGCTTCGAGGACCTGCTGGCCTGACGCAGCACGTCCCCTGCCCCCGGCTCCTCCTCGCTCCTCCTCGCTCCCCTCTCTCTGCTCCTTCTCCTTGCCCTTCCGGTCACACCGTCGCCAGCACCGCGTACCGCTCGTCGTCCACGGTCCTCCCCCACAGCAACGGGTCGCCGGACAGCCACTCCGTGCGTACGTCCCGGGCGACGGGCTCCAGCAGGGCGGTGAGCCGGGCGGCGGGTATCCCGACGGGGCTGAGAGTCCCCCAAACGCCCTCGACCAGCAGGAGCAGGCCCTCGGGACGCAGCAGGGCCTGCCAGTGCCGCAGGACGCGCGCGGGGTCGGGCAGCGCCCACAGCACATGACGGGCGAGGACGACGTCGTAGCGCCGCTCTCCCACCGGCGGGGCCGTGGCGTCCCCGTGCAGGACCACCGCGTCGCGTCCGGCGAGCTTGGCCCGGGCCCGCCCGACCATCGCCGGGGACCGGTCGACCCCGGTGACCCGGTGTCCCTGCTCGGCCGCGAGGAGCGACAGGCTGCCGGTGCCGCAGCCGAGGTCGAGGACGTCGGCGGGGCGCTCGGGCAGCCAGGAGCGGAGTCTGGCCGCCCAGGCGGCCCGCACCTCGGGGGCGCGCAGCCCGTGGTCCGGCTCGTCGTCGAACGTGGCCGCCGCCTCGTCCCAGTCCACGTCGGCACCCACCGCAACCGCCTGTTCACGCTCGCTCGTCATGCCCCAAGAGTGACACCCGCCACTGACAGTCCCGACGTGACAGCCGCCACTGACAGACGGGCACCGATGAGGAACTCTCCCCGAAAGGGTCCACCTCCGTGACGACGCGACGAACACGGAAGCGGGTGGGCACCGAAGGAGGCAGCCATGCGCCGCATGACCGTGCAGAAGCCCCTGAAGAGGACCGACAGCCGCCGGGTCCGAGAAGAGGCGGAGGAACGCCCCGCGGGGCGTCCCGAGGTGCGCAAGGACATCGCCCGCACCTGGTGGCCGGAAGGCTGACCGCCCCCACCCGCCCCACACCGGCCCAGCCACTCCTGAAGCCGACCCAGCCGTTCCCGCGGTCGACCGCTCCAGAAGCCGACCCAGCCGTTCCCGGGACCGACCGCCGGCTGCTGCCACCTACACGGTGGTGGCGGACGAAGTCGGGCACCTAAAGACTGTCCCGCATCGGCAGAACCTGCGCGGCAGTGCCCGGAGCGAGCCAGGTCGGAGGCTGGTGGGAGCCTGGTGGGAGGCTTGTGGCGTGCTGATTGAGGGATACGACGGCTGGCCGTTGGCCGCTGAAGAGCCACTGGTAGCCCGGCCGGGGTTCTGGTCGAACCACTTGTTGGGCTCGTGTTGTCGTGATGTGGGTGCCGTGCCGGAGTCGTTCGGCGATGACGGAGCCGACGTTGATGCCATGTCAGAGGTACTCATGGATCCCGAGCGGTGGCCGGTGTTCCGGGTGCCGCTCAACAGTGGCCAGTGACGACCAACGACGACCGCCAAGCGCCCGTGCCCGCCACTCCTGACCAGTAAAATCCAGCTCCCCGAGGTCCCCGGCAAGACTCAGGGCAAGAAGTCATCTCAAAATTCCGTCGCGTGACGGATCCGGCAGGTTGTGCCAGGCGTGACCACATCCCCCGGCGCAGTACAGCATCCGCCTGCGGGTGTCGGCGATGCTGAAGAGGGCGAGGAGCAGGCGGAAGGACTCGGTGAGTTCATAGGCCGGAAGGGCTTCCATTCCGAAGCGCCACTTCGTGAGCATCACCGCCGGCGTGTGAGTGGGGCGGATGCCGGAACGCGCGATGCTCTCCGGCACGTCCTCCTGGCAGGCGCGGGCCTGCTCGCAGAACAGTGCCAGTGCGTGCAAGACTTTACGCTGGTCATCCTCTGAGAGGCCCTCGAACCACTCGACGCCTTCGGCCACCGGTCTGAGCCCCTGTGCGAGTCCGTTCAGGATCACCTCGTGTGCGTATGACACAGACTTCCACCCCCATGGTTCAGACCGACGGTACGCGCACTGCCACCCGTGAGCAGTACGGTTTCTCGTGCCCTGATGCCACTGCCATCCGACGCAGGCCGCGGGCTCCCGGTCGAACAGCGCAGCGCCTTCCGGGTGACTCTCGTCCCGAGTGAGTGTCCAACTGCGTGACAACGCAGGCGAACAGCGGCGGACAAGCACGGACGTCTGTGGACCATCGCCGCAGGTGAGAGGCACAGCAGTCCAAGGCTGAGCGCCTGTACAAGTTGCTTCGGGACGAACAGTCAGTCATCCGCGTCTTCTGGACCGACGTCGCGGAAGACGCTTCTGTAGTCACCACTCCGGACGAGTTCATCGACGACCTCGACCATCCGGGGAATGCCTCGGTCGCGGACGATCAGCCCATCCCAGACGTAGAAGTACCTGCCGCCGAGGCATTCCCCGGTCTGTCGCCGACGGTCCATGGTGCGTTGGACATCGTCCAGGGTGTAGATCGTCCCTGACCAGCGTTCCCCGTTGTCGAAGACCACCCACATGTCGACGTCATCGATCTCGTCGAGGGGTACCCCGAAATCTGGCACAAAGCAGATCTCGTAGCCGTCACGGTGAACGCGGTAGAACGCCCCGTCCCACACCACGTTGTCTCCCAACGACTCGGCCGCTCAAAGCGGATGTCAGCCCCCCCCCTGGCGCGGCTCAAACGGGCTGGCCTTTCCGTAATGGGCCGCTGCCGTGGACCTTCAGCTACCGGCCGACACAGGCGGGGAGATCGTAGAGCAGCGTTGAGTGCTACCGCATCGCCATTTCCCGCCCGGCCAGCCGGAGCCCGAGCCGTCCCTGGGCCGCGCGACGACACCCGCGTCGCTCTGCCGCAGGTCAGCTGATCAAGCCCCTGCTGGATCACCTGAGCTTCCCAAGCCGAGTGCTTCGCCGTCTGAGCTCCCCTGTCTGAGAGGTGCGGCAGGAGCGTGAGCGGAAGGCCGCGTATCAGGAGCAGCAGGCCAAGCAGGCGCAGGTGCTCACGATCGGGGTCGAGCACGAAGTTGCCACGAGACCGTACTCCCGACCGAACTCACCGCATAGCCTCAAGACGAGATCACCGAGTGGCCGTTGATACACCACTCCAGCGGACGTGACCCGTCCGGCGGCGGACGGACGCGGACTGCCACGGATGGCGGCACCGCTCGGGAGCAGGTGGCGTAGGGCTCCCCGCGCCTCCTTCCTGAGCCCCCCGTTAGCCCCGTCTTAACGGCACCATAAGGATCTCCATCCCCCGCCCTCAGCAGGCGATTTCGCGGTTACTCGGGGCTAGCTTCGGATCGCCCCCACGGGTTTCGGCCCACCCGAGGACCGTTCGAGGAGTTCCCCATGTCCGTCCGCCGCACGGCCGCCGCCGTCGTCGCTCTCGGCGCGATGCCGCTCGCCCTGACCGCGCTGGCCGCCGCGCCCGCCCTCGCGCACGGCTCGATGGGGGACCCGGTCAGCAGGGTGTCGCAGTGCTACGCGGAGGGCCCCGAGAGCCCCAGGTCGGCGGCGTGCAAGGCGGCGGTCGCGGCCGGCGGCACGCAGGCGCTCTACGACTGGAACGGCATCCGCATCGGCGACGCCGCCGGACAGCACCAGAAGCTGATCCCGGACGGCAAGCTGTGCAGCGCGAACAACGAGGAGTTCAAGGGGCTCGACCTGGCCCGCGCGGACTGGCCGGCGACGAGTGTGAAGAGCGGCTCGTACAGCTTCAAGTACCGCGTGACCGCCCCGCACAAGGGCACCTTCAAGGTCTACCTCACCAAGTCCGGCTACGACGCGACGAAGCCGCTGGCCTGGGGGGACCTGGACCTGGAGCACCCGGTCGCGACGGCCACCGACCCGGTCGCCTCGGGCGGCTTCTACACGTTCTCCGGCACGCTGCCCGAGCGTTCGGGCAGACAGCTCCTGTATGCGGTCTGGCAGCGCTCGGACAGCCCGGAGGCTTTCTACTCCTGCTCGGACGTCGTGTTCGGGGGCAGCGGCGACACCGGAGGCCGCAGCGGCACGGGCGGTGGGAGCAACGCCGGGGGCGACAGCGGCTCGGGGGGCGGGACCGGCGCAGCCCCGACGGCCTCGGCGCCGTCCGACGAGCAGATCGAGGCCGGTGCCGACAAGTCGACCATCGGCCACCACGGCCACGGCGGCCACGGCGGCCACGGCGGCAGCGACGACGCGAGCACGTCCGCCGAACCGACGGCGACGGCCGCGGCCGGCACCCGGGTGAACGAGCCGAAGACCGCCGGCACTTCCGGGAACCTCGCCGAGACCGGCGGCGACAGCAGCACGCCGTACCTCGCGGTCGGCGGAGCGGCGGCGCTGGCGCTCGGCTCGGCGGCGCTGTTCATGTCGGTGCGCCGGCGTGCCGCGGCCGGCCGGCACGGGCGCTGAACGCCGGTCGGCACGGGCGCTGAACAGGGTTCCGGGGCCTGACTGGCGGCTCAGGTCGGACAGGCCCCGGCTGCACGTCAGCTGAAGGCGGACGCGCAGGTGGTGGTGGTCGCGTGGGCCGGGTCGAGCGCGTTGGCCACCTCGTGGAAGGCGATGCGGTCGAACAAGCCGATCGCCACGTGCTCGGACAGGTCGAGCGGGCACAGGTCCTGGAGCAGGACGTTGTGGACGTCCGAGCCGCTCAGGTACTGGTTGCGCCAGGGCGTGGCCACCTCGTCGTACTTGGTGGCGATGACCGTGTAGTGCACTCCGGGGACGGTGTCGCCGCCCGCGTTGAGCTTGGTGAGGAAGGCGGAACCGACGATCTGGTCGGCGAAGCCGGGGGTGGTGGCCTTGATCAGGTCCTCGGCGCCGGGGAAGTACGGCAGCAGATGGGTGAGGCCGTCCAGGTCGGTGCCGTGGTTGTCGGGGGCGAGGCCGACGAGGGCGTCCACCTTGGCCGCTCCGCCGAGGAACCGGAGGTAGTAACGGGGCATCATGCCGCCCTGGGAGTGGCCGACCAGGTCGGCCTTGGCGGCACCGGTCGAGGTGAGCACCTTGTCGACGAAGACGGACAGCTGCTCGGCCGACTTGTCGATGGGGCCGAGGCCGTAGAAGAGCGGGACGCCGGGCAGCTGGCCGTAGTCCAGTGAGTAGACGCAGTATCCGCGGTCCTTCAGATACGGGGCGAGGGAGAGCCAGTTGTCGACGGAGTTGCCCAGGGTGCCGTGGACCAGGACGACCGGGCGGGGGTGGGTGGCGGAAGGCTTGCAGGACCAGTCGTTCCAACCGCGGCTCGGGGCGTCGGAGGCATGGGCGGTGGCGGCGGGAACGACGGCGACGGCGGCGGTCAGAAGCAGCGCGGCGAGGGGTCTGAACACTCGCTTCCAGGGCAGCATCGTGTGATCTCCTTGCGGCTCAAGGGAGGTGCGACGGCCTAACCCTGTGATCCGGATCACGAGGATGCTGTTCACTCGTCAAGTTACGGGCGAGTAGTGCAGATGTGAAGTTACGCGCCAGTAAAAACTTCCAGTGGTAACCGGACGCTCGTGCGGCGACCGACGGGTCGTCACCAGGCGGGCCTGATCGGGCCGTAGGGCGCGATCCATGCCAAACGCTCCCACAGCACACGCACTTCACCTTCACCCAGCAGCTCGCACCACTGCCTCACGACCTCCGCCGCCGCCTCCTCCGCGGCCCGGGTGCAGGCCCACCCCCGCTCCGTGAGCACGACCAGCCGGGCCCGGGCATCCTCGGGATGCGGGCGTCGTTCGGCGTATCCCTTGCGGACGATCTCGTCCACCAGCTGGCTCGCCGCCTGCTTGGTCACCCCGAGATGCGCGGCGAGGTCGGTGGCCGTGGCCCCGTCGGGCGCGAGCCGCGCGAAGGCGAAGCCGTGGGCGGGCCTGAGGTCCGCGAAGCCACGGGCCACGACCCCGGCATGGATGCGTTGCGTGAGGTCCCCCGCGGCGGCGAGCAGGGCGGCGGACAGGGCCATGGCTTCGGAGTTCTGCACGGGGGCATTGAAACACCCTTGACGGATTGGTCAAGTTGCTTGACCATATAGTCAAGCAACTTGACCACATGAACGGAGAACACCGCCATGCCCGTCGTCCGCTCCTCCGAAGCCGTGACCCACGAGATCCACGGCGCCCGCTTCGTCACGTACGCCAACCCCCGCACCGGAAGCAAGGAGTTGTGCGCCTGGCGGGGCGAGATCCCCGCCGGGACCAGGGCCCCCGCTCACACCGTCAGCAGGGAGGAGATCTTCCACCTGCTCGTCGGCGAGCTGCTCATCACGCTGGATGGCCGCAGCGAGCGGATCTCCGCCGGCGACACGGTGATCATCAACCCCGGTGCGACCCTGGCCGTCGAGAACCCCACCGACCACACCGCGATCTCCTGGGTCACCACCTCCGTCGGCCTCACCGCGGAAATGGCCGACGGCACCCGCATCAATCCGCCGTGGGCCAACTGACCCCGGCCCGCAGCTCGGAACGGACCAGCTCCAGCAGCCGGCCCACCCAGTTGCCCCCCCCCGCTCGTGCCACCCGTCCGTCCAGCACGGGGAGTCCGAGCTGCCGGTGTAGGTGATCGTGGCGTCCCCGGTGGCCAGCAGGACCGAGGGCCTTGACGATGTCCGCTCCGGTGCGGACACCGGAGTCGAACAGCACGGGCAGACCGCCGGCGGCATCGGCCACGTCCGGCAGGGCGTGAAGCACGGGCAGACCGCCGTTGGCCTGCCGGCCGCCGTGGTGGGAGCAGTAGATGCCGTCCACACCGCCGTCCGCGGCCCGGCGGGCGTCATCGGGGTGGCAGATGCCCTTGAGGATCAGCGGCAGGTCGATGACCGACCGCAGCCAGGGCAGGTCGTCCCAGGTGAGCGGGTTGCCAAAGGTCTTCGCCCCGTGCATCACCGCCGCGGTCGGGTCGTCTCCGGGGGCTGTGGCGAGCCGGGAGCAGAAGACCGGGTCGCTGGTGTAGTTGGCCAGGCAGTGGCCGCGCGGCTGGGGGAAGTTGCCGGCCGCCAGGTCACGGGGCCGCCAGCCCGTGATCCAGGTGTCGAGGGTGACCACGACGGCCTTGAAGCCCGCGGCCTCGGCCCGGTGGACCAGGCTCTCGGCCACCTCCCGGTCGGTGGGGGTGTAGAGCTGGAAGAAGCCGGGCGTGTCACCGAACTCGGCGGCGACTCGCTCCATCGGGTCGACGGTGAGGGTGGAGGCGACCATCGGCACACCGGTCCGGGCGGCGGCACGGGCCGTCGCGAGGTCGCCGTGGCCGTCCTGGGCGCACAGCCCGACCACTCCGACCGGGGCCATGAACAGCGGCGGGGGCAGCCGCATCCCGAACAGGTCGACGGACAGGTCGACGGACAGGTCGCGCTCGGTGGGGCTGACCATCATGCGCGGGACGAGTCCCCACCGCTCGAACGCGTCGGTGTTGGCCCGCTGGGTGTACTCGTCGCGCGGCCATGCCGCCCGCCACGTAGGAGCGCACCGCGGGCGGCATTTCCGCCTCGGCCAGTGGCCGCAGTTCCTCGGAGATCATGGGCAGTTCGGCAACCCCGCGCAGGCCGTCGAGGTAGATCTCGTCCTGGTAGTCGGCGAACGCCACGATCCGGTCCTCCTTCGCACCCTCTTCCGCGGGCCCTTGAAGTCCACAAGCGGAAAGCGGGGCGCGAAAGCCGCCGAACGCGGGATTCTCCGGTCGCCGGCCCTGCGCGCGCAGCCGGAGTGGGCCGAATGCGGGACGGCCGCGCCCGCACCGGCGCGCGCAGCCGTGGGCGGGCCGGACGTGCCCCTGCGTACGCAGCCGGGGGGCGGGCGTGCGGGTACGGCGTGCCCAGCCTTGGGCCAAACATGCGGGTACCGGCGTACGCAGCCGTCGGCCAGGCATGCGGGTAACAGCGTGCGCTGCTGTGGGCCGGGCGAAAGGGGAAGAGGCTCCCGGGAGCGAACACCCGCTGGTGAGGGTCGTCCCGCCACAGGATCCGCGGTGGCTCTCGGCCTCGGACGCAATCAGGGAGGATCTCGTGTCCGACGGCCTCGTATACGGCCCCTCTGCCTCCCCCCACACACACGGACTCCTCGGTTCCCGGTTCCCGGTTCCCCGTTCCCGGTTCCCGGTTCCCGGTTCCGAGGACAGCTTCTCGGCGTGCACGCTCTGGTACGTCGACAGCCTCGCGCGTCGGCCGTCTGTCACCCCCTGTCCGTGGACCACGTCATCCGCGGGTGAGCGCAGCATCCTCGGCCGCGGTCGGGCGCGCAGCGGCTCCGCGGGGTCTCACACCGCCGCGTGGCGACGGGGGCGGTGGCGGGAGGCGATGGTGGTGGTCAGGGCCTCGACGGCGTCGACGGTCGCGGTGCTCAGGCCGACGGCGCGGCTGGTCGTGACACTGCCGGAGCCGTCGGACGTCTCGGCCGGCAGGCCGGAGCGGGCGGTGAAGGAGTCGAGGACCGACCGCAGCGCCCCCGGGGCCACGGTCTCGGCTCCGGCGGCGGCGCGGGCCAGGGCGGCGAGGTGTTCGTGCAGCGGATCGGCCAGCTCGGTCAGCTCGGGCACGGTGTCCTGCGGGGTGCGCGGCAGGTGCTCGCCCAGCAGGGTGGCGCATCCGGCGACCGTGGACACCTGCGTCCTGATCTGCTCCAGCTGCGCGCCCGTCCAGGGGCCGCGGTGCTCGACCGGCTCGGCGTGCGACTGCTCCACCGCGGCCTCCAGGTGCTCCCTGATCTGCCGGGACCGCGCCCGCAGCGCGTCCACGGCCTCCGGGTCGGCCGCGCCGACGTCGGCGTAACCGGTCAGCAGCTCGGGCAGCAGCCGGTCCTGCACCCGCAGCCAGTCCGCGAGCAGGCCCGGCACCCGCCGGGTGGACCAGGTCGGCCAGACCAGGAAGAGCAGCATGGCGAGCACGGCGCCGACCACCGTGTCGGCGGCGCGCGCCCATGCCGTGGGCCCGGGCAGCCCGCCGACGTGGTGGATCAGGAAGACGATCCAGGTGGTCAGCCACAGGTTGAGCATCAGCTGCCCGGTCCGCAGGGTCACGAACGACGCCGCGGCCAGCACCACCGACAGGACGGCGAGACCGGCGGGCGACCAGTCGGGCAGGGACAGCACCCAGGCGAAGAGGCCGCCCAGCACGGCCCCGACCGCCCGTCCCCAGCCGCGGGCGATGGTGTGTCCGTAGTCGGGGAAGAGCACCAGCATGGCAGTCAGGGCCACCCAGAAGCCGTGCGCGGAGATGCCCAGCCCGCCCCACCCGCCGATCGACCGGCCGATGACCTCGGCGACCACCACAGCCACTGCGAGCCGTAGCGCATGGCGGAAGATCGGCGACTCGGGGTGGAGCTGCGCCCGGATCCGGCGGGCGGTGCGTGCCACCGAGGGGGTGTCCGCGTACAGACCCGGCACCTCGGAGTGGGGTTCCAGTACGTCGCCGAGGCGGTCGTCGGTCGAGCGCCGGGCCAGCTCTGCGGCCTGCCGCAGCCGCGCGTCCAGGTCGCGCGGGCCGCGCGCGGGCGAGGCGGCCGCCCATGCTTCCAGGAGGGCACGGACGTCGTCGGGTGTGCGGTGCTCGCGGCCGACGGCCACCGTACGGGAGATGTCGCCCAGCACCCGCGCGGCGGCGGCCGGCGCCTCCTGCTTACCGGCGGTTGCCTCTTGGTTCCCGGCGATTGCCTCCTGCTTACCGGCGGTTGCCTGCTGGTGCCCGGCGGTTGCCTGCTCGTTCGCTGCCGTCGGCGCCGCAGGTACCGTCAGCCGCACGGTGTGCAGCGCGCGGCGAATGCGCTCGGCCTCTCCCAGCAGGCCGAACAGGGGCGCCGCCGCGGGCCGGCTGAACTGCGGCAGCAGGTCCAGGGCCTGGCGGGCCGCCGTGAACGGGGCGGACCCGCCCAGGGCGGCGGGGTCTGCCGCGACCGCGGCCTCGGCGAGCGACCGGTACAGGGCTGCGAGGGCACGGCGCTGCGCGGCGAACCGAGGACCGTACGGCGGGAGCAGCTGGGCCACCACGACGAGTCCGGTCCCGGCCGCGATCCACCCGGCCATCACCAGGCCGCCACGTACGTCGGGGGCGAGATCAGCCGTGATCATCAGCCCGATGACCGCGAGGCACCCCCGGATGCCGGGCGCGAGCCCCATCGTCCGCCACAGCCCGGTCGCGAACGCCGCGACAGCGAGCAGCAGCAGGAACAGCCAGGTGGTGCCGTGCACCAGAGCCCCCAGCACTGCCATTGCGCTGAAGGCCGCGGCCATCACGAGCGCGTTCACCACCGGGTGTCGCAGCGGGCTCAGCAGTGTGCCGATGCCGCAGATGAAGGCACCGACGCCGGTCATGGCCCCGGCCACCGGGTCGTCCAGCAGCAGGCCGAGGACCGTGGCGAGCAGCACGGCCAGTACGGCCCGTGCGATCGCCGGCGGGGCGGCGAATGCCCGTTGGATGCGCAGCCCGTCCCGGCCGAGCGCGATCAACGACGACCACCAGCGCATGTCCGGGCCTCCTTGGCGGCACGGCGCGAGAGCAGCGCTCCCATCCTCCGTCGGCCCCGACGCGGCTGCCACTCGCCGCACCCGGCCGATGCCGCCCGGAACGGCAGGCCAGGCGGTGACCGCGCACTCACCCCTGCGCGATCAGCCGTTCCGCCTCGGGGTCACCTCATGGCCGGGGTCCGGCTGTGAGATGACCCCGTGGCCGGGGTCCGGCCCCGGCGGTCGCCCGCGAGGGTGGCCGGACCCACGGCTCCCGGGCCGAAGCGGCGACGGGCTCTGTCGGCCGCGGCTTCGGCGTTGCGGGCGCGGTCGTCGCCCGGGTCCAGCGAGAGCTGGCGGTGGGCGCCGTCGGCCGGCCGCAGGTCGTCGACGCGGAGGGCGAAGGCACGGACGCGTGCCCGCTGGAGCCCGAGGGCGGCCAGCAGACCCAGGGCGGGTGCGGCGAGGGCCGGTGAGTGGTCGGTGGGTTCCGGCAGGGTGCGGGCGCGCGTGGTGGAGCTGCGGTCGGCGTAGCGCACGGTGAGGGTGATGCGGCCGGCGACCTGACGTTCGCCGCGCAGTTGCCGGCCGATCCGGTCGGCGAGCCCGAGGACGGACCGGTGCTGCTGTGCCGGATCCAGGCAGTCCCGCTCCAGCACGAGATCGGCGATCAGGTGCTCCGTCGGTTCCGCGGGGGTGACCGGACGGGGGTCGTGGCCGCGGGCACGCTCGGCCAGCAGCCGTGCCTGGCCGGCGCCGAGGAGCCGTTGCAGGGTCGAAGGGGGCAGGTCGGCGATCTGGCCGATGGTGTGCAGGCCGTACCGGGTGAGGGTGGTCGCCGTGGCCCGGCCGATCCCCGGCAGCGCGGTGAGCGGGCGCGGATACAGCCACTCCGCGGCCCGTTCGGCGGGGACCCAGGTGGTCTCTCCCGGCGCGGACGCGTCGGCCGCCATGGCCGCCAGCATGCGGTTGCCCGCGAGCCCGGCGCTGCTGTCGAGGCCGTGGAGGGCCTTCAGTCTCATCATCGCGGTCTGGACCATGTCGTAGGGAGACAGGTCGAAGTAGCGGAGCGCCGACGTCAGGTCCAGCTGCACGGCGTTCGGCGGGACGGCCTGGACGTGGGGCGTGATGCCGGACATCAGTTCGATTATATCGGCGTACTGATCCTCGGTCAGCGAGGCGTGCAGATGGATGTGGGCGATGTGCCGCCGACGTGCACTCATCCCGCGCTCCCCGGACTGCGATGGCCGAACTTCTTCAGGTCCGCCGAGCGGGTGCCGGCGGGCTGCAGATCGGCGTACGGATGCAGCCGGGCGCCCGTGGTGCCGTTGACCAGGGTGCGCCGCGGCTGGGCCGGGGTCGGGTGCGGGCGGCTCTCTCCGAGAAGGGCGAGCGCTGCCTCGGGACCGTTGTCGCGGCGGGCCGAGGCGATCTCGTCCAGGTCCCAGGCCATCGCGCCGACGACGGTACGACGGGTGCCGCGCACCTGGACCGTGCCGCGCACCAGCAGCAGCCCGCTGTGGAACACGGTGTGCGCGCAGGCCGGATGGGAGTCCTCGAAGAACGCCAGGTCGACCAGGCCGGAACCGTCCTCCAGCGTGACGAAGATGATCCGCTTGCCACTGGCGATCGGCGGGGTCTGGGTCGAGGCCCGCACGCCCGCGACGAGAACCTGCTGACCGGCACGCATCCCGGCCAGGTGGGCGGCATCGGTGGCGCCGATCTCGCGCAGCAGCCGGTGATGGTGCTCCATCAGGTGCTTCGAGACGTCGATGCCGAGCGTGTTCAGTTCGGCGCTCAGCGCCTCGCGGCCGGTCATCTCCGGCAGACCGCTCGGCTCCGCGCCGCCGACCGCACCCGCGTCGATGGGCAACTGCCCCGAACCCGCGGTCCGGTTGCGGGACTGCCGGTGGAGTTCGGCGATCTGGAGCAGCAGGTCGCGGCGGGTGAGACGGCCGTCGTGCAGGGAGTTCAGGGCACCGATCTCCGCGAGGCGTTCGGCGGTGGGCCTGCTGGGACGGGCCCGCTGCCAGAAGTCCGACAGCGATCCGTACGGCTGCCCCGCCTCGATCCGCGCGCACTCCTCCTCGCCGATACCGTGCACCGCGCAGAGGGCAAGGCGTACGCCCCACTGGTCCGTGTCGGCCTTCTCCACCGTGTGCTTCACCTGGGAGCGGTTGATGTCGACGGGCAGGACCGGCACCCCACGCCGGCGGGCGTCGGAGACCAGGACCCGCTTGGGCCACATACCGGGGTCGTGTTCGAGCAGGCCGGCCAGCAGGAACGCCGGATAGTGCGCCTTGAGCCAGGCGCTCTGCAGGGCCGGTACGGCGAAGGCGACCGCGTGGGCGCGGCAGAAGCCGTACGCCCCGAAGGCCTCGACCGTCTTCCAGACCTCGTCCCGGACGGCCGCGCCGTAACCACGCGCGCGTGCCAGCCGGTCGAACCAGTCCCTGATCCTCGGCAGCCGGCCCTTGTCGCCGAGCGCCCGCCGGGCGATCTCGGCCATCGCCCGGTCGCAGCCGGTCATCACCGACAGCGTCTCGATGATCTGCTCGTGCCAGATGGTCACGCCGTAGGTGTCGGCGAGCACCGGCTCCAGGTCCGGGTGGGCGTACGACGGCGCGCCGCCGTGCCGGGCGGCGATGTACCGCTCGGGCATGCCGCCCGCGACCGGCCCGGGACGGAAGAGGCTGATGTCGGCGATGACGTCCTGCGGATTGCGCGGCTGCAGCCGGGACAGCAGGTCCTGCTGGCCGGGCGACTCCAGCTGGAACAGGCCGAGGGTCTGGCTCTCCTGGATGAGCTTGAACGCGAAGACGTCGTCGAGCGGCACCTGCTTCGGGTCGTCCAGGTCGATGCGGTTGCCGGTGGTGCGTTCGATCTCGGCGACGGCATGGGCCATGGCGGACTGCATGCGGACTCCCAGGACGTCCAGTTTGATGTTGCCCAGCGCCTCGATCTCCTCCTTCGCCGCCATCGCCATCGGGTAGTCGCCCTGCGGGGTCGGCTGCACCGGCAGCCGGTCCAGCAGGGTGGCGTCGCTGATGACCACGCCACAGGGGTGCATGGCCATGCCGTGGACCAGGGAGTCGAGGCCCTCGGCCAGTTCCCACAGGGGCCCGTACCGGTGCGCCTCGGCGGCCAGCTGCCGCAGCTCGGGCAGTTCGGCGAGGGCGCCGGTGATGTCGCAGGCCCGCAGGTGCGGGAAGCTCTTGGCGATCCGGTCGACGTCGGCCGGGGCGATTCCCAGCGCGAGGCCCGTGTCGCGCAGGGCCCGGCGGGCCCGGTAGGTCTCGGGCATGGCGGTGACCGCCACCCGTTCCTTCCCGAACCGTTCGAAGATCGCGTCGTAGCACTCCAGGCGCCGGGCGGACTCCACGTCGATGTCGATGTCGGGCAGCGAGCCGCGGCGCACGCTCAGGAAGCGTTCGAACAGCAGGCGGTGGTCGAGCGGGTTGGCCGTGGCGATGTCCAGTGCGTGGCAGACCATCGAACCGGCGCCCGAGCCACGGGCCGCGACCCTGATGCCCCTCGCCCGGATGTCGGCCACGACCTGGCCCACGGCGAGAAAGTACGCGTCGTAGGCCAGCTCGGAGATCACGGCCAGCTCTTCGTCCAGCCGCTCCAGCGCGGCTCGGTCACGGTCCAGACCGCGCCGGGCCAGGCCGTCCTCACACTGCCGGCGCAGCAGCCTGGCCGCGCCGCCCGGTCCCGGATCAGCGCCGAAGAGCGACGGTTCGGGGAGGCGCGGTGTGCCCAGCCCGAGGTCCGCCGCCGGGTCGACGGTGCACGCGGTCGCCGTGGCGGCGGTGTCCGCCAGCAGACGGTGCGCCCGCCGGGCGTCGGCCCCCGCGCATTCGACGATCATCCGCGCGATGCCCGCCATCCCTTTCTCGTCCTTGAGCCAGCGCTGCCCGCTGTCCAGGCTGCGCCGGTCGATCGGGCGCAGCAGCCGCGCGGCGTCCAGGACGTCGGCGAGCCGGTGCTGCTCCGGGTCGGCGTAGCGGACGGCGTTGGAGAGCACGGCAGTGATGCCGGTGCGGTCGGCCAGCGCCAGGGTGCGGGCGGCGAGCCGAAGGGATCCCGGACCGACGCCGAAACGTTTCTGCGCAACGACTTCCAGCCGGACCCCGCTCCCGAAGATCTCCCGCCACGGCGCCAGCAGCTTCGCCGCGACGTCCCCCCGGCCCGCCGACAGCGCCCTCACCGGCTCCGACAGCGGGCCGAGCAGGACCACCAGGCCGGGACCGCCGTGCGCACGGAGCGCCTCCCACGGCACCACCGGCGCCCCACCGCCCGCCGCACCCTCATGAGCGGCCGAGGTGATGCGGCACAGCCGGGCCCACCCCGCCCGGTCCTGCGCGAGCAGCACGAACCGCAGCGGCGGCTCGATCACGTGCGCACCGCCGCGCGCCGGAGTGCGACGCCGCCGCTCGGGAGGAGGGGGCGCGACGGCCTCCACGGCCAGGTCGATGCCGAAGAGCGGCCGGACCCCCTCCGTCGCGCAGGCCCGGGCGAACCGGACGGCACCGGTCACCGTGTCCCGGTCGGTCAGCGCGAGCGCCGCCATGCCCCGCTCGGCCGCCCTTCGGACAAGGTGCTCCGGATGGGCGGCGCCGTAGCGGGCGGAGTAACCGGACGCGACGTGCAGATGAGCGAAGCCCGCCATGCCGCACCTCCATCACTCCACCCCTTTTCAGCCATACGTCCGATACGTTCATCGTACGCTCGTTCGATTACTCTAACCTCATCAGTCCCGGTCAGCGACCAGATTCGAACACAACAGCGATTCTTTGCCCGGGGTGAGGCCGAGGTGAGAGGGAGGCCGAAACAGACGGCTCGCCGGCCGGTCACCACCGCGATCACGCGGGCACCACCACTCGCAATGCGGCACGACTCACGTACGGCACGACTCGCATGCGGCACCACTCACGTACGGCACCACTCGCAACGCCGCACCACGCGCATACCGGACCACTCGCGTGCGGCACGACTCGTGCGCGGGCACGACGGGGACGCACAACGCAAAGTCCCGCCCCCGTTGCGAGGGGCGGGACTGCGGAACGATGCGTACGCAGGTCAGCCGATCTGGGTCCCGGTCGCCGACAGCGCCTCGGTGACGGGCTGGAAGAAGGTCTCCCCGCCGGAGGTGCAGTCACCGCTGCCGCCCGAGGTCAGACCGATCGCGTTGCTGCCCGAGAAGAGCGAGCCGCCGCTGTCACCGGGCTCGGCGCAGACGTCGGTCTGGATCAGACCGCCGACCGTGCCCTCCGAGTAGTTGACGGTGGCGTTCAACCCGGTGACCGTGCCGTCGTGCACATGGGTGGTCGAGCCGCTGCGGGTGACCTTCATGCCGACGGTGGCCTCGGCCGCACCGGTGATCTTCTGGGTCGAGCCGTTGTAGAGGTCGACCTCGCTGGGGTGCTCGGTGTCCGAGGTGTACTTGACCAGACCGAAGTCGTTGCCCGGGAAGCTGGACTGCTCGTTCTTCCCGATGACGTTGCCGGAGGAGTCCGACCACGAGGAGATGGCGTCGGTGCAGTGACCCGCGGTCAGGAAGAACGGCTGCCCGCCCTTGACCACGTTGAAGCCGAGCGAGCAGCGCCCGCCCGAGCCGGAGATCGCGTCACCGCCGGCGACGAAGGGCTTGAACTCCGCCTTCGACCGCTTCAGTTCGGCCTTCGCCCCGAGCGCGTCGACCACCTTGCCGAGCTTGGCGAGGGCCGCGCCGGACACCGTTCTGTCGGCGGTGACCACGACCTTGTTGGTGACCGGGTCGGTCGCCCACGAGGTGCCGGGGATGGTCGCGTCCGCCTTCAGGGTCGCCCGCGCCCCGTCGAGTTCGGCAAGGGAGTGGGCGACGACTCTGGCCTTGGCGCCGGCCGCCCGGACGGCCTTGGCGGCATCGGCGTCGAGCACGTTGACGACGAGGCTCTTCGCCCGGGCGTCGTAGTAGCTGCCCGCGGCGTTGCGCCCGAGGTCCTTGACGAGCGCAGAGGCGAGCTTTCCGGCCGCGGGGGCCGACAGGACCTGCGGCTGCGGAGTGGGCTTCGAGGGTTCGCTGGCGTTCGCAGTCTGGAAGGTGACACCTGCGGCGACCAGTGCGGCGATTCCCGCACCGGCCATCACGGCCCGGCGCCGGGGTATGCGTCGGTGCTGCAACTCACGTCCTCCTGTGGGGGGTCGGCCCGGAGGTTGTGGGGATCTCACGGGCCGGAAGGCTGGTTGACGGGCGCCTACTCTTCCGAACGGCACAGGGAGCACACAAGGTCGACTTCAGGACGCGCATGCGATGCGCTCCGCACGCCCCGCCCGCTTGACCGAGGACGGTCACCCCAGGGAGTTCGCACTGCAAACACTACGGGCGAGTAACCCATCGGCGGACAGTGACCGTTACCCATGGCCGGAAACCACCCCCCGCCCCGGAACGCCAAAGCCCCCGCGCACGAGCTGCGCGGGGGCCCGAAGCCGGTCCGTACCGGCATCCGTATCCGTAACCGTCAGGGCAGGGTCACGCCGTAGTAGCTCAGCGCCTCGGTGACCGGCTGGAAGAAGGTCGTACCGCCGGAGCTGCAGTCACCGCTGCCTCCGGAGGTCAGGCCGTAGGCCGTGCTGCCTCCGTAGAGCGGGCCGCCGCTGTCGCCGCCCTCGGCGCAGACCGTGGTCTGGATCAGGCCGTAGACGACGTCACCGCCGCCGTAGTTGACGGTGGCGTTCAGCGCGGTGACGCGGCCGCTGTGCGTGCCGGTGGTGGAACCGCGGCGGTAGACGGTCGTCCCCACGGACGGGGTGGCCGCACGGCTGATGGTCTGGCTGCCCACCGCGCTCGGGTGCGCGATCGAGGAGTTGGTGTAGCGCACCAGGGCGAAGTCGTTGCCCGGGAAGCTGTAGCCGGCGTTCGTGCCCAGCACGGTGCTGTGGCCGGAGTTGCTGTACCAGGTGGAGGCGACCTGGCCGCAGTGACCGGCGGTCAGGAAGTAGTAGGTGCTGCCGCTGTGCACGTTGAAGCCGAGCGAGCAGCGGTAGGAGCCGCCGTAGATCGCGTCGCCGCCGCTGATCAGCTTCCTGAACTTGCCGGGGGTGTGCTTGACGGTCAGCGCGCCCTCGTTGGAGCCGGCCTGCTGCTTGATCTTGGCGATCTCGGCCTTGGAGACCGTGCTGTCGACGGTGACGACGACCCGGTCGGTCTTGCTGTCGACCGCCCAGGCCGTGCCGGCGACGTCGGCCCTCAGGACGGAATCACTCGCCTGGGTGAGCTGATTGGCGCTGAACGTGTGGTCGTCGCCGGCATTCGCGGTGGGGGCGGCGAACGCTGCTGCGGCCAGGAATCCGGTGGTCACGGCGATCAGCCGGGTCCGTCTCGCAGTGCCGCTGTGGGGAGTGGTGCGCTTGATCCTCACTTTTCGTTCCCTCCCAGGGGAAGTCGGGGGCCCGCGTGGGGGTCGGGGCCCGTGAGGCGCAGCCAGGGACCTGTCCGGGAGTCCGAACACGCATACACCCTGACAAGCGCTGAGGGGGAGTATTCGGCCGAACGGCCGGTCGGCACAAGGGTGCCTTTCGGCCGCGGCCTTTGAACCACTCTTTAGAGAACCCCCACTGACGTCCACTCAGAACACGCTCTCCCACCTCGATCGCCACGGCCGTCACGGTGGTCACGGTCGTCACGGCCGGCAAATTGCCCGGCGGCGGGAGGCACGGGCGGAGGTGGCCGCCGACGGCGTGCGGCGGTAGCGGGGCGCTGTCGCGGCGGCCCGGACCTCGCCGGGAAAAGGGCCAGGTGGTCCACGGGTCGGGCCGCCCGTCCCGGCGGCGGTGACCACCTCCCCGTCACCATCGGCCTCCCAAGTCCCTGGAATGTCCGGAAGTCGGCCCTCCGGCTGATCTTCGATCTTCCGGTGTGCCCGGCTTCGGATGGTCCTCGGTCCCGCGGTGCGCCCGGCACCGGATGCTCCTCGGTCCCGCGGTGCGCCCGGCACCGGGTGCTCCTCGATCCCGCGGTGCGCCCGGCGCCGTGCGATCGAGTCCCGCCGTGCTCAGCCCTCCCCGCCCGTGCTCAGCCCTCCCCCGCCGGGTCGGGCAGCCCCAGATGTGAGCGCAGGGTCGTGCCCCGGTACTCCGTGCGGAAGGCGCCGCGTTCCTGGAGCAGCGGCACCACCTGGTCCACGAACCCGTCGAGGCAGCCGGGCGTACGGTGCGGCAGGAGGACGAAGCCGTCGGCCGCGCCCTCGCGTACGTACGCCTGCAGGGCGGCGGCGACCGTGTCCGGGGTGCCGATGAAGGACTGCCGGCCGCTCGCCTCGATCACGGTCTCGCGGATCGACAGTCCCTTCTCCTTCGCCAGCGCCCGCCATGTCCCGGCGAGCGCGAGCCTGTCACCGTGCCGCATCCGGCCGGGTGCGTTCGCCGGGTCCGGCACAGGGTCAGGCACGGAGTCAGGTACGAGGTCCAGCAAGGGATCCGGCACAAAGTCGGGCAGAGGATCCGGCACGGGGTCCGGCACGGGGTCCGGCACCGGGTCGGTCTCGGGGAGCGGGCCGTCCGGGTCGTGGCCGGACAGGTCCGTGCCCCAGACCTGCTCCAGGACGAAGAGGGCACCCTGCGGGGAGATCTGCTGCCGTCTGATCTCCACGGCCCGCTCCTGGGCCTCGGCGGCGGTGTCCCCGAGGACGACATCGACCCCGCACATGATCTTCAGGTCCCCCGCGGCCCTGCCGTACCCGGCGAGCCGCCGTCCGAGGTCCGCGGCGAGGGCACGGCCCGCCGCCACGGAGCGGTGCCGGACGAGCAGCACGTCGGCCGAGGCCGCGGCGGCCTCCCGGTCCTCCTCCGTCTCGCCCGAAAGGATCACCACGGGGTGCCGCTGCGGCGGGCGGGGCAGGCCGAACTCCCCCGCGATGTCGAAGTACCGGCCCTGGTGTGCGAACGGGCGCGAGAGTCCGTCGGCCGTCCAGGAGTCCCACAACCGCCGCGCCAGGCCGATGAATTCGACGGCGTGTGCGTACCGGTCCCGGGCGCCGGTACGAGGGCCGGGCCGGAAGTTGGCACCGGGGAAGGCGTCCGCGGAGGTCTCGACGTGCCAGGCGGCCCGGCCCTCGCTGAGATGGTCCAGCGTCGCGAGCCTGCGGGCGAGTTCGTACGGCTCGGTGAAGGCGGTGTGCGCGGTGGCGGCGAGGCCGAGCCGCTCGGTGACGGCGGCGAGTGCGTTCAGCACGGTGACCGTCTCCGGCCATCCGACCGCGTCGAGGTCGTGGATCCTGCCCCGGTGCTCGGGCAGCCGCAGCCGCTCGGAGAGCAGCAGGAAGTCGAACAGTCCGCGCTCGGCGGTGCGCGCCGGCTGTTCCAGTGAGGCGAACACGGTGCGCGGGCCGGAGCGCGGATCGGTCCGTACGGCGCCCCGTCCGTCCCCGGGGAGGCGGGCCGCCAGGTGCACCATGCGTCGTACGGTCATGACGTTCCCCCGACGGACCCTGCCTTGGTGGACGTTGCCCCGGCAGACGCTGCCTTGGTGGACGTTGCCCCGGTCACGGCGTACTGGCTGGCGGGCCGGGCGAGGCCCAGGTGCTCGCGCAGGGTGCTGCCCGGGTAGAAGGTGCGGAACAGGCCGCGGTGCTGGAGCAGCGCCACCGTGCCGTTGACGAGCCGTTCCAGGTCACGGCGCGGCTCCACGGGGATGAGGTGGAAGCCGTCGGCGACGCCCTCCGCGTGCCAGGCCGTGATCAGGTCCGCGAGATCGACGGGGCCGCCCCGGTACAGCGGCCCCCGCGCACTCGGCCGGGGTCCGCCGCCACCGTGTCCGGGCTCGGCCGCACGCTCGCCGTCGCCCAGGTCGACGAGGAGACTCACCAGAACCCGCAGGGAGCCGGGGTGTCTGCCGGACTCCGCGGCCCGGAGCCGCAGTCGGCTCTGCACATCGGCGGCCTGGGCGGGGGTCGCGACGCGGACCAGGGCCACGTCGGCGTACCGGGCCGCGGTGGGCCTGGCCCGTTCCTCGGTGGCATCGACCACCCGCACGGGGTGGCCCTGCGGCGGCCGGGGCACGGTCGAGGGCCCCTTGACGGAGAAGGCGCTACCGGTGAAGTCGACGTGGTGCAGCCGGGCCCGGTCGAGGAAGCGGCCGGGCGCCGGGTCACGGATCTCCGCGCCGTCCTCCCAGCTGTCCCACAGCTTCGCCGCCACGTCGGCCGTTTCGCCCGCCCGGGCCCACAGCGCGTCCGCGGGGGCGGCATGTCCGGGGCCGAAGAGGCGGGCCTCGCCCTCGGTGGCGGACACGTCGATCCGCCAGCCGGCCCGGCCGCGGCTGGCCCAGTCGAGGGTGGCCACGGCGGCCTGGACGCGGAAGGGCTCGGTGTGCGTGGTGGTGACGGTCGGGACGAGGCCGATCCTGCGGGTCGCGGGCGCCACCCGGGACAGCACACCGAGCGCGTCGGGGCCCGGCCGGGCGTAGGAGTCGTCCAGCGTCACGAAGTCGAGCCCGCCGCGCTCGGCGAGCTGCGCCGGCTCGATGTACGAGGCGGCGTCGAAGCAGCCGGGCCGATCGACGGCAGCGGCGAGGTGCAACAGCCCTCGGCCGTGTCGCGCACTCACGTCAGCGTCCCCCGTTTCCCGCGTATCCCGGGCGCTCCGGCCCGCCTCGTCCCCGGCCCCCTTCGCCCCGCAGCACCGGTGAGGGGCGCCGCATCGGGGACGGGCACCGCATTGGCGAGTGCCGCACCGGAGTTGAGCACCGCACCCCTGGACAGCCAGGACGCCCCGGACCGGCGGCGCCGAACGATTCCGGACGGACGCCCTTGCGGGCCTCGGGCGAGCCGAAGCTCCTGCGGACGGATCCGATGCGGACCATGACGCTCATCACGTGGTTCCTTGGAGTCGGAAGGGTTCATGCGGCTGTGCGGGCGGGGTTCATGCGGCTGTGCGAAGGGCGAGTTGGGCCAGGAACTTCAGCGCGGCCCGCGCCGTCGCGTCGTTCTGCCGGAACGCGGGCCCGCCGGTGCGCGGGCGGGTGAAGGCGCCGGGGGTACGGGCATCGGTGTACGGACCGAGCGCGAAGCGGCGTGGGTGCGGGCGCCCGGCGCCGTCGAGGATCCGCCCGTCGGCGGGGGCGACGCGCAGCAACCCCTCGGGGGTTTCAGCGGCCCCCTCGGCGTGCAGTTCCCTCAGCAGGGGGTCGCGGGCCCGTCCCACGGTCGGCTCGGGCAGCCGGGCCTCGACCAGCGCGCGTGCCTCGACGGCGAATCCCGGCACGGTCGCGCCGGCGGCCCGGAACACGCCGTCCTCGGCAGTGACGGTCATGTCGGCGCCGACGAACCGCAGAAGGCCGGCCCGGGACAGCGCGAGCATCTGCCTGAGCCGGGGTCCGGGCGGCCCGGACGCCAGGTGGCTGAAGAAGCCGTGCCACCAGGGGCCGATGTCCCCGAGCCGCACCAGCTGCCCGTAGACGGACAGCAGGGCGAGGAAGACGCCCAGGTCGGCGCTGTGATCGGGGTTGTGACGACGGCTCAGGTCGGCTTCGACATACCGGCGCAGGCCCTCCTGGAACTCCTCGTGCGAGCCGTGGCGCACCCCGTCCAGCGGACGGTCGAGCGCGGCGAGGTCGAGGCGGTCGGCCGGATCGGGCACGGCGGCGGCGACCAGCGCCCGGACCTCGTCGGGGTCGGCGGCGTCCGCGTACCGCGCCTCGAAGCCGGCCCACGCCGTCGCCGTACGCCCGGGGTGGGCGGTGAACAGGCGGTGGTAGTGGGCGAAGCCCAGCTCCTTCTCCACCAGCGGCCACACATCGCGCCGGAAGTCGAAGCCGCCCGGCCGGGCCAGCAGTTCCCCGACCTCGGCGGGCCCGAAGAAGCGGGGCGGTGCGGGCCGGGCGCCGGTCCAGTCGTAGCCGATCTTCGAGTGGTACGGCACTCCGCGCCGCGAGCCCACGTACAGCACGGGTTCGCGGCCCGAGGGGAGATAGGCGTCCCCCTCGTAGCGCCCGCCCCGCCCCTCGGTGAGCAGCACCATCAGGTCGACGAAGGCCAGGCCGAAGCCCCGTACGAGGACCGCCTCGCCGGCCTTCAGGCGGGACAGGTCGCTGTCGGCGGTGAAGTCGGGCGGCAGGTGGACCAGTCCGTGCTCGCGGGCGTACGCGCTCAACCCGGCCTGCAGGGGTCCGGGGTCGGCGTCGAGGTGGCCGAGGGCGAGTACGACGACGTCGGCGAGGAGGGGGCGCGGACGGCCCTCCAGCCATACCTGCTGGCGGCCCTCGCGCGGCCCGCCGACGCGCAGGGCGCGCCGGGGGTGGTGGTGGACGGTGACGCCCGGGGGCAGTTCGGCGCGGGCGCGCTCGTACACCCAGTGCAGATAGCGGCCCTGGATCCGCCGGTCGGCGAAGACACGGCCGTCCAGGCCCGCCCATTCGTGCAGGGTGGGCCCCTCGCGCACCGGTCCGTCCATCGTCACCGTCTCGTCGGTGAACATGGTGACGTCCTTCGCATGGGAGTTCATCCACAGCAGCGGCGACTGCGCCTGGCGCCAGATGCGTCCGCCGCCGGGCGGATGGGGGTCGACCAGGTGGATGTCGAGGCCCGGTTCGGCGTACAGCTCGGGTGCGTTGGCGGCGATGCGTTCGAGCAGTCCGGTCCCCCGCGGCCCGGCTCCCACGATCACCAGCTGCGGCCTCATCGGGCGCCCGTACCGCGCGACCGGGAAGCCGTCCCGCACAACCGGGCGGCCGTCCCGCGCGCTCGGGCGGCCGTACCGCCGCGCGCGTCGTGTCTTGCGACGCGGTACCGGCCGGTGCCGAGCACCACGTTCGCCCGGGTCGGCACGGCGTACCGGAGGACGGCGGCCACCGGCCTCGGGACGAGCCGGTGGGCGGGGCGGCGGTTCAACAGGGCCGGGAGCGACGGACCGACGGCGGCGGCCGCCGGGCGCCGGGCGGGGCGGCGCCGCGGGGTGATCGTCAGGGTGTCCGCGCGCCGGGGCACCTGGGGTGCGGCGGGGACCTCAAGGAGGGTGTCGGATGACATGCGAAGGCTCCGTGGTGGGGTCCCCCTGCTCGAACGGAGCCGAGAGTCGGGGGAAGGTCGAACACGGTGGATGCCTTCACACGGGCGCGCCGAGCGGCGCAGAGACGGCCGAGCCCCTCAGCAGGGCCGTTCACCGAGAGTACGCGGGCGTTTCGGTCCGCTGTCAAGGCCGTCCACACTGTGAGCCGTACGTCTCAACGGAGTTGACGCGGAACCGCATGCCTGTTCCACTTGGCCCATGCATCCACAGCAGTGGCTGGTCACCCGCTCCCACATCGACTTCGGTCGCGTGTGGTCCTCGTCCTGTTGAGCTGACCCCCTGCTCATGCCTGCCCCGCGGCGGGCGCTTTCGCGTTCTTCCTCCGCTGCACCGCCTTCACACGCGCACCCCTCCCCTCGCACGCTTTGCCTCGCGCCCTCGCACGTTTTGCCTCGTGTTCCCCTGCTCGCGCTCCGCACCCGTGTGCGCGCAGGAGGCCGCTCCCCGATGCCTACGCCGTTCCGCTCCGCTGATCCGTCCACCGTTCCGTCCGCCGTTTCCCGCTCCTGCCGGAACCGACGGACCGACGACACCCGGGCAGGGACGCGGCGAAGGGCCCGGCCGGCCGCGCCACACCCGCGACCGGCCGGGCAGGGAGCCGCCCGGGGAGACCGGCGAGCACCGGATCCCCGGGACCGGCTAGCACCCGTCACAAGGACAGCAGCAGTCACACCCGTCGCAGCCATCGCACCCGTCGCACCCGTCGCACGGGCAGTCGCAGTCGCAGTTCCCGCAGCACCCTTCCCTCTTCTTCCGGGACCAGGGCCCTTCGTAGTCGGACGCGCAGCACATCTGGCAGGTGCAGCACAGCAACAGGAACATCCCGCACCCGGGAAGAAACCCGCGCGGCTCCTTCGGCTTCGGGGGAAGGTGCCCGCCGGGAAGGTACGGCGCTCCCGGCCCGGGCTGATGCACCGCGCAGGCCGGACCCGAGCCGAACGCCCGGTCCACCGAACGCCGCAGCTCGTGCGCGAGCAGCAGATGGACGAGCCTGCCGTCCCTGAACTCGGCTTCCCACAGGGCGAGCCGGATGCCGTGCAGGGCGTCGTCGGCGAGTCTGCGCGCCTCCGTGAGGGAGGTACCGGTGGCGGTGAGCGGGTTCCAGGCACCCGTGCGTGCGTCGGCCTCCCTGTCCTCGACGGCGTCCAGGAGGTGTGCGAGCCGGCCGAAGAGACGGCCGACCTCGGCCAGCGGCTCCGCGTTGCCGGCCCGCCCGGCCAGCACCGCGGTGTGCGCGAAGGCGGCCGCGGTGGCCGTCTCGGTCGGCTCGGTGACCGTCAGGATCGGCGTGCCGGGCCCGGCCAGGGTCTCGATGCCGACCTGCCGGTCGACGGCGTCCACCAGGACACCGGTGTCGAAGCCGACCGCCGATCCGCTGTGCGCCCCGGCCCGCCCCCAGCTCGCGGCGACGCGGCGCGCCGCGGCCGCCACCGGCCTGCGGGCCAGCAGCCCGTCCCGGTCGGCGACATGGTCGCGCACCTTGGCCGAGGCGAGCACCAGCGAGACGGCGGCGGAGAGCCGCGCTCCTTCGCCCTGCGCGACGGACGCGGTGCGCATCCCGCGCAGCGCGCACGGCCCGGCCGTACGCCGGGACTCGCCCACCGCACCGACCTGAGCCTCCGTCAGAACCGATATGAGCAGCCCGTCGTAGTTCGTCACGATGCGTGCGAACTGACCGTGGTCCCGGCGCAGCGCGAGACACAACCCGCACAAGTGCGCCATCCACTCGGCCTTCAGGCTCTCTCCGAGCCGGTGACTGCATGGCCTGACGATTCCGAACACGACGATCCCCCGTGGTGTGCTGCGACGTTGAGCTGCGGCATCGTATCGACCGACTGTCAGCTCGTATCACCCGGCGCGTTCACCCGGACGCCCCGTGCATCACCCATCCGCCGACGACAATCATATTTCACTCACAGTCAGCAGCCGTATGAGTCACGACCCTTGGGGCACAAGGACTCTCGACGGATCGCCTGTGCACCAGTACCGTCACAAACCCCCCGCGCGGCGTCTATCCGCTTGGCGCGCCGTCCGCATCATGGATGACCATAGGGATGCGGAAGCAAGAAGGACTGCTGTGAGAGGAGGCGTCCATGGGATCGGTACGCAAGGCGAGTGCGTGGCTCGGCCTCGTCGACGACAACGATGACGAGCGCTACTACGACGACGACTACTCCGAGGGCCCCGAGTCCGGGGACGCCTGGGTCACGGACCCCCGGGTGAAGGTGGCCACGGACACGGCCGAGGAGAAGGGCCAGCGGATCGGCACGGTCACCCCGGACAGCTTCCGGGACGCCCGCGTCATCGGCGAGCTGTTCCGGGACGGTGTCCCGGTCATCATGAACCTCACGGCGATGGAGCCCTCCGACGCCAAGCGCGTGGTGGACTTCGCCGCCGGACTGACCTTCGGCCTGCGGGGGACGATCGAGCGGGTCGCGAACCGCGTCTTCCTGCTGACGCCGTCGAACACGGAGATCGTCAGCGGTGAGCCGGCGGCCCACCGCGAAGGCGGCTTCTACAACCAGAGCTGAGGCAGGGCCGCTCACCGGCCCTGCCCCGCTCGTGGGGATCAGCGGAAGGCGTCGAGCCCGGTGAGCGCCTTGCCCAGCACGAGCTGGTGCATCTCGACGGTGCCCTCGTAGGTGAGGACCGACTCCAGGTTGGTCGCGTGCCGCATGACGGGGTATTCGAGGGAGATCCCGTTGGCACCGAGGATCGTCCGCGCCGTCCGGCAGATCTCGATGGCCTCGCGGACGTTGTTGAGCTTGCCGAAGCTGACCTGCTCCGGACGCAGGCGGCCGGCGTCCATCCGCCGCCCCAGATGGTGGGCGAGCAGGATCCCCTTGTGCAGTTCGACCGCCATGTCGGCGAGTTTGGCCTGGGTGAGCTGGAAGCCGCCGATGGGCCGTCCGAACTGTTCCCGCGTCCTCGCGTACTCCAGGGCCGCCTCGAAGCTGCTGCGCGCGGCTCCCATCGCGCCCCAGACGATGCCGTAGCGGGCGTGCGAGAGACAGCTGAGCGGACCGCGCAGACCGGCGCCCTCGGGAAGCACGGCGGTGGCGGGCAGGCGTACGTCGTCCAGGACGAGTTCGCTGGTCACGGAGGCGCGAAGGGACCACTTGTGCTTGATCTCGGGCGCCGAGAAGCCGGGCCGGTCGGTGGGTACGACGAACCCGCGGATCCCGTCCTCGGTCTGCGCCCAGACCACGGCCACCTCGGCCACGGATCCGTTGGTGATCCACATCTTGCGGCCGTTGAGCACCCAGTCGTCGCCGTCGCGCTTGGCGTGGGTGCGCATGGAGGCGGGGTCGGAGCCGTGGTCGGGCTCGGTGAGCCCGAAGCAGCCGATCACCTCGCCGGCGGCCATCCGGGGCAGCCACTCCTGCTTCTGCTCCTCGCTGCCGAACCGGTGGATCGCGTACATGGCGAGCGAGCCCTGCACGGAGACCAGGGACCGGATGCCCGAGTCGGCGGCCTCCAGCTCCAGACAGGCGAGGCCGTACTGCACGGCCGTGGCGCCGGCACAGCCGTACCCGGTGAGGGACATGCCGAGCGCGCCGATACGGCCGAGTTCGCGCGCCAGCTCCCTGATGCCGGGCAGCTCGCCCTTCTCGTACCAGTCGGCGACGTACGGCAGGACGCGGTCGGCCGCCCAGCTGCGGACGGTGTCCCGGACGGCGAGGTCCTCCGGGTCCAGCAGGTCGTCGATCCCGAGCGGGTCGGCGGGATCGAACGGGGGCAACTTCGCGGACGCGGACATGGAACACCCTCCGGCGCACTGAGGCACAGTGAAAACTAGCAGCGCTAGTTACGACTCTGCAGCCGACGTTACGGCGCGGTGCCTCCCACGTCCAGAGCAGTGTCCTGTACGTCCCGGGCCGTGTCGCGTACGCCCGGAGCGGAGGTCACGTATGTCCGGCATGGAGGTCACGCACGTCCGGAGCGGAGATCACGCACGCCGGAGCGGAGGTCAGGCCGACACTGTCGGCTTCGCGGCCTCGCGCGGGGACGGCAGCTCCACCTCGGCGCTGCGCTGCACATTCTCCTCACCGCACTGCATCACCCGGGGCAGCCGCAGCGCGATCAGGGCGCCGAGCAGCAGCAGTCCCGCGCTCACCAGCAGCGTGACGTGGAGCCCGTGCACGAAGGAGTCCCGCGCCGCCCGGCGCAGGGCATCCCCCGCGGGTCCGCCGAGCCGCCCGGCGACCTCGTAGGCCTCGCCCAGTGAATGGCCCGCCGCGTCCGACGCGCGCGAGGGCACGCCGGGCACCGTGGCGAGACCGGGCGTGTAGGCCGCGTTCATCACGCTGCCGAGCAGCGCGATCCCGATGCCGGCGCCCAGCTGGTACGACGTCTCGCCGATCGCCGCCGCCCCGCCGGCCTGCTCGGCCGGCGCCTCGCTCAGCATCGACTCGTACGCCCCGAAGAGCGTGGTCTCCAGGCCGAAGCCGAGCAGGACGAAGCCGCACAGCAGCAGGCGGGCGTTGTCGGTGCCGCCCATCGCGGTCAGCGTCACGACCGCCGCGGCGGTGAGGCAGAAGCCGAAGCACACCATGCGGCGCGGTCCGAAACGGCGCAGCATCCGCGCGCCGGCGAGGCCGGCCGCCATCGCCGCGATGGTCAGGGGCAGCAGTCTCAGACCCGTCGCCAGCGGCGACAGACCGAGCACCAGCTGCAGGTACTGCGCCGCGATCAGCTCCAGGCCCACCAGCGCGAGCATCGCCAGCACGATGCAGCCCACCGACGTGCTGAACGCCGGCCGCCGGAACATCCGCAGGTCCACCAGCGGATGCGGGCGCCGCCCCTGGCGCCGTACGAACAGCAGGAGCAGTGCCGCGCCCGCCAGCAGGGGCACCAGGGTGGAGGGAGCGGCCACCGGCTCGCTGCCGCCGAGCCGCTTCACCCCCAGCACGACGCCGAACAGGCCAAGCGCCGCCATCAGCGCGCCGACCACGTCCCACGGGCCGTTGCTGTCGCCGCGCGACTCGGGCAGCAGCATCCGCCCGACCGGCAGGCTGACCAGCATCAGCGGGATGTTGACCAGGAAGACCGCGCCCCACCAGAAGTGCTCCAGAAGGAAGCCGCCGAGCAGCGGCCCGACCGCCGCGCCGACGGCGGCGACCGCGCTCCAGACACCGATGGCCAGGGCGCGCTCGCGCCGGTCGGGGAAGACCTGACGGAGGATCGACAGGGTCGCGGGCATGATCATCGCGCCGCCGACGCCGAGCAGCGCGCGGGCGAGGATCAGCGTCTCGGCGGACTGTGCGAAGGCGGCCACGGCGGAGGCGACGCCGAAGAGGGCGTAGCCGAGCAGCAGGATGCGGCGGCGGCCGACCCGGTCGCCCAGTGTGCCGAAGAGGATCAGCAGCGAGGCGCAGACCAGCGGGTAGACGTCGACGATCCAGAGCAGCTGCATGGCGCCGGGCCTGAGGTCCTCGGTGACGGCGGGGACCGCCACGTGCAGGACGGTCGCGTCGACGGCGACGAGCAGCAGGCTCACGCAGAGGACGACGAGGACGACCCAGCGGTCGGCACGGGCCCCGGCCGCCCGGCTGCGCGGCCGAACGGCAGCCGTGGTCGTCCCGGACATGTACGTACCTCCCAGATGATCCCTCGCGTGCAGCGGACGGACGGGGGTGGGGACTCCCTCGTCGTACGGCCGGAGAGGAGCGGTGTCCCCGGCCCGCGCAAGCCACGTGAGTGACTCGTCAGCGTACGCGAGTTCGCCGCGCGGACGCGTGGCGGACCTCTCACACGCAGGACCGAACCCGTGTGGCGTACGCCACTTCACCTGCCCTTGACCACGCCCCGGCGACCGGTCCGGTTCCCGGGTCGGTCGATAATCGAGCCCGTGACCGATCTTGATGTGCGCGCGGACCCGCCCCGCGCCCAGCTGCTGCGCCGGGCGGCGCCGGCCCTGCTCGGGTACGCGGCCGTCCGCGTCCTGGGCCTGGCCGTGCTGGCCGCGTGGAGCGCCGCGCGCGGCAAGAGCGCGTACACGCTGCTGACCGCCCGGTGGGACTCCCTGTGGTACTCCCGGGTCGCCGGACCGGGCTACGGCTACGAGGTGCGGCTGCCGAACGGCGACGTCCACTCCGACCTGGCCTTCTTCCCGCTGCTGCCCTGGCTGGAGCGGCTGCTGCACGCGATCTCTCCGCTGTCGTACGCGGACGCCGGCTTCGTCGTCAGCCTGATCGCCTCGCTCGCGGCGGCCTGGGGGATCTTCGCGGTCGCCGACCTCGTCCACGGGCGCGGGGCGGAAGGGCGCGGAGCGCGGCCCATGAGGGGTGGTGGTGGGCGACGGGTGGGCGTGTGCGCGGTGCTGCTGTGGGCGGTGCTGCCGGTCGGGATCGTGCAGTCGATGGCGTACAGCGAGTCCTTGTTCACGGCGCTGGCCGCGTGGTCGCTGTACGCGGTGCTGACCGGCCGGTGGGTGAGTGCGGGCGTCCTGGCGGCGCTGGCCGGGCTGACCCGGCCCGTGGGACTCGCGGTGGTGGCGGCGGTGTGGGTCGCGGGCGTGACCTCGTTCGTGCGGGACAGAAGCACGCGGGGCGCGCACGCCGAGCGTGTGACTGCCACGGGTGGCGCGCAGGAGGCACCACGCGCCTCTTCTTCCACGGGAGGCGCACGTGAAGAGACGCACGCCCCCGTCCTCGCCGCCGGCGCACCGGCCTGGCGGCGCGCCCTCGGCATGCTTCTCGCCCCCCTGGGCACCGCCGGCTATGTGCTCTGGGTCGGCCACCGCACCGGCGGGGGTCTGCTCGGGTATCTCGACGTCCAGGCCGGCTGGCGCAACGGGTTCGACGGCGGATACGCCTTCGCCCGCTTCGTGGCCGACAAGTTCTCGTCGTTTCCGTCGGCCCTGGCCGGAGCGGGCCTGACCGTCGGCGTCGCCCTGCTGATCTGGCTCTACGTGACCGGCGTACGCCAGCGCCAGCCCGTCGCGCTGCTGGTGTACACGGGGGTCGTGCTCGCGCTCGCCCTGTGCGCGTCGAGCTACTTCGGGTCCAAGCCACGGCTGCTGATGCCCGCCTTCCCGGTGCTCTTCCCCCTCGCGCGGGCCCTCGCCCGGCTGCGGACGTCCCGGGCGGTGCTGGTCACAGCGGGGGTGGCGGTGGCGACGGCGGTGTACGGAGCCTTCTGGCTGAACGGCTCCGGTCCCCCATGATCAACTCCGGCCGCCACCCGTGAGCACTCCCTGAATTCCACCCCAGGATTCGGTGAACGAATTCATAAGTGCCATTAAACTGCCCTCACAACATGATCAAAGGAATTGCAGGAAGCAGGCTCACAGGATTGCGGAATCCCAGGAATTCAGACCGCGCCTGAGAGGTTTCCCACATCACATCGTCATCACAAACCCGCTGTATCGACCGGGAACAGAGCTCACTCGCTGTAACGTCGATTGGGTGCGTACCGAACGAAACCTCACCCGGAGTCTGGACCGGGTGTTCGCCAGGCTGGACCGTGAGCCGGAACGACCGGCTCACATCGATGTGCCGCGCATGAGCCGGCACCGGGTCGTGCTCTTCACCGCGACCCTCGCCTTTTACCTGGCGATCGTCTGGGCCGTGGTGATCACCTCCTGGCTGGTCCGGCTCGACTGGCAGGTCATGTTCTTCCGGCCGTACCAGCAGTGGCCGCAGATCCATGCCTTCCTCGACTACTACGTGGTGCTCGGCCAGCGCGGCCCCACCGCCGTGATGGTCGCGGCCTGGCTGGGCTGGCGCTCCTGGCGCCAGCACACGCTCCGCCCCCTGCTGACCCTGGCCACCTCCCTGCTCCTGCTGAACATCACGGTCGGCGCCGCCAAGCTCGGCATGGGGCGGCTCGGTCCGCACTACGCGACCGTGATCGGCTCGAACGAGATGGCCCTGGGCGGCGATATATTTCCCAGCGGCCACACCGCCAACGCAGTGGTGACCTGGGGAATCCTGGCGTACCTGGCCTCCACTCCGAGAGCGCGCCGCTGGCTGTCGGCGCTCTCCGCGGTCACCTCGCTCGGCGTCGGCCTCACCACCGTCTACCTCGGTACGCACTGGCTGAGCGACGTGCTGCTGGGCTGGGCCGCGGGGCTGCTGATCCTGCTCGCCCTGCCCTGGTTCGAGCCGCTGATCGCCAGGACCGAGACCGCGCTCTTCGACCTGCGCGACCGCTGGCGCGCCCGTCGCGGCCGTACGGTGCCCGTACCCGCCGCCCCGGTCACGCCTGCACCGGTGCTGCTCAAGCCGCGCCCCGTGCCCGCCGAGCGATCCGCCGCGGCACGCGAGCCGGTGTCGACGGTGCGCTCCTCCCGGCCCCCGATCCATCTGGCCCCGGGCCCGCACACGGCCCGCTCCGAGCGCACCCCGGTCACCCCGGCGGGCAGCCGCCGCCCGCCGCACGCCGACCGGCTGCCGCACGCCGACCGGCTGCCCCGCACCGCCTCCCAGCAGGCCCGTCCCCTCACGGGCGGCTGACGTTCCGCCAGGGCTGCGGGGTCCGGTACGCACACCCACCCCCGCCGCCACGACGAAGGCCCCGCCTCCCTCCTCCGGGAGAGCGGGGCCTTCGTCGTCGGGCCGGGGTGTACGGGCGGAGCGGGTCGGCCGTTCCGGCTGCGGAGGGGCTCAGCCCTTCCAGGCGCGGGCCACCCGGCCCTCGCGCACCTCGAAGTTGAGCCGCCCCACGCGGTACTCCATGGTGATGATCGCGCCCGGCGGCAGCGACCGCACGGTCGACCACCCCCGCTCCCGGGCGAGCCGCTCGGCGCTCGGCGCATCGAGGCCGACGTACCCGTCCGGGCTGTCCTGGGGCTCCGCTGGCGGAGTGGGAATCGGTGCCATGCGGCCACGCTAGGCCGCTTCGCCCGGTGACGGAAGCCGTCACCGGCGGCAGCCGCCGCCGGCCCCTCCGCGAGCCCTCTCCGAGCCCTCCCCGGTCACACTTCTGTCACAGGTTCCCGACACCCGTTTCCGGCGAACTCCATCACACGTACGGGGGTTTCCGTACCGCTCACCGAGGTAATCGAACAGCATTCCCGCGTGTCTGAGCACTTCTCCGAATTGCCTGGCCGAAAGCGCCGAAGTGGCGATGGGACCGGGCCATGAGAGCGATTCTCCAAGGAATCCGGAGGACTGCCGCACGCGCTGACGCCGCATAGGAAATTCACGGATTCGGCACACGGCCGCCGTGGGCCCCCGGCCGCAGCACTCACCCGGCCGGCTCATGACGTCAGCGCGCGGGTCCGTCGGCCGCGGGCCCCGCAGCCCTGGCCAGAGCGGCATCGAGCCGGTCGCGCACCGCCTTGATGACCTCGCTCAGCTCGGCGGGCTCCAGCACCTCGAAGGGGACACCCATCATCATGATGTGAATGACCATCACCTCCAGGTTCGGCGCACCGCTGTGCAGGATGCACGCGTCCTCGCCGTCGGCCTCCAGCGTCCCCGCGGACGGTGAGATCCGCTCTGCGGCCTCGTGCAGCGGCACCAGCAGCCGCACGGCGGAGTGCATGGCGTACGCGCGCGTGGAGACCCCCTTCGAGACGTAGGCGGCGAGGTCCTCGGCGGGCGGTTCGCGCGGGGTGAACCGCGGGCCGTGCGGCGGCTTCGGGGTGAGGCGGTCGACGCGGAAGGTCCGCCAGTCCTCCCGGTCCACGTCCCAGGCGACCAGGTACCAGCGCCGCTCGGTGCACACCAGCCGGTGCGGCTCGACGGTACGGCGGCTGCTCGTGCCGTCATGGCTCAGATACGCGAAGCGCAGCCGCTCGGCGTCCCGGCACAGATGGGCGAGTTCGGTGAGCACCGCCGGGTCGACGGGGGACGACGGCGGACCGCCGCGCAGCATCGGCACGGTGAAGGCGTTGAGGGCGCCCACCCGGCGGCGCAGCCGGTCGGGCAGCACCTGCTCCAGCTTCGCGAGGGCGCGTACGGACGTCTCGCCGATGCCCTCGATGCCCTGTCCGGCGGCGGTGCGCAGGCCGACGGCGACCGCGACGGCCTCGTCGTCGTCCAGCAGCAGCGGGGGCAGTTCGGCGCCCGCGCCCAGCTGGTAGCCGCCCCCGGTGCCGGGGCTGGCGTTGACCGGGTATCCCAGCTCGCGCAGCCGGTCCACGTCCCGGCGGACCGTGCGCGGGGTGACGCCGAGCCGCTCGGCGAGCTCGGCGCCGGACCACTCGCGGTGGGCCTGGAGCAGCGAGAGCAGGCGCAGCAGACGTGCCGAGGTCTCCAACATGGGGCCGAGTCTGCCAGCCGATGCGGACAGCCGCTGTCCTCGTCTTGGACAGCGGCTGTGCGCGTCATGGACACCGACTGTGCGTGTCATGGACAGCGGCTGTGCGCGTCGGGTGACCGGCGCGTCAGGCGGCCGGCACCCGGGCCCTGCTCAGAGCGCGAGGCGCTGGCCGGGCACGATCAGGTTCGGGTCGTCCCCGATGGCCTTCTTGTTGGCGGCGTAGACCCGCTGCCAAGTGGTCCCGTGCCGGGCGGCGATGGCGCTCAGGGTGTCGCCCTCGCGCACGGTGTAGGCACCGCGGGCGGCACTGCGGTCGGTGTGGCCGGCCGAGCGTTCCGGTGTCCTCGCGGGAACGGACTTCGCCGGAGCGGACTTCGCGGGTGCGGACTTCACGGGAGCGGACTTCGTCGTCACACTGCCCTTGTCCGCGCTCGTGCCGGACGGTGCGGCCCCCGGTGCGGCGCCGAAGGCTCCGGCGCGGGCCGAGCAGACCGGCCAGGCGCCCCAGCCCTGGGCGCGCTGGACCTTTGCGGCGACGGCTATCTGGGCGCTCCTGGAGGCCTGGGCGGCCGTCGGGGCGTAGGCGGTGCCGCCGTACGCGCGCCAGGTGCCGGCGGAGAACTGGAGCCCGCCGTAGTAGCCGTTGCCGGTGTTGATGTGCCAGTTGCCGCCGCTCTCGCACTGGGCGATGCGGTCCCACACGCCGTTGTCCGCCGCGGCGGCGTTGCCGCTCACGGCCAGCAGCCCCAGCGGGGCCAGCAGCGCCGCCCCGGCGAGGGCGGCCGTCGTACGGCCCCTGCGGGCGCCGTCGTGACGATCGGTGGTGCGGCTCGTATCGGCACACTCGGACATGTAATTCCCTCTCCACGAACCCGGGCTCCCCCAAACGAGGCGCGTCGAGCCGCGGATGACCGCGGCTCCTCGCGCCCGTCCCGTCCGCGGCGACCGGTGCGGCGATGGTGCTCTGCCTGATGCCGGCCGACGGACGTACCCGAGCGGTGCTCGATGCACACGGCGGAGGAATGTAGGGAGATCGGGCGGCCGGAATCAACCAACTGGCCGTTGTGCCAGGCCAGTTCGCCGTTACCTCCGGTATCGACGATTTTCGGCCAGCCCTTTCATACCTCGATTTCCTGATTTATCGACCACCTGCCAGAGTGATCTGTGAGCCACTTCACCCTTTCAAGTTCCTTGACAGCGCGACGAGTTGACGGTGAGTGTCCGATTCCGTACCCGAGGTGACCCTGTGCGGTGGATGGTTCGATTCCGTTCCTCCCGGGGCGTGACTCCCACCACAGGACGTCCGTTGTCTTCTTCATGAGCCCGGAACCCCGGGGCTCAGGGGCCGGGAGCCACCCGGCCGACCCAGCACCGCATCCCGAGGGAGCCACCGTGCCGCGCATGCTCGACGTCAGTGACGCCGTACGCGCCGAGATCGGCGACGAAGAAGCCGACCGGCTGCTCGCCGGAGAGAACGCCCCGGGCAGTTACGACTGCACCTCCTGCCGCACCCCGGGCGACTCCGAGCAGGAGCGCACCAGCACCGTCCTGTTCGTCGGCGACGAGACCGCCGTGCTCGCCTTCGCCCACGCCGGCTGCCTGCCCTCGCAGGTCGTCCAGGTCACCGAGGAGCAGTTGCAGGGCGCCGTCCGGTCCATCGGCGGCACCGGCACCGACATGGCCGCCGGCGGTGCACCGCACCGGGCGGTGCCCGAGCAGGCCGTGCTCGGCGTGACCAGCGGACTCGTCCTGATCGAGGGCGAGCTGCACCCCGCGCTGGTCGTCGAGCCCACCGCTCCGATCGTGCGCCCGGGCTCCACCGGGGCGGGCGACGACTTCCTTCCGCTGCTCATCGAGCAGGGCTTCATGCCGGTGACCGAGCTGGCCTCCGTTCCGCCGGTGCTGCACGGCTGGTCGGTCCTGGTGGCCGTGGGCCAGTTGCACGCGGTGCTCCAGCCCGGGGCGGGCGGCGGACAGCCGGTGGCCTGGTGGCAGGCGCACCAGCCGCTCCAGGTGACCGACAGCTGGCGGTCGGCGGTCAACAAGCACCAGCAGGTGCTGATGTTCGCGGCTCCGGTGGGGTCCATCGGGCGCCAGCCCCGGGAGGACCTGCTGCGGGAGGCGCTGGACAAGGCCGCGGCAGGCGGGAAGCTGGTCGCCGCCGCCCTTCCCCTCGCGGGCACCTGAGGCATCCGGGGGACTGGAACCGCGCGCGCGGGTGCGACCTTGTGGGCGAGGACGCCCGGCAGATGGAGCGGCGCGCCCGGAGCGCGGTCGGCGATGGTCGTGTTTTTCGCGCCCACACGGCGTAGCCGTCCCTACGACGCACTCCCGCGCCCCATTTGTCCGACCGCATCTCTTTAAAGTTCCGGTCGTTTGGACATACGTGCACGCATACGACACTCCCGCCCGTCGGTCCGCCTTCTCCTCCGTACCGTCCGCGCGGTCGGGACAGGAAGGGGCTGGTGGGCCATCGGCCACGCCGATCTACGACTCTCTGTACGCGGAGTGGGTCAGGAGCTTCCGTACGCTGCCGGGTGACCGCAGCGGCGAGGAGGACATGGGCTTCGTCGCCTTCGGGAGCCTCTCGGACGGCACGGGCTCGTACGGCGGCCACCGGCCCGGGTCGTTCAGCAGTTCGTACAGCGCCTACAGCGCCGGGGCCTACAGCGCCCGGCAGCAGTCGCAGTGGCAGCGGATCGGCACCCTCGGGCGGCACCAGGACACCGGGATGCACTACGTCCCGGCGGCGCTGCCGCCCGGGCCCCGCCGGGGTGTGTGACGTACGGCGAAGGGCGGCCCCGCACTCCGGGGCCGCCCTTCGCCGTGCAGCGGTGAGTCGCCGCCGGTGCGGCGAGTCGGCTACTTCTTCTTCGCGCCGCGCTTCTCGCGCACCCGCACCGAGATGTGGATCGGGGTGCCCTCGAAGCCGAACTCCTCGCGCAGGCGGCGCTCGATGAAGCGCCGGTAGCCCGCCTCGATGAAGCCGGAGGCGAAGAGGACGAACCGCGGGGGCTTGGTGCCCGCCTGGGTGCCGAAGAGGATGCGCGGCTGCTTGCCGCCCCGGACCGGGTGCGGGTGCGCGGAGACCAGCTCGCCGAGGAAGGCGTTCAGGCGGCCCGTGGGGACGCGCGTCTCCCAGCCGGCCAGCGCCGTCTCGATGGCCGGCACCAGCTTCTCCATGTGCCGTCCGGTGCGGGCCGAGACGTTGACCCGGGGCGCCCAGGCGACCTGGCCCAGCTCGGTCTCGATCTCCCGCTCCAGGTAGTAGCGGCGCTCCTCGTCGAGGTTGTCCCACTTGTTGTAGGCGATGACCATCGCGCGGCCGGCCTCGACGGCCATGCTGATGATCCGCTGGTCCTGGACGGAGATGTTCTCGGAGGAGTCGATCAGGACGACGGCGACCTCGGCCTTCTCCACGGCCGCCGCGGTGCGCAGGGAGGCGTAGTAGTCGGCGCCCTGCTGGAGGTGGACACGCTTGCGGATACCGGCGGTGTCGACGAACTTCCACGTCACGCCGCCCAGTTCGATCAGCTCGTCGACCGGGTCGCGGGTGGTGCCCGCCATCTCGTTGACGACGACGCGCTCCTCGCCGGCCACCTTGTTCAGCAGCGAGGACTTGCCGACGTTCGGGCGACCGATCAGGGCGATACGGCGGGGGCCGCCGACCCCGGCGCCGCCGAAGGTCTGCTGCGGCGCGCTCGGCAGCACCTCCAGGACGGCGTCGAGCATGTCGCCGGTGCCACGGCCGTGCAGGGCCGAGACCGGGTGGGGCTCGCCGAGCCCCAGGGACCACAGGTAGGCGGCGTCCGCCTCGCCGCTCTGGCCGTCGACCTTGTTGGCGCACAGCACGACCGGCTTGCCGGCCTTGCGCAGCAGCCGTACGACCGCCTCGTCGGTGTCGGTCGCGCCGACCTTGGCGTCCACGACGAAGACGACCGCGTCGGCCGCCTCGATCGCGTACTCGGCCTGGGCGGCGACGGAGGCGTCGATTCCGAGGACGTCCTGCTCCCAGCCGCCGGTGTCGACGACCTTGAAGCGCCGGCCCGCCCACTCGGCCTCGTAGGTGACGCGGTCGCGGGTGACGCCCGGCTTGTCCTCCACGACCGCCTCACGACGGCCGATGATGCGGTTCACCAGGGTCGACTTGCCGACATTGGGGCGGCCGACGACGGCGAGCACGGGCAGCGGGCCGTGGCCCGCCGCCTCGATGGCACCCTCGACGTCCTCGATGTCGAAGCCCTCTTCGGCGGCGAGCTCCATGAACTCCGCGTACTCGGCGTCGCCGAGCGCCCCGTGCTCGTACTCGTGCTCGGCCGAGCCGTCGGGCTGGATGTGGTCGTTCATGAAGTCCGTACCTCGTCGTTCATCGTGGTGATCGGTGGAGCGGCCCGCGACGGGCTGATCCACTACTCAAGTGTCGCCTAGCGCCCGGTCAGGCGCCTGGCGTTTTCCAGGTGGCTGGCGAGCTGCTTCTGGATGCGCTCGGTCGCCTCGTCCAGCGCCCTGCGCGTGCGCCGCCCGCTGCCGTCGCCCGCGTCGAACGGGTCGCCGAAGACGACATCCACCCGCGAGCGCAGCGGGGGCAGCGTCTTTATCAACCGTCCCGGCCTCTCGGCGCTTCCCAGCACGGCCACGGGCACGATCGGCGCGCCGCTGCGGACCGCGAAGTAGGCGAGCCCGGCCCGCAGGGAGGCGAAGTCGCCCTCGCCCCGGGTGCCCTCCGGGAAGATCCCGAGCACTCCCCCGTTGTCCAGCACGCCGAGCGCCTCGGTGATCGCCGCGCGGTCGGCGGACGTGCGGTCCACCTTCAGCTGGCCGATGCCGGTCAGGAACGAGCCCAGCGGGCCGACGAACGCCTCCTTCTTGATCAGGAAGTGCGTCGGCCTGGGGGACACGCCCATGACCATCGGGCCGTCGATGTTGTGGGAGTGGTTCACGGCGAGGATCGCCGGGCCGGTCGCGGGCAGCCTCCAGGCGCCGAGCACACGCGGCCTCCACAGCCCGTGCATCAGGCCGACGCCGATGCGCCGCCCGACCTCGGCGCCCCGCTCGGACGGAAGGCTCACTTCCCGGCCCGCTTCTCCTCGACCAGGGTGACGACGCACTCGATGACCTGGGCGAGAGTGAGGTCACTGGTGTCCACCTCGACCGCGTCGCCCGCCTTGGCGAGCGGAGAGGTCTTGCGGCTGGAGTCCGCCGCGTCCCGCTTGATCAGCGCCTCCCGGGTGGTGGCGAGGTCCGCGCCCTTGAGCTCGGCGCTGCGGCGGGCCGCGCGGGCCTCCGGGGAGGCGGTGAGGAAGATCTTCAGGTCGGCGTCCGGGAGCACGGTCGTACCGATGTCCCGGCCCTCGACCACTATGCCCTGCTCCGCGCCGGCGGCGAGCGAGCGCTGCAGCTCGGTGATCCGGGTGCGCACCTCGGGCACTGCGCTGACCGCGCTGACCCTGGAGGTGACCTCCTGGGTGCGGATCGGGCCGGCCACGTCGGTGCCGTCGACCACGATGGTCGGGGCGGACGGGTCGGTGCCGGAGACGATCTCCGGCTTCCCGGCGACGGCCGCGATGGCGGTCGGGTCCTCCAGGTCGATGCCGTTGGCGACCATCCACCAGGTGATCGCCCGGTACTGGGCACCGGTGTCCAGGTAGCTCAGGCCGAGCTTCGCGGCCACGGCCTTCGACGTGCTCGACTTGCCCGTGCCGGAGGGGCCGTCGATCGCGACGATCACGGGCTTGACGGTCGGGGCGGCGCCGTTTTCCACGGGAGGGCACCTTCCTGCATGAAGCGTGGTGGGCGGGGTGCGGGACGCGAGGGCGCCCCGCACAAGGTTACTGGGTGCGGCTCACTCGTCCGGACGCCCCGGACCGGCACCGGTCCCCGGCTCGGCCGCCGACCCGTCCGGCCTGGGCATCCAACCGCCCGGCGCACGAGCAGGAGCCCCGGCAAATCCAGCCCGTCCGGCGTTCGAGGACGAGGCCCGTAGAGCCGATGCGAGGGTCCGGGGGCGGCAGCCCCCGGCAACGGCCACCCCGGCGCCGGCCGCCTCGCCCTACTGCCGCAGAGCCCACCCCCGCTCCCGCAGCGCAGCACTCAGCACGGAAACCGCCTTCGGCTCCACCATCAACTGCACCAGACCGGCCTGCTGCCCCGTCGCATGCTCGATGCGCACGTCCTCGATGTTGACCCCGGCCTGTCCCGCGTCCGCGAAGATCCGGGCCAGCTGTCCCGGCTGGTCGTCGATCAGGACCGCCACGACCTCGTAGACCCGCGGGGCGGACCCGTGCTTGCCGGGCACCCTCACCTGGCCCGCGTTCCCGCGGCGCAGCACGTCCTCGATGCCGGTGCCGCCCTCGCGCCGCTTGTCCTCGTCGGCGGACTGCAGGGCCCGCAGGGCGCGCACGGTCTCGTCCAGGTCGGAGGAGACCTCGGTGAGGAGGTCGGCGACCGGGCCGGGGTTGGCGGAGAGGATGTCGATCCACATGCCCGGGTCGGAGGCGGCGATCCGGGTCACGTCCCGGATGCCCTGCCCGCACAGCCGTACGGCCGCCTCCTCGGCGTGTTCGAGGCGGGCGGCGACCATGCTGGAGATCAGGTGGGGCATGTGCGAGACGAGGGCCACGGCACGGTCGTGGGCGTCGGCGTCCATGACGACCGGCACGGCCCGGCAGTGCGAGACCAGTTCCAGGGCGAGGTTGAGCACCTCGGTGTCGGTGTCCCGGGTCGGGGTGAGCACCCAGGGGCGGCCCTCGAAGAGGTCGCCGGTGGCGGCCAGCGGGCCGGACTTCTCCCGGCCGGACATGGGGTGGGTGCCGATGTAGCGGGCCAGGTCCAGGCCGCGGGCCTCCAGCTCACGGCGCGGGCCGCCCTTGACGCTGGCCACGTCGACGTAGCCGCGGGCCACGCCCCGGGCCATGGCGTCCGCGAGGAGCGCGGCCACGTGTGCGGGCGGGGCGGCGACGATCGCGAGGTCCACGGGGCCTTCGGGGGCCTCGTCGGTGCCGGCGCCGAGCGCGGCGGCCGTACGGGCCTGTGCCGGGTCGTGGTCGGTGAGGTGCACGGTGACGCCGCGCTGGGTCAGGGCGAGTGCGGCGGAGGTGCCGATGAGCCCGGTGCCGATGACGAGTGCGGTCCTCACTGGGCGATGTCCTTGCGCAGGGCGGCGGCGGCACCGAGGTAGACATGGGCGATCTCGGTGCGGGGCCGCTCCGACTCGACGTGGGCGAGGACCCGGACGACCCGGGGCATGGCGCCCTCGATGTCCAGCTCCTGGGCGCAGATCAGGGGCACGTCGACGATGCCGAGCTTGCGGACGGCAGCCGCCGGGAAGTCGCAGTGCAGGTCGGGAGTAGCCGTGAACCAGATGCTGATCAGGTCGTCGACGGCAAGTCCGTTCCGCTGCAGGATGGCGGTGAGCAGGGCGCCCACCTGCTCGTTCATGTGGCCGGCCTCGTCCCGCTCCAGCTGGACGGCCCCCCGGACCGCTCGTACCGCCACGTCGCTGCTCCTTGTCGGGTGCGTATCGGCTCTTGGTCCGTCCAGGGTAGTCAGCCCGCGCCGCCCGGGCGCGCCGCGCCCGATCACTGAGACAGTACGAGAAATCCGGTATTTCATATCTGGTCACCATGAGTGTCCGGAGCGACAGCAGACGATGACAGCGATGGCAGGCGATGACATGGGAGTGATGGCATGACCGAACACCCGGCCCGCCGCACGGTTCTCGCGACGGGCGCGTCCGCGCTCGCCGTCGGGTGCGTGGGGTGCGGCGGCACCGAAAAGAAGGAGCCCCCCTCGTCCCTGACCGGGAAGGTGCTCACGAGCACGAACGACGTCCCGGAGGGCGGCGGCAAGGTCTTCGCGGCGCAGAAGGTCGTGGTCACCCAGCCGCAGAAGGGTCACTTCAAGGCCTTCTCGGCGATCTGCACGCACATGGGGTGCACGGTGAACCGGGTGGCGGACGGCACCATCGACTGTCCCTGCCACGGCAGCAAGTACCGCATCACCGACGGCTCGGTCGTGCACGGCCCGGCGCCCAGACCGCTGCCTCCCAAGACGATCAAGGTGGAGGGAAATTCGATCCGCCTGGTGTGAGCGGCCCGCGTACGCTCCGGGCATGCAGCCCGAGAACCCCGTGCCTCTCGTACGCGACCACACGATCTACGCCTGTGTCATGGGTTCGCGGGCCTTCGGCCTGGCCACCGAGGGCAGCGACACCGACCGGCGGGGCGTCTTCCTCGCCCCCACTCCCCTGTTCTGGGGGTTCGAGAAGCCGCCGACGCATGTGGAGGGGCCGGGCGAGGAGCAGTTCTCCTGGGAGCTGGAGCGGTTCTGCGAGCTGGCGCTGCGCAGCAACCCGAACATCCTGGAGTGCCTGCACTCCCCGCTGGTGGAGCAGGTGGACGACACCGGGCGCGAGCTGCTGTCCCTGCGCGGCGCGTTCCTCTCCCGGCACGTCTACGACACCTTCACCCGCTACGCCCTCGGGCAGCGCCGCAAGCTCGACGCCGACATCCGCACGACGGGCGCACCGCGCTGGAAGCACGCGATGCACCTGCTGCGGCTGCTGATGAGCGCCCGGGATCTGCTGCGCACCGGCCGGCTGCGGATCGATGTCGGCGACCAGCGGGAGCCGCTGCTGGCGGTGAAGCGGGGTGAGGTCCCCTGGGCACGGACCGAGGCGTGGATGGCCCGTCTCGCGGCCGAGACCGAACAGGCGCTGGGCCGCACCCCGCTGCCGCCGGAGCCGGACCACGCGCGCGTGGCCGACTTCGTCTTCCGCACGCGGCGCGCCTCAGCCCTCCAGGCGGAGCCGGACCACCAGGTCGTGCAGGGCCTCGTGGGCGGTGGCCGCCTCGGGCAGGGCTGAGGCGGCCTGGGCCTCGTCGAGCGCGGCGTGCAGCCGCTCCACGTCGGCCTCCACGCGCGCGTGCCCGACGTCGGCGGTGCCGTGTTCGCGCTCCGCCTTGGCGGCTATCAGCTCGGGCAGGTAGCCGGGCGCGGCCACCTGGTCCAGGAGCGTGGGCAGATGGGCCTGGACCTCGCCGGTGCGCATGAGGTGGATGCCGGTGAGCAGCACGCGGAAGGTGTAGAGCAGCGGCTTGAGCTCGTCGGTCTTCTCGAACAGCCGCCACTGGGTAACCGCGAAGCCGCGGTAGTGGTGGGCGTGATGGCTGGTGAGGACGCCCGGCACGAGCGCCGCCAGCTCGCGGTGTGCGTCGGTGGTGTGCGCGACCAGCGGGGAGAGCAGCTGCTCCAGCACATAGCCGTTGCGCCGGAGCATCAGCCGTACGAACTTGCGCAGGTCGTGGGTGACGAGGTCCATCTCGACGCCGAACCGCACCCAGGCCCGCGACCGCGTCTCCTCCGGCTCGTGCAGCCCGACCAGGTCGGCGGCGGGCAGCAGGTGGACGCCGCGCAGGTCCAGGTCGGAGTCCTCGGAGGGAAAGCCGTACAGGTGGGCTCCGGAGACGGTGGCGAACAGCAGCGGGTGGGGCTGCTCGGCGATCACGCTTGTCAGGTCCAGGTCGAGGTCGTCGATCATGGACCTAAGCGTCCCAGAGAGCTCCCAGTGTCAAAAGGTCCCCCCGGTACTCGATCCGGTCGGCCCACTCGGCCGGCCAGGCGTCCGCGCCGAGCCAGGCGCCCGCGAAGGCCCCGGTGAGGCAGGCGATCGAGTCGGAGTCGCCCGAGGAGCAGGCGGCCCGGCGCAGGGCGGTGACGGGCTCCTCGGGGAAGAGCAGGAAGCACAGCAGCCCGGTGGCGAGGGCCTCTTCGGCGATCCAGCCCGCACCCGTGGCCAGGCACGGGTCGGTCTCCGGGGAGACGGTGCGCACGGCCTCCTGGAGGCGGCCGAGGATGTCCAGGCACTCGTCCCAGCCGCGCGCGATGAAGTGCTCGGGGTCCGGGTCCTGGGACCGCATCCACAGGTCGCCGAGCCACGTGTGGTGGTAGCGGGTGCGGTTGTCGTGGGCGTACGAGCGCAGCCGCCCGACGAGTCCGGCCGGATCGGCGCCCCGGGCGAGCAGGTGCACGGCATGGGCGGTGAGGTCGGAGGCGGCCAGCGCGGTGGGGTGTCCGTGGGTGAGCGCCGACTGCAGCTGGGCGGCACCGGCGCGCTGTTCGTCGCTCAGGCCGGGGGCGAGACCGACCGGGGCGACGCGCATGTTGGCGCCGCAGCCCTTGGAGCCGATCCGGCTGGCGTCCTGCCAGATCCGGCCCTCCTCCTTCAGCAGGTTGCACGCGGTCAGGCAGGTGCGGCCGGGCGCGCGGTTGTTCTCGGGCGACTGGTACCAGTCCACGAACTCCTCGCGCAGCGGACGCGCCAGCCGCATCGGCGCGAGCACACCCCGGTCCATGGCGGTCCTGAGCGCGCGGCCGACGGCGAGGGTCATCTGCGTGTCGTCGGAGACGAAGGGGCGCGCGGGCAGCTCCATCTCCCGCCAGGGTCCGCACTTGGCGAGGATCGCGGGCACGTCGTTGAACTCGGTCGGAAAGCCGAGGGCGTCCCCCAGGGCGAGGCCGACGAGGGAACCGGTGGCGGCGCGCTTGCTCGTCCGGGTGGTGGTCATGATGCGGGTCCTTCCGGGGACGGTCGGAGCAGGGGCGGGTGCAGGGCGGTGGCGGTGCCCGCACGGTAGAGCGCGGCCGGCTTGCCGCGACCGCCGGTGAGCCGGGCGGCGCCGGGGACGGGTTCCACGAAACCGGGCGTGGCGAGCACCTTGCGGCGGAAGTTGGGGCGGTCCAGCACCGTGCCCCACACGGCCTCGTAGACCTGCTGGAGCTCGCCGAGGGTGAACTCGGGCGGGCAGAAGGCGGTCGCGACGCAGCCGTTCTCCAGCCGGGCGCCGATCCGCTCGTGGGCGTCGGCGAGGATCCGGTCGTGGTCGAAGGCGAGCGGACCGGCGGAGCCGTACGGCAGCCAGCAGGCCTGGGCCGCGTCACCGCCGCCGCGCGGCTCGGGAGCCTCGGGGAGCAGCGCGGTGAAGGCGACGGACACGACCCGCATCCGCGGGTCGCGGCCCGGGTCGCTGTAGGTGCGCAGCTGTTCCAGGCTGAGCCCGGAGACGTCGGCCAGGCCGGTCTCCTCGGCGAGTTCGCGCCGGGCGGCCGCCTCCGCGGACTCGTCGGGCAGCAGGAAGCCGCCGGGCAGCGCCCAGTGGCCGGCGTACGGCTCCTGCCCGCGTTCGACCAGCAGCACGTGCAGGCCTCCGGCGCGAAGCGTGAGGACGGCGAGGTCGACGGTGACGGCGAAAGGTTCGTAGGCGTACTTGTCGTAGCCCTGCATGCCCGCCCCTCCTCTCCGTGGGTCGTCTCCGGTCGCTCTTTATGGTCAGGATGACTAATAGTCGTCTCGACAATAAAGAGGCCTACGGTGATCCGCAACCCCGTCAGCGCCTCCAGGAGCCCCGTTCGGGCATACGGCGACGGCCGGACCCGGGTATCCCGGGACCGGCCGTCACAACGCCGTGCAGGCGCCTCCTAGAGGTCGACCTCCTTCATCAGCATGCCGACCTCGGTGTTGGACAGGCGGCGCAGCCAGCCCGACTTCTGGTCGCCCAGGGTGATCGGGCCGAAGGAGGTGCGCACCAGCTTCTCGACCGGGAAGCCGGCCTCGGCGAGCATGCGGCGCACGATGTGCTTGCGGCCCTCGTGCAGGGTCACCTCGACCAGGTAGTTCTTGCCGGTCTGCTCGACGACGCGGAAGTGGTCCGCGCGCGCGTAGCCGTCCTCCAGCTGGATGCCGTCCTTCAGACGCTTGCCCAGGTCGCGCGGGATCGGGCCCACGATGGCGGCGAGGTAGGTCTTCTTCACGCCGTACTTGGGGTGCGTGAGGCGGTGCGCCAGCTCACCGTGGTTGGTGAGCAGGATGACGCCCTCGGTCTCGGTGTCGAGCCGCCCCACGTGGAAGAGCCGGGTCTCACGGTTGGTGACGTAGTCGCCGAGGCACTGGCGCCCCTCGGGGTCCTCCATGGTCGAGACGACACCGGCCGGCTTGTTCAGCGAGAAGAACTGGTACGACTGCGTCGCGACGGTCAGCCCGTCGACCTTGACCTCGTCCTTCTCCGTGTCGACGCGCTTGCCCTGCTCCAGGACGATCTCGCCGTTGACCTCGACCCGCGCCTGCTCGATCAGCTCCTCGCAGGCCCGCCGGGAGCCGTAGCCCGCGCGCGCGAGGACCTTCTGGAGGCGCTCGCCCTCCTGCTCGGCACCCGGGAAGGTCTTGGGCAGCTTGACGTCCGGCTTGCCCGCGTAGCGCTCGCGGTTGCGCTCCTCGGCCCGTGCCTCGTACTCGCGCGAGGTTCCCGGGGCCGTACGGCCGCGCCCGGTGCCCTGGCCCTGCCGGGGCCCGCCCTTGGCGCCTCCGCGCGCCGAGGCGCCGCGCCCCGACTTCGGGCCGGACTGGGTGGCGCCCGGGCCTACGTCGTAGCGCCGCTCCTCCGGGCGGGGCTTCTTCGGCCGGCCGCCCTGATTGTCGTCACGGGAATTGCCGGCGCCGCGGTAGTTACCGCGGCCACCGCTGCTCCCGCTGCGGCCGCCGCTGTTGCCACCACGGCTCCCGCCGTTGTTTCCGCTGCTGTTCCTGCCGCTGCTGCTTCGCATCAAAGTTCCGTCTTGTCGTCTGCGTCCTCGGAATCCGGAGCGTCCGGATCGAACGACGGCACGCCCTCCTGCGTCTCGGCCTCGATCGCCGCCGCCTCGGGGAGGAAGGGCGCGAGCTCCGGGAGCTCGTCCAGGCCCCGCAGGCCCATCCGCTCCAGGAAGTAGTTCGTCGTCCTGTACAGGATCGCACCTGTTTCGGGTTCCGCGCCCGCCTCCTCGACCAGACCGCGCTGCAGCAGGGTGCGCATCACACCGTCGCAGTTGACTCCGCGCACGGCGGAGACGCGGCTGCGGCTGACCGGCTGGCGGTAGGCGACGACCGCGAGGGTCTCCAGCGCGGCCTGGGTCAGACGGGCGGTCTGGCCGTCCAGCACGAGCCGCTCGACGGCGGGCGCGTACTCGGCGCGGGTGTAGAAGCGCCAGCCGCCCGCGACGAAGCGCAGCTCGAAGCCGCGGCCCTGCACGGTGTACTCGTCGGCCAGTTCGCGCAGCGCGTCCGCGATCTGCCTTCTGGGCCGCTCCAGGATCCTGGCCAGGTGCTCCTCGGTCGCGGGCTCGTCCACGACCATGAGGACCGCCTCCAGGGCGGGCTTGAGGTCCAGGCCGGCGACGGTACGGAGCCCCGCCGGGACCTGAGCGGTCTCCTCGCTCACGCCGTCTCCTCCTCCTTCTCCTTCGTCTCTGTCGTCTCCTCCGCCACTCGGGACTCCTTGGCACCCCTGGGCTCCCCGGCCGCCTTGGACTCCTCGCCGTCCCTGGACTCCTTGGCGTCCCGGGACTTCCCCGCCGCCTTGGGCTCCTTGGCGTCCCCGGGCTCCTCGGGCGGCCGGTCGAACTCGTCGGTGACCAGGGGCGCCGCGTCCTCCTCCCCGCCGGTCCAGCGCACGAGCAGGTCCCCGAGCGCGTCCTCCTGCTCCAGGGCGACGGCCTTCTCGCGGTACAGCTCCAGCAGAGCGAGGAAGCGGGCCACGACGGTGAGGGTGTCGTCGGTGTCCTCGACGAGTGCGCGGAAGCTGGCCTCGCCGAGTTCCCTGAGCCGCGCGACGACGATCCGCGCCTGCTCCTGGACGCTGACCAGCGGGGCGTGGATGTGGTCGATGTACACGGCCGGTCTGGGCCTGGGCTGCATCGCCTTGACGGCGAGCCGGGCGAACCCCTCGGGGCCGATGCTGATGACGACCTCGGGCAGCAGCTCGGCATGGTGGGGTTCGAGGCCCACGGTACGGGGATAGCGGCGGGCCTCGTCGTCCAGGCGCCGGGTGAAGATGTCGGCGATCTGCTTGTAGGCGCGGTACTGGAGCAGCCGCGCGAACAGCAGGTCACGGGCCTCCAGCAGCGCCAGGTCGGCCTCGTCCTCGACCTCTGCGGTGGGCAGCAGCCGGGCCGCCTTCAGGTCGAGCAGGGTCGCGGCGACGACCAGGAACTCGGTCGTCTGGTCCAGGTCCCAGTCCGGTCCCATGGCCCGGATGTGCGCCATGAACTCGTCGGTGACCTTGGAGAGGGCGACCTCGGTGACGTCCAGCTTGTGCTTGGAGATGAGCTGGAGGAGGAGGTCGAAGGGGCCCTCGAAGTTCGAGAGGCGCACCTTGAAGACACCGTCCAAGGGCGCCGCGGACTCCGGGTCCCCCGAGGGCACGGGGCCAGGGGCCGGGGCCGACTGGGGCTCCGGCTCGGGCAAACGCACGGACTCAGGGTCCGGGTCCTGCTCCTGCTCCTGCTCCTGCTCCTGCTCCTGCTCCTGCTCAGGCACGCGCACTGGCGGCCACGGCACGGGCGCAGGGGCCGGCTCCGGTACGGATGTCGTCGGCGCCGGGGCAGGAATCGCCCGCTCGGGAAGGTCATGCTCCGGAAGGTCCTGCTCCGGAATCTCCGGCCGGGCAGTTTCCGGCCCGGGAATCCGCGGCTCCTGGACGTCCGGCTCGGGGCTCTCCGCGGCCACCTGGACCGGTGCGGCCTTCGCGGCTCCCGGCCCCCGCCCCAGCACACGCCGACGGCCGGCGGCTGCGCCGGGCGTGGGTGCGGGAACGTCGTTCGAGGTCATGGCCCCCGCAGGCTACCGCTACCGCCCGCGCAGGCGCCGTACCAGGATGCTCGCGTCCCCTCGGGACTCCAGGTCGGCCAGGACCACGGCGACCGCCTCGCGGACGATCCGGCCGCGGTCGACGGCGAGCCCGTGCTCGCCTCTGAGGACCAGCCGCGCGTGCTCGAGGTCCATGAGCTCCTCGGCGGACACGTACACCGTGATCTTCTCGTCGTGCCGCTCGCGCCCGCTGGGCCGCCGGGACGCCGCCCGCCCGCGCTTGCGGGGCTGCGCGGCCGCCGCGGAGGCGGCAGAACCTTCCTGCTCGGTCTGCCGACGTGCCGGGCGGGTGCCGGCCTCGGCCGTCTCCGTCTCGACCGCCGCCACATGCTCCGCGCCCTCGCCGTCCCCGCCCTGCGCGGGCACCGACTGCGGCGCGTCCTCCGCCGCGGCGGTCGTGGCCGCCGGATCGCTCTCTCCCGCGGGAGCCGGCACCCGGGCCTCGCCGTTGGCCCCGCGCCGGGGCGTGGACGGCTGGAGCGCCATCCCCCCTGTCGTACGGAACAGTTCGTCGGCCCCGGGCAGACTCACTCGGCGTGACACCGGGCGAGCACCTCCCTGGCGAGCTGGCGATAGGCGGCGGCACCGACGGAGTTGGAGGCGTACGTGGTGATGGGCTCACCGGCGACCGTGGTCTCCGGGAAGCGGACCGTGCGCCCGATGACCGTGTGGTAGACGTGGTCGTCGAACGCCTCGACGACACGCGCGAGCACCTCACGGCTGTGCACGGTGCGCGAGTCGTACATCGTGGCGAGGATGCCGTCCAGTTCCAGCTCGGGGTTGAGCCGCTCCTGGACCTTCTCGATGGTCTCGGTCAGCAGGGCCACACCGCGCAGGGCGAAGAACTCGCACTCCAGCGGCACGATGACCTTGTGCGCGGCCGTCAGCGCGTTGACGGTGAGCAGGCCGAGCGAGGGCTGACAGTCGATCACGATGTAGTCGTAGTCGGGCAGCAGCGGCTTGAGCGCCCGCTGGAGGGTCGACTCGCGCGCGACCTCGGAGACCAGCTGGACCTCGGCGGCCGACAGGTCGATGTTGGAGGGCAGCAGGTCCATGTTGGGGACCGCCGTCTTGAGCAGGACCTCGTCCGCGGACATGCCCCGCTCCATGAGCAGGTTGTAGACGGTGAGGTCGAGCTCCATGGGGTTGACGCCGAGACCCACCGACAGCGCGCCCTGCGGGTCGAAGTCCACGAGCAGTACGCGCCGGCCGTACTCCGCGAGCGCGGCACCCAGGTTGATGGTCGACGTCGTCTTGCCGACGCCGCCCTTCTGGTTGCACATCGCGATGATCGTCGCGGGACCGTGACTGGTCAGCGGTCCCGGGATCGGGAAGTACGGCAGCGGGCGCCCGGTCGGGCCGACGCGCTCGCGGCGCTGACGGGCAGCGTCGGGCGCGAGCGTGGCCGCGTACTCCGGGTCCGGCTCGTATTCGGCGTCGGGGTCGTAGAAGTGCCCCTCGGGCAGTTCGTCGTAGTCGGCGAAGTGGTTGTGGGGCGCGCCACTTCCGTCGCCGGCCATGGCGTTCACGTGATGGCCATCCATGCTCTGGTGTGCTGTCCGGGCGGTCTGCGGACCCGGACTCTGGTGGGCTGCGAAGGTGCGCACAGCAACGGAGCCGACAGCCTCGAATCCCGCGGGGCCCTGGCCCCGTACAGGCATTCCTGGTTGACCCCCCCCGGGAGAAAATGTCGACTCATTCACAAGTCGTCTTACCTCCTTGGTGACCAGGGAACTTCTAGACAAGGTCAGCGTGGCACCATGCCGACGGTTGGCGACTCTATGGCGTGTCGGCGGTCCGCAGCAACACAATCCGCCGGACCCGGCAGGATGTGTCGGCAATGAAACATCCCGCTGTCAAGGGCGTACGGCCGTCGCACAGCAGGTTTCACCGGTGTGCGAATCGGTCGAAGGGTTACGTTCGAGGCGAGTTGACCAAGAGTCGCCAAGTGACCATACACACATCCGGCCGGACCTTGTCGGGCAAGGTCCGGCCGAGTGCGTGCTGTTGACGACGTATGTTGACGTATCGCCTTTTGCGCGTCGGTGACTTGGCGACTCACCGGGTTGCGGGGGTCAGCCGAGCAGGGTCTCCAGCTCGACGTGCTCCAGGCCGTGCGCCTCGGCGACCTCGCGGTAAACGACCTTGCCGTCGTGGGTGTTGAGACCCTTGGCGAGCGCGGCGTCGCGGCGCAGCGCCTCGACCCAGCCGTTGTTGGCCAGCGAGACGATGTACGGCAGCGTCGCGTTGGTGAGGGCGTTGGTGGAGGTGTTCGGCACCGCGCCCGGCATGTTGGCGACGCAGTAGAAGACCGAGTTGTGGACCGGGAAGGTCGGCTCGGCGTGCGTGGTGGCACGCGAGTCCTCGAAGCAGCCGCCCTGGTCGATCGCGATGTCGACAAGAACACTTCCGGGCTTCATGCGGGACACCAGCTCGTTGGTGACCAGCTTGGGGGCCTTGGCGCCCGGGATGAGGACGGCGCCGATGACGAGGTCGGCGTCGAGGACGGCCTTCTCCAGCTCGAAGGTGTTGGACATGATGGCCTTGACCTTGCTGCCGAAGACCTTGTCGGCCTCACGCAGCTTGTTGATGTCACGGTCGAGCAGGGTCACGTCGAAGCCCATGCCGACGGCGATCTGCGTGGCGTTCCAGCCGGAGACACCGCCGCCGATGACGACGACCTTGGCCGGGGTCACGCCCGGGACGCCGCCCGGCAGCACACCGCGGCCGCCGACCGGAGCCATCAGGTGGTAGGCGCCGACCTGCGGGGCCAGACGGCCCGCGACCTCGGACATCGGGGCGAGCAGCGGCAGCGCGCGGTTCGGCAGCTCGACCGTCTCGTAGGCGATGGCCGTGGTACCGGACTCGATGAGCGCGTCCGTGCACTCCTTGGACGCGGCCAGGTGCAGGTAGGTGAAGAGGATCTGGTCCTTGCGGAGGCGGTGGTACTCCTCCGCGATGGGCTCCTTGACCTTCAGCAGCAGGTCCGCGGCGGCCCAGACCTCGTCGGCCGTCTCCAGGATCTGGGCACCGGCAGACACGAACTCGGTGTCCGTGATCGAGGAGCCGACGCCGGCGCCCCGCTCGATGACGACCTGGTGGCCGTTGCGCACCAGCTCGTGCACACCGGCGGGGGTGATGGCCACCCGGAACTCGTTGTTCTTGACCTCGCGGGGGATGCCGACCTTCACGTCGATCACGGTCCTTGGCTCAGAGGGTATGGGGGGGTGCATTACAAGACATACCCAGGCATGCAGGGGCATACCGGGAGACACCGCAGGAGAACGTGCGGCAGAGCCAGTTTAATGAAGGTGTTCCGCGTGTCTAGCCTTTCATTGCATCAATCTTCACTCGATGCGCTACGGATTTCGCAGGCATTCAGGTCTTCTTCCTGGTGGGAGTCGTCCTCCGGCTCCTCCTCACGCAGCATGCGCTCGGCCACCGCGCGGTGCAGGTGGGCGGCCGTGGGGTCGCCGAGCCGGTCCAGGGTGTCGGCGAGCCGGAGCTGCAGCGCGGCCTGCAACCGGACCTCCTCGGCACGCCGCGCCCACTCCACCGCCTCCTGGCAGGTGCGCAGCGACTCCTCGGGCCGGCCCGCGTACTCCTGGACCCGGGCCACTTCGCTCAACGCCCGCGCATGGGCGGCCACATCGCCGTTCTTGCGGTATCCGGCGGCGGCCGCCCGCCAGTTCCTGAGCGCCTCGCCGTAGCGGCCCGCGTAGGTGTGCGCGGTGGCGATCCGGCCGTACAGCCGGGCGGCCTCCGCGCGCTCGCCCCGCGCCAGCCGCTCGGCCAGGGCCCGTCCGAACCAGTCGGCGGCCCGGTCGTAGTCCCCCAGCTCCTGATGGGCGCCGCCTACGGATTCCATCGCGCGGCCGGTCGCGTACGGGTCGTTCGCCTCGCGTGCGGCGTCCAGGGCGGCCCGGTAGCGGGCGAGCGCGGCCTGGGTGCGGCCGGTCTGGGCGTCCAGATCGCCCAGGTTCAGCAGGGCCGCGGCCTTCTCCCGGTGCAGCCCGCGGCGTTCGGCGACATCGAGGACCAGGCCGTGGACGCCGTACAGGTCACAGGCGGCCGCCTGGGTGCCGAAGTGCGCCGCCATCGCCCTGACCAGCTGGGACATCAGCCGGCGGGCGAGGGTGTCCAGCTCCCCGTCGGCCACGGCCAGGCGGACGGCGGCCAGCAGGGCGGGTCTGCGCACGCTCAGCCACTCGGCGGCCGCGCGCGGCGTCGGGAAGCGCAGCGCCGGCGGCGTCTCCTGCAGCTTCTCCCGGGCCTGCGGGCTGTCCGTCTCGGTGATCGCGCGGCACGACTGCAGCAGCCGTACGGTCCGCTCCAGCATGCGGGCGCGGGCGAGCTGCAGCTCACCGGGGCGTTCGTGGCTCTCGGCCCGGGAGCGCAGCAGCGGGTGCAGACAGCCGGGGACGTCGTACTCGGGCAGCGGGGAGTCCACGGCGCGCAGCAGGCCGAGATCGACGAAGCCGTCCAGGGCGGAGCGGGCGGCGTTCACCGAGCAGCCGGCCAGGGCCGAGGCGGTGTGCGGATCGATCAGGCCGGCCGGGGCGAGAGCGAGAAGTCGCAGTATCCGGGCGGCCGGGGCGGGCAGCTCGTCGTGGACGAGCCGGAAGACGCGGGCGAGGGGGCCGGCGTCGCCCTCGTCGGTGTCCGAACGCATCCGTTTGGCCAGGTCGGAGACGGCCGCCTGGGGCCGGGAGGCGAGCCAGCCGCCGGCCAGGGTGAGCGCGGCCGGGTGGCCCTGGCAGGCCTCGGCCAGGCTCTCGGCGGCGCGCGGGTCCACGGTGATGCGCACGGAGCCGGTGTAGCGGGTGAGCAGTTCCACCGCCGACTTGGTGTCCAGGCCCCCCAGGGTGCAGGGACGGACGTCGGCGATGCCGGTGAGCGGGCCGCCCGAGACGGCGACCGCCAGGCAGTCCGGGGCGTCCGGCAGCAGCGCGTCCACCTGCTCGGCGCCGGCGGCGTCGTCCAGCAGGAGCAGGACGCGCCGCTCGGCGAGACGCGCGCGCAGCGACGCGGTCAGGTCGTCCTCGCCGGCCCCCGCCGGTGCCTGCACCTCCAGCGCGGCGAGCAGCTCGCGGGCGGCGCGCTCGACCGGTACCGGGGTGCCGTCGGGTTCGCTGAGCCGGGTCCGCAGTACTCCGTCGGGGTAACGGTCCGCGATCTGCCGTACGAGTTCCGCGGCGAGGGCGCTCCGTCCGGAGCCGGGGCGGCCCGCGACGAGGAGCACGCGCGCGCGGGGTGCCTTGCGGCCGGAGAGGGTGTCCAGGCCCGCGCGCTCGATGTCGGCGCGCAGTTCCTTCAACTCCCGTGCGCGGCCCAGGAAATCATCCTTCACGGCTGAAGATGCCGACAGCCGCAGGTCGTCCGTGTCCACCGCCTGATCCGTCACGGGCCACACTCCCGTCCCACCGCACGCGCAAGCCCACCGGGTCCTTCCCATACGGGCGTTTCAGAGCCTAGTTGACGCTCTGCGACGTTCCGGGAGGAGCGCGGCGGACACGTCCCCCGATCGGATCAGGCGATCGTCACACCAATGTGGGCCCGGATGGGTTCAGGACGTGAACGGACGCGCGGGCCAGGGTGCGTCGGCCGGGCGCAGGGCGTCCAGGCCATCCCCGGCGCGCGCGGCGACCAGGGAGAGGACACCCACGGCGAGGCAGTTGTTGTGCACGTCGCCGGCGAGCACCCGGCGCACCAGCTCGTCGACCGGCACGCGCGCGTACTCCATGTCGGTCTCCTCGTGCTCCGTCACGAAGCGCTCCCCCTCCGCCTCGGAGAGATCGCGGGCGAGGAAGATCCGCACGGCCTCGTCGCACCCGCCGGGGGTGGTGTACACATCGGTCAGCACCCGCCAGTCCCCGGCCTTGGCGTGCGCCTCCTCGTACAGCTCGCGCTGGGCGGCGTGCAGCGGGTTCTCGCCCGGCACGTCGAGCAGGCCGGCCGGGATCTCCCACAGCTTGTGCCGCACCGGGTGGCGGTACTGGCGGATGAGCAGGACCCGGTCCTCCTCGTCCAGGGCGAGGACGGCGACCGAGCCGGGGTGCACCTGGTAGTCGCGGCGGACCACCGAGCCGTCGGGCATGACCACCTCGTCCGTGCGCACCGAGGTCTTGTTGCCCACGAAGGGGGTCTCCGTCGAGCGGATCTCCCACTCCTCGGGGGTGTCCTTGATCGTCATGCCCTGCCCTTCCCCACGCTTTCCAGAAGACCGGCCGGATGAAACCGGGGTGCCCACCTTCTGAAGGTATGCACCCCGGCCACCGTACAACTGGTGCGTTACTTGGAATTCTTCCGCTCGACGGAGGCCTTCACCAGGCCGGCGAACAGCGGGTGCGGACGGGTCGGCCGCGAGCGCAGCTCGGGGTGGGCCTGCGTGGCGACCAGGTAGGGGTGGGCGTCGCGCGGGTACTCGACGTACTCGACGAGCTTGCCGTCCGGCGAGGTGCCCGAGAAGAGGATGCCCGCCTTCTTCTCCAGCTCCGCGCGGTAGGCGTTGTTCACCTCATAGCGGTGACGGTGCCGCTCCTCGACGTACTCCTTGCCGTCGTAGACCTCGCGCACGATGGAGCCCTCGGCGAGCTTCGCCGGGTACATGCCCAGCCGCATGGTGCCGCCCATGTCGCCCTCGCCGGCGACGATGTCCATCTGCTCGGCCATGGTGGAGATGACCGGGTGGGCGGTGGCCGGGTCGAACTCGGTGGAGTTGGCGTCCGGGATGTCGGCCAGGTTGCGCGCGGCCTCGACCACGATGCACTGCAGGCCCAGGCAGAGGCCGAGCAGCGGGATCTTGTTCTCGCGGGCGAAGCGGATGGCGCCGACCTTGCCGAGCACACCGCGGTCGCCGAAGCCGCCCGGGATGCAGATGCCGTCGACGTCGCCGAGCTGCGCCTTGGCGCCGGCCGGGGTCTTGCAGTCGTCCGAGGTGACCCACTTGATCTTCACACGGGCCTTGTTGGCGAAGCCGCCCGCGCGCAGCGCCTCGGTGACCGACAGGTAGGCGTCGGGCAGGTCGATGTACTTGCCGACCAGGGCGAGGGTGATCTCGTGGTCGGGGTTGTGGACGCGGTCGAGCAGGTCGTCCCAGGTCGTCCAGTCCACGTCCCGGAAGGGCAGGTCGAGCTTGCGGACGACGTAGGCGTCCAGACCCTCGGTGTGCACGACCTTCGGGATGTCGTAGATCGAGCGGGCGTCGGGGCAGGCGACGACGGCGGCCTCGTCGACGTCGCACATCAGCGAGATCTTCCGCTTGATGGCGGTCGGCACCTCGCGGTCGCAGCGCAGCACGATCGCGTCGGGCTGGATACCGATGTTGCGCAGCGCGGCGACGGAGTGCTGGGTCGGCTTGGTCTTCAGCTCACCGGACGGGCCGATGTACGGAAGGAGCGAGATGTGGACGACGAAGACGTTGTCCCGGCCGACCTCGTGGCGGACCTGGCGGACGGTCTCCAGGAACGGCAGCGACTCGATGTCGCCGACGGTGCCGCCGACCTCCGTGATGACGACGTCCACCTCGTCGGTGGCCATGCGCCGGATGCGGTGCTTGATCTCGTTGGTGATGTGCGGGATGACCTGGACCGTGTCGCCCAGGTACTCGCCGCGCCGCTCCTTGGCGATCACCGTCGAGTAGACCTGACCGGTGGTGACGTTGGCGGAGCCGTCCAGGTCGCGGTCGAGGAAGCGCTCGTAGTGGCCGATGTCCAGGTCGGTCTCGGCGCCGTCGTTGGTGACGAACACCTCACCGTGCTGGAAGGGGTTCATCGTGCCCGGGTCGACGTTCAGGTACGGGTCGAGCTTCTGCATCACGACGCGCAGACCGCGGGCCTTGAGCAGCATGCCCAGGCTGGAGGCGGTGAGGCCCTTGCCGAGCGAGGAGGCGACACCCCCGGTGACGAAGATGTGCTTGGTCGTCGTGGATTTGGGCGTCATGGCCAAGAGGGGGCTCCCGTGGTCGCTGTCTGTGATGCGTTGCGGCTCCCCGCCCAAAGGACTCGGTGGTCTTTCGGGGAGGTGTCGTCGCTGCGGTTCGGGGGTTTGTCGCCCACCGGTCCACGGGCTACCAGCGTAACAGCGCCTCGGCGGGATGGCTCCCGGCCACGCTCCGCGCTCGCACCGACACGGAACACCTCCTCGCACGTCCCTCACGCCCGTCACATGCAGCGACACAGATGCGCACCGGACACACGGGTTTCATCCAGCGGTCACTCGTTCGGCCCACACGGGTTGCCGGGAGCGGCACGCAGATCATCTACGTGCGTCGTATCCTGCTCGGACACTCACTGCCGAGCCGGGCCGGAAACGACGGCAACACCCCCGCCTGCATCACCCGGAACAACGAGAGCGCGGCAGTTCGTTGAGCAAAGACTGTCGTTTTGCCTCCGGGCTCGGCGGACTGCTTTGCTTCACCGCTCAACGACGCACAACAACGACCCCTTGACCGCACTAGCGACAGCCCCCCTGTGCGGGGGTGACGTGGCCGTTCGACTGGAGTTGCACGTGGCCGGGCGCATCGAAGACTACGCACTCATCGGAGACATGCAGACCGCGGCACTGGTCTGCCGGGACGGCACAGTGGACTGGCTGTGCCTGCCCCGCTTCGACTCGCATGCCATCTTCGCCGGCCTGCTGGGCACCGAGGAGCACGGCTTCTGGCGGCTCGGCCCGGCACACGCGGCCGACTCCCCGCCGCCCCGGGCCGCCCGGCGGACCTACCGCGGCGACTCGCTGATCCTGGAGTCGGAGTGGGACACCCCGCGCGGCACCGTGCGAGTGACCGATTTCATGCCCCCGCGTGACGGCGCGCCGCAGCTGATCCGGATCGTGGAGGGCGTCACCGGCCGGGTGCCGATGCGCTCGGCGCTCAGGATGCGGTTCTCCTACGGCCGGGTGGTGCCCTGGGTGCACAAGCACGAGGGACGCACCGTGGCGGTGGCGGGCCCCGACTCCGTGTGGTTCGACACGCAGGCCGAGACCTACGGAAAGTCGCTGACCACGTACGCCGACTTCACGGTCGCCCCGGGTGACCGGATGGCGTTCACCATCTCCTGGGAGCCCTCGCACAAGGAGCCGCCCGCGCTGCCCGAGCCTGAGCAGTCCCTGCAGGCGACGGAGGAGTTCTGGCGCGACTGGGTCGAGCACTGTACGTACCACGGTCCCTACCGTGAGGCGGTGGTCCGCTCCCTGATCACCCTCAAGGCGCTGACGTACGCGCCGACCGGCGGCATCGTCGCCGCGCCCACCACCTCCCTCCCGGAGGACATCGGCGGCGTCCGCAACTGGGACTACCGCTACACCTGGCTGCGGGACGCGGCGATCACCCTGTCCTCCCTCCTGCGCACCGGCTACCGCGAGGAGGCCCGTGCCTGGCGCGAGTGGCTGCTGCGCGCGGTCGCCGGCGACCCGGAGAACCTGCAGATCATGTACGGCATCGCCGGCGAGCGCGAGCTGGGCGAGGCCGAGCTGGACTGGCTGCCCGGCTACGAGGCCTCGGCCCCGGTCCGGGTCGGAAACGGCGCGGCGCACCAGCTCCAGCTGGACGTGTACGGCGAGGTCACCGAGGCCCTGCACCTGGCGCACATGACGGGCCTGGCCCGCAACGACTACGCCTCCCTCCTCCAGCTGAAGCTGATCCGCTATCTGGAGGACCACTGGCAGGAGCCGGACGAGGGCATCTGGGAGGTGCGCGGCCCGCGCCGGCACTTCGTGCACTCGAAGGTGATGGCCTGGGTGGCGGTGGACCGCACCATCAAGCTGATCGAGTCCGGGGACGCGGACGGCCCGCTGGAGCGCTGGAAGGAGCTGCGCGACGACATCCACCGGGACGTCTGCGAGAAGGGCTACGACCAGGAGCGCAACACCTTCACCCAGTCCTACGGCTCCAAGGAGCTGGACGCCTCGCTGCTGCTGATTCCGCAGATGGGCTTCCTGCCGCCGGACGACAAGCGGGTGATCGGCACCATCGAGGCGATCCAGCGCGAGCTGTCCACCTCGGACGGGTTCATCCTGCGCTACCCGACGGAGGGCCAGGACGAGGGCGTCGACGGCCTGCCCGGAGACGAGGGCGCCTTCCTGGCCTGCTCGTTCTGGATGGCGGACGACCTGGCGATGATCGGCCGGGTGGACGAGGCCCGCAAGCTGTTCGAGAAGCTCCTCGCGCTGCGCAACGACCTCGGCCTGCTCGCCGAGGAGTGGGACCCGCGCCTGCAGCGCCAGGTCGGCAACTTCCCGCAGGCCTTCAGCCACGTCCCGCTGATCGACACCGCACTGCGGCTGACGGCTTCGGGGGCCTACGGCGGCTGAAGGGGCTACGGGGTCGGGCTGGGGGGCGGGCTGGGGGTCCCGGCTCTGATGCCGTCGCCCCCTGACGCTTCCCGTACCGATTCCCCGGGCGTTTCCCGGGCCTACCGGATCGGAACCGGAGACAGAAAGCTCGTCGTGGCGGGCCTGCGGCGACCGGTGGACACTGAGGTCGGAACGGGCCGGCGGCACCCGGCTCCCCCTCTTCGAGCCGCGGAGGGCACCGGCCATCTCACCGAGTGGAGAGGGACCATGCGAGAGTTCCTGGTCGAGATCACCACCACGATCCCCGACGGCACCAGCCAGGACGAGGTCGGCCGGCGGCGGGCCGCCGAGGCGGTCCGCGCGAAGGAGCTGGCCGCCACCGGCAACCTGGCGCGGCTGTGGCGGCCGGTCGGGGAGCTGCGCAGCATCGGGATCTGGCGGGCCGCGGACGAGGTGGAGCTGCACGAGAAGGTGCTCGGCACGCTGCCGCTGCACCCGTGGATGACCACCATCACCGTCACCGCGCTCGAATCCCACCCCAACGACCCCGGCCGGGTGGACGGCCCCGCGTGAGTCGACCGTCGTTCCCCACGGAGCGGGCGGACGCTCCGCCCGCCTCGCCGCGGGCCTCTCCCTGAACGCAGGTCGCCCAGGCTGCGGCGGCACTCGCGAAGGGGGTCGCGGGAAGAGAGGTAGCAACGCCCGCGCCGTGCCCGGTCGGCCGTGCGCTCCTAGGCTGGGTGTGGACAGCAGCCCCTGTTCCGGAAGGGGGCGGTCGTGGCTCCCCTCTCCAAGGCGGGCGCGGCCCTCGCCGCCCTGCGCGAGGATCTGGCCGGTGACGTGTTCGCCCCGGGGGATCCGGGCTACGACGCGGCGCGTGCCGTCTTCAACGGGATGATCGACAAGCGCCCGGCCGTGATCGCACAGTGCGCGGACGCGTCCGACGTGGTCAGGGCGGTGCGCTTCGGTCGGGAGCTGGACCTGCACATCGCGGTGCGCGGCGGCGGGCACGGCGTGGCCGGCACGGCCCTGGGCGACGGCGCACTCGTGGTGGATCTGCGCCGGATGCACCGGGTGACCGTGGATCCGGCCGCCGAGGCGGTCCGGGTCGAGGGCGGGGCCACGATGAGCCGGCTGGACCGGGCCACCCAGCCGTACGGACTCGCGACCACCGGCGGCCGGGCCTCGACCACCGGCGTCGGCGGTTTCGTGCTGGGCGGCGGCACCGGCTGGCTGGACCGTGCCTTCGGCCTCGCCGTCGACAACCTCATCGGCGTGGAGCTGGTGACCGCCGACGCCGGGCGGGTGCACGCGAACGCCGACGAGAACCCCGAGCTGTTCTGGGCCCTGCACGGGGGCGGCGGCAACTTCGGCGTCGCCACCGCGCTCACCCTGGAGCTGCACGAGCTGCCGGAGTTCTCGGCCGCGTTCCTGCTGTACCGCCCGCAGCGGGGACCGGACGCGGTCCGCGCCTTCCGCGAGGTCATCACCGGCGGCCCCGACGAGGTGGGCGGAGCGGTGCTGTATCTGACCGGGCCGCCCCTGGAGTTCGTACCGGGACACCTGGTGGGCACGCTGCTGTGCGCGGCGCTGGTGACGTACACGGGCGGCGAGGAGGATCTGCGCAAGCTGGCCCGGCCGCTGCTGGCGCTGCCGCACGAGGCGGAGCTGGTCGGTGCGCTGCCCTACGTCGACCTCCAGCGCATGTTGGACCAGCCGCCGGGGCTGCGGAACCACTCGTCGGCGGAGTACCTGGGCGCTCTGCCCGACGAGCTGGTGGACGTCTTCTGCGCCCGCGCCGCGGACATGCCGGTGCCGACCTCCACCCAGCATCTCCTCCTCCCGCAGGGCGGGGCGGTCGCGGCCGGTCCGCACGCGTACCCGGTGCCGTACCGGGACGCGGCCTGGGCGGTGCATCCCTTCGCCGCCTGGGAGGATCCGGCCGACGACGAGCGCGCCGTCGCCTGGGTGCGGGACGTCCGCGCCGACGTCCGGCCGTGGAGCACCGGCGATGTGTACCTGAACTTCATCGGCGAGGAGGGCGCCGAGCGGGTGCGCGCGGGACTGGGCGCGGGGAACCTGCTGCGGCTGGAGAAGGTGAAGCGGGCCCACGACCCCGACAACGTGTTCCGCTTCAACCACAACATCCGGCCCGTGTAGCCGGAGGCACAGGCTGTCGTCGGCGGGTTTGCGCAGGTAGCGTCCGCTGCATGGACAGCGGTACGGAGAGCAGATTCGCCACTCAGGGCGCGGGGATCACCGTTCAGCGGGCGCTGGAGCTGCCGGGGCTGCGCAGCGGACTCCCGGAGATCGTGGCGGGCGCCGACCGGCTGGGACGCACGGTGCGCTGGGTGCACGCGGGCGAGGTGCCCAACATCGCCTCGCTGCTCAAGGGCGGCGAGCTGCTGCTCACCACCGGCTACGGCCTCGGCACCCGCCCGGCCGAGCAGCGGGCGTTCGTGCGCACGCTCGCCGAGCGCGGCATCGCGGCCCTGGTGGTGGAGCTGGGCCCGCGCTTCGCCCGGCTGCCCGCGGCCCTGGTGGACACGGCCCGCAGCGCGGGGCTGCCGCTGGTCCAGCTGCACCGCGAGGTGCCGTTCGTGACCGTCACCGAGGAGATCCACACCGAGATCGTCAACGGCCACTACGCGTTGCTCCAGCGGGCCGAGGAGGTGCACCGGCGGTGTACCGAGGCGCTGCTCGGCGGTGGCGGGGTCCCGCAGGTGCTGGGCATCCTGGCCGACTTCAGCGCCAACCCGGTGTTCCTGGAGACGGCGGACGGCCGGCTCCTGTACGCAGCCGGCTCCGGCCCCGAGGGCGCGGATCCGCTGCAGGTGTGGGAGGGGCTGCGCGGTCCGCACAAGGACGCGCCGCCGCCGGCCGGTTCGGTGCTGGTCGACGTGCCCGGCGGCGGTCCCGGGGCGGGGGCGGTACGGGGCCGCCTGGTGCTGCTGCCGGTGTGTTCGCCGCTGGCTCCGGTGCACCGGATCGCCGCCGAGCGGGCCGCGGGCATACTGGCCGTGGTGCTGATGCAGGCCCGGCAGGAGGAGGAGCTGGCGGCGCGCGGCCGCGGCGACTTCCTCACCGATCTCGCCGAGGGCCGGATCACGGCGGACGACGCTCCGGCCCAGGCCCGGGTCCTCGGTTTCAAGCCCGGCAACAGCCCGCTGCTTCCCGTGGTGATGCGTGTCGGGGACTCACTGTCCCCCGGCGGCAGCTGGGCGGTGCTGGCGCGCGCGGTGGCCGAGGAGCTGGCCTCGGTCGGGGTGCCGGTGCTGCTGGGCGTCAGGCCGGTCGAGGGCCGGGTCCCGGTGCTGCTCGGGCTGCGTTCGGAGTCGGAGCGCTCGGCGGTCGCGGACCGGGTGGCGGCGGCGCTGCGGGCGGGTGTCGAGCGGGCCGGGATGCAGCGTCCGGGGGCTCCGCCGCCAGTCGTGGTCGTCGGGGTGGCCGGCGGCTGGGCGGCCGCGTCGGCCGGGCTCAGGCACGCGGCGGAGACGGCGACGGCGGCCCAGGGCCTGACGGACCGCCCCTGGTACGACGCCCGCCGTCTGGACATCGACCTCCTGCTGTGGCGGCTGCGCGACCACCCGGACCTGGCGGCCTTCGTGGACCGTGCGATCGGCCCGCTGCGCGACCACGACCACCGCTCCAAGCCACCGCTGCTGCCGACCCTGGAGACCTACCTGGCGCACGCGGGCCGCAAGGCGGAGACCGCCCGCGAGCTGCACCTCAACCGCCAGACCCTGTACAACCGGCTCGCCCGGATCGGAGAGTTGCTGGGCACCGACCTCGACGACCCGCAGACGGTCCTGGCGTTGAGCCTCGCCCTGCGGGCACGACGGCACGCGCCCTAGGTGTGTTGTCCCGGGGGGCCGGCGATCCGGGGGCGCCCGCACGGCCGGACGCCGTTCGTGAGGCACCGCGTGCGGGCTCCTGGACGCTCCCGGACCGGCGTCAGGCCAGGGGGGTCGGCTGGGTCAACTCGTCGTAGACGCTGAGGACCTGGGCGACCGTCTCGTCCTCGGTCGGCCAGGTCGCGGTCTGCCGCACGCCCCGCTCGCGCAGCTCATCGCGCCGCACCGGGTCCGCGAGCAGCCGTACGACGGTGTCCGCGAGCCGGTCCGCGTCGCCGTACGGGACGAGTTCGGCCGCGTCGCCGACCAGGTCGGGGATGCCGCCGACGGCGGTCGCGACGAGCGGCACGCGCGCGTACAGCGCTTCCTGGGCGAGGACGGAACGCGACTCCCAGCTGCTGGTCAGCAGCGCCAGGTCGGCGGCCGCGAGCAGCTCGGGTACGTCCTCGCGCCGCCCGATGAGCCGTACCGGCAGCTCCTCGTCCTCGATCCGGCGCTGCAGCTCGGGCCGCAGCGGCCCCTCCCCCGCGACGGCGACGAGCGGGACGGGGTCGAGGTCCCGCCAGGCGCGGGCCGCGTCCAGCAGGACGTCGTAGCCGCGCTGCCGGTCGAGGGATCCGACGGCCAGGAGCAACGGGCGTCCGGTGGCGCCGAGTTCGGCGCGGAGCTTGTGCGGCCGGGCGTCGGGGTCGTCGTGGGACGGGGGGCCCGCCGCGCGGGCGGCGTCGAGAGCGGGCGAGGGCTGCTGTCGGCCGGGCAGGGTGACGGCCGCGAGCCGGGCGTCCCGTGCCCCCGTGCGACGGGCCCGGTCGACCAGGTCGGAGGTGGTGCCGAGGACCACGGCGGCCGTCCGCACCACGCGCCGCTCCAGCAGCCGCAGCAGATGCGCCCGGGCGCCCTGAGCCCGGGCGCGGTTGTGCCAGGTGACCACCAGCGGGGTGCTGCGCCCGCTGAGCGCGAGCACGGCGCGGAAGGAGGCGTGCAGCCCATGGGCGTGCACCAGGTCGGCGTCCGCACAGGCGGCCCGGAGCGCGGCCACGGAGGCCGGGTCGCTGCTGCGCGGGACGTGCACGTGGTCGGCGCCGGCCCCGCTGAAGTCGTAGGCGCGGTCGGCCTCGACGGGGGCGCACACCGTGACGCGCACACCCCGGGCGACGAGCCCCTCGGCCAGGGAGCGGACGTGCGCGCTGCTGCCGGCGTTGCCCCCACCCAGCACCTGCACGGTGCGCAGCGGCGACTGGCCGTGCGGTGCGTTGCTGCTCACGGGGCTCACGGGGGCCGGGGCTCCTGATTCGGCGCGGGCTGTCACGGAGAAACGTACAGAAGGCAGCGGGCGGAGGAGGGCGGAAGGAAGTAGCGCGCGCCTCCCACACGGACTGCGCTCGACCCGCCGTCCGCCTCGCGTTCTCTGCCAAGCATGCCAGGACGTACGGCCGTTCCGGGAAATCCGCGGAGGCGCACAGCGCGGCGGGCCGGAGCAGTGCGCCGGAGCACGTCACCCACAAGGGTGAAAACCATGGCAACGTGGCCGAACGGCCGGCGCACCCGTACCCCGAGGTCAGACGCCCGTGGCGGCCGCTCCCGGGCGCTCCCCGGTCCCCGCGCACCGCGCCCGCCGCCGACCCGACAGCGCGCAAGCCGTCCTGCGCGCCCCCGGCACGCAACCACTCGACTCCGGCACGCCGAACCTCGCCCCGGGGCAGGGGCCCGAGCCGGAACTCCAGCGGGGTGCCGCGCTTGCCGGGCCCAGAAGGGCCTAGAGGTCGGCCCTGGCCGTCGCCAGCAGTTCCTCCGCGTGTGCGCGCGCCGTCTCCGAGTCCTCCTGGCCGGCGAGCATCCGGGACAGCTCGCGCACCCGCTCCTCGCCCTCCAGGACCTTCACGCCGGAGCGGGTGACCGAGCCGTCGTTGGTCTTCTCGACCAGCAGCTGCCGGTCGGCGAAGGCGGCGACCTGCGGAAGGTGGGTGACGACCACGACCTGCGCGGTCCTGGCGAGCTTCGCCAGGCGCCGTCCGATCTCCACCGCGGCCTTGCCGCCGACACCGGCGTCGACCTCGTCGAAGAGGTACGTCGGCACCGGGTCCGTCCCCGCGAACACGACCTCCACGGCCAGCATCACTCGGGAGAGCTCGCCGCCGGAGGCGCCCTTGGCGATGGGCCGCGGCGGGGCGCCCGGGTGCGGTGCGAGCAGCAGCTCGACCTCGTCGACGCCGGAGGGCCCGTAGGCGACGGTGCGTCCGCCGACCTCGACGCCCTCCGGGTCCTCGGTCTGGCGGAGGTCGAAGGACACACGCGCGTGGGGCATCGCGAGCGAGGCCAGCTCGGCGGTGACCGCGGCGGCGAACCGCTCGGCGGCCTCCGTCCGCGCGTCCGTCAACGCCTGTGCCAGTGCGCCCAGTTCGGTGCTCAGCGCGTCCCGCTCGGCGGTCAGCTCCTCGATCCGGTCGTCGTCGCCGTCCAGCTCGGTCAGGCGCGCGGCGCTCTGCTCGGCCCAGGCGAGCACGGCGTTGATGTCGTCGCCGTACTTGCGCGTGAGGGTGGTGAGCGCGGCCCTGCGCTCCTCCACGGCGGCCAGCCGCAGCGGATCGGCGTCCAGGTCGTCGGCGTACCCGGCCAGCTCGCCGGCCACGTCACCGAGCAGGATCCCGATCTCGCCGATCCGGTCGGCGAGGGCGGAGAGGGCCGGATCGTGCGAGCGGACGGCCTCCAGGGCCCGGTGGGCGCCCGCGACGAGGGTCGAGGCGTCGATGCTCTCGGGGTCCTCGGGATTGCCCGCGAGAGCCGCGTGGGCGGCGGTGGCGGCGGACGACAGCGCCTCGGCGTGCCCGAGCCGCTCCGCCTCCTCGGCCAGCTCCGCGTCCTCCCCGGCCCGCGGCTCCACGGCGGCGATCTCGTCGAGCCCGTAGCGGAGCATGTCCGCTTCCTGGGCGCGCTCACGCGCGCGCGTGGTGATCTCCTCCACCTCGGCGGAGACGGCCCGCAGCCGACGGTAGGCCCCGGTGTACTTGGCGAGCGGCACGGCGACCGCGTCCCCGGCGTACCGGTCGAGCGCCTGCCGCTGCCGGGACAGCTTCAGCAGCCCCTGCTGGTCGGTCTGCCCGTGCACGGCCACCAGGTCGTCGGCCAGCTCGGCCAGCAGCCCCACGGGCACGCTGCGTCCGCCCAGGTGCGCCCGTGAGCGGCCCTCGGCGGACACGGTACGGCTGATCAGCAGGGCCCCGTCGTCCAGCTCGGCCCCCGCTTCCTCGGCGCGCACCAGTGCGGCGGTGTCGCGGGGGACGGCGATGCGCCCCTCCACGACCGCCTTCTCGGCCCCGATCCGCACGAGCGCCGGGTCAGCCCGCCCGCCGAGCAGCAGTCCCAGGCTGGTGACCACCATGGTCTTGCCGGCACCCGTCTCGCCGGTGACGGCGGTGAACCCCGGCGACAGCTCGACGACGGCATCGTCGATGACCCCGAGCGACCGTATCCGCATCTCCTCCAACACGGAACAGACCATACGAGGTCCGGGCGGGCGAGTGCACACGGCCCGCCCATGTCACTCCGGCGGGTGGTCCGCCGACGGGCCCGGCGCCGCATCGACGGTGGGCGCCGCCGCGCGGGCGCGAGAAGCCGTGAGCCCCCCGACACCCGCCGACGAAAGCGGACAAGCCACCACGAAGCGCTAGTGCGCCCCCCGCCACCCGTGCGTGGGCAGCGCGAACTTCGCCACGAGCCGGTCGGTGAAGGAGGAATGATGCAGCCGGGCCAGCCGCACCGGCACGGCTCCCCGCCGGACCTCCACCCGCGCCCCGGGCGGCAGCTCGATGGTCCGCCGCCCGTCGCACCAGAGAACCCCCGGCGGAATGTGCGGCAGAACCTCCACGGCGAGCACGGAGTCCGGCGAGGTCACCAACGGCTTGGCGAACAGCGCATGCGCGCTGATCGGCACCATCAGCAGGGCCTCCACCTCGGGCCACACCACGGGCCCGCCGGCCGAGAACGCGTACGCCGTGGACCCGGTCGGCGTCGACAGCACGATCCCGTCGCACCCGAAGGCGGTGACCGGCCGCCCGTCGATCTCCAGCACGACCTCTAGCATCTTCTCGGCGCCGGCCTTCTGCACGGCCGCCTCGTTCAGGGCCCAGTCGGTGTGCACGATGTCCCCGTTGCGGTGCACGACGACATCGACGGTCATCCGCTCCTCGACCTCGTACGACCGCGCCACCACGCGGTCGACCACCCGATCGAGGTCGTCCCGTTCAGCCTCCGCGAGGAATCCGACGCGCCCGAGGTTGACGCCGAGCATCGGCACCCCGGAGGCCCGCGCGAACTCGGCGCCACGCAGCAGGGTGCCGTCGCCGCCGAGCACGATCAGCAGCTCGCAGCCGTCCAGGCACTGCGGTGTCGCTTCCTTGACGAGTTGCACCTCGTCGGGCACCGGCAGGTCGCGCGCCTCCTCCTCCAGCACCCGCACCCCGATGCCGTGCCCCAGCAATCCCTTGACCACGAGTTCCGCACTGCGGATCGCCGCGGGACGCCCGGTGTGGGCGAGCAGGAAAACAGTACGCGCTCGGTTCTGTGTCAACGCGGCCCCTCCGCCACTGCTCGGTCGACGTCTGCCGGGTCCAGTTCGGGGGCACCGGCCCGCAACCAGAGAAAATACTCGACATTGCCCGAGGGACCCGGCAGCGGACTGGCGGTGACGGAACGCACCCCGAGCCCCAGCTCCCAGGCCTTCTCGGCCACCCCGCGCACGGCTTCCGCCCGCAGCTGCGGACTCCGTACGACACCCCCGCTGCCCAGCCTTTCCTTCCCCACTTCGAACTGCGGCTTGACCATCATCACCAGGTCGGCGTCCGGCTTCACGCACCGCTTCAGGGCGGGCAGCACCAGCCCGAGCGGAATGAAGGACAGATCGCCCACGACAAGATCCACAGGTTCCCCATCGATCGCCTCAAGCGTCAACTCGCGTACGTTCGTACGGTCCTTGACGGTGACGCGTTCATCGCTCTGCAGGGACCAGGCGAGTTGGCCGTATCCGACGTCCACGGCGACGACGTGCGCGGCGCCCGCGCGCAGCAGGACGTCGGTGAAGCCGCCGGTGGACGCGCCGGCGTCCAGGGCGCGGCGACCCTCGACGACGAGCCCCTGCGGCACGAACACCTCCAGCGCGCCGGCGAGCTTGTGGCCGCCCCGGGAGACGTAGTCCGGGTCGCTGTCGTCGCCCTGGACGACGATGGCGGCGGCGGTGTCCACCTGCGTGGCAGGCTTGGTCGCCACGGTCCTGCCGACGGTGACCCGCCCTGCGGCGATCAGCTGGCTGGCGTGCTCGCGCGAGCGCGCGAGCTTCCGGCGGACCAGCTCCGCATCCAGACGGCGGCGTGCGACTCCTGCCACGTTCGGTTCAGCTCCTGCTCTGATACGACATTCCGAAGGATGTGACCCAAAGGGTCTCATCGAGGGGCGGCGGCCGGGTGACGGCCGGGAACCGGAGGTCCCGGGCGGGCGTCGAGCGCGGTGAGCGCGTCGCGCAGCCCCCCGTGTACATCCTCGTACACCTCGACGTGCCCGTCGGTGGCGAGGTGGTCGGTGTCGGCCAACCGCTGCAACTGGGCGTCCACCTCGGCGTTGCCGGTGGGCGTGCGCGGCACGTTCAGGGGCGCCGGGGCGGCGGGGTCGGACTCGGGCTCGGCCGCTGTGACGATCACGGCCTGGGACACGGACTCGCTCATGCCCAGACGCTACCCCGAACCGCTGGGGTACCGTCGTGCGCGATGGCCACGATCGAGGAGTGCCGCGCCGCACTGGGAAAGCTCTCGGACAACATGCAGGGCGTCGAGGGCGACGTCCGCGCGGCCGCCGCCCTGGACCGCTCGGTGAGCTGTCACATCACCGACCTGGACGTCACCTTCGCCGGCCGGCTGACCGGCGGCCGGATCGAGGTGGAGGAGACCCTCCCCGGACCTCCGCGCGACAAGGCCCGGATCAGACTCGCCATGGCCGGGGACGACCTGGTGGCCCTGGTGGGCGGCGACCTGAACTTCGCCACCGCCTGGGGCTCGGGCCGGGTGAAGCTGGAGGCGAGCCTGCTGGACCTGTTCCGGCTCAGGAAGCTGCTGTAGCGGCGCCCTCCCGGGCGGCGGTACGAGCCTTCCTGGCGGCCGGGACCACCAGCGGCGTGCCCGTCTCGGGGTCGTCGATGACCTGGCAGCGCAGCCCGAAGACCTCCTCGACCAGCTCGGCCGTCACGATGTCGTCGGGAGCGCCCTCGGCGATCACGCGGCCGCCGCGCAGGGCGATGAGATGGGTGGCGTACCGCGCGGCGTGGTTGAGGTCGTGCAGGACGGCGACCAGGGTGCGGCCCTGGGTCTCGTGCAGTTCGGCGCACAGGTCGAGGACGTCGATCTGGTGCTGGATGTCCAGGTAGGTGGTCGGCTCGTCCAGGAGCAGCAGCGGGGTCTGCTGGGCGAGCGCCATGGCGATCCACACGCGCTGACGCTGGCCGCCGGACAGCTCGTCCACGTACCGGTCGGCGAGTTCGGCGACGCCCGTCTGCGCCATGGACTCCTGCACGATGCGCTCGTCCTCGGCGGACCACTGCCGCAGGACGCCCTGGTGCGGATAGCGGCCTCGGCCCACCAGGTCGGCGACCGTGATGCCGTCCGGCGCGATGGACGACTGCGGCAGCAGGCCCAGCGTGCGGGCGACCTTCTTCGCGGGCATCGACTGGATGACCTGCCCGTCGAGCAACACCCGGCCCTGGCTGGGCCTGAGCATCCGGGACAGGGCCCGCAGGAGCGTCGACTTGCCGCACGCGTTCGGGCCGACGATCACCGTGAAGGAGTTGTCCGGGATCTGCACCGACAGCTGTTCGGCGATGACGCGCTGGTCGTAGGCGAGGGTGACGTTCTCGGCGGACAGGCGGTTCACAGTGCTCCTTCGGGTGTTCTTGATCGCTGTCGCCGAGCCGCTCGCGGCCGGCTCGCCCGCGCCGCTCATATCCGGCCCGCCCTGCGCTCGGTGACCAGCAGCCACAGCAGATAGCCGCCGCCCAGGACGCCGGTGACCACGCCCACGGGCAGCTGGTCGGCGCCGAACACGCGCTGCGATGCCCAGTCGGCGGCGACCAGCAGGGTGGCGCCCATGCAGAGGGACGGCACGAGGTTCGGCCCGGGCGAGCGGGTCAGGCGCCGGGCGAGCTGCGGCGCCGTCAGCGCCACGAAGCCGACCGGTCCCGCGGCGGCGGTGGCGGCCGAGGTGAGCAGGACGGCGCAGACCATCAGCAGCAGCCGTACGCGCTGCACACGCACCCCCAGGGCGCCGGCGACGTCGTCGCCCATCTCCATCATCCTCAGGCCGCGTGCGTGGACGAGGACCAGCGGGACGAGGACGGCGCACAGCCACAGCAGCGGCCAGACCTGGTCCCAGTCGCGGCCGTTGAGGGAGCCGGTCATCCACACCACCGCGCGGGCCGCGTCGACCAGGTCCGCCTTGGTGAGCAGGTAGCCGTTGACCGCCGTGACGATCGCGGAGACGCCGATGCCGACGAGGACCAGCCGGTATCCGTGCACGCCCTGCTTCCAGGCGAGGAGATAGATCGCCAGGCCGGTCACCAGCCCGCCGATCAGCGCGCCGACCGTGACCTGGGCGGCGCCGCCGGACATCAGCACGATCACGACCAGTGCGCCTGCCGTCGAGCCCTGCGAGAGGCCCAGCACGTCCGGGCTGCCCAGCGGATTGCGCGAGACCGCCTGGAACAGCGCGCCGCCCAGGCCCAGCGAGGCACCGACCAGCAGGCCGACCAGGACGCGCGGCAGCCGCAGCTCGTTGACGATGAAGTCCTGGTAGGCGGTGCCGTTTCCGGCCAGTGTGTCGACGACGTCGAGGGCCGGGATCTTCGCGTCGCCGGTGCCGATCAGTGCCACGCCGGCGGCGAGCGCGGCGGCCAGCAGCAGGACGACGACGATCAGCGCGCGCACGTCCAGGCGCAGCGAGAGCCCGCCAGGGGCGCGTACGGCACGGCTTCGGGAGTGTGTCGTCACAGCTGGGCCGTCCTGCGCCGTCGTACGAGATGGACGAAGACCGGGCCGCCGATGATCGCGGTGACGATGCCGACCTGCAGCTCCGAGGGGCGGGCGACGACCCGCCCGACGACATCGGCGCCGAGCAGCAGCACGGGCGACAGAACGGTCGCGTACGGCAGGATCCAGCGCAGGTCGGGGCCGGTGAAGGAGCGCACGACGTGCGGGACCATCAGGCCGACGAAGACGATCGGACCGCAGGCGGCGGTCGCGGCACCGCACAGCACGGTGGCGGCCAGCATGGCGAGGGCGCGGGTGCGGTTGAGGTTCGCTCCGAGGGCGCGGGCGGTGTCGTCACCCATCGCGACGGCGTTCAGCGGCCGAGCCAGCGCGAGCGCGAGGACCGTGCCGGCGACGAGGAACGGCAGCACCTGCATGATGGTCGAGTCCGTGGCCGAGGCCAGCGAACCCACCGTCCAGAAGCGCATCCTGCCCAGCGCCGCGTCGTCCGTGATCATCACGGCCTGCAGATAGCCGTAGAGCGCGGCACTGATCGCCGTACCGGCGAGCGCCAGCCGCACCGGTGTGGCGCCCCGGCTGCCGCCGAGGAACCAGACCAGCGCGCCGACCGCCGCCGCACCCGCGAAGGCGAACCACACGTAGCCGGTGAGGCTGGTGACGCCGAGATAGGTGATGGCCGTGACGACGGCGGCGGAGGCGCCCGCGTTGATGCCGAGCAGCCCGGGGTCGGCCAGCGGATTGCGGGTGAGCGCCTGCAGCAGCGCCCCGGACAGGCCGAGCGCGGCGCCGGCCAGCAGACCGAGGAGCGTGCGCGAGAGCCGCTCGTCGACGACGACGTCGGCGTACGTGCCCGTGTCGTGGAAGAGACCGTGCCAGACCTGGTCCGGCGACAGGGCTTTGGCTCCGATCGCGATGCTCGTCACGGCGACGAGCACCAGGATCGCGAGGGAGAGGAGGAGCCCAAGTGCCCGCACCGCCCGGCGGGTTGGGGGCGCGGGGGCGGTCTCCGCGCGCTGTTCCGGAGGACTGTCGACCAACACGAGGTTAGGTTAGCCTACCCTCGCATGTGAACTCGATCCGGAGGCCATCGAGAAGTCGGGAAAGCCGGCGCAGGCGTAGCGGCAGCGGCAGCGGCCTGCGCACTCGCCGAAGGCCCAGGGTCCACCGAGAACTCGATCCGGAGGCCGCCGAGAACCCGAGCCGGAGGCATCCGGAAAGTCGAGCCCGAGGCCGCCGAGCAGTCGAGCCGGAGGCAACCGAGGACACGATCCGGAGGCCGCCGAACGGTCGGGCCCTTGGCCGCCGAGCAGTCGAGCCCGGGCGCCTGTGCTCAGAGCCCGAGCCGCGCCAGCGCCTTCCCTCCCTCCAGCCCGCAGGCACCGTCCCCGGCCGCCGTCCAGGCCGCCGCGCACAGCGCCCGCAGCCCGTCGAGGGCCTCGCCGTCGCCCTCCAGCTCCAGCCGGTCGGCCCCGGCCGCCGCCGTCCAGCCCCCGCAGCGGAACCCGTCACCCTCCTGGGTGATCTCCGGCTGGCCGGTGAGCATCCCCCGCAGATCGGCATCCACGTAGGTCGGCCGGTGCTGCGGCGGCGCGGCGAGCAGCTGGCGGCCGTCCGTGACACCGGTGAGCACCAGCAGCGAGTCCACCCGGCCGTTGAACGCGCCCTCGATGTCCGTGTCGAGCCGGTCCCCGACCACCAGGGGCCGCTCCGCGCCCGTGCGCAGGATCGTCTCCCGGTGCATCGGCGGCAGCGGCTTGCCCGCCACCTGCGGCTCGGCGCCCGTCGCGATCCGTACGACCTCCACGGCCGCGCCGTTGCCCGGAGCGATGCCCCGGCCGCTGGGAATCGTCAGGTCGGTGTTGGAGGCGAACCACGGCACCCCACGCGCCACCGCGTACGACGCCTCGGCGAATCGGCCCCACGTCAGATCGGGCCCGCCGTACCCCTGGACCACCGCCGCCGGATCGTCGTCCGCCGAATCCACCGGGGTCAGACCCCGCTCGCGCAGCGCCACCCGCAGCCCCTCACCACCGATCACCAGCACCCGCGCACCGGCCGGTACCTGCTCGCTGATCAGCCGCGCGACCGCCTGCGCCGACGTGATGACGTCGTCCGCCCCCGTCGGTATCCCCAGCTCTGTCAGATGCTGCGCCACCGCGTCCGGCGTCCGCAGCGCGTTGTTGGTGACGTAGGCCAGATGCATCCCACCCGCACGGGCGCGGGCCAGCGAGTCGACGGCGTACGCGATCGCGTTCCCGCCCGCGTACACCACCCCGTCCAGGTCGAGCAGCGCCGTGTCGTACGCCTCGCTCAGGGGCTGTCCACTGCCCTCGGGCCTCGTCCTGACGCCCTGGCTCATTCCGCATCGCTCCTCGGTCGACCGTGTTTCCCCCGATCATCCCGCACACCACTGACACACGTACGATGCCGGGATGAACACTGCAGGTCACTCGGAAGCAACGGAGCGCCGAGGCCTGGAACTCACACCGTTCCGAGGCCTCCGGTACGACCCCGACCGGGTCGGCAGCCTCGCCGCCGTCACCTCCCCTCCCTACGACGTCGTCGTACGCCCAGACGGCCTGCACCACCTCCAATCGGCCGATCCGCACAACATCGTCCGGCTGATCCTTCCCCAGGCCGACACGCCCAGCGCCCGCAACGAACAGGCCGCGGACACACTGCGCCGCTGGCTCGCCGAGGGCATCCTGACCACCGACCCGGAACCCGCCCTGTACGTGTACGAGCAGCGGGACGGCGACGGCATGCTCCAGCGCGGCGTCATCGGCGCTCTACGCGTGTCAGACCCCTCGGACGGCGTAGTGCTGCCGCACGAGGACGTCATGCCCCCGGTGGTGGCCGACCGCGCGGCCCTGATGCGCGCCACGCGCGCCAATCTCGAACCCCTTCTGCTGACCTACCACGGCAACGGCGCGGCGGCCGAGGTGGTCGAACGCACGGCCGAGCAGCCCCCGCTGCTGGCCACCACCACCGAGGACGGCTTCCACCACAGCCTCTGGGCGGTCACCGATCCCGCGGACGTGGCCCTCATCCAGTCCGACCTGGCCCACCAGCAGGCCCTCATCGCCGACGGCCACCACCGCTGGGCCACCTACCGGGAGCTGCGTACCGAGCACCCCTCTCCCAGCCCCTGGGACCACGGCCTGGTCCTCCTGGTCGACACCGCGCGCTACCCCCTGCGCGTCCGCGCCATCCACCGCCTGCTGCACGGCCTGCCGGTCGCTCAGGCGCTGGCGGCCCTGGAGGGCCGGTTCCGGGTCCAGCACCTGGCGGCGCCGCTGCCCAAGGCCCTGGAGGCGCTGGCGGACGCAACGTGCACGGGCAACGCCTTCCTGCTGGCCGGTGACGGCGCCTTCCACCTGATCGACCGCCCCGACCCGGACCTGCTGGCCCGGACGATCCCCGAGGACCGTCCGGCCGCCTGGCGCTCCCTGGACGCCACCGTCCTGCACGCCACGCTCCTCGAACACGTCTGGAACGTCCCCGAGGACTCCCCCGCCCACATCGCCTACATCCACGACACGGCCGCCACGGTCGCGAAGGCGGAGCGCGACGGCGGCACGGCCGTCCTGATGCACCCCGTGCGCGAGGACGTCGTCCGCGATCTGGCCCGTCAGGGCGTGACGATGCCCCGCAAGTCGACGTCGTTCGGCCCGAAGCCGGCGTCGGGGCTGGTGCTGCGGGCGCTGGAGTTCTGAGCCCGCGCCCGGGCGCGCGAAAGGCCCCGGACATGCGAAAGGGCGGGACCGTCAGGTCCCGCCCTTCGCCTTTTCCAGTTCCGTCGGATCCGGCAGGCATGCCGGATCTGACGGAACTGACAGAACTGACCTACCTGCCAGGGGTCACCGTCATCCGGTCACCGGCTCGCCTCAGGCCTTGCCGTCCTGCGCGGGGATACCGTCCGAGTCGCCGCTCTTCTCGCGCTCGCCCGCACTCTCCGACTCAGCCTCGGCCTCGGCCTCGTCATCGTCATCGGCTTCGGCTTCGGCTTCGGCTTCGGCTTCGTGCGCGACGGCAGCATCGTCCTCGGCCACGACCTCGGCGTCGGCGTCGGCGTCGGCGGTGCCCTTGTCCTCGGCGTCGGCGTCGACGGTGCCCTTGTCCTCGGCGTCGGCCACGGCCTCGACATCGGCCTCGGCCTGGGCCACGTCATCGTCCTCGTCGAGGGCGTCGACGAACTCCACGCCGTCCAGCTCGGCGAGCCGGTCGGAGGCGTCCGTGCTGCCGTCCCGGTCCGCCTCGACGGCCTTGGCGAACCACTCGCGCGCCTCGTTCTCCCGGCCTACGGCCAGCAGGGCGTCGGCGTAGGCGTAGCGCAGGCGCGCGGTCCAGGGCTGGACCGAGTGGGAAGCCAGCTCGGGGCTCTGCAGGGTCACAATGGCCGCGTCCAGCTGCCCCATGTCCCGTCGGGCCCCGGCCGCGACGAGCCGCATCTCGACCTGCCCGGCCTTGTCCAGCTTGTGCACCTCGGGGGTGCCGGCCATGTCCAGCGCCTTCTCCGGCCGTCCGAGACCGCGCTCGCAGTCGGCCATCATCGGCCACAGATCCACGGTGCCGGTCATGCGCCGCGCGGCACGGAACTCGGCGAGGGCCTCCGAATACTTCTGGTTGGCGTACGCGGCGAACCCGGCAGCCTCGCGCACGGCGGCCACACGGGACGCCAGGCGCAGGGCCACCCTGGAGTAGCCGTACGCGCCCTCGGGGTCCTCGTCGATGAGCCGGGCGACCATCACCAGGTTCTTGGCGACGTCCTCGGCGAGCGTCTTGGGCAGGCTCTGCAGCTCCTGCCGGACGTCCTTGTCGATCTCGTCGCCTGTGACGTCCTCCGGGATCGGCAGCCGCTTGATCGGCTCGCGGTCTCGGTCCCGGTCACGCTCGTCCCGGAAACCGCCACCGCCACGCCGGTCATCGCGGCCACGGAAGCCACCGCCCGGGCGCCCGCCACGGTCATCACGGCGGTCGTCGCGGCGCGGGCCACGGCCCCGGTCGTCACGGCCGCGGAAACCGCCACGATCGCCGCGCTCACCACGGTCGTCACGGCCACGGAATCCACCGCGGTCACCACGGCTGTCCTCCCGGCGGAAACCACCACGGTCGTCGCCTCGCCGGTCGTCACGGCGGTCATCACGCCGGTCATCACGCCGGTAGGTGGGACGGTCACCGCCACGGTCATCACGCCGGTCGTCACGGCGGTCATCACGCCGGTCATCACGCCGGTAGGTGGGACGGTCACCGCCACGGTCATCACGCCGGTCGTCACGCCGGTCGTCACGGCGGTAGGTGGGACGGTCGCCACCACGGTCATCACGCCGGTCGTCACGCCGGTCGTCACGGCGGTAGGTGGGACGGTCGCCACCACGGTCATCACGCCGGTCGTCACGCCGGTCATCGCGGCGGTAGGTGGGACGGTCATCACGCCGGTCGTCACGCCGGTAGGTGGGACGGTCGCCGCCGCGGTCATCACGGCGGTCGTCACGCCGGTAGGTGGGGCGGTCGCCGCCACGGTCGTCACGGCGGAAGCCACGGTCACCGCGGTCGTCCCGGCGCGGCCCACGGTCACGGTCGTCGCGCTGGAACGCCGGACGGGAACCACGGTCGCCCTCACGACGGTCGTCCCGACGGCCGTAGCCACCACCACGGTTGTCATCACGGCGGTCATCACGACGGAAGCCGCCGCGGTCACCACGGTCATCACGGCGGTCGTCACGGCGGTAGGTGGGGCGGTCGCCGCCACGGTCGTCACGGCGGAAGCCACGGTCACCGCGGTCGTCCCGGCGCGGCCCACGGTCACGGTCGTCGCGCTGGAACGCCGGACGGGAACCACGGTCGCCCTCACGACGGTCGTCCCGACGGCCGTAGCCACCACCACGGTTGTCATCACGGCGGTCATCACGACGGAAACCGCCGCGGTCACCGCGGTCGCCGTGGCCACCACCGCGGTTGTCATCGCGCCGGCCGTAGCCACCGCGGTCGTTGTCGCGACGGAAGCCGCCACGGTCGTTACGGTCACCAGTGTCCCGTCGCCGCTGGTCGCGCTCCGGTCGGTCCTCGGGCGAGTTGGTGGACATGGGTGACTCCTGTCTTCGGTACCGCAAGCATTGTAAAAACAAAAGGACCCCTGGTCCCAGCTGAACGCTGGGACCAGGGGTCCTCCAAAGATTGTTCGGCGGCGTCCTACTCTCCCACAGGGTCCCCCCTGCAGTACCATCGGCGCTGTGAGGCTTAGCTTCCGGGTTCGGAATGTAACCGGGCGT
>NZ_JBIBJK010000025.1:0-18278 GCF_042958635.1 Streptomyces sp. NPDC007971
GTGAGGGTGAGGTTGCGCAGGCGGGCGGTGCGGGTGGTGGCCATGGGGTGGTCTCCTGTGGGTGTCGGGTGGTGCCTGGGTGGCCCGTGGTGGGTCGTCCTGGCGTTGGGGCGAGAGGCCCCTTTGTGCTGCGGGGCGGAGCGGGCGGTGTGCGTCCGGTCCGTCTCGTGGCTCCCGGCAACGACAGCCATGGTTAGCGGGGGGTGGGGTGGGGCGCAATGATGTGACGTACTACCCGTCTTCGGAGTAATGTCTGTTTTGGGTCGTTGTGTGGGTGTTCTGTGCTGTTCGGGGGGTGGTGGTTCTACGGTCGGGGGTAGGACGTGATGTGGGTCCTGTGGGTGGCGTCACGCCGCCGGACCCCTTTTCGGGCCGGATCGAGTCCTGCCGAGGGTGCCTCCAGCGGTCCGCTGTGGCGGGTTCAGCGGTCCTGCGTGGCGGATTCAGTGGTCCGGTGCGGCGGGGAGTTCGCCCGTGACGGTGCGGATGGTGCTGCGCAGCCAGTTCTGGGCGGGGTCGTCGTCCAGGCGCGGGTGCCAGATCGTGCAGTAGGTCATGGGCTCGATCTCGCGCGGTGCGCACACACCGCAGGCCGGGGTCGCTGGTGTGCTGTGCCACGAGCCGCCGGGGCGGAGTGGCGACCAGCCGGGTGCCGGGGATGGCCGGCGGGGCGACGGCATGGTGGGGAACGCTCGGGCTGACGCGGTGCGGCGCGGCGAGAACCGGCAGTCGCTGGTCGAGCAGGCCCTGGCGGCCTTCGGTGACGGTCACTTCGATGTGGGAGCGGCTGAGGTACGGCGCGCGGCGTGGGCCGGTATCCCTCTGCGCCGCGGACGAGCAGTTCGTCGTCGGGGGCCGCGCGCAGACGCTGCAGGGCTCGGCTCATCGCCGGCTGGCTGAGGCTGACCTGCCTGGCGTTCCGGGACGCATGGCGTTCTTCGAGCAGTGCAGCGAGGGGCGCCAGCAGATTCAGGTCAACCCGCTCGATATGCGTCATATGTATATTCTGCATATGAATAATTCATTTGACGCATAACACCGGGTGGTCGCAGTCTCGTGTCGGGGCCGGACGGTCCCCGGTAGCCGTCCTGGCACAGGACGCGCACTTCCTCCCTGCACCCGAAGCCGGACGATGAGCCTTGAGCAGCGCGAGACGGTCAAATGGATCCTGCGCGATTCCCCCTGCGACCGGAGGCGGGGAGATATCGACTCAGCGTCCCCTGTTCGAGCAGATGCTGACCTCCCAGCCTCTGCCCGGTGACGTCATCACCACGCCGGACACACTGGGCGGTACCCGTCCGTCACCGTCGGCACACTGCGCACCCGTGCCCGCATGCGCCCCCGGCGACCTGCGCAGGCCTTGAAGGCCCGACCTCGCGACGCGCTCGCCGGCCCCCGAGCGACCACTCGGGACCCCGATCAACGACTCCGGGTACCGCCCCTCGCTCCGGGCGCCTCCCCTCGCTCCGGGCACATCTCGTCGCTCCGGGCGACGCCGCTCGTGCCCGGCACCGTTCACGGGCACGAACCCGACGTCCGACTGGCCGACCGTCGGTGAAAGCGCCTGTGGGCGACCGGCACCGCATGCGGGGGATGGGCGCTTGTGCCGATGCGGGTTGCCGGACAGGAGCGCGGCGAGCAGGGCGGCGGCGTAGGGTGCCCGTCCGTGTCCATCGCCGAGAACCCTCTGCCCCTGCTGCGCAACACCGGATTCGTTCGCCTCGCACTTGCCCGGATCGTCTCCGTTCTCGGCAATGGGTTCGCCCGGGTCGCACTGGCCTTTGCGGTGCTCTCCCTGCCCGGCGCCACCCCGGGCGAACTCTCACTCGTCGTCGCGTGCCAGGCGTTACCGCAGCTCGCGCTGGTCCTCGTGGGTGGGGTGATCGCCGACCGGGTCCCCCGCTCCGGGCTCATGGCCGTCTCCGACGTGCTGGGCGCCCTTTCCTACGGCGGACTCGCCGCGATGGCGCTCAGCGGGCACGCCCCTGTCGTCGCGCTGTGCGCGCTGGCCGTCACCGCAGGCGTCGCCTCCGCGCTCTTCTCTCCCGCGATGGAGGGAGTGATCCCGCAACTCGTGCCCCCCGCTGCTCTTCAGCGCGCCAACGGCGTCCTGCGAGTCGGTACCAACACCTCCCTCCTGCTGGGACTGGCCTTGTCGGGCGCAACCGTGGCGTGGGTCGGCGCCGGCTGGGCACTGGCCCTCAACGGTCTGTCCTTCGTCGTCAGCGCCGGACTCACCTCCTCACTGCGGCTGGGGCGTCGCCCGCGGCGGTCCAGCTCCGTCTGGGCCGACCTGCGCGAGGGGTGGCAGGAGTTCACCTCGCACCAGTGGCTGTGGGTGGTGGTCATGCAGTACTCCCTCGTAGTGGCAGCCATGAACGCCAACGCCGGTGTGCTGGGCCCGCTGGCGGCGCGCGCACACTTCGGCGGGGCCCGTGCCTGGTCGTTGGTGGTCGCCGCGCAGGCACTGGGGGCCGTGGCGGGTGCCGGGATCGCGGCCCGGACACGGGTCGGCCGGCCGATCCTGGCTGCGGTCCTGTTCACTCTGCCGAGCGCCGCACCTGTGGCGCTGCTCGGGGCCGGTGCGCCTCTCTGGGCCGTTGCCGCCGGCGCCTTCGTCGCCGGCGTCAGCCTGGACTTCTTCGGCGTGCTGTGGTCCACGACGATGCAGCGTGAAGTCCCCGAGGAAGCGTTGTCCCGGGTCAGTTCCTACGACTGGTTCGGCTCCCTCGCATTCGCCCCGCTCGGCCTCGCCGCGGCGGGACCCGCTGCCGGCCGGTTCGGCACCGACCCGATGCTGCTGGTGTGCGCGGCCCTGATCGTCACCGCCACCTTCGCCGCACTCCTGTCTCCTGGCGTGCGGTCGCTGCGCGCACCGGATGAGGCGGTCCTGTCCGCGTCCCGCGCAGCCGGGGCATCGTCCTCGCCCCATCCTTCGGAGACCGACGTACCGCGGTCCGAGACGGACGCGGGTGACTCCACTTCCTCCTCCTGAACGGCAGGGGTGTCCGATCCCGGTCCCACCGAGGTGGTTTCAGCGGGCCATGGCGCGCTGATGCCTCGTCAAGACCGAGCATCGTCGGCAGGTCCCGGAGGGCGGTTCGATCTGGGACGACGGGCGGCAGAGGCGGGCGATGCGGCCTGACGGTCGCTCAACCCAGGAAGGCCGCGATGGCACTCCAGGAATCCGTGGTCGCCTGTCCGGCAGTGATTGCTTCTGACTGCTTCCAGCGTTGCGCGCGCCGCGGGCTCTGCCAGGGGCGTTGTCAGTGGGCCCGGATACCGTGACGGATATCTGATCAAGCGATCGATCCCGCCTGGGGTCGGCGGAGGTGGGGCTGTGCTGCGCAGGGAGTTGGGCGGGGAGGGCTCGGCGAAGGGGGAGGCCGAGAAGGAGGCAGAAGTGCAGGCTCCCGCGCTCGCCGGACAGACGGTTGTCGGACAGACGGTTCTCGGACAGGCCGTTGTCGGACGGACGGTTGCCGGACAGGCCGTTGTCGGCCGGCCGTCGGCGGAGGAGCCGGTCGCCTTCCCCGACGAGGAGACGTTCCGGATGCCGGCCGTCTGGCGGCGACTGGTGTATGCGCGGCGGGGCGGGATCGAGCGGAGCGTCGCCGGGCCGCACCCCGAAGCCGAGCAGCGAACGGAGGCCAGGCTGCACGAGCAGGCGGGCTGGGTCGAGGCGATGCTCACCGCCCCGAAGAGCGACCCGAGGATCGTCGAGGCCACCCGGGCCCACATGAGCGGCCGTCACAACCCCCTGGGCGCGGCGGTCCTGGCGTCGTTGACCTTCCACTGGCAGTTCCCGGACGGCATCCAGGTCGACGCCTGGGTCCGCGCGCACGGCCTGGCGTTCGCCGCGCAGGCGGTCGTGGACTACTTCGACGTCGAGCCGCACTACCTCCAGTCCGGCGATCGCCGCGAAGATCCCTGGCTCGGCTTCCGGCCCGGCGCAGCCACGGACGCCCACTGGGCACGATCGAAGTTCGCCGACCGCGTCCGCGCCCTGCTGTCCGTGGCCGACGAGGACGCCTACCGGGAGGCCGTCGCAGCGCTGGCCGGCTGCCGCACCGGTGTACGCCGCCGGATCGTCGTGTCCTACCTGCTGCCCGCCGAGCAGGAGTGGGTCGACGAGGCCTGCCACGACGTTCCGCAGGCGGACGGGACGCTGCGGGCGATGCTGCTGTGCTCGCTGAACTCCCCCGAACAGCTGCGGCACTTCGGCCGCCGGGCAGGCCTCGACTGGAACGGCTGGACGACGGCGCTCGTCGCCACCCTCGCCGAGGGCACCGGCAAGGCCTTCGCCCCCCTCCTCGACGAGGCCCTCGACCGGGCCTACAGCTCCGAGACGACCAGGACCTACGCGCATGCCCTGGTCGAACTGCCGACGGACGACGCGTTCCGCCTCCTCCTGGACCGCATCGACGACAAGCAGGTCCGCCCGCACCTGCTGGAGGCGATGCGCCGGTACCCGGTCCGCGCCCTGCGCCTGCTGGGCGCGGCGACGACCGGCCCCAGGAAGAACGCGTCGACGGCCGGGCAGCTGCTCACCGCGCACGTCCTCGCGCACGCCGGCCTGGCCACGGCCGTGCTGCCCGACCTGCCCGCCGAGGTCGCCGACCTCGTGGCGCCCCACCTCACCCGCACCGACCGGGTGGCCGAGGCACCCGCGGAGGCGCTGCCTACGCTGCTGGTCACGCCGCCATGGGCAGAGAAGCGCAAAGCCCGCAAGGCCCGTGTGGCCGCGGAGGTGCCCGGGGCTCCCGAGCCGCAGGTGGTGTGGCAGCCGGGCGAGCAGGAGGCCTGGGCCAAGGCCGACGGCTGGTACAGCAGGTGGCGCGTCGACTACGACTGGTCCCGCGAGATCGAGTACCTGAAGCAGACCGGGCAGCTCGGGAGCTTCAGGGACGTGCTCCTGTTCGTCGGCGGCCCCGAGGACGTCGTACGCCCGCTGCTCGCCGACTGCGCCCCCGAGGACTACTGGGACGGCGAGGCGGTGCTGAAACCGATCGCCGCCAAACACGGCCTGGCCGCTCTGCCCCTGATGCGGCGTGCCGCGGCCCGGCACCCGGGCACCCTGGGCGAGCTGCTGCTGCCGTACCGGGACACAGAGGTCGCCGCGCTGGTGTGCGACTGGCTGGCGCGGCTGAAGTCCGCCGACGCCACCGCCCGCGCCTGGCTGACCCGGCACGGCCTGGCCGCGGTGCCCTTCCTCGTCCCTTGTGCGGTCGGGCCGGTCGGCACGGCCCGGCGCGGTGCCGAGAAGGCGCTGCGGCTCCTGGCGGACGCCCACGGCGGCGCGGCGGTCTCGGCGGCCGTCGCCGTACGCGGGGAGGAGGCCGCGGGCATCGTCGAGGAAATGCTGGCCGTCGACCCGTTGGTCGGCGCCCTGCCCACGCGCCTGCCGGTGGTCGGTGCCTGGGCGGACCCGGCGCTCCTGCCGCAGATCCTCCTCACCGAGGGCGGCGCTCTGCCCGCCGACGCGGCACGCAACGCCCTGATGGTGCTGGCGCTGTCCAGGCCCGGCGAGGTCTACCCGGGCCTGGAGGTGCTGACCGCGCACTGCACCGCCGACTCCCTCGCGGGGTTCGCCTGGAGCCTGTTCGAGCAGTGGAGGTTGGCCGGGATGCCGGCCAAGGACAGCTGGGCGCTGCACGCGCTCGGCCTGCTGGGCGACGACGACACCGTGCGTCGGCTCACGCCCGTCGTACGGGCCTGGCCGGGCGAGGGCGGCCACCACCGCGCCGTGGAGGGGCTGACCGTACTCGCGACGATCGGCACCGACGTGGCGCTGATGCATCTGCACGGCATCGCCCAACGGGTGCCCTTCAAGGCGCTCAAGCTGCGCGCCCAGGAGAAGATCGCCGAAGTCGCCGAGGGACTCGGTCTGACCGGCGAGCAGCTGGGGGACCGGCTCGTGCCCGACTTCGGTCTCGACACGGACGGCACCACCGTCATCGACTACGGCCCCCGGCAGTTCAAGGTCGGCTTCGACGAACAGCTGCGCCCCTACGTCCGGGACACCGACGGCAAGCAGCGCAAGGCGCTGCCCGCGCCCGGTGCCAAGGACGACCCGGAGCTGGCCCCGGCCGAGCGCAAGCGGTTCGCCGCGCTGAAGAAGGACGTCCGCACCGTCGCCGGCGACCAGGTGCGCCGTCTGGAGGCGGCGATGGTGACGCAGCGCACCTGGACGGCCGCGGAGTTCCGGGAGCTGTTCGTCGCCCACCCGCTGGTGTGGCACCTGGTCCGCCGCCTGGTCTGGATCGGTGACACCGGCGGCGCGGCGACGGCCTTCCGGGTGGCGGAGGACCGAACCTTCGCCGACGTCCAGGACGACGAGCTGACGCTGCCCGAGGAGGCGACGGTCCGTGTGGCGCACCCGCTGCACCTGGCGGACGACCTCGACGCGTGGTCGGAGCTGTTCGCCGACTACGAGATCCTGCAGCCGTTCCCGCAGCTGGGCCGGGCCGTGCACGCGCTGACCGAGGAGGAGGCCGGCGCGCACCGGCTGACCCGGTTCGAGGGCGCGAAGGTGCCGGTCGGCAAGCTGCTCGGCCTCACCAAGCGGGGCTGGGAGCGCGGTGAGCCGCAGGACGCGGGCGTGGAGCGCTGGTTCCACCGGCGGATGGACGACGACCACTACCTGGTCATCGGACTCGACGAGGGCATCGCGGTCGGCGCTCTCGACGTGTTCCCCGACCAGACCTTCGAGTACGTCTGGCTCGACTCCGCCCCGGGTGACTACTGGGGCAGCCGTGCGTACCCGCTGCGTCTCGGCGACCTCGACCCGGTCATCGCCTCCGAGATCCTCGCCGACCTCACCGAGGTGACCGCCCAGTGACCACCACGGTCGAAGAGGCTGGCGAGGCGCTGCTCCAGCGACCGCCCGCCGAGGTCCGCCACGCGGACGAACTGGCATCCCTGCGCGCCGCGGACGACGATCCCCGGCCCCCGGGCTGGCAGCTGAGCCTGAGGGCGGCCCGCCGTTTCATCGTCGGTGACGAACAGGCCGGCATCAGCCGCAAGTTCGTCGGCAACGTCTCCCTGGTGGAACGGGCTCTGGTGACGCTGGCCACCAACCGCGGCCTCATGCTCGTCGGCGAGCCCGGCACCGCCAAGTCGCTGCTGTCGGAGCTGATCGCGGCGGCCGTCAGCGGCAGTTCCGCGCTCACCGTGCAGGGCGGCGCGGCCACCACCGAGGACCAGATCAAGTACTCCTGGAACTACGCGCTGCTGGTCTCCGAGGGCCCCTCCGTGCGCTCCCTGGTGCCCGCGCCGATGCTGCGCGGCATGGCCGAGGGGCGGATCGTACGGTTCGAGGAGATCACCCGCTGCCCGCTGGAGGTGCAGGACTGCCTGCTCTCCCTGCTCTCCGACCGGGTCATCACCGTCCCCGAACTGGACGGACCGCAGGGCCTGGTCTTCGCCCGGCAGGGCTTCAACGTCATCGCCACCGCCAACACCCGCGACCGGGGCGTCAACGAGATGAGTGCCGCCCTCAAACGCCGCTTCAACTTCGAGACGGTGTTCCCCATCGCCGACTTCGAGACCGAACTGGGCCTGGTGGAGGCTGAAGCCGCGGCGCTGCTGCGGCAGTCCGGGGTGGAGCCCGCACCGCGCCGGGACGTGCTGGAGGTGCTGGTCGGCACCTTCCGCGAACTGCGGGGCGCCGCGGCGCAGGGCGAGCGGATGTCGACGGTGATGAGCACCGCGGAGGCCGTGTCCGTGGCGCACGCGGTGGGGGTGCGGGCCTGGTTCCTGCGCGGCGAGCCCGGCGGCGCCGACGACGTGGTGGCCTGCCTCGCGGGTACGGCCGCGAAGGACAGCCCCGAGGACCTCGCCCGGCTGCGCCGCTTCCTGGAACAGGGGGCACCGCGCCGGCCCGGCCCTCAGTGGCAGGCCCTGCACCGGGCCCGTCACCTCCTGGCGGACTGATGCCGCCCCCGGCCTCGACCTCGGCTCCGACCCCGGTTCCGGCTCTGACCGCGGTTCCGGCTCCGGCCTCGGCTCGGACCGAGGCTCCGGGCCTGGCTCCAGCTGCGACCCCGGTTCCCGTTCCGTCCCGGGTTCCGGCTCCAGCCTCGGTTCCGGCCCAGGTTTCGGCCCCAACCGCGGTTTCGGCCCCGACCGCGACCCCCGCTCCTGCCTCGGTTCCGGCCCCGGCCAAGGTTCGCGCTCCGGCCCCGTCCGCGACCCCGCCTTCGACCGCGACCCCGCCTCCGACCGCCGTCTTCCTCGGTGTGCGCCACCATTCGCCCGCCTGCGCACGTTTGGTCGCCCAGGTGATCCGGACGCTGCGGCCCGCGTTCGTGCTGGTGGAGACCCCGGCGGACATGAACGACCGGATGGACGAGCTGCTGCTCGGGCACACGCTGCCGGTCGCCGTGTTCAGCCACTACCGCGACGACGAGCGTGTCGCCACGTCCTGGACACCGCTGTGCGACTACTCCCCGGAGTGGATCGCGCTGCGGGAGGGCCGTGCGGCCGGTGCCGAGGTGCGGTTCATCGATCTGCCGGCCTGGCATCCGGCCGTCGCCGACCACACCGAGCGGTACGCCAACCGCTACGCGGACGCGGAGGCGCGGTACGCCGAGGCCACCCGCAGGCTGCGCGAGCACTTCGCCGTCGACTCCGTGGACGCCCTGTGGGACGGCCTGTTCGAGGTCACGGAGCCCGGCGCCGGCCCGGAGGAACTGCGCGCCCGGCTCGACGCCTACTTCGACCTGGTGCGCGGTGATGCGCAGGCGGATGCCGGGGACCGGGCGCGCGAGGAGTACATGGCCTCCTGGGTCCGTGCCGCGCTGGCCCGCGCCGACGACCGTCCGGTGCTGGTGGTCACCGGCGGCTTCCACCAGCCGGCCCTGCGGGCACTGTCCGCACGCTGCCCCGACGCCGCGGCCCCGGCCGACTGGCCCGCGGTCCCCGAGCCACCCGGCGGCGCACTCGGCGGCAGCTTCCTCGTGCCGTACTCCTTCCGGCAGCTGGACGCCTTCGCCGGATACCAGTCCGGCATGCCCTCGCCCGGCTACTACCAGCAGCTGTGGGAGACCGGCCCGACGGCCGCAGGGCAGGGACTGCTGCGCGCGGTCACCGAGCGGCTGCGCGCCCGCCGGATCCCGTTGTCCACGGCAGGCCTGATCGCCGCCCGCTCACTGTCCCAGGGCCTGGCCCGGCTGCGGGGGCACCCGTACGAGACGAGGGTGGACGTCCTCGACGGCCTGGCCGGCGCGCTGATCACCGACGATCTGGACCGGCCGCTGCCGTGGACGACCAGGGAGACCCTGGGCCCGGGCACCCATCCGGTGGTGGCCGAGATGGTTGCCGCCTGCACCGGTGAGGCCGTGGGCCGGCTCCGCCCGGAGACGCCGCTGCCCCCACTGGTGCACGACGTCACCGCGCATCTCGCCGGCCTGGGGCTGGCCGACGCCGACGCGCCCGTCAGGCTCGACCTGACGACGGAAGGGGACCTGTCCCGCAGCCGCGCCCTGCACCGGCTGCGGGTCCTGGGCGTCCCGGGCTTCACCCGCATCTCCGGCCCCACCGACGGAGACGATCCGGTGTTCGCCGAAGTGTGGGAGCCCCGCACGGTGACAGGAGGCCGCGAGGCCGCGCTGATCGAGGCCGGTGCCTACGGGGCGCGCCTGGACGAGGCGGCCGCGGCACTGCTCGGCGAGCGCATGCGCGCGGCGGGCCCTGATGCCGGGGCGGCTGCCGGGCTGCTGTTCGACGCCGTCCTGTGCGGGATCGGCCCGCTCTGCGCCGACCTGCTGGCGGCGCTCACGGCGCAGGTGGGGCAGGTCGGCGAACTCGGCCCGCTCGGCCGGATACTGTCACCGGTGCTGGGCCTGTGGCGGCACGACCGGGTGTTCGGCATGGACCGGCACCGGGTGCTGGGCGCGGTGGTGGGCACGGCCGCCGACCGGGTGTTCCGGCTGGCGGAGGGGCTGCACGGCGGCCCCGGGGTGGACCTGGCCGCGCTGCGTGCGCTCGCCGCCGCGCGGGATGCGCTGCGGCACGCCCCCGGCCTGCTGTCGGTCACCCCGGAGGCCGCCGCCGAGGCTGCCGCCCGCATCAGCCGCGACCTGCGCGCCCCGACCGCTCTGCGCGGGGCCGCCTTCGGCCTGCGCTGGGCGCTGGGTGTCCCGGACGACCCCGCGCCGGTGGTGCGGGCACTCGCCACGGCCGCGGTGGACACCCTCGGTGACTGGCTGACCGGCCTGTTCGCCCTGGCCCGCGAGGAGGTGGCGCATGGCACCGCGGCCGACGGGACCTCGCTGGTCGACATCCTCGACGGCGTCGTATCGGCACTGCCCGACACCGACTTCCTTCTCGCGCTGCCCGCGCTCCGCCAGGCCTTCGCCTTCTTCCCGCCCCGCGAACGCGAGCGCATCGCCGAGCGCCTGCTTCAACGCCGCCGACTGCGCGGCTCTGCCCGCTCCCTGCTGCGCACCCCCGCCGCCCCGTTGCTGATGGCCCGCGCCAGAGCCCTGGAGGAGAACGTGACCCGACTGCTCGACCGCCACGGCCTGGGGACGGCACCCGTGAACCGGACCGTGTCCGACCCCAACCCGGAGGCGGCCCGATGAACTCCCCACCGCCCGAGCCGTCGCCGCCACCGACTCCGGCGCGCAGGCCGCCCGCCTCCCTCTCCCCACCCGTCCCCGACCCCGGCCTGGAGCGCTGGCGGCTCGTCCTCGGCGCCGCTGCCCAACGCTGCACCGGCCCGCTGCACGGCGAGTCCGCCGGCCGCGACGCCGCGCTGGAGTGGTTGTACGGCCGCGACGATGACCTGCGCCGACGCGGGGTGCGCCGAGGCGCGGCCGACTCCCGCGAGGGCGGCAGCGGACCGTCCCGACCGACCGCCGTGGACTGGCTCGACGACATCCACCGGCTGTTCCCGAAGGAGACCGTGGAGCGGCTGGAACGCGACGCTGTGGAGCAGTACGAGATCCACGAGATCGTCACCGACCCGGACGTCCTCGCCCGCATCGAGCCCAGCCAGACCTTGCTGCGGGCCGTTCTGCGCACCAAGCACCTGATGAACCCCCAGGTGCTCGCGGCGGCCCGACGGATCGTCGCCACGGTCGTACAGCAGCTGATGGAACGGCTCCGGCCCGAGGTGCGCCGGGCGTTCACCGGCTCCCGCTCCCGCCGCCCCAGTCGGCTCGCGCTCGCCCGTGACTTCGACTTCCGCACCACCATCCGGGCCAATCTCGCCCACTACCAGCCCGAGCAACGCCGCATCCTCATTCAGCGGCCGCACTTCCACTCCCGCACCCGCCGCCACCTGGAGCAGTGGCAACTGATTCTGCTGGTGGACCAGTCGGGCTCCATGGCCGGCTCGGTGATCCACTCGGCGGTCACCGCCGCCTGCCTGTGGAGCCTGCCGGGCCTGAAAACCCATCTTGTCGCCTTCGACACCGCGGTGGTGGATCTGACCTCCGAGGTGACGGACCCGGTGGAACTGCTCATGCGGGTCCAGCTCGGCGGCGGCACCGACATCGCCCGTGCCGTCGACTACGGCGCCTCGCTCGTGGAGAACCCGCGGCGGACGATCGTCGCCCTCATCTCGGACTTCTACGAGGGAGGCGACCCGTTCCGCCTGGTGCGCACCGTGCGGCAGCTGGTCGAGCAGGGCACCACCGTGCTGTGCCTGGCCGCCCTCGACGAGGCCGCCGACCCGGTCTACGACCGGACCCTGGCCGGACGTCTGGCCGAGGCGGGCGCCCCCGTGGGAGCGATGACGCCGGGCCGGCTCGCCGAGTTCGTCGCGGAGCAGATCGGCCGAGGAGGACAGGCCCGATGACCCGTGCCGACCTGCTCGCTCTGACGCCCGACACGCTCGCCTCGCTCGCCAACCGGGGCCTGGTCAAACGCGCAGAGAAAGACCTGGCCGCGGGCTCGGGCCCGACGGTGACCACCGGCGACGACGGCACCGTGCACGGCACCTTCCCGGACGGCACCGAGACCGTGCTGCCCGTCGGCCGCGGCCTGGACGCGACCGACTGCACCTGCGCCGCGACGGGGCCGTGCCGGCATCGGGTCGCGCTGGTGCTGGCGTACCAGCACGGCGCACCGGACAGGACGCCGCCGGCCGGGGACCCGCTGCTGGACTGGTCGCCCGGCGACTTCGACGACGACGCACTCACCGCCGCCCTGGGTCGCAGCGCCCTGACCGCCGCCCAGCGCACGCGCGCCCGCGGCTACACGGCCCGCGTGCACCGCCCCACAGCCGAAGACCCGGCACCCCGTGTGGAACTGCCCACCTGCACCGTCCGCTTCCCGGTCCCGCGCGAGCTGGGCTACGCCCTCACCGACGCGGCAGCCGCACTGCGCGGAGAGCTCATCACCCTCGCCGTGTGGGCCTTTCGCGCCGCCGACGCCGAGCAGGCGACCGAGGTGTCGGTCGGCGGCCGTACCGGGGACGGCCCTACGACCCCCACGGCCGCAGCCGGAGAGGCGCTGTACACGGCCGTGGCCCTCGCCGACGAACTCCTCCTGGACGGCGTGCAGCAGGCGGGACCGGTCTTCACCAACGCGCTCCGCCGTGCCGGGCGGGCCCTGACCGCCACCTCCCAGCACTGGCCCGCGGGCGCCGTGGCCGACCTCCGGGAGCAACTCGACGCGTACACGGCCCGCGCAACCCGCTACACCCCCGAACGCCTGGCCCTGCTCCTCGCCGAACTCCACGCCCGCCACCGTGCCTCCCGCCACGACCCGGCCGGGGTGCTGGGCACCGCGGAGGCACCGGTGACACCGCTGCGGCGGATACGGCTGGTGGCCCTCGGCTGCCGGATCGGCGGCACCGCCCGCGACCGTACGGCCGAGACGTACTTCGCGCATGCCGACGCCGGGATCGCCCTCGTCCTGCGCACCCGCTGGGAGCTGACGGACGACCAGGCCCCCACGGGCCACGACCTGTCCACGCGCCGCCTGCTCGGCGCTCCGCTGCACGCGCTGGCCACCGCCAACGTCGTCAGCGAACACACCGCACGCGCCGCCGACCGCACGGTCACCCTCTCCCGCGGCCGGATCGCCGCCACGAGCATCACACCGGTCGGCTCGGCCTGGACGGAACTCCCGGGGAGCCTGCTGCTGCGGGACACCGCCGCACACCTGCGGGCGGCGGGCGAGCGCCCGCCGCGGCTGATCCGCCCGCGGGTCGCGGCCGACGGGGTACGGGTCGTCATGGTCGACGCCGTCGACGAGATCGGCTACGACCCTGCCGCACAACGCCTCGAAGCGGTCCTGCGCGACCCTGCCGGCAACGACGTCCGCCTCCACGCCGAGTACAACCCGCTGTGCCCCGGCGGCCTCGACGCGCTGGCCACCGCCCTGGCCGACGACGGAATCCGCGCCGTCAGCGGCATGCTGGGCCGGGCCGGCGGCCGGATGGTGCTGGACCCGCTCGCCGTCCTGACCGCCGAGGGCATGACCCTCCCGGACCTGGCGCCCGGCGCGGGCGACACCACGCTCAGCACGACCCCGCACCGCCCCACCGACCCGATCACGGCAGCCCTTCGGACGGCGCTCACGACGCTGGCGGACGCCGCCCACCAGGGCCTGCGCCACGTCACCCCCACAACCCGCACCGCCCTCACCGACAGCGCGGACCGCCTGCGTCACACCGGCCTGGACCACGCGGCCCGCCTCCTGAACGACCTGGCCCGCACCGTGCACGACCAGGGCGCCTCCGCCGCCGCCCCGCACTGGGTGACGGCCCAGATCCACCTGACGACGAGCCTGGAGCTGCACCAGGAGGACGGTGCACCGAGCGGACGGCCGTCAATTCAGTGATCGCGGGCGAGGGGCTCGGGCCTTCCGGCCGGACCCCGGACTCGGGAGACCGGCAAGCGCCGCGACGCGGTCCGCTCCGCGGCACACCGCGGGCTCAGCAGCCCCGCGAGGAACGCGGGTTCGGGTTCGGTCCGAGCGGTCGACACCCGCAACGCTGCGGCGCTTCGGGCGGCACGGGTCACGGACTGTTCAGCAGCACGGCTGCCCCGTCGAAGCGCCCGGCCTTGAGGTCGCCGAGCGCTCGCTGTGCTTCCGAGAGCGGGTAGGAGTGTGTGGTGGCCCGGACGCCGTACCGGGCCGCGAGGTCCAGGAAGTCGCGGCCGTTCTCCCGGGTGTTCGAGGTCACGCTGCGCAGCTCCTTCTCGTAGAACAGGTCGCTCTCGTAGCGCATCACCGGGACGTCGCTGAGATGGATGCCCGCGACCGCCAGCACCCCGCCCCGGTCCAGCGCCCGCAGTGCCACCGGCACGAGGTCACCGGCCGGTGCGAACAGGATCGCCCCGTCCAGTGGCTCCGGCGGCATGTCCCGGGCCCCGCGGGCCGACGCACAGCCGAGGTCGAGCGCGAGCCGCCGGGAGGCCTCGTCGCGGGTCAGGACGTGCACGGTGGCTCCCTGCGCCAGGGCGACCTGAGCACACAGATGAGCGCTGCCGCCGAACCCGTACAGCCCGAGGCGCCCGCCCGGCGGCAGCGACGTCCGCAGCAGGGCGCGGTAGCCGATGATGCCCGCGCACAGCAGTGGCGCCAGCGCTTCGTCCTCCACGCCTGCCGGGAGCCTGTAGGCGAAGGCGGCGGGCACGGTGGTGTACTCCGCGTAGCCGCCGTCGGCGTCCCAGCCGGTGTACTGGGAGCCGGGGCACAGGTTCTCGGTCCCGCGCAGGCAGTACCGGCAGGTGCCGTCCGTGCGGCGCAGCCAGGCCACGCCGACCCGGTCGCCGACCGTCCACCCGCTCACGTCCGCGCCGGTGGCCGCGACCGTGCCGACCACCTCGTGCCCAGGGGTCACTCCCGCCCGGCGCACGGGCAGATCGCCCTCTGCGACGTGCAGATCGGTACGGCACACACCGCACGTCCGCACCCGCACCAGCAGCTCGCCGGGCCCCGGCACCGGGACGGGACGCTCCACGAACCGCAGCGGCTCCTGCTCGATCGGCCCCGGCCGGTCCACCACCCAAGCGCGCATCGGCTGCCCCGTCCCATCCACGACTGTCCCTTCCAGTGTGGGCCGACAGGACGGCCACCGCGCGGCACCGGCGGGGTGCGGTGTCCTTGCCTGCCGACCGAAGGCGGGGGGCCCGCCCCGGCCAGATGGCGGGGCAGCCCGCCCCGGCCGACGCTCCCGTACGGACGGAGACCTCCTGCGAGCTGCGCCTCGTCCGTCTGCCGGTGCCGGTGCCGGTCCACCGAAGCCGGCGACGCGCCCGTCTTCCTGGACTATGTACGGGAGCTGCTCGGCGATGCCTCGGGTGAGCAGGACGACGGTGACGAAGGCCCGGTACAGGCGGACCGGATCGTCGTCCCGGAGGCGGACGGTGAGTTCGTCCTCGTGCGTCACACCGTTGATCCACGTTGCCATTTCGGCCAGATCGGCCTTGCGGAAGCGGACGGTCAGGGTGGCGGGCAGGGCGATCGCGGGCAGCCGGGCGTCCTCCAGCCGCCGCACCGCGGCACCGGCGGTCTGCGTGATCACCTCGCGGGCCTGCTCCGGGTGCAGGCTGTCGGCGGCGAAGCGGGAGACCGAGTTCTTCACCACCGCCGCCCGGATGCCGGGGCAGAACGGCTGGACCTGCGCGGCGGTGACGTCATCGCCTGTGATCAGCACGACCGGAACCCGGTGCCCGAGCGCGACCAGGGCATTGATCCCGGCCTCCCCGGCCGGTCGGCCGTTGAGCCGGACCTCGGCGATCGCAGGTGGGTTGTAGGTGTGCGACAGCGTGGCCGCGGCGCCTGCCCTCGATGTACTGCCCGATCACGGTCAGCGGTGCACCGCCGTACGAACCCGCGAAGTATGAGCGGGACCAGAAGGCCGACCCCATGCCGATGCGGTTGATACGGCCGGTGTACTCAGCCCCCAGGCGCCGGGATCTGACGCCCTTGAGACTGTTGATCAGCTTGGACAGGGCCACCTTCGGCGGGTAGTGCACCAGCAGATGAACGTGATCGGCCTCGCCGTTGAACTCACGCAGCTCCACTTCGAAGCCGACGCACACCTCGCGCATGATCTGCTCGCACCGCTTCAGCATGGCGTCATCGAAGACGCCGCGTCGGTACTGCGTAACGAACACCAAGTGAGCGTGAAGGCTGTAAGCAACGTGACGACCGGTGCGAATACCGGGGTTTGGTTCCCAGCGCGGTGACATACGCCACCGCATTATGATCAAGCGACCTCATCCAAGGGGGGTGGGCCGGATGATCCGTGCGTACAAGTTCCTCATGCGGTCCCCCACCCCAGCGGTTCAGCGCCGCCCCGACGTTCTGAGCGGTCGGCATGCGCAGCCACAGATCGAACTCGTCCACCATCGGCCGACGGCTCCGCGTCGGCCGCATACCCAGGAGTAACGGTGATGAACAACCGGGTCCGAGCCCGCCACCGCAACATTCCGCAAGACCCCCTCCCGCTGGCCTGGCCCGAACCGCCAGGAAAGTCGCCCGTTCCAGAACGCTGCCGCTCATGCGGCACCCGCCACCCCTCCCCGTCCAGCCTGTACTGCTCCCGGTGCGAGGAGCACAAGAAGGCTGCTGCCGAAGTGCGTGGCCAGGCCGAGCGAGCCCGGCAACTACTGAACGAGCTCCTTCGCCGCTTCCCTCTCCAAGCCCGAACCGTCGCCCCCGCGGCAGCCTCCCCCCGAGGGGTCGGCCCCTCCACGAAAATGTCCACCCTCAACCGGTGCCCGGCTGGCGGCCCTCGCCACAGCTGACAGGCCACACATCGCTTCCGCCGCAGAAGGATTCGGTGAAGGCGACGGCGACACTGTTCTTTTCCTCGCGTTCAGTCAGAACCAGGACGAGGGTTCAAGCACCGCGACTGGACGGCCGCACAGATCTGGCGGGTCCTGGAGGACGCGGCGGGCCGTTCTGGCCCCGACAAGCTCAGCATCTAGTGCCGCATCAAGTTACGTTCGCCCTGTCGTGATGTGTCGCCCAGTTGCTGTTCCGGGTAGCAACAGACGGCGAGAATGATCACGTGGCTGAACGCGTGTGGGTCCGGGGAATTGTTGACGACGAGGGCAGGCGGTTGCTGCGGATCATCCGCAGAGGCACTGGTTCGGTGGTGACCTGGCGGCGGGCTCAGATGGTGTTGTTATCCGCGCAGGGCATGCCGGTGGTGAAGATCGCCGAGGTGACGTTCACCAGCCCGGACCGGGTCCGCGACGTGCTCCACAACTTCAACACGGACGGCTTCGACTCGCTTTATCCCAAGTGCAAGGGTGGCCGGCCGAATACTTTCACTCTCCTGGAACGCCGGGAGATCAAGAAGATGGCAAAGTCGAAGCCGGCCGAGCACGGCCTGCCGTTCTCAACCTGGAGCCTGGCCAAGCTGGCCGACTTCCTGGTCGCCGAGGGGGTGGTCGACGACATCAGCCACGAGGGCCTAAGGGGCCCTGCTCCGCGAGGAGGGCGTCTCGTTTCAACGCATAAAGACCTGGAAGACCTCACGCGACCCCGACTAGGCGGCCAAGAAGGCCCGTCTCGAACACCTCTACGCGATCGCCGACGGTGAGGTCATACCCGAGGAAGGCGAGCCCGAAGTCATCTACTGCGTGGATGAGTTCGGGCCGCTCAACCTGCAGCCGCACCCCGGCCGGCACTGGGCCGAACGCGGCGGCAAACACAAGGACCCCAACCGAGATTCCCGACCTCGCCGCCGGGCGACCTACACCCGCCCGCACGGGGTCCGGCACTTGTTCGCCGCCTACAACCTGGCCAAAGACCAGCTCTACGGGCACATCAAGAAGACCAAGAACAGGTCGAAGTTCCTGGAGTTCTGCCGTTACCTGCGCTCGCTGCACCCGGTGGACGTACGCATTGCGATCGTCTGCGACAACTACTCACCACACCTGACGACGAAGCGGTGTCAGCGAGTCGGGACGTGGGCGGCGGCGAACAACGTGGAGATCGCCTACACCCCGACCAACAGTTCCTGGCTCAACCGGATCGAGGCCCAGTTCACCGCCCTGCGCTACTTCGCGCTGGATGGCACCGACCACGCCAGCCACAAGGAGCAGGGAAGCATGGTCCGTCGCTACATCATCTGGCGGAACAAGCATGCCGGCGACGACCGCCTCCATGAGGTGGTGAACAGGGCGAACGTAGCTTGATGCGGCACTAGTAACCGCTGACGCAGATGGGTCGGAATCCTCTGCCGAACAGGTCGTTGACCGTTTGCTGGTGCTGGTCGGAGGTCAGATTGTGGCGAGCCTCCACCGCTGGTCCGTCTTGTTGCACCCAGATGGAGGCGAAGCGGGGGTCGTTGCCGTAGC